>NZ_FNSK01000001.1:1602500-2211250 GCF_900105075.1 Rhodobacter sp. 24-YEA-8
CCCGTGGCAGAGTTCCCTTAATTCCAGCTGAGAAAGCCCTTCCTATCATGCCGCAGACCCCAGACCCCCGGACAAAGGCCACAGCAGCCGATGATCCGGGTGGTGGCATCACCGCGCAGGATGTGACGGTCACCTATCGCAACGGCCATACCGCGCTCAGGAATGCTACTTTCGGGATCCCGCGCGGCACCGTCACCGCGCTGGTCGGCGTGAACGGTGCCGGGAAATCCACGCTTTTCAAAGCGATCATGGGGTTCGTGCCGGTTGCGAAAGGACAGATCAGCCTGCTTGGCCGTTCGGTCCGCGAGGCGCTGAAACAGAACCTTGTCGCCTATGTGCCGCAATCCGAAGAGGTCGACTGGTCCTTCCCCGTCCTCGTCGAGGATGTGGTGATGATGGGCCGCTATGGTCATATGGGGTTCCTGCGCATCCCGTCTGCGGCGGATCGCGCGGCGGTCGACCAGGCGCTTTCGCGGGTGAATATGCTGGATTACCGCCACCGCCAGATCGGCGAGCTGTCAGGTGGCCAGAAAAAACGCGTCTTTCTGGCCCGCGCCCTGGCGCAGGATGGCCAGGTGATCCTGCTTGACGAGCCCTTTACCGGCGTTGACGTCAAGACCGAGGAACAGATCATCACCCTTCTGCGCGAACTGCGCGATGAAGGCCGCGTGATGCTGGTCTCGACCCATAACCTCGGCTCGGTGCCGGAATTCTGCGACCGCGTCGTGCTGGTCAGGGGCACGGTACTCGCCTATGGCCTGACGGCCGATACCTTCACCCATGACAATCTCGAAGAGGCATTTGGCGGCGTGTTGCGCCGTTTCACCCTTTCGGGCGATCAACTGCATGACGATGACGACCCGCGCCATGTCTCGATCCTGACCGATGATGAACGGCCGCTGGTGCAATATGGCCATGAGACCCGCACGCGGGAGGGTCGCTGAATGGAGATCCTCTGGGAGCCGTTCACCTATTCCTACATGCTTACTGCGATGTGGGTCTCGGCGCTTGTCGGCGGGGTATGCGCCTTTCTCTCGGCCTATCTCATGCTGAAAGGCTGGTCTCTGATCGGCGATGCGCTTTCGCATTCGGTCGTGCCCGGGGTGGCCGGCGCCTATATGCTGGGGCTGCCCTTCGCGCTTGGCGCCTTTCTCTCGGGCGGGCTCGCGGCGCTCGCCATGCTGTTTCTCTCAGACCGGAGCGGGCTGAAATCAGACGTGGTGATCGGGCTGATCTTCACCGCGTTTTTCGGGCTGGGCCTGTTCATGGTGTCCCTGAACCCGATGGCGGTCTCGATCCAGACGATCACCATGGGCAATATCCTCGCCATCACGCCCGAAGACACGCTGCAACTGGCGGTGATCGGCTTTGTGACGCTGGCGGTCCTGCTGATGAAATGGAAAGACCTGATGGTGGTGTTCTTTGACGAAAACCACGCGCGCTCTGTCGGGCTGCATCCGGGGTTTCTGAAAGGCGTTTTCTTCACATTGCTGTCGGCCTCGGTTGTGGCGGCGATGCAGACGGTCGGCGCATTTCTGGTGATCGCACTTGTCGTGACGCCCGGAGCCACCGCCTGGCTGATCTGTGACCGCTTTGGCCGGCTGATCGTGCTGTCGGTTGCCATCGGCACCGTGACCAGCTTTGTCGGCGCCTATGTCAGCTATTTCCTCGATGGCGCGACCGGAGGCGTGATCGTCTGCCTGCAGACCGCGATCTTCCTTCTCGTTTTCATCTTCGCCCCGAAACACGGGCTTCTGGCAACGAAACGCCGCGCTGCCGCTGCCCTGCGCGAGGAGGACGCGATATGATCGAGACGTTTCTCTTGCCGTTCCAGTTTCCCTTCATGCAAAAGGCTTTCCTGATTTCCGCTATGATTTCAGTGCCCTGCGCGCTTCTGTCCTGCTTTCTTGTTCTGAAGGGCTGGGCTCTGATGGGGGATGCGGTCAGCCATGCCGTGCTGCCGGGGATTGTGCTGGCCTATATCTGGGGCTTTCCGCTGATCATCGGCGCCTTTGCCGCCGGCATGTTCACCTCGGTCGCGACTGGCTGGCTGTCGGAAAACAGCCGCATCAAGCCTGACACCATCATGGGTGTGGTGTTTTCCGGCATGTTTGCCGCCGGGATCGTGCTTTACACCTCGATCGAGAGCGACGCGCATCTCGACCATATCCTGTTCGGGAATATGCTGAGGGTCAGTGTCCAGGATCTCTGGACCGCCGGGCTGATCGCCGGCTTCGTGACGCTGGCGCTGGTGGTAAGCTGGAAAGACCTGATGCTGCAGGCTTTCGATCCGGCTCAGGCGCGGGCCTCGGGGCTCAGGGTCGGGATGCTGCATTACGGGCTGCTTGCAGTTCTGTCGCTGACCATCGTCGCGACGCTGTCGGCAACCGGGCTGATCCTGGCGGTGGGCCTTCTGATCGCGCCCGGCGCTATCGCCTTCCTGCTGGTGCGCCGCTTCGGCCAGATGCTGGTCGTGGCCTGCATCGCCTGCTTCACCGCGATGATGACCGGGATCTGGGCAAGTTTCTGGCTTGATGCCTCGCCCGCCGCCACCATCATCCTGGTGCTGACCGCGATGTTCCTCGCCGCCTTTTTCCGGCGCAGCCTGCAAATCCGCGCCCAAAGCCGCGCTGCGATCTGAAACCAGCGCCGCAGTGCGAAATGAAAACGGGGGCCACTGGCCCCCGTTTTCATATTCCGCATGCGCTGCTCAGTTCATCCCGAGCGCGGTCATATAGACTTCGAGGATCGCATCCGCTTCCTGGCGCTCCTCGGCATCCTGCTTGCGCAGGGATACGATCTTGCGCAGCGCCTTGGTGTCAAAGCCCCGGCCCTTGGCCTCGGCATAGACCTCTTTCAGCTGCTCGGCGATGTCCTTCTTTTCGGCTTCGTACTGTTCGATCCGCTCGATCAGCTGACGCAGCTCATCGGCGGTCACATTGAAGGCGTCGTTCATTCCTGCTCTCCGCTTTATGCTTTGCCCGACAGATACCCTGCCGGGGCCGCCGATTTCAAGCGCTGCCGCCCGCTCTTGCGACCCCTCTTGCGCGAAAGCCCGCCAGCGTTTAGCCAGCATCCCGCAGCACATGGCGGAGCTTTCAATGCCCTATCTGATCTGGCCCGGCGCCTTCCTGTCGCTTCTTGGCGTCTTCGGCCTGCTCTGGTGCATCCTGCGCGGGCTGAAAATCCGCCGCTCGGGCGCCACGGATGAACAGATGCGCAGCGAGCTGCAAAAACTTTTCGCGGTGAATTTCGGCGCGCTTGGCCTTTCGGTGCTGGGCCTCGCAATGGTGATCATGGGCATTTCGCTCGGCTGATCAGTCGCAGGGCCGGCCCGCTGAACGGGGCGCAGACTTATGCCGCCGACCGCCCCTTCGAGACCAGCCGGTCCAGGGACGGATGCGGCGTCCAGACCGGATCATCCTCCTGCCAGCGGCGCAGATCGCTGCGCAGCACCATAGCGCCCCGCTCCTCCGCCAGATGCATCGGCCCCCCGCGCCAGCGCGGGAAGGCATGCCCCTGCACCATCAGAAAATCCACCGCAGCCGGCCCTGATGCCGCACCATCCGCAATCTGCCGGTAGCCTTCATTCGCCAGCGCCGCCAGCCAGCGCCGGATCACCTCTTCGGCAGCCATACCGCGCATGGCGACCTCAGACCCCGGCTCCGGCAAATCCGGCATCGCCTGGCCAAAGCCTTCCAGCGCCGTCGCAATCAGCCGGCGCGGCACGCCCATCGCAAGCATCCGCGACAGCGCCGCCTGACCGCTTGCCGCAACGCGGCGCCCGACCTGCGGCAGGGTGCCGCTGAGCACCGGCTGCAGGCCGAAACTGCGCATCAGCCGCCAGAGCCCGCCCATCGACACCGGCCCCGCCACGCCACCGGTGCTGATCTCGCAGACCCGCCCGGACGGCGCGATGGTCAGGCCTGCGCGCCCGCCCCCCCCGCCAATCACCAGATGCAGCATCGCCGGGTATTGCCGGGCCAGGCCATCCGCCACGGCCCCAGGCCGCGCATGGACCACCAGCCCCGCCTGCGCCAGCGCCCCGGCCGGCTGCCCTGTCTCAAACCGCAGGAAGTCGGCGTCACGCTGCGCCTGGCTCAGCCGGCCCGAGCGTGTCTCGGCCTCCAGCCGCTCGCGCACCCAGGCAGCGATCCGCTCCAGCGACGCCGCGTCACCACCACCCTCCGGCCCGGCCCAGATCACCCGGAGGCCCCGGCCAAGCGCCAGCAGCGCCAGCGCCGCCAGCTGCGGGCCAGCCCCGGTCAGCCCAAGGGTCCGGATCTCGGCACCGCCACTGCCAGCCACGCCCGGTGGCAAAATATGCGCCGCCCGTTCGGCCCGCGCGGCGGCGATCAGCCCCCTGCATTCCCCGGTGGCCAGCAGATCATCGAAGACCACCGCCTCCAGCGCAAAACCGTTTTCCGGCGGCAAATAAAGCGCGGCCTCAATGCAGTCGACGATCCGCGCCGGAGCCGGCATCGGATTGCGCGCCAGATCGCGCCGCGCCCGGGCGATGGTCGCGCCAAATGCCGTGCTGTCGCGGATCCCGTCCTCGCGGGCAATCACCGGCGCCGGGGCGGGCATCCGCGCCGCAAGTGCAATCGCCGCCGGAACGGGGTCGCCCTCGGTCACATGATCGGCGAGGCCGATGGCCAGCGCCTGATCGGCGTCGAGCGGTGTCGCATTCAAAAGCAGCGAGATCGCCTCATCCGGCCCGGTCAGCCGCGGCAGACGCTGGCTGCTGCCGGCCATGGGCGAAAGGCCCAGCCCGGCCTCGGGGAACTGGATCCGCGCATCGATCGCCATGATCCGCGCGTGACAGGCCAGCGCCAGCTCTGCCCCCGGCCCGGTGGCGCGACCGGAAATCGCCGCCACCACCGGCGCGGGATAAAAATCGATCTGTCGGCAAATTCCGGCCAGCGAGGGATTGCCCTCGAGGAGCGCAGCGCCGGCCTCGACTAGGGTTGCCGAAGGAAACGCGCCTGCGGCACCGGCAATCACCACCGGGCGGGCGCCGCCGGCCCGTGTCTCTCCAGCACTGCATTCGACCGCGAGCGCTGCCGCAAGCGCCGCCCGCACCTCCCGGGTCAGGCCATTCAGGGGCGGATGGCCGATCTCCAGCAAAAGCACGCGCCCGTCTGGCCCGACAAGGCTTTGCTGAACCGGTGCCGCCGCTGTGCCCGCAACGGCATTGTCCGGCGCCGCCGTTTCATGCGCGTCAGCTGCATATCTGGCAGAACCGCTGCCCGCAGTCCCACTCCCCTCAACCCGAGTCATGCCCCCGCCTTCACCCGTCACTCTATGGCGTGCAAGTTAACAGGACATTCCGGTTGCTTGACAAGAGCTTACCCTGATTATCCGGCAAGCTCCTGCAAGCGCGGGCCCTGGCCCGCCGGAGCTCTGGCCTCCCGGGCTCTTCCACAACCAGGGCCATGGCCGCGTTTTTGCCTCCAGATATTGAGACATCCTGGCAGATCGCGCCCGGACCCCATAGCGGCTCTGCCGGGGTCAACAAAGGTCTGCCCTCGCGAAAGGCCCACCAGAAACAACCGTTGCCGGGTCGGAGAATGTCACACCGGCATATTGTCGAAACTTTGTTCGATTTCCTCTTCTTCGCGCAGGCGCCGCGCCTCGCGTTGCATCAGACTCTCGCGCCCGCAGCTGTCGGGCAAGGCCGTAAAGCGATGCGCCAGGGCCTGAAGCTCTGCAAGTGTCGCGTTCAGATCCTGCAAAGCGCCGTCCTGAGCAAGCCTGACTGCCTTCCGCGTCAGATGCTGCAATCGCGAAAATCGGTTGTAAATTTCCATGGCCGTTCCTCCTCCGGCTGCCGGTACTTCCGGGCTGATCTTGCTCAGATTCTCTTTCCCGACCATGATCCAGATCAGGATCACGCCGCTTTTCACCTGCTGCTGCGCCCCGCATCGGGGCTTTTCCCCCGCCGCTCTGCGGAGTAGGCTGCGGCAGAATTTCCGAAGGGACGTCAAGATGGATATCCGCCCGCTCAGTGAAACCTATGCCGTTTCGCCCCAGATCGCCCTTGAGGACCTTGAGGCGATCAGGGATGCCGGCTATCGCGCAGTGATCGACAACCGCCCCGATGCCGAGATCCCCGACGAGCTTCATACCGGGGCAATGCGCGCGCAGGCCGAGGCGCTTGGCCTTGCATTTTTTGCCAATCCGGTGATCGGAGGCGCGCTGACGATGCAGAATGTCACGGCCCAGGCCGAAGCAATTGCCGCAGCGCCGGGCCCGGTCCTCGCCTATTGCGCCAGCGGCAACCGATCCTCGATCGTCTGGGCCCTGTCCCAGGCTGGCACGCGGCCTGCGGCCGAACTGATCGCCGCTGCCGCGCAACATGGCTATCAGCTGGCCCATCTTGCCCCGCAGATCGAGGCACTTGCCGCGCAAAAATCCGCGAGCTGAGATACTGGAGCCGGGGGGCTGGTGGGATCGCGCAACCCTTCCGATGCCGCTCCGGGCCAGCCGCTCAGGCCGGGACACGGATATCAAACCCTTCGCCCAATCCCGTGTCCGGCCCGAAACCGGGATCGGGCGCAGGCCCCTGTTCCATCGGAAAGCCGGCCGGGAAGTCCAAAGATCCAACGGCGGTCTCTGATGGCGAATCCCGCCCGACGGCCATGTCAGAGCCACCGGTTTCAACCTCCCTCCCCGGCATCGCAACAGCGCTGATCCGCAGCGCACGATAGCCATTTTGCTGCCCGAGACGCGCCGCCGCCACCGCCCGCCCGTCAATCCCATGCAGGCTGATCTTCGCGATACTGGCATCGTTCAGTGCCAGAAACTGCCCCGGCTCCAGCTGCATCACTTCATTGAGCGTCAGCATCCGCCGCCCCAGCACGGCCTGCAATTCGCATTCTGTCTGCCCCAGATCCGCAGCAAATCCCTCAGACCCCGGCGTATTGGCAGAGGCCTCGGCGACCGGGGCCCCGGTCAGCGGCAAAGCGAGCAATATCTCACCGCTGCGCCTGCCATCCGCCAGCGAAAGCACGGCACTCATCAGATGATAGGGCTGATCATCGAGCAAAAGCCCGATGCTGCGGGCGTCATCGAGCTGTGATGCAAAACGGAGCCCGGCCTCCACCCGTCGGTCCGGCAGATCGCGGACCAGGAAGTCGAATCGTGCCAGCGCCCGGTCAAGCACCGGCGAGATCATCGCGGCATCAGTCCGGGTCGGACGCCGCGCCCCCGGCGGACCCGCGCCGATACGACCGATCGTCTGCATCTCGATCAGCGAGGCCGTGAGATCAGGCGACAGCGCCGCCACCCCCATCGCGCCACCCGGCCCGTCCAGCAGCGCAATCAGCGCGCGTTCAGCCGGCAGCTCCGGCAGTTCCGCCAGATCGCAGGGCCGCGATGTCAGGGTCGTGGTCTCGGCCGGCAACCCCGCCCCTTCACGCAAAGCCCGCGCCAGCGCCAGCCGCCAGGCCTGATCAACCAGCGCATGGGGCCGGGCCTGTTCCTCATGCGCGGGGCGGAGTTTGCGGCGCAGGATCTCGCTCATGGCAATGCTTCCCGTTCTGTCCAGGCAGCGCCATTCTGGCCGCGAGAATGTTTGCGCAAAGTTAACGGGACAGAGAAAATCGTCTAAAATCCGCTGCCAGCGCCGCACTGCCTGGTTTTTCAGCCCGGCTCGATCCGAAGCGGCAGCACCACGCGGAATGCCGCCCCGCCCTGACCCGGAAGATAGTCGATCGTGCCGCCCAGATTGGTCACGATCTCGCGGCAGATCGCGAGGCCAAGCCCGGCTCCCGAGGCCCGCGCCTCACCGGGAAGGCGCCAGAATTTTTCGAACACCATGGATTGCAGCGCCTTGGGAATGCCCTTCCCATTATCCGCGACATCGACCCGCACCCGCCCGGCCCTGACCCGCACCGCGATGCGGATGCGCGGATGGCTCGAATCGCAATATTTGCGCGCATTGGCGATCAGATTGATGAACACCTGCGTCAGCCGGTCCGCATCGGTCCGCATCCAGACGGATTCGGCGACCTGGTCACGGATGAATTCGATATCGCGCTCTGGCTTGACCTTTTCGGTCGCAAGGATCGAACGGTCGATCAGATCGCGCATACTCACAAGGCTGACGGAGAGCTGCACCTTGCCGCTTTCCAGCACCGAAAGATCCAGGAGGTCATCGAGCAGCCGGGTCAGCCGTACCGCCTCATCGCGGATGATCCCGCCCGAGCGCGCCACAGTGCCGACCGGCAGGTCGCCCTCGGCGAGGATCTCGGAAAAGGCGCGGATCGAGGTCATCGGCGTGCGCAGCTCATGGCTGATCTGCGACAGGAAGGCGTCTTTCTGCACCGACAGCGCGGTCAGCTTTTCATTCGCCTCGCGCAATGCCGTTGCGGTGCGGGCAAGTTCGAAACGCTGTTCCTCTAGCTGGGCGGAATGTTCCATCAGCTGCGCGGATTCGCGCGCGACCACCATCAGATCCTCGACCGTGACCGTATCCAGGCCAACCAGTTTCGAGATCATCGCATGGGCGGTGGCCGCCCCGATAGAGCCCGCAAGCCGTTCTTCCAGCGCCGCCAGAAAGGCCGGGGTCGGGTCGGGCAGCATCGACTCGCTCTTGCCCTGGTCGCGGGCGGCGCGCTCGAACAGGCCCTGCGCCTCTTCTTCGCCCATGATGCGCTGCGTCATCATCAGGAGCGCCTCTGGTTCCGCCTCGCCACGCGCCCAGCGTTGCGGGCCGACAGGGCCATCAAAGACATTTACGAAAGCGGCGCTTTGCAACCTCTCGACCGGGCCGGGGAAACTGAGGATCGAGGCGGCGCAGAGGGCTGCGGTATTGGCGATCAGCGACCAGAACAGCGCATGGACCAGCGGGTCCATCACCTCGGTCCCGAACATGGCATTGGGCCGCAGCCAGCTCAGACCCCAGGGCCCGGCCTGCAGCACCGATGCCGGCAGGATCGCATCGCCGAAAGACGGCAGGAACAGGCAATAGGCCCAGAGTGTAAAGCCCGTCGCCAGCCCGAGGAGCGCGCCCGTCCGCGTGGCGCCGCGCCAGAAGATGCCGCCGATCATCGCCGGCAGGAATTGTGCAACCCCCGCGAAAGAGATCAGCCCGATCTCGGCCAGCGCCCCGGAGCCGCCCGAAAGCCGGTAATAGCCCAGCCCAAGCGCGAGAACGAGCGCGATGGAAAGCCTGCGCGCGGTCAGCACCAGCGAGCGCACATCTTCGGAAATTGCGCCCGACCGGCGCAGCCTCAGCCAGGTCGGGATCACGATATGGTTCGACACCATCGTCGCGAGCGCAATCGCCTCGACAATCACCATCGAGGTTGCGGAGGAGAACCCGCCAAGGAAGGCGAGCATCGCAAGCCCGCCCTGCCCTTCGGCCAGAGGCAATGTCAGGACAAACATATCCGGGTTAGATCCCGCAGGCAGCCTTTCGATCCCCATGACGGCGATGGGAATGATGAAAAGGCTCATCGCCAGCAGATAGGCCGGAAAGGCCCAGGAGGCGCGGGCAAGCTGGCGGTCATCGGAATTCTCGACCACGATGACCTGGAACATGCGCGGCAGGCAGATCACTGCGGCGCCTGCAAGAAACAGGATCGCGGTCCAACGCCCCGGTTGCAGCTGCCAGTCATGGAGGGACGAGGCATCGATTTTGGCCATGATCCCCGAGACACCGCCCGCAAGGCCCCAGACCACGAAACAGCCGACCGCGATCAGCGCGACCAGCTTCACCACGGCCTCGACCGCGATGGCAGTGACGATCCCGGTATGCTGCTCTTTCGCATCCAGATTGCGGGTGCCGAAGAGGATGGTGAAAAGCGCAAGCCCTGCCGCCACCCAGATCGCGGTCTGACCAGCGCCCGGGCGGGCCTCGCCCGGGGCGGCGCTCGCGAAAACCTCGAAGGCCAGCACCACCGATTGCAGCTGCAGCGCGATATAGGGTGTCACCGCGACAATCGCGATCACCGTGACCAGCACGCCAAGCGAGTTCGACTTGCCATAGCGCGACGAGATCAGATCGGCGATCGAGGTCAGCCGCTGCTGGCGCCCGATATAGACGAGTTTGCGCAAGATCCACCACCAGCCGATGAAGACCAGCGTTGGCCCCAGATAGATGGTGATGAATTCCAGCCCCGACCGCGCGCCGTATCCCACCGCGCCGTAAAAGGTCCAGGCGGTGCAATAGATCGACAAAGACAGCGTATAGACCAAGGGCGAGCGCAGCCAGCCGAGCTTGCCCTGCCCCGAGCGGCGTTCCACGAGGAATGCGACGGCAAAGAGGAAGATCACATAGGCGAGGCAGGAGGCAACCAGCAGGTTGAAGGACATCAGGGGATCAGCCTTCTTCCTCGTCGCCCGTCAGGACGCCGGGACGCGCGGCATCCGGGCGCGGCGCGTCGGGGCGCGCGAGGCCCGGTGCCAGCACGGCGGCAGCAAGGATCAGCAAGGCCCAGGTCACAAAGAACCAGATCACATCCGAGGACAGGAGCCGGTTTCCATCACCGCCCGCGGGCGTCCAGAGGATCGGCAGGATCATCAGAAAGGCCCCCGCCACCGGCAACAGCCGCGCGGCATCGCGCAGCCGGCGGCGGCGATAGGGGATGCGGCCCAGAAAAAGCGGCCGCCTCACGCGAGACCTGCCATATCGGCCGGGCGGACCCTGCGCGGCGGACAAGGACGCTGCGCGATGCGGCAGCAGACAGGGCGCGACCCCGCCTGGCAACGGCACCCGCTTTCGGCAGAACCAGAAACAGAACCGGGCCCGGGGCGCAACAGATGTGCAAACCCTGCGGCGACATTATGGGGTGACATTGCCGGACTCCGCCCCGGCCCGGCCGGCTATGTCGCCAGCCCCGGTCAGGCTGCGCACCTCGGCCACGATCTCGGCATTCGAAAAGGGTTTGGTCATGAAACGCGTCGCCCCCGCGCGTTCGGCGGCCTCGCGGTCGCGCGGCAGGCCCTTGGCGGTCAGCATCAGAACCGGGACCCCTGCCGTCACCGGATCGGCGCGCAGGGCCGTCAGCACCTCGATCCCGGAAAGCCCGGGCAGCATATGGTCAAGGATCACAAGGCCTGGCTGCAGCCTTCGCGCGATCTGGGCCGCATCGCGGCCTTCGGCATGGTGGATCACCTCCCAGCCGGCGCGCGACAGGATGAACTGGATCGCCTCGGCGATATTCGGTTCATCTTCGACCAGCAGCACCTTGCGGCTGTTTTCCATGCCCGTCCCCCGCCTTTCTTCCGCCCCGTTCAACCGCCTGTGACGCGGCGCTCCCGGCCCTCCCGGTTCCGGACACCTGGCCCGGAACGCCAGTATCTTATGATTTTCCTGCCCCTGTCAAAAGGCGATCTCGCGCTGCATTGCGGCAAGAGGGTTCAACCGGGGCGTGCCGCGCCGCGCTGCGGCTTTGCCGCCGCGGCCGGCGCGGACCCAAGAATCGAGGGCTCGCGGCGTGCGGGACAGGCCTCGCGCGGGCAAATGCGGCAGGTGGTTCCCGCCGCAATCGGCGCCTGGTCGGCCGGTGGCGCCGGATCCGGCAGGATCAGCATAGCCGCCTCGCGCAGCTCCGGCCCTGCAAAGCCCCAGGGCAGCCGCGCCTCGCACCAGGCAAGACAGAGAAACCGCCCGCCGCCGGGCTGCGGCATCTCAACCACCGCCCGGACCGGCTGGCCAGGGCGTGCCAGCGCCGCAAACAGCGGCCAGAGCGGACAGGCCGCCCCATAGCGCGGCGGCGAAAACCCTGGCACTGGCTTGCGAAACAAGAGCGTCCCCGACGCATCACAGACCACCAGCCCGGCGTCAGAACCGGGCCGGAAGGCAATGCGCCGCATCGCAGCATGAACCGGCACCCCGAATCTGGCGGCAATCAGCGCCGGATCGCCCCCCGCCGCCAGCGCCTTGCGCAACCCCGCCTCGGGGATCATCGCGATGTCCTTTTGCGCCTGGCCTGTCCAGGCCCGCGCCAGTGCCCGCGCCTCGCGCCCCTGGATCTGATCGGGTGCCGCCTCATCCGGCAGCGTCCAGCCGATCCGCGCCAGCCAGGCCTCCAGTTCATCCTGGGGGGCGACGGCGACGCTCTCCGGCTCCTCCCCGGAATGGTCCAGCCAGGAGACCAGGGCTTCGGCGCCATCCACGAGACGTTCGCTGTCCTGATGCAGGTTCAGGTGAAAGCGGCGCTGCCAGTCGGGGCTGAGATCCTCGGTCTCGACCAGAATCCCCGCCGTCGCCCGGACCGCCGACAGCGCCGATAACAGCTCATGCAGGGCCGCCGAAAGATGTGGGTCATGACCCAGCCGGTCATTCAGCGCCGCCATCCCCTGCCTGAGCCCCGCGATATGGGTCTGTAGATCGGCAATCAGCTGCGCCCAGCCGGGATAGCGCCCGGCAAGTTCGCCTGCCCGGTCTGCCTCGGCGCCCGACCCCGGAAAACTCGCCGCCGCCGCGCGCAATTCCGCCACCAGCGCGCCGGGATCCCGCTCGGAAAACTCCTCCGGCGCAAGATCAAGCGCTTGTGCGAGCCGCTCCAGCACCTCCGGAGTTACATTGCGGCGGTTATGTTCGATGAGGTTCAGATAGGAGGGCGAGATCCCCGCCGCCCGGCTGAGATCGCCCTGCCGCATCCCCGCCGCAATGCGCCGCTCCCGCAGGCGGGTGCCGATCAGAGGGGCGCGTGACATGGGAACTCCGGGCGGGGCTTGCGACAGGCTCGCCCGGAGAATTTACAGCGCGGTGAAAACTTTACAACCGAGGCTTACACACCCGTGACCGGAATGCCGCCGCGCTGCACCGGGCGTGGTGCGGTAAGATCTTTCCACTGCGTATAGGCGCGGCTGACCGACCCGCGCGGGTCGCGGGCGACGAATTTGCCATGCCCCTCGGCAGAGGTCAGCACGCCATCCGTCACAGCCACATGCCCGCGCGACAGAACATAACGCGGCCCACCGATGACCTCCTGCCCCTCGAAGACATTGTAATCAATGGCCGATTGCTGGCTTGCAGCCGAAATCGTTTTCGTCTTTTCGGGATCCCAGACCACCAGATCGGCATCGGCCCCGACCAGCACTGCGCCCTTCTTCGGGTAGCAGTTCAGGATCTTGGCGATATTCGTGGAGGTCAGCGCGACAAATTCGTTCATCGTGATCCGCCCGGTCCGCACCCCATGGGTCCAGAGCATCGAAAGCCGGTCTTCAAGCCCGCCGGTGCCATTGGGGATCTTTGTGAAATCGCCCAACCCCGTGCGTTTCTGCGCGGTGGTGAACGCGCAGTGATCGGTCGCGACGCAGGACAGAGATCCCGAGGAAAGCCCCGCCCAGAGACTGTCCTGATGCCGTTTGTTCCTGAACGGAGGCGACATCACGCGCCGCGCGGCATGGTCCCAATCCTGGTTGAAATACTCGTTCTCATCCAGCGTCAGATGCTGGACCAGTGGCTCGCCCCAGACACGTTGCCCGGCCTGGCGCGCCCGGCGGATCGCCTCATGCGCCTCTTCGCAGGAGACATGCACGATATAGACCGGTACCCCCGCCATATCGGCGATCATGATGGCCCGATTGGTGGCCTCACCCTCGACCGCCGGGGGCCGCGAATAGGCATGGCCCTCCGGCCCGGTGGTGCCGGCGGCCATGAGTTTCGTCTGCAATTCCGCGACGAGATCGCCGTTTTCGGCATGTACAAACGGGATCGCGCCCAGATCGGCGCAACGCGAGAATGACGCGAACATCTCGTCGTCATTCACCATCAGCGCGCCCTTATAGGCCATGAAATGCTTGAACGAGTTGATGCCGCGATCTGCGACCTCTTTCATCTCGTCAAAGACCTGCTCGCTCCACCAGGTCACCGCCATATGGAACGAATAGTCGCAATGCGCCCGCGCGCCCTTGTTATCCCAGAGCTTCAGCGCATCCATCAGCCCCTGGCCCGGCGCGGGCAGCGCGAAATCGACGACCATCGTGGTGCCGCCCGCCAGCGCGGCGCGGGTGCCGGAGTCGAAGTCATCCGCCGTATAGGTGCCCATGAACGGCATTTCGAGATGGGTATGCGGATCAATGCCGCCCGGCATCACATAGCAGCCGGTGGCGTCAAGAACCTTGTCGCCCTTCAGCCCATGCCCGATGGCAATGATCTGCCCCGCCTCGATCAGCACATCCGAAACATAGCTCAGATCCGCCGTTACGATGGTGCCGCCTTTGATGACCGTGCTCATGATCTTCTCCCTGTTATTGTCCCGCACATACCGGATCGGCCAGCGCCTCGCGCAGCCCCCCGGCAGCGAAATCGAATTCGGTTCCGACCTCTTCGCCCCTGACAGAGAGGATGACGCCGGCGCTGTTTTGCAGCCGCTCCACCGAGTCCGGGCCAAGCGCGGTGAAATAGCTGCCGCCGGCATAGGGCATCTCGTTCAGGTCGATACTGTCGCCATCGGCAAGGCCAAGGCGCGCGGTGATCGTGCTGCCAAAGGCCGCTTCGCCTGCGGCAGAATAGCGGATGGTGCGATTGCCGCCCTCATCGGTCCAGCAGGAAAGATAGAGCCCGTTCCCGACCCCATCGCGCAAATAGGCTTCGGAGAATTCGGCCTCGGAGCGCTCGACCACGACCGGGCGCGAGCCGCCGCCATCCGCCAGATATTGCAGCTGCCAGCCTTCCGCCGCCGCGGCCGTGCCCATAACAGCCAGCAGCGCCGCAAGGATCACCGGAGAAGAAGTCATGTCTCAGCCTTTTCTTTTCACGCCACGACCTGCGCCGTTTCCAGCACGGCATGCAGCAGCACATCCGTGCCTGCCGCCGCCCATTCCGGGCTGATCGCCTCTGCCTCATTGTGCGACAACCCGCCCTCACAGGGGCAAAAGATCATCGTGGTCGGCGCCACGCGCGCGATCCAGCAGGCATCGTGCCCCGCGCCCGAAACGATGTCACGGTGGGAATACCCCAGCCTCTCTGCCGCGCGGCGCACCGATCTGACCAGATCCGGGGTAAAGGTCACCGGGTCGAAATGCCCGACCGCCTCGACCGCGCAGCCGACGTCCAGCGCGGCGCAGATCTTTGCGGCGCCTTCCTCGATTGCCGCCCGCATCCGGTTCAGCTTTGCCAGATCCACGGTGCGGATATCGACGGTGAACACCACCACGCCCGGCAGCACATTCCTTGAATTCGGAGCGAACCGCACCTGACCGACACCGCCCACCGCGTCAGGCTGGTTCGCCATCGCGACTTCCTGCACCAGCTCAAATATCCGCGCCATAGCGAGGCCTGCGTTCTTGCGCATCGCCATCGGGGTCGAGCCGGTATGCGCGTCGCGCCCGGTCAGGGTGAATTCAAGCCACCACAGCCCCTGGCCATGCGTCACCACGCCGATATCAACGTTTTCCGCCTCAAGGATCGGCCCCTGCTCGATATGCAGCTCATAATAGGCGTGGATTTTCCGCGCCCCTGTCGGTTCATCGCCAAGCCAGCCGATCCGCCGCAGCTCATCGCCAAAACGCTTGCCGTCCGGGTCCTGGCGCGACCAGGCATGATCCTGATCGATGACACCTGCGAAAACGCCCGAGGCCACCATGGCAGGTGCAAACCGCGCGCCTTCCTCATTCGACCAGTTCACCACCGTGATCGGATGTTTCGTGCGGATGCCGAGATCGTTCATCGTGCGGATGGCTTCAAGCGCGCCCAGAACGCCCAGCACCCCGTCATATTTGCCGCCTGTCGGCTGGGTATCGAGATGGCTGCCCATGAAGACCGGCGCAGCATCCGCCTCCTCGCCGGGGCGGGTGAAGAACATATTCCCCATCTGATCGACGCCCATGGTCATGCCGGCGGCCTCTGCCCAGGCGCGAAACAGATGGCGGCCTTCATTATCCGCATCGGTCAACGCCTGGCGGTTATTGCCACCCGCGACACCCGGCCCGATCCTGGCCATCTCCATCAGGCTTTCCCACAGCCGTTCGGAATTGATACGGAGGTTTTCACCTGCGCCTGTTCTGGCCCCGATTCTGCTGGTGTTGGCCATGATGTTCCCGTCCTGCTGTGGTGTCAGCCAGAAGCCAGCACAGCCTGACCACATGGTCAAGAATTTTCCCCGGACGCGCGACAGAGGTTTGACCGAATGCCCCGCGCCTGATTTAAAAACTTTATGGAGAACCAGACCGTCCGCGCCCCGCGCCGCAGCCGTATCCAGCAAAAGAACCGCGAGACCATCCTCGCGGCAGCGCTGGAGGTGTTCTCGGCCCAGGGGTTTCGCGGCACCACGCTGGATCAGATCGCGCTTGAGGCCGGGCTCTCGAAACCCAATCTGCTGTATTATTTCGGATCCAAGGAAGAGATCCACCGCGACCTGCTGACCGGGCTGATGACCTCCTGGCTGGAGCCCCTGCGGGCGATGCGCGAAGACGGTGACCCGCTTGCCGAGATGCTGGCCTATATGCGTCGCAAGCTGGATCTGTCGCGCGATTTTCCCCGTGAAAGCAGGCTCTTCGCCAATGAGATCCTGCAAGGTGCGCCGCGTATCTCCGAGGCGATTCAGGGGGAATTGCACGATCTGGTACAGGAAAAAGCGCGGCTGCTGGCGCGCTGGATGGATCAGGGGCGGATCCGACGTTCGGACCCGGTGCATCTGATCATTTCGGTCTGGGCCCTGACCCAGCATTATGCCGATTTCGAAAGCCAGACGCGCGCGGTGCTGGGCGCGGGTCACGATCCCTGGACCGAGGCCGCGGGCTTTCTTGAAACCCTCTATCTGCGGCTGTTATCGCCGCAGCCGGGCATGGGCATCCCCTGAAAGACCATTAAAAAGCAAGACATTAACCCCTAGGGAGACAGGCTGATCTGTGTCAGGCTCTTCGGGTGGGGCTTTCTATCGTGGGGTGACGGTTATGGAATTCATTTCCGCCGTCCGGCCGGTCATGGCAGCCGTGGAACCGGTTGCGAATGCCCAGGCCGGGACTTCTGCCGGATCAGCTCCGGCATCACAAAGCGGCAGCCGCGCTTCGGCCGCCGCCGCAAGCGAGATCGCGCGTCCGGTGGCTCAGGCCTCGGGGACCAACAGTTCAAGACCGCCTTTGACCGATCAGAGCCTGCTCTCTGAAGCCGCGCGCGACAAGGTCGCGGCTGCGCAGCGGGCTTATATGATGACGCTCCGCGCGGTCGGAGTGAATCCGCTGGCAAACCGGGTGCCCTGAGGAACACAGGCAAGCCGCGACCTCCGGCGCGCTCCTATGGCCCAGGGGCCCCAAACGGCCCACGCACTGCCTCATGTGCCTCTGCCGCACGCAGGGTCGCGCGTGATCTTTTGCTGCGAACGACTGGCTGCACACCAAGCCCGCCGGAACAGGGTTTCCTGACCGGAGAGTGGCGCCGAACCGACATCTGCGGACGGCGCCAGAGCCCGTTCCGCCTATTCTGCCGCCGGGCGTGAGGACGGGTTGTTCGGATGCGTCGTCCAGTTCGCGTAATCGCCGACCACAAGCCCGGTGCGCGGATCGACAGAGCCCTTCGCCATCGGCTCCATCGTGATGCAATTCTCGACCGGGCAGACATTGACGCAAAGATTGCAGGCGACGCATTCATCGTCTTTCACGGTGAAGACACGCCCCGGGCCCATCGCAATCGCCTGATGGCTGGTATCCTCGCAGGCCGCATAGCAGCGGCCACATTTGATGCAATCATCCTGGTTGATATGCGCCTTGGCGACGTAATTAAGGTTCAGATATTGCCAGTCGGTGACATTGGGCACCGCGCGGCCGCGCAGCTCATCCAGCGTCATTCCCTTCTCATCGAGATATTCGCTGAGGCCCGAAATCAGCTCCTGCACCACTTTGAACCCATAGGTCATCGCCACAGTGCAGGCCTGCACCGTGCCACAGCCAAGGGCGATGAACTCTGCCGCGTCGCGCCAGGTGGTCACGCCACCTATCCCCGAAATCGGCAGGCCCGCAGTTTCCCGCGACCGCGCGATCTCGGCCACCATATTCAGCGCGATGGGCTTCACCGCCGGGCCGCAATAGCCGCCATGCGATCCCTTGCCGTCGATCATCGGCTCGGGCGAAAACGTATCGAGATTGACCGAAGTAATCGAATTCACCGTATTGATCAGGCTGACCGCATCGGCGCCGCCGCGTTTGGCGGCCTCGGCCGGCAGGCGGATATCGGTGATGTTCGGCGTGAGCTTCACGATACAGGGCATGCGCGAATGCTGTTTCACCCAGCGGGTCACCATCTCAATATAGTCGGGCACCTGGCCCACGGCCGAGCCCATGCCGCGTTCCGCCATGCCATGCGGACAGCCGAAATTCAGCTCGACCCCATCTGCTTCGGTATCCTCGATCTTCTTAAGGATGTCTTTCCAGCTCTCCTCATCGCAAGGCACCATCAGCGAGATGATCAGGGCGCGATCCCGCCAGCGGCGGCGTACCGATTTGATCTCATCCAGATTGACCTGCAAAGGCCGGTCGGTGATCAGCTCGATATTGTTGAGCCCCAGCAGCCGCCGGTCCGCCCCCCAGACCGCGCCGTAGCGCGGGCCGTTGACGTTGACCACTGGCGGGCCATCGGCCCCGAGGGTCTTCCACACCACACCGCCCCAGCCCGCCTCGAATGCGCGCTCGACATTATACTCCTTGTCGGTCGGTGGCGCCGAGGCCAGCCAGAACGGGTTGGGCGAGCGGATGCCGAGGAAATTCGTCGAAAGATCAGCCATTTGAGCCTCCCTGGAGATGAACGGCTCTGCGCCGTCTCTGGTGTCTGGGAACAGGTTTCGCACAAGAAAAAGGCGCGGTCGGATGCAGATCCGCCGCGCCGTAAAATGTGGTGCAGGAAGGGGCGTTCAGCCGAAGAGCCAGCCCCAGGCCCAGCTGATGAGCCAGCCGCCGACCTCGCCGAACTTCAATACGACCCCGGCCCAGGTGATACAGCCGAGGATGTTCCAGAAGGCAAAGCGTGGCAGCGTCATGCCGCTCATCCCCGCCATCAGAAAGACCACCGGGCGCAGCAGGGTGGCAAAGTGACCCGCGAAGATCGTCACCGGCCCCCAGCTGAGAAACGCCGTATTCGCCTTCGCCTTCCATTCCGGATGGTCGCGCATTGGCCGCATCTGCAGAATAGACGCGCCGTAGCGCCATCCCAGCCAATAGGAGAAGAACGAGCCGACCATCGCCCCGATCGAGGCCCCGATCCACAGCGTTGTGAAGTTCAGGATGCCATTGGCCGCAAAGGCGCCCACCCCGACCATGATCGCCGTCGACGGGATCAGGATCGACAGAAAAGCGGTGGTTTCGGCGGCCGCGAAGACCAGCATGATCCAGGGGGCAAACGCATGATGGCGCTCGATAAAGTCGATTATCTGGTCGATCAGATCGGTCATAGTGCCTCGCTAGTTGCGAGACCTTTGGACGAGAAAAACCCTGGGAACAAGACCAAAGCTCCGGCGCACCGTCGCAGTTACGCAAACTTCGCGTATAAGGCCCTGACCGGATTGCGATGCCACTTTGCTGTGCAGCCATGGTTACAATCCCGAGAGCTGGCGATGGATCGAGAGCGCGGCGTCACGGCCTTCGGCCACGGCGGTCACGGTCAGGTCCTCGCCCCCGGCGGCGCAATCGCCCCCGGCCCAGACCTGCGCGGGCGCGGTGTCGATCTTGCCGCCTTTGGCAGTCACCCCATCGGGCAGACCGGTGAGGCGCTGGCCGATGGCGCGCAGCACCTGATCGGCTTTCAGCGTGAAGGTCTCGGGCAAAAGCCGCAACCCATCGGGCCCGTCCTCGGTATAGGCGAATTCCACGGCCTCGGCGCGGGTTTCGCCGATCACCCGCAGGGGCGCCGCATTATGGATGATTCGAACGCCTTTGCTGGTGGCGTGATCCTGTTCATGTTCGGAAGCCGACATTTTCTCCTGGCTGCGGCGATAGACGATGGTGACGTTTTCCGCCCCCAGAAGCCGCGACTGCACCGCCGCATCCACCGCCGTCATGCCGCCCCCGATCACCACCACATCGCGCCCGACCGGCAGCGTCGAGAGATCATCTGACTGGCGCAGTTCCGCGATGAAATCGACCGCATTGCCGACGCCTTCCAGATCCTCGCCGCCGGCGGAAAGGAGATTCACGCCCTGCAAACCGATCCCGAGGAACACCGCATCATAGGTCTGGCGCAGCTCGGCCAGCGTGATGTCACGGCCAAGCTCCACCCCATTGCGCAATTCGATACCGCCGATCTGCAACAGCCAGTCCACCTCGGCCTGCGCGAAACCGCCGGTCGATTTGTAGCTCGCGATGCCATATTCATTCAGGCCCCCCGGCCGGGGGCGGCGTTCAAACACCACGATATCATGACCGAGCATCGCCAGCCGATGCGCGCAGGCGAGCCCCGCAGGCCCTGCCCCCACCACAGCCACCCGGCGCCCCGTGGGCGCCGCGCGCTGGAACGGATGCCCCTTCGGCATCGCAAAATCGGTGGCAAACCGCTGCAAACGGCCGATTTCAACAGGTTTTCCTTCGGCCACCTCGCGCACACAGACCCCTTCGCACAAGGTCTCGGTCGGGCAGACGCGGGCACAGATGCCGCCAAGGATGTTTTGCGACCAGATGGTCTTTGCCGCAGCCTCCGGCGTGCCGGTTGCGATCTGGCGGATGAAAAGCGGGATATCAATCGCAGTCGGGCAGGCCGTCATACAGGGCGCGTCATGGCAGAAATAGCACCGGTCTGCGGCCACCCGCGCCTCATGCACATCAAGAGCCGGCAGGTGGTCGAGAAAATTGCGGTCATATTCCTCGGCTGGCAAACGTCCCGATGCGATACCGGGGGTCAGCGGGCTGTTGCTCATCGCACAAGACCTCTCTGTTGGGGGATAGTTGCTGGTTTCGGCTCTTCCTGGGCTTCTTCTTCCGGACTCAGCGTCTCACAGGTCTTAAATTTTACCAAATGGAAAAATTTTAAACCTTGTTCCGGCTGGCATGCCGCGCGCCCGCAGCTGAAAAAAGCGCCAATCAGCGCCTCAGGCCCGGGGTGATGGATCGGCGCTTTTCTCTGGTGAATGGCTGCCCTATAAGCGGAGATCAGCAGAAACGGGGCCTTGTGAGCGCTGACAATCGCGCCCATATCCGCGCCGTTCAATCAGGTGCAACAAAGTCAACAGGCGATGAAACGCCATCAGAGGACGGCATGAGCAAACATTCTTCCGACGCAGACGTCGCATTCATCTCGGCACTCGCCGAGCTTCTGAACAAGAACGAGCTGACGGAGATCGCCGTCAAACGCGAATATGGCGAAGATGACAGCCTTGAGGTCCGGGTCGTCAAACAGGCGAATATCGTGACCACGGCTGTCGCCGCGCCTGCGCCGGTCTATGCAGCGGCACCCGGGCTCGCCCCCGCAGCCGCAGCGGTCGCAGCCCCGGCCGCCTCGGAAGATCCGACCCAGCATCCGGGCGCCGTGACCTCGCCCATGGTCGGCACGGTCTATCTGTCGGCAGAACCCGGCGCCGCGCCTTTCGTCACCGTGGGCGCCCAGGTCAAGGAAGGCCAGACGCTTCTGATCATCGAAGCGATGAAAACGATGAACCACATCCCGGCGCCGAAATCCGGCACGGTGAAGCGCATTGTCGTCGATGATGCGACGCCGGTCGAATTTGGCGCGCCCCTGATGATCATCGAGTGAGGCCATCGGATGTTTGAAAAACTCCTGATCGCCAACCGGGGCGAGATTGCGCTGCGCGTGATCCGGGCCTGCCGGGAAATGGGCATCAAATCGGTCGCGGTCCATTCGACCGCCGATACCGATGCGATGCATGTGCGGCTGGCGGACGAATCCGTCTGTATCGGGCCGGCTGCCTCTTCGGGGTCCTATCTGAACAAGGCGGCGGTGATCTCGGCCTGCGAGATCTCCGGCGCCCAGGCCGTGCATCCGGGCTATGGTTTCCTGTCGGAAAATGCCGATTTCGCCCAGGCGCTGGAAGATCACGGCATCACCTTCATCGGCCCGACCGCGCAGCATATCCGCATCATGGGCGACAAGATCACCGCGAAAGAGACCGCGAAGGAACTGGGGATCCCCGTGGTTCCCGGCTCGGATGGCGGTGTGCCGGATTACGAGACCGCGCAACGCGTGGCCAAAGAAATCGGCTATCCGGTGATCATCAAGGCGACGGCCGGTGGCGGCGGGCGCGGTATGAAAACCGCGCTGACCGAGGCCGATCTGGAAGTCGCCTTCCGGACCGCGCGTTCCGAGGCCAAGGCGGCCTTCGGCAATGACGAGGTCTATATCGAGAAATACCTGCAAAAACCGCGCCATATCGAGATCCAGGTCTTCGGTGACGGCAAGGGAAATGCGGTGCATCTGGGCGAGCGTGACTGTTCACTGCAGCGCCGCCACCAGAAGGTTTTCGAGGAAGCGCCCGGCCCGGTGATCACGCCGAAGCTGCGCGCCGAGATCGGTAAAGTCTGTGCCGATGCGGTCGCGAAGATCAATTATATCGGCGCCGGCACCGTCGAATTCCTCTATGAGGACGGCAAGTTTTACTTCATCGAGATGAACACCCGCCTTCAGGTCGAACATCCGGTGACCGAGTTCATCTATGGCGTCGATCTCGTGCGCGAACAGATCCGCGTCGCGGCCGGCCTGCCGATGTCCTTCGACCAGGCCGATCTGGAAGTGAACGGCCACGCGATTGAAGTCCGTATCAATGCCGAGAAGCTGCCGAATTTCACCCCGTCTCCGGGTCGGGTAAAGACCTTCCACGCGCCGGGCGGGCTTGGGGTGCGGATGGATTCGGCGCTTTATGGCGGTTATTCGATCCCGCCTTATTATGACAGCCTGATCGGCAAGCTGATCGTCCATGGCCGCGACCGGCCCGAGGCCCTGGCACGTCTGCGCCGCGCGCTTGGCGAGCTGGTTGTCGACGGGATCGAGACCACGGTGCCGCTCTTTGAGGCATTGCTGAACGAGCCGGACATTCAGAGCGGGGATTACAATATCCACTGGCTCGAAAAGTGGCTCGCGGCCCAGTTCGCGCCCCGCGACTGAGTCCGGATGACGGCGATTACCCCGGAACTCCTGCTGCACGCCTATGCGGCGGGAGTTTTTCCTATGGCGGATTCGCGCGTCGATCCCGAAATTCACTGGGTCGATCCGCGCAGGCGCGGCGTACTGCCGCTGGACGGGTTCCATATCTCGCGCAGCCTTGCGAAAACAATCCGCCGCGCGCCCTGGCGTGTCTCGGTCAATGAGGCATTTCGCGATGTGGTTCTGGCCTGCGCCGACCGCGAAGAGACCTGGATCAACCCGCAGATCCTGGCGCTTTACCAATCGCTTCACGAGATGGGCTTTGCCCATAGTCTTGAGGTCTGGGAAGATGATGCCCTGGTCGGCGGTGTTTATGGCGTCAGCCTCGGGGCGGCGTTTTTCGGCGAAAGCATGTTTTCGCGCCGGACCGATGCGTCAAAACTGGCGCTCGCCTATCTGACGCACCGGCTGCGGGCCGGCGGCTATCTGCTGCTCGATACGCAATTCATCACGCCGCATCTGGCGAGCCTTGGCGGCGTCGAAATCCCGCGCGCCGCCTATCATGAACGCCTGCGTGCGGCCCTGGGCCGCAAGGCCAGCTTTCTCCCGACGGGTTACTCGCCTTCACCCTCTTCGGTCTCTTCCGGCGTCTCGATTGTCTCGGGCGGCTTATAGCCCGGCACGATGCAACGCAGCACCCAGACGTCATAGCGCGGGTGATCCATCGCGGACAAAGCCGGTGCCGAAGCCAGCATCCAGCCCGAAAACACCGGGTCCTGGCGGCTGGAATCAAGAATGGTCAGATGGGCCTCGGCTTCGGCGGCCGGGTTTTCCTGGGGGTAGCGGCACTGGTTCAGCTGGATCGTCAGCCGCCCATTGGTCGCCGCCTGGCCGCGCGACAGCTCCAGATCGCCGGTGCGCCCGGTCAGCGTATCAAGCCAGCGGATCTCGGCGCCTTCGCCTTCTGCAAATCCCTGCGCGAAAGCAGGGCCAGCGGCGCAGATCAGAAGTAAAGCCAGAGCCCGCCGCCGCATCAGCCGCCATCCGCCGGCGCCGCCGCGCCGCTGTCAGAGGAGCCGCTGCCCACGAATTTCAGCAGGAGCGAAATCAGCGAAACCGAGCCCTGGGTATCCTCGATCTCATCGCCCGGGCCCAGCACATCCGCCATGCCGCCCGGTTGGATCTCGACATAACTGCCGCCCAAAAGCCCGTCCTGCGAGATCAGAATCGCGGAATCACTCGGCAATTCGATGCCCTGCCGCATCGAGATCGTGGCATCGGCGAAGAAGGTTGCCGGATTCAGTTCAAGCTTGGTGATCGTGCCGACCTTCAGCCCCGCGAGCCGGACATCCGAGCCAACCTGGATCCCGTCCACCGCACGAAAAGAGGCGGTCAGCGGATAGGTCTGGGTGGCGCCAAAGCCACGCCCTGCCCCATTCGCGGCCCAGACGGCAAAACCGATCCCAACGGCGAGCACAGCGGCCCCGGTCAGCACTTCTGCAACAGAATGGCTCATCCGTGAAACCTCACCCTGCCCCCTGGCCTGCGCGATCCCGTCATTCGGGCGCCCAGGCCTCGTAATCCTTGCGCTCTGCCGGCACACCGCGCCGGATCGAGCCGGGCGGCGCATAGGCCAGATCCGACCCCGAGAGATTCTCGTGATGCGGCTTTTCCCAGACCTTATGTTTCAGCGGCGCCTCGGTCGGCGGCTTTTCCCAGGTGTGGTGCAGCCAGCCATGCCAGTCCGGCGCGACACGGCTCGCCTCCATCTCACCATTAAAGATCACCCAGCGTTTCTTACCGTCTTTCGACTGGTAGAACACATTGCCCTGATCATCTTCACCCACCTTCACCCCGTTTCTCCAGGTGAAGAACCTCGTGTTCAGCGTCTCGCTGTTCCACCAGGTCAGAAGGCTGAGCAGGAACTTTTTCATACCTGTTTCTCCGGGCATATCTTCGTCCCCCCATATGAACCAGCCATCACCAAAGGTCCAGAGCCAGCGCGCCGCCTCCCCCTACTGGCGCGCCGTTCCGCCTTTCATCTGTCTGAAAATATCCCCGCCGGAGGCATCCGCAGTTGCGACAGCCTCAACAACAGAAAAAGGGCGCGCCGTTCCCGGCACGCCCCCTGACTTTCACCGACCAATGCCTCAGGCGCTGGCGGCCTGCTTTTTCTTGCCCGGCGTTTCGGTATGGACCAGCAAAGGCACCGCCTTGCCACCGACCACTTCCTCATTCACCACAACCTCCTGCACGCCTTCCATGCCCGGCAGTTCGAACATGGTGTCGAGCAGGATATCTTCCATGATCGAGCGCAGACCACGGGCACCGGTTTTGCGCTTGATCGCGCGCTGCGCAATCGCCGACAGCGCCTCGGTGGTGAATGTCAGCTTCACATTCTCGATCTCGAAAAGCCGCTGATACTGTTTCACCAGCGCGTTTTTCGGCTCGGTCAGGATGGTGACCAAAGCTGCCTCGTCAAGGTCTTCCAGCGTTGCCAGCACCGGCAGACGGCCGACGAATTCCGGGATCAGACCGAATTTCAGCAGATCTTCCGGCTCCAGCTCTTTGAACAGCTCGCCGACACCGCGCTCATCCGGGCCTTTGACCTTGGCACCGAACCCGATCCCCGACCCTTTGCCGCGCTGCGCGATGATCCGGTCAAGACCGGCAAAAGCGCCGCCGCAGATGAAGAGGATATTGGTGGTGTCGACCTGGAGGAATTCCTGCTGCGGATGCTTGCGCCCGCCCTGCGGCGGCACCGAGGCAACCGTGCCCTCCATGATTTTCAGAAGCGCCTGCTGCACCCCCTCGCCCGAGACGTCGCGGGTGATCGAAGGATTGTCCGACTTGCGGGTGATCTTGTCGACCTCATCGATATAGACGATGCCGCGCTGTGCGCGCTCGACATTATACTCCGAGGCCTGCAGCAGTTTCAGGATGATGTTCTCGACATCCTCACCGACATAGCCCGCCTCGGTCAGCGTGGTCGCATCGGCCATGGTGAATGGCACATCAAGGATGCGCGCCAGCGTCTGCGCCAGCAGCGTCTTGCCGGTCCCGGTCGGGCCGATCAGCAGGATATTCGATTTCGAAAGTTCGATATCCTGTTTCGACGAATGGTTCAGACGCTTGTAATGGTTGTGAACCGCGACCGAGAGCACCCGTTTCGCATGGGCCTGGCCGACGACATAATCGTCGAGAACTTTGCAGATCTCGCGCGGTGTCGGCACGCCCTCACCGGTTTTCAGCCCCGAAGTCTTGGTCTCTTCGCGGATGATATCCATGCAAAGCTCGACGCATTCATCACAGATGAACACGGTCGGTCCGGCGATCAGCTTGCGGACCTCATGCTGGCTTTTGCCGCAGAACGAGCAGTAAAGCGTGTTCTTGCTGTCGCCCGAATTGGTGGCCATGCGTAACCCTTTGCAGTCGCCGCGCAGATAACGCGGCCATTTCAGTGGAGAAGTCTAGGACAGGTCCGAAACCTCCACAACGCCAAATCGCCCGAGGATGGCCCGCTCCCGGGCCAATCTTCACATCGCTGTCATTATGCGGTCACGGCAGGCGATAAACCTGCCGCGCCGGTGCCAGAAATGATTCTTCCCTGGCCGGTTCTCACTTGGCGAGATCGTCGGCCTTACCACGCTCGGCCACGATCTCGTCGATCAGCCCCCAGGCTTTTGCCTCTTCGGCGGTCATGAAATTGTCGCGCTCCAGCGCGTCTTCGACCGTTTTCAGATCATTGCCGGTATGTTTGACATAGATCTCGTTCAGGCGCCGTTTCAGCCGCTCGGTATTGCGGGCGTGAATCAAGATGTCGGTCGCCTGGCCCTGGTAGCCGCCCGAGGGCTGGTGCACCATGACCGAGGAATTCGGCAGGCTGAACCGCATGCCCTTTTCGCCGGCCTGCAACAGCAGCGAGCCCATCGAGGCTGCCTGGCCGATCACCAGCGTCGAGACCTTCGGGCGGATATATTGCATCGTGTCATAGATCGACAGACCCGAGGTCACCACGCCGCCGGGGCTGTTGATATACATCGAGATTTCCTTGGTCGGGTTTTCCGCCTCAAGGAACAGAAGCTGCGCGCAGATCAGCGAGGACATGCCGTCATGCACCGGACCGGACAGGAAGATGATCCGTTCCTTCAGCATGCGCGAATAGATGTCATAGGCGCGCTCGCCCCGGCTGGTCTGTTCGACGACCATGGGGACCAGCGTATTCATATAGTGTTCAACGGGATCGCGCATCGGGACCTGCCTCTTCAGTTCAATCTCTGTGTTACTGCCGTAAAGTTTCCGGAATCTTAGTCATGCGACAGAGGGGCTGCAAGGGAGGGCTCCCACCTTTCCCCGCCCCGTCGCATCGCGCCCCTAGCGCCGCAACCGCATCTCGGCTCTGAGCCCGCCCAGATCCCTGCTTGTCCCAAGCCAGAGCGCACCGCCATGGCTCGCCGCAATATCCGCGGTGATCGAAAGGCCAAGCCCGACACCACCGCCCCGGTTGGGGTCACGCGCACTGCCGAGCCGGGTAAAGGGCTGAACCGCTTTTTCACGCTCGGCCTCAGGGATGCCGGGGCCATTGTCTTCCACCGCGAAGACAAGGGTGTGAGGCGAAAAGCTGAGGCTGATCTGCGCCATGCTGCCATGGCGGAGCGCATTGCCGACCAGGTTTTCAAGCGCACGGTGCACCCCCTGCCCCCGCAGCTTCGCCCGCCGGGAGACACCGGTCACCACAAGATCCGCCACAGTGCCGCCGCCGCGCCTGGCAGCCTGGATCACCTCGGTCGCGATGGCGGCGGGGTCGCAATCCTCCTCCCCCTCGGTCGCATCGCCGCGCACAAAGGCAAGAAACTCATCCACGAGGCGCTCCATCTGGATCACATCGGCCTGGAGGTCGCGGCTGTCCTCATCTTCCGGCATCAGCGACAGCGCCAGCCGCATCCGGGTCAGCGGCGTCCGGAGATCATGACTGACGCCCGATAGCATCAGCATCCGCTGTTCAATCTGGCGCTCGATCCGGTCGCGCATCTCGACGAAAGCCCGCCCTGCCGCCCGCACTTCCAGCGCGCCGCGCGGCCGGTAGGCGATCCGCTCGCCGCGCCCGAAGGCCTCTGCCGCCTCGGCCAGTTTCGCGATCGGGCGCAGCTGCCGGCGCAGGAAGAAGAACGAAATCACCGTCATCAGCACCGAGGTGAGCACCATCAGCACCAAAAGCTGATGCGGATTGGTCGCAGACATCCGCCGCCGCGCGATATCGGCCTGGATATCGCCGAAAGGCGTCGCGATTCTGGTGCGCACGATCCGGTCATCCCCCGAGACATCGGCCGCGCGCATCTCGGGGATCTCAGCATGGAGGGTTTCGACAATTGCCTGGCCGGAGAAATCGAAGACCGCGACCGAGTCATCGACCGGCGCAAACGGACCAGGCGGAAAGGTCACCGTGATCTGCAGCGGCCCGCCGATCGCATCGGCCCGCGCCCGCGCCTCTTCCGCGCTGCTTCCGGCCCTGAACTCCTGCAGGAGATAGGCGAGATCAATCGCCACACCGCCCGTCATCTGGCGCGTAACCCCCTCATAATGGCGCTGGATGAAAGCCATGGACACCACCAGCTGAATGATGACGATGGGCAGCACCAGGATCAGGGCGGCCCTGCCATAGATCCCGCGCGGAAGCAGATGTTTCATTGTGATCATGCGAAGAGGCTAGAGATGTCGTCCGAAGAAGAAAAGCCGTCCGTGCTTACCGCGACCGTCGGCGCAGCAGCTGGCGAGGCAATCGGTGAGACAACGCTTGCCGGTCTGCCGCTGCGCAGGGTGCTTGCGGAGAATCCAGGACCGCTGACCGGGCCGGGCACCACGACCTGGCTCGTCGGTCGGGGCGCGGTCACGGTGATCGACCCCGGCCCGGCCTCGCACGCGCATCTGGAGGCAATAGTCGCGGCCCTGGATCCCGGCGAGAGAATCGCCGCCATCCTCGTGACGCACCCGCATCTCGACCATTCGGCGCTTGTGCCCGATCTCGCCCGCGCGACCGGTGCCCCGGTTTACGGCTTTGGCCCTGCCGGATCGGGCCGTTCTCCGGCTATGCAGGCGCTTGAGGCAGCCGGCCTGAGCGGTGGCGAGGGAATCGACCGCAGCTTCGCGCCGGATATCCGCCTCGCAGATGGCGCAGAGTTTCAGATCGGATCCGAGACCTTTCGCACCCTCCACACCCCCGGTCACAGCGCCGAGCATCTGAGCTTCGCCTGGCGCGGCGCGCTGTTTTGCGGTGATCACATCATGGCCTGGGCCCCGAGCCTCGTCTCGCTGCCCGATGGCGATATGGGCGCCTATATGACGTCACTGCAGCGCCTTGCCACAGAAAGCTGGACCTGCCTCCTGCCCTGCCATGGCGAGGTTATTGACGATCCCGCCGCAAGAATCGCCGCGCTGATCGATCACCGCCTGAAGCGCGAGGCCAAACTCCTTGCCGCCCTCACCTCGCACCCGATGAGCCCGGACGACCTCCTGCCCATAGTCTATGCCGATACGCCCGAGGCCCTCTGGCCCGCGGCAAGACGCAACCTTCTGGCCCATATCGCCGATCTGACCAGCCGCGGGCAGGTCACAGCCACAGCCTGGCCCGGCCCCTCACCGCTGGTAACCGCCCGATGACGCAAAAGAATTTTTTCGCATGTTTTTCTGGTTTTGCCTCTTGCCGCCCCAGAATCCTCTGGCTATACGTCGCCCCATGTTCCGGCGTAGCTCAGCGGTAGAGCAGTTGACTGTTAATCAATTGGTCGTAGGTTCGATCCCTACCGCCGGAGCCATAAATCCTTAGGGATTACAGCTACTTAGAAAAGGCCCGCTTTCGAGCGGGCCTTTTCTAATTTTAAGCCGGGGAACACTGGGGGAACAAGTGCGTTCCCTTCATTTCCGCCCTGAAAATGACGCCCCTGCCCCGCCACAGCCGAATCGGAAATCTGAGCTACTCCCCGGAAATCGGACAGTGACGGAAGCTACGATCTGACGTTTGCTGGTCTCCACGGACGAGGAGATCAGGCATGCGAAAACGCAGGAACCATGACGCGGGCTTCAAGGCGCGCGTGGCACTTGAGGCCATCAAGGGCGAGCGCACTGTGTCGGAGTTGGCGGCCGAATACGGCGTGCATCCGACGATGATCCATCAATGGAAGAAATCGCTGCTCGACGGGGCTGCGGACATCTTCGAGCGCGGCGGCAAGAAGCCCGCGACGGAGGTGGATGAAGAGACGGTCCGGTCATTGCACGCCAAGATCGGGGAGCTGGCTGTCGCCAACGATTTTTTGTCACGAAAGCTCAAGCCGTGGAGCGGAAAGTGAGGCGTGGGATGATCGAACGGGACCACCCTGCACTGTCGATCGGGGCGCAGTGCCGCCTGCTGTCGATCTCGCGCTCGTCGTTCTGCCACGAGCCGGCTGGAGAGACTGATCAGAACCTCGGCCTGATGCAGCTGATCGACCGGCAGTTCATGGATACGCCCTTCTACGGCGTCCGGCAGATGACCTGGCATCTGCAAAACGAGGGGCACGGCGTGAACCAGAAGCGCATCCGGCGGCTGATGCGGCTCATGCGTTTGATGCCGATTTACCAGAAGCCCAACACCAGCAAGCCGAGAAAGGGCCACAAGACCTATCCCTACCTGCTGGGCGGGCTGCGGGTCGATCGCCCCGGTCAGGTCTGGTGCGCCGACATTACCTATCTCCCGATGCGGCGGGGGTTTCTGTATCTGGTCGCCATCATGGACTGGTTCACGCGCAAAGTTCTGGCCTGGCGCATATCGAACACCCTGGAAGCGGACTTCTGCGTCGAGGCGTTGAACGAGGCCATCCACCGGTTCGGCGCGCCCACAATCATGAACACTGACCAAGGCAGCCAGTTCACGTCCTTCGCTTGGACAGATCGGCTGAAACGCGTCGGAACCCGCATCTCGATGGACGGCAAGGGGCGGTGCATCGACAATGTCTTCATCGAGCGCCTGTGGCGGTCCCTGAAATACGAATGCGTCTATCTGCATGCCTGGGAGACCGGGTCTCAGGCAAAGGCCGCAATCGGATCCTGGGTCAGCTTCTATAACCATCGGCGGCCACACACTGCCCATGGCGGGTTGCCCCCCGCCGTGGTCTACTTCAACAGCATCGAAACCGACCGGCAGGCACAGGCAGTAGCTTAAACATCCTCGAAAACTGTCCAAGCATCGGGGAGTAGCTCAGGCGGTGGACGCGGTGTTGAAGGAACGAGGTGCCCTATGACCACATTGAAAGTTGGGATTGCCGACTACGAAGAAATGAAGGCCCGCACCATGCGGAACGCGCGCGGCGAGGAAAAACCTGCGCCCAGCGATCCGAAGGTGTGGTTCACCTCGACGGAATCCTTCGCCAAGGTGCTGTCGGCCGGGAATCGCGAGCTGCTGCGCATCATCGCCGAGAAAGCCCCGGCATCGCTTGAGGAACTGGCGGAAATCACCGGCCGGGCCGGCTCCAATCTGTCACGCACCCTGAAAACTATGGAGAGCTACGGCCTTGTGAGGCTTGAGCCGGGCCATGGGCGCAAGCTCGCGCCCAAGGTGGTCCATGACCGGGTGGAGCTGGCATTGCCCCTGATCGACCGCCCCAAGGCTAAGAAGGCTATTGGAGGCCGGCCATGAATATGCACAGCCCAACCGTTACCGCCCGCGCCGCCCTCTACCTGCGCGTTTCGACTGCCCGGCAGGCCGAGCACGATATTTCCATTCCCGACCAGAAGCGGCAGGGTGAAGCCTATTGCGAGCAACGCGGCTATCAGCTCGTTGAGACTTATGTGGAACCGGGCGCAACCGCCACCAACGATAAGCGCCCCGAGTTCCAGCGCATGATCGAGGCGGGCACGTCCAAGCCCGCGCCCTTCGATATAGTCGTGGTGCATAGCTTCTCGCGCTTCTTCCGCGATCACTTCGAGATGGAGTTCTACGTTCGCAAGCTGGCGAAGAACGGCGTCAAGCTGGTGTCCATCACGCAGGAGATGGGCGACGATCCCATGCACCAGATGATGCGACAGATCATGGCGCTGTTCGACGAATACCAGTCGAAGGAGAACGCCAAGCACGTCCTGCGCGCCATGAACGAGAACGCCCGGCAAGGCTTCTGGAACGGCGCACGGCCGCCTATCGGCTATCGCATCGTTGCGGCCGAGCAGCGCGGATCGAAGATCAAGAAGAAGCTGGAGATCGACCCGCTGCACGCCGACACCGTGCGGCTTATCTATCGTCTGTTCCTTGAAGGCGACGGCACATCCGGCGCGATGGGCGTCAAGGCCATCGCCACCTATCTCAACGAGCGCCGCTTCTTCACCCGCGACGGTGGGCGTTGGGGATTGGCGCAAATCCACGCCATCCTGACCCGCACCACCTATATCGGCGAGCACAGGTTCAATACGCGCTCGCACAAAGACCGGGAGAAGAAGCCAGAGAGCGAGGTCGCCATCATGGCGGTGCCGCCCCTGATCGACCGCGAGATATTCGATGCAGTGCAAGCCCGCCTGAAATCCCGCAATCCCATGGTGACGCCTGCGCGTGTCTCCAGCGGCCCCACGCTGCTGACAGGCATTTGCTTCTGCGCCAAGTGCGGAGGTGCGATGACGTTGCGCACCGGCCAAGGCAGCACGGGAGCGACATACCGCTATTACACCTGCTCGACCAAGGCGCGGCAGGGCAAGACCGGCTGCAAGGGCCGCACGATCCCGATGGACAAGCTGGACCATCTGGTAGCCGATCATATCGGGGATCGGCTGCTCCAGCCCAAGCGACTGGAAACTGTCCTCGCCAGCGTCATAGACCGCCGGCAGGAGCGCGCCGAGCGCCGCCGCGAGCATCTTGCCGAGCTTCACAGGCGAATCACGGAAGCCGACCAGCGGCTCGGCCGTCTCTTTGACGCCATCGAAGCGGGCATGGTGGACAAGGACGACGCCATGGCGAAAGAGCGCATGGTGAGCCTCAAGGCGTTGCGGGATCAGGCCGCCGCCGACGCCGAGCGCACCCAGCTCGCGCTCGACAGTTCAGGCAATCAGGGCGTCAGCCCCGATATGCTCAAGGGCTTCGCCCGCAAAGCCCGCAAACGGATACGACTCGATGATGGCGGCTACCGACGCGACCATCTGCGCGCTCTGGCGCAGCGCGTCGAGGTCGCCGACGACGAGGTTCGCATCATGGGATCGAAGTCGGAACTGCTGCGAACGCTGGTCGCCGCTTCTAGCGTAGAAACGGCGGCGTTCGGCGTTCATAGTTCTGTTCTGAAATGGCGCACCCGACAGGATTCGAACCTGTGACCTCTGCCTTCGGAGGGCAGCACTCTATCCAGCTGAGCTACGGGTGCAGCGCCCGGGTTTCTTAACCGCTCCTGCGCGCTGCTGCAAGGCTTGTGGTGCCGCTTCACGCAAAGAGTTCGTGACAGAATTCCAGCGCTTCGACCAGGGCATCCACCTCGGCCAGGGTGTTGTAAAGACCGAAGGACGCGCGGCAGGTTGCGCTCACCCCGAAATGGTCCAGCAGCGGCATGGCGCAATGGGTCCCTGCCCTGACGGCGATGCCTTTTTTGTCGAGAATCGTCGAGATATCATGCGGATGTGCGGCGCCTTGCAGGGTGAAGCTGAAAATCGCCCCCTTATCCGGCGCCTGCCCCTGGACGTTCAGCCAGTTCAGCCCGTTCAGCTTTTCGCGGGCGTAATCGCGCAAAGCGCGCTCATGCGCGGCGATATTTTCCATGCCGAGACCGGTCAGGTAATCGAGCGCCACGCCCAGACCGATCTGATTGACGATGCCGGGTGTGCCGGCCTCGAACCGCATCGGGGGATCTGCCCAGGTGACAGAGTCGCGATGCACCTCGCGGATCATGTCGCCGCCTCCCATGAAGGGGCGCATTTCCGCCATCCGCGCCTGGGAAATCCAGATCGCGCCGGATCCGGAGGGACCATAAAGCTTATGGCCGGTGATCGCGTAGAAATCGGCGCCGATTGCCGTCAGATCGACCGGCATATGCACCGAGGCCTGGCTGCCATCGACCATCACCGGCACACCGCGCGCACGGGCCGCGGCGCAGATCGTGGTCACATCAACCACGGTGCCGGTCACATTCGACATATGCGAGATTGCAATCAGCCTTGTCTTCGGCCCGATTGCGTCGATCACCGCCTGGGGATCGAGCACGCCATTGGCATCGACCTCGACCCATTTCAGCACCACCCCCTGACGTTCGCGCAGGAAATGCCAGGGCACGATATTGGCGTGATGTTCCATCACGGAAAGCACGATCTCATCGCCGGCCTGCAAACGAGGCGCAGCCCAGGCATAAGAGACGAGGTTGATCCCCTCGGTCGCCCCCGATGTGAAGACGATCTCGTCTTCCGAGGGCGCGTTCAGAAAGCGCGCGATCTTGCCGCGCACCGCCTCATAGGCCTCGGTCGCGTGGTTCGACAGGTAATGCAGGCCCCGGTGAACATTGGCATATTCCATCGAATAGGCCTGGGTGATCGCGTCGATCACCACCTGCGGCTTTTGCGCCGAGGCGCCATTGTCGAGATAGACCAGCGGTCGGTCATTCACCTTGCGCGCGAGGATCGGGAAATCGGCGCGGATTTTTGCGACATCATAGCTCACGCGGCAGGTACTCCGACGGGATGAAGGGGGCGAGGATCATCGTCAGGATGAAGACGCTGACGAGGAAGGTCAGGACCGTCCCGAAGAACACCTTCACCGGCGAGGCGAAGCCGTGGATTTCGGCGATGAAATTGCTCAGGAGCACCACGAAGATCCCGACGGCGGCGATGCCGATCAGACTGGAAAGCACGGGCAGGATGACGAGCGCCAGCAGCTGCACCAGCTGGATCGCCAGCATCACCGCCTGAAGCCAGGCGATCGCCAGCACGGCATCGGCAAAGGATCCGCGACCGCCGAACCAGCCGCCCACCAGCCAGGCAAGGAAGGCGCAAAGGAGGAGCGTCAGGAATTGCAGCCCGGCCGTCAGGAAAGGCGTTGAGAACAGCGCCGTGAAAGGGCTGCCATCGGGCATTGGCAGGATCTGCAGGCTCAGCTGCATCAACAGGGCCGAGGCCACCGCCATCAGAAGGAGCGCCACCATTTCGGTGCCACCGGGCCGGTTCAGCGCCTGGATCTGCCGCAGGCCCTGACGCGGGTCATGCAGCGACAAAAGCAGGGTGGAAAAGAAAAAGCCGATCACTGCATCGCCTCGCGCAGAAGTTTCACCCAGAGCCAGAGGAATGAGAGCCCGACCAGAAGCCCGACCACCGTCACCGAAGACCCCGGTCCGCTGAACCCGGCCAGAAGGCCCTGGAACAGCATCAGGGGGGCTGCACAAAGCAGTGCCCAGAACAGCGAGACCCGCGCTTCATAAGCGCCGATCCGGCCCCCGAAGGCGCGGATCACCAGCGCCGAGACCGCTGCGATGCCGTAAAAGAACAGCGGCACCACGAAGAGAAAGACGAAGAAATTGATCCCCATCAATGCCTGGATGCCCGGCACCTGATCCAGCGGCGTACCGGCGGCGGTTGCCGCCTCACGCGCAAGGAAAGCCTCGCGCGAGAGGCGCGGCCATTGAGCCACGAACAGCAAAAGACAGGCCGCAAACAACAGGATCAGCGCCCTGTCCTCGCGCGGGCCATCCGCCAGTTTCTCGCGGATGACCGCACCAGGCCGGGCCCAGGTCCGGAAGATATCGGTGGTGATCGACATGGTCTCTGCCCGTTTCCTGCTGGCCGTTAACGCGTTGGCGGTTCTAGCCCTGAGGGCTCTCAGCCGTCCAGCCCGTGCAGCCAGTCTTCCAGCCTTGCATGGACTTCGGCCGCGATGGCCTCATCCTCGATCTCTTCCAGCGTGCCGGCCAGGAAAGCCAGAACCAGAAGCGCCTGGGCGGTGCGTTTCGGCACCCCCCGCGATTGCAGGTAAAAGAGCGCCGTCTCGTCAATCGCGCCCGAGGTGGAGCCATGCGAACATTTCACGTCATCGGCGTAGATTTCCAGCTCGGGCTTGGCGAGGAATTGCGCATCCTCATCCAGCAGGAGCGACTGGCTCATCTGATAGCCATCGGTCTTCTGCGCGCCCTGTTTGACGAGGATCTTGCCCTGAAACACACCGGTCGCGCCGTTCTTCAACACTTTGCGGAAGACCTGGCGGCTTTCGCAACGCTCTGACGCATGGGTGATGAAGATCGTGTCGTCCTGGAGGAAATCCTTGCCATCCCCCAGCACGGTTCCGGCAACATGGGCCACGGAATCGTCGCCGGTAATCTCGAGGATCGCCTCATTGCGGGTCAGACGGCCGCCTGCGGTCAGGGTAAAGCTTTTGAACAGCGCGTGATCGGCGATATGGGCGAAGATATGGGTGACGCCGCGCCGATCGGCATCCGGTCCCTGCGTGCGGATATGATGGAAGCGTGCATTCGACGCCACATCGACCTCAAGCACGGTGTTAAAGCGCGCACCGGGCGTGCCGCTTTCCAGAAGGGTGATTTCCGCCCCCTCTTCCAGCTTAACAACGTGATGAAGGATCACATCGGAAGCCGCTGATTTCTGGACGTAAATCAGAGAAACTGGTTTTGCGGCCTGCCCGGTCACCCGGATCAGCACACCCTCATTCGCATAGGCGGTGTTCAGCGCCGCAAGCGGACGTTCAACCGGGGAAGAGCCCCGGGTCTCAAGCTGGCCATAAAGCCCCTGCGCCCAGTGGATATCCGACTGACCCGCCAGCGACAGCAGCTCGACCCCGGCAAGCGCCGGATCATCCGAGGCGGAAGCATCGAACACGCCATCGGTAAACACCAGCTTCACCGCATCCAGCGCCGCGAAGGACGGCGCGAGATCGGCGGGCGCACCGCTGATTTCCGGCTTTGTCAGCTGGGCCGGGTCACTGTAGCGCCAGTATTCGTCGCGCCGGGTCGGCAGGCCCTGAGCCGCCAGCCGATCAGAGGCCGAAGCGCGCGCCGCAGCCGTCCAGCCCTTTGCGGGAGCGCTGAGCCCCTGCAGCCGCGCCGTCAGCGCGTCCTGTTTGACCTGTGCCAGTGCCATTACTGCACCCCGTCCAGCAGATCGGCATAGCCGTTATTCTCGACCTCAAGCGCCAGCTCCGGCCCGCCGGTTTTGATGATGCGGCCATTGGACATGATATGGACCACATCCGGTTTGATATGGTCGAGAAGGCGCTGGTAATGGGTGATCACAAGGAAAGACCGACCCGCGCTGCGCAGCGCGTTGACACCTTCTGCGACAAGTTTCATCGCATCGACGTCAAGACCGGAATCGGTCTCATCAAGGATGCACATCTTCGGCTCCAGCATGGCCATCTGGAGGATTTCATTGCGCTTTTTCTCACCACCCGAGAAGCCGACATTGACCGGACGCTTGAGCATATCAGCGTCGATCTTCAGCGTTTTCGCCTTTTCGCGCACGACTTTCAGGAAGTCGCCGGCCGAAAGCTCCTCTTCGCCGCGCGCCTTGCGCTGCGCGTTCACCGCCGTCCTGAGGAAGGTCATATTGCCAACGCCGGGGATCTCGACCGGGTATTGGAACGCCAGGAACAGGCCCGCTGCGGCGCGCTCTTCCGGCTCCATCTCAAGGAGTTCTTCATCATCCAGCGTGGCCGAGCCGTCGGTTACCTCATAGCCATCGCGGCCCGCCAGCACATAGGAAAGCGTCGATTTGCCCGAGCCGTTCGGCCCCATGATCGCATGAACTTCGCCAGGCCCGATTTTCAGGTCGACGCCTTTGAGGATAACCTTATCCTCTTCCTCAAGTTTCACATGCAGGTTCTTGATCTCAAGCATTTTTCTCTCCTCAGACCGGTTGTAACAGCGCCCGCGTATAAGCGCGCAGCCGGTCCGGCGTCAGTGTCACAGGTTCAAGATCGAAACGCGCCATGCGTCCGATCATCTCGGTTGGCCGCGCGATCTGTTCGGCCTTGTGATAGGCTTCGCGCGGGGCATAGTCGTCAAAAAACAGCGTCACCGGACGGGTGATCCGATAGGCCACCGTCAGGAAACAGGCGAGCCGGAAACGGCCATCGATCAGCACCAGATCCGGGTGAGAAAACCCGGGCAAGTCCCAGATTTTCAATGCATAATCCGGCCAGCGGCGAAACGCGGACTCATCCGCAGGATGGCCCCATTCCTTTGTCGGGCCAATATCGGCATGATGGATATGGACACTGGCCTGCGCCGGATGTGCCGCGAACCAGTCGCCCATCATCCTGGCCCAGGAGGCATCGGATTCCACCGACCAGACCTCTGCCCCGGCCTCGGCCGCGACAAGCGTCGATCCGCCGGAGCCATATTCCAGCACCACCCGCGCAGCGGCGCAGGCATCCGTCCATGCCCGGGCAGCCGCCTCGGGCATGGTCAGATCAGGACGCTGAAGCACCGCACCGGACAAGGTTCAGCCCACCGAACCTTCCAGCGAAATCGCCACCAGGCTTTGCGCTTCCATGGCGAATTCCATCGGCAGGGCCTGGAGGACTTCCTTGCAGAAACCGTTCACCACCAGCGCGACCGCCTCTTCCTCATCCATGCCCCTTGAGCGGCAATAGAAGAGCTGATCCTCGTCGACCTTCGACGTGGTCGCCTCATGTTCGCAGCGCGAGGAATTGTTCTTCACCTCGATATAGGGAACCGTATGGGCACCACACTGATCGCCGATCAGCAGGCTGTCACATTGGGTATAGTTCCTCGACCCGGTCGCTTTGGGGTGAACCGAGACCTGGCCGCGATAGGTGTTCTGCGCGCGCCCCGCCGAGATCCCCTTCGACACGATCCGCGACTTCGAATTCTTGCCCAGATGGATCATCTTGGTGCCGGTATCGGCCTGCTGGTAATTATTCGCGATGGCGATCGAGTAGAATTCGCCCTGGCTGTCATCGCCGCGCAGGATGCAGGACGGGTATTTCCAGGTGATCGCCGAGCCGGTTTCCACCTGGGTCCACATCACCTTGGCCCGGTCGCCCCGGCAATCGGCGCGTTTGGTGACGAAGTTGTAGATGCCACCCTTGCCATCCTCATCGCCCGGGAACCAGTTCTGCACGGTCGAATATTTAACCTCGGCATCGTCAAGGATGACGATTTCCACCACCGCGGCATGCAGCTGGATCGTATCGCGCTTCGGTGCAGTGCAACCCTCAAGGTAGCTCACATAAGAGCCCTTGTCGGCCACGATCAGCGTGCGCTCGAACTGCCCGGTATTTTCGGCATTGATGCGGAAATAGGTGCTCAGTTCCATCGGGCAACGCACGCCTTCCGGAATATAGACGAACGAGCCATCCGAGAAGACCGCCGAATTCAGCGTCGCAAAGAAGTTGTCCGATTGCGGTACGACCGAGCCGAGATATTTCTGCACCAGCTCGGGATATTCGCGGATCGCTTCCGAGATCGAACAGAAGATCACGCCGGCTTTCTTCAGCTCTTCCTTGAAGGTGGTACCGACGGAAACGCTGTCAAACACCGCATCCACCGCAACCTTGCGCTCGCCTTCCGGCGCCTCGACGCCGGCAAGCAAAGCCTGCTCTTTCAGAGGAATCCCCAGCTTCGCATAGGTCGCCAGCAGCTTCGGATCGACTTCATCCAGCGATTTCGGCTTTTCGGCCATGCTTTTCGGGCGCGCATAGTAATACTGGTCCTGATAATCGATCTCAGGATAGCTGAGCATCGCCCAACGCGGCTCCTTCATCTCGAGCCAGCGATGGTAAGCCTTCAGGCGCCAGTCCAGCATCCATTCCGGCTCGCCATTCTTCTCGCTGATCAGCCGGACGATATCCTCGTTCAGACCTTTGGGCGCATATTCGGTCGGGATCTCGGTTTCCCAGCCGTATTTATATTTGCCGGCCATCGCCTGGACGGTTTCAATCGTCTCGCGGTCGACGCCTTCCCGGATCGCCTCATCGGGGATGCGGATATTATCCTCGGACACATGGGTATTCATTTCGGTCACTCCATCCTCACGCGGCCCATCTTCACGCAGCACGGGCGCGGGCTTTTCCGTAAGCTCTGGTCCACGCCTCCGCGAACCTGAGCACATTCTCTTCATTCACGCCGGGACCGATCGAGATCCGGATCATCTGTCCGGCCTGATCGCCATATCCCATGGCGCCGAGCACTTTCGATCCCCTGACCTTGCCCGAAGAACAGGCCGATCCGGCCGAGACCGCGAAACCCGCAAGGTCCATCGACATCACCTGTGTCTCGCCCTTCCAGCCCGGCGCGATGAGGCAAAGCGTGTTCGGTAACCGTGCCCGGTCTTTCGAGACCGAGATAATGCCCTCAGCGCTGGCAAACAATGCTGATTCCAGAATATCCCTTATGCGGGCGACCTCTTCCCAGGTCCCGTTCGCCAGATCACGCGCCGCAGCCGTCGCCGCAGCCGCCATGCCGGCAATCCCGATCAGATTCTCTGTGCCGGACCGCCGCCCCATCTCCTGGCCGCCGCCTTTCAGCTTTGCGTCCACATCAAGCCCGCGCTTCAGCAAAAGCGCCCCAATGCCACGCGGCCCGCCGAATTTATGCGCCGAAACCAGTCCCATATCGCAGCCGAGCCAGTTGAAGGCGACCGGCAGCTTGCCCATTGCCTGCGTCAGATCCGACACCGCGAGCCCTTGGGGCAGATTCTGCACGATCCCGGTCTCTGGATTGGCCAGCTGCAGGGTGCCCTGCCCCGGATCCGGAACCGAAACCATACCATCGCGCCCGACAGGCAATATCTCGTCACACCAGGCCGAAACCGCCGAATGCTCGACACCGGCGCAAACCAGCCCCCGCCCCGCCAAAGCCAGCGCCGAGGCCTCGGTCGTTCCCGAGGTGAAGACCAGGTCCGCACCCTCCGCGCCAAAGGCCGCCGAGATTTCTTCGCGCGACCGCTCCATCAGCGCCTTGGCCGCGCGCCCCTCGCTATGGACCGAAGACGGGTTCCCCACCACATCCATCGCTGAAATCATCGCCGCCCGCGCCTCGGCCCGCAAAGGCGCCGTTGCATTCCAGTCCAGATAAAGCCGCGTGCTCATGGCGCGCCCCTTTCATCTGTCGAAAAATATCCTCGGGGGGAGCCGGACGCGCAGCGACCGGCGCGGGGGGCAGACAGCCCCCCGGCGATCTCAGCCATGGCGCGCAACATTCTCATTCCTCATCCACCACCCGGAACAGGTTCGGCACCGCCGGACAGGGCGTCATCTCATTGCCGATCACATCCGAAAGCCGCGCCTGGTGCAAAAACACATAGACATTCGCCGAAAGGCTCTGCCAGAGCCGGTTGGTCAGCGACTGCGCCCGCGTGCCAGACGAGCCCCCCGTGGCGCCTGCGCCGGTATGCATCGCATCGACCGTCTCGTCGACCGCCTGCAGGACCTCGCTCACCCGGATCGAATCCGGTGAACGCGCCAGCCGGTAGCCGCCGCCGGGCCCCCGCACGGCGTCCACCAGCCCGGCCCGGCGCAGCTTGACGAAAAGCTGCTCCAGATAGGGCAGCGAAATATCCTGACGTTTCGAAATCTCGGCCAAAGCCACCAGTTCCTCGACTTCCGCCGCCTCCCCGCCCGCCTTTGCCAGCGCCAGTTTCGCCTTCGCCTCACTCATGGCGAGATCGGCAAGCGCAACCATCGCATACCGGCCCTTCGTCGACAGCTTCATCCCAAACTCTCCTTAACGAGCGCGCCGCAAGGCTTCGCCGACTGCCCCGAACCGGCCGCAAGACTGGCCGCAAGACTGGCCGCAAGACTGGCCGCAAGACTGGCCCCGGATCGCCTCCGACGCCCCTTGCGCAAACCCGTCGTCCCCCGGCAATCCGGCCACATCCCCCCGGGGAACGGGCCATTTCCAGGCAGATCCATTGACGAGCCAGCCCCGGGCCATTACCTCAGGTGCAATCCGGGGGACAAGACTTGCCCCCTTTAGAACAGTTCTAAATTACCCGGGCGTTTCAGTCAAGTTTCGATCCCGGAGAAATCAGGCGAGAGCGTATGCCCGAAGTTATCTTTGCCGGCCCCGATGGACGTCTCGAGGGACGCTACCATGCACAGAAGGAACGCGACGCTCCGATCGCCATCGTTCTGCACCCGCATCCCGCCTATGGCGGCACGATGAACAACAAGGTTACCTATAACCTGCATTACGCCTTCTATAATCTGGGCTTCAATGTGCTGCGGTTCAATTTCCGTGGCGTGGGGCGCAGCCAGGGCGAATATGACCAGGGCATCGGCGAGCTGTCGGATGCAGCCTCGGCGCTCGACTACCTCCAGTCGATGAACCAGAATGCGAAACATTGCTGGGTCGCGGGCTTCTCATTCGGCGCCTGGATCGGGATGCAGCTCCTGATGCGCCGCCCCGAGATCACCGGCTTCATCTCGGTGGCACCTCCCGCGAATCTTTACGATTTCAGCTTCCTCGCCCCCTGCCCTTCGTCAGGTCTCGTGATCAATGGCAGCGCCGATAAGGTGGCCCCGCCGAAAGACACCCGCACCCTCGTCGGCAAGCTGCACGAGCAAAAGGGCATCACGATCACCCATACCGAGGTCGAGGGCGCCGATCACTTCTTCAAGGATGAAGAAGCGCATATGAAACCGATGATCGAAACGGTTTCGGATTATGTCAGGCGGCGCATGACCGAAAGCACCCGCTGATGTCCTTCATCCAGGAGCTTGCCGACCAGCTTGCGAAAGACGTGCTCGCCTCGCAGAACGAATTGCAGGATGACCGTTTTTACGAACAGGTCGGCAGGGTCCTGGGGGCGGCGTCGCCGACGCTGCAAGAGGCCTATATGACCTCGATCCGCATCCGCCTCGCCGAGGCGCGCGGCCGTGACTTCCTCACCCGCGCCCTCAGGGCCAAACGCGAGGGCGCCGCCGCCCCGGATGCGCCGCGCGATCTCAGCCCTGGCAGCGGCCACTGACCCCGAAGCGGAACGGTCCGGCCATGACGATCACCCATCAGGACGAACTCGACAGCCTGCGCCATATCGGCCGCATCGTCGCCAATACCTTGCTTGCCATGGCCAAAGCGATGGAGCCGGGCATGACCACGCTTGAACTCGACGAGATCGGCGCCCGGCTCCTTGACCGCGAAGGCGCGGTCTCGGCGCCACGCAGCGCTTACGATTTCCCCGGCGCCACCTGTATCAGCGTCAATGAGGAAATCGCCCATGGCATCCCCGGCCCCCGCGTGATCGCCGCCGGAGACCTCGTCAATATCGATGTCTCGGCCTCGAAAGACGGGTTCTTCGCCGATACCGGGGCAAGCTGGCAGCTGAAGCCCGAACGCGAGGCGCTGAACCGGCTCTGTCGCGACGGGCGCCTTGCGATGGAGACCGGCATCAATGAGGTCCGCGCCGGCAAACCCCTCGCAGGCATCGGTAATGCCATTGGCAAATTCGCACAGAAACGCGGCTATACGCTGATCCGCAATCTCGCAAGCCACGGCATCGGCCGCAGCCTGCATGAAGAGCCGACCGAAATTGCCACCTGGCCGACCCGCGGCGACCGCCGCCGTATCGAAAAAGGCCTGGTTCTGACGGTAGAGCCGTTCCTCTCGACCGGCGGTCTCTGGGCCGATGCCGGCGAGGATGGCTGGACGCTGTACAGCGAGCCGATGGCGCCGGTGGTGCAGTATGAACATACCGTGGTCGCAACCGGGTCGCGGGCCATCATCCTCACTCTGCCCGGCTGAGCCGCCCCGCCTGAACCCTCGCGCCTGATTTTCCGGCCTGATCAGGCCCCGCCTTCCCCCTTGCCAGAATCCGGCCTTTCGCGCGATGACTGCGGCATGGATATTCCGCTCACCACCCCCGTCCCGCCTGTACAGCCCGCCACCGATCCCCGTCTCGACGCCCAGTTCGCCTTTCTGAACGAGGCCGACCGCCTGAAATCGGTGCTGCGCGCCACCACGCTCTGCGATGGATCGAGGCGCGAGAATTCGGGTGAACATTCCTGGCATCTGGCGCTTTATGCCATGGTTCTGGCCGATCAGGCCCCCGAAGGCGTAGAGATCGACCGCGTCATCCGCATGTTGCTCCTGCATGATCTGGTCGAGATTGACACCGGCGATGTGCCGATCCATTCCGCGAACGGCGCCGCCCATGCCAGCACCGACACCGTCCTTGCCGAACAGCGCGCGGCCGACCGCATCTTCGGCCTTCTGCCGCCTGACCAGGCATTGGCCTTCCGCGCGCTCTGGGATGAATTCGAGGCGGCCGAGACCCCGGATGCCGTCTTTGCCAAATCTCTCGACCGGGTGCAGCCGGTCCTCGCCAATCTGCAATCCGGAGGCGGCACCTGGACCACCTATAATGTCACCTGGGATCAGCTTGTCGCCCGGGTCGGCCAGAAAATCGCGCGCGGAGCACCCGCGATCTGGGCCTGGGTCAGCCAGAGGGCCAAAGCCTGGTTCACGCCCTGACGCGCCTCGGACATTCTTGCCCCCTCCTTCTGACGCAAATGCCCCCGCCGGAGGCATCCCCGGCCAGCCGGAAAGCCGCCGGTTCTACAGGCAGTGGTTGATGAACTTTTTGTATACCATCGCATACCATCTTCCGTGACGCCCGGATTTCCGCTAAATCAGGCCCCAGGCGTAACCCAGTCCAGAAAGGGCGAATGATGACCAGGATCAAGGTGGCCAACCCGGTGGTGGAACTTGACGGCGATGAGATGACCCGGATCATCTGGGATTTCATCAAGCAAAAGCTGATCCTTCCCTATCTCGATATCGACCTGAAATATTACGATCTTGGCATCGAAGAACGCGACCGCACCGCAGACCAGATCACCGTCGATGCAGCGCATGCGATCCGGAAATACGGCGTTGGCGTCAAATGCGCGACCATCACCCCCGATGAGGCACGGGTCGAGGAATTCGACCTGAAGCAGATGTGGAAATCGCCGAACGGCACCATCCGCAACATCCTGGGCGGCGTGATCTTCCGCGAGCCGATCATCTGCAAAAACGTACCGCGCCTTGTGCCGGGCTGGACGAAGCCCATCGTGGTCGGCCGCCACGCCTTTGGTGATCAATACAAGGCAACCGATTTCCGCTTCCCCGGGCCGGGCAAGATCACGATGAAATTCGTGGGTGAAGACGGCACCACCCAGGAATATGACGTCTTTGACGCGCCCGCCGCAGGCGTCGCGATGGGAATGTACAACCTCGATCAGTCGATCATCGACTTCGCGCGGTCTTCCTTCAATTACGGGCTGATCAAGGGCTGGCCGGTTTATCTCTCCACCAAGAACACTATCCTCAAGGCCTATGACGGACGGTTCAAGGATCTCTTTGCCAAGGTCTATGCCGAAGAGTTCGAGGACCAGTTCAGGGCCAGAGGCATCCATTACGAGCACCGCCTGATCGACGATATGGTGGCTTCGGCGCTGAAATGGTCGGGCGGCTATATCTGGGCCTGCAAGAATTATGACGGCGATGTGCAATCCGACACGGTGGCGCAGGGCTTCGGCTCGCTCGGTCTGATGACCTCGATCCTGCTGACACCTGATGGCAGGACCGTCGAGGCCGAGGCCGCACATGGCACCGTCACCCGCCATTTCCGCCAGCATCAGGCGGGCAAACAGACCTCGACCAATTCCATCGCCTCGATCTTCGCCTGGACCGGCGGGCTGAAACACCGCGCCAAGCTCGATGACAATCCGCAGCTGACGCGGTTTGCCGAAACGCTGGAACAGGTCTGTATCCGCACCGTCGAGGACGGGTTCATGACCAAGGATCTGGCGCTGCTGGTCGGGCCGGATCAGAAATGGCTGACCACGACGGGTTATCTGGAAAAGGTAGATGAATATCTGAACAAGGCGCTTGCCGGCTGAGTGGCAGAAACTCATCTGTGCGTTGGGGCGGTATCAGCGGATGCCGCCCTTTTCCATATCCGCACAGGGATCTGGCCTGTCTTACGGCCCTGCTGTCTTTCGGGCGATTGCTGAGATGCGCCTCATTTGAGGCATTATTCGGGTCAGGAGCCAGCCTTCGCCACAGGATGCTAACCGCGGCTTAAGACTGATCTGACAGATTGGGTGTCGCTGCAGCTGACCGGGACGGAGGGTCGGATGAGAACGATCACGGTTCAGGTCTGGACCCTCGACCCCAGCTTCAGCGTGCAGTCACCCGGCATGGTGATCCGGCCCGATGACTGGAGCGCATCGCCGCAGGACGATTTCGTGGATATGCAGGGACAAGGGGTCGACCTCTCCCCCTATCTGCTCAGCGCAGAGCTGACCGATGGCGATGAAAGTCAGATCATCACCTCTGATGAAAGCGACTCTTTTACTGTGGGAGGAACCGCTTATCAGATCTACGCCGTTTATAACGGTGACAGCGCGGTGATTGCCGGTGCCACACAAAAGCTGGTGACATTCTACGGCCAGAGCAGCGCAGGCGAGTCGCGGGCGATCGCCCTGCCGGTCGATGAGGATGGCAAGGTCTCTGCGGCCTATCCCGGCACGATGACAGCAACCAGCTGGCTGTGGGAGCCAAATGAATTCGCGCTGCCATTCTCCTCAATTCCCTGCTTTGTTTCCGGCACCCTGCTCCGCACGCCCGAAGGGGACTGCCGGATCGATGACCTGCGGGCCGGAAGCCTGGTCATGACCCGTGATCACGGCCCCCAGAAAGTCCGCTGGATCGGCGCCGTCACCCTGACCGAGGCGGATCTGCGCCGCGCCCCCGCGCTGCGGCCGGTCATCATCGCCGCCGGGGCACTCGGTCCGGGCATGCCCTCAACTGAGCTGCGGCTGTCACCGCAGCATCGCGTGCTCCTGCGCTCAAAAATCGCCGCGCGGATGTTTGGCGCAGAGGAAATGCTGATCGCCGCAACCCGCCTCATCGGCCAGGACGGGATTTCGCTGGCCGCCGGGACCGGCCCGGTCACCTATCTCCACCTGATGTTCGATCAGCATGAGCTGCTGTTCTCGAACGGCGCAGAAGCCGAAAGCCTCTATCTCGGGACGGAAGCGGCAAAGGCCTTGCCCGCCACCGCCCTGCATGAAATCCTGGACCTGTTTCCCGGCATTCGCCCCGGCACATCCAAGCCGGCCCGCCCCTTCCTGGCCGGCAATAAGGCGCGGATGCTGGTGCAGCGCCACCGTCTGAATCGCAAACCCCTGGTCGAAGCTGCGCGCAGGCCGATGCAGATACCGCCCGGAACGCGCCACACTCTGACGCCCGCAGAGCAGCTTCAGCACCGCCCGGATTGCCATTCAACTATGCCCGCCAGATAGTGATCTGCCCCTCAACGCCAGCTCTGCACGAAACCGCATTTCCAAATCCGGATTTCTCCTGTATTTGCGGCACCGCAGCAAACAGGTAGAGCTTAATGGACCTTCGCAACATCGCGATCATCGCCCACGTTGACCACGGCAAGACCACCCTGGTCGACGAACTTCTCAAACAGTCGGGCACCTACCGCGAAGGCCAGGCCACGACCGAGCGCGTGATGGACAGCAATGACATCGAACGCGAGCGCGGCATCACCATTCTCGCCAAGGCCACTTCGGTCGAGTGGAACGGGTTGCGCATTAATATCGTCGACACCCCCGGCCACGCCGATTTCGGCGGCGAGGTGGAACGCATTCTGAACATGGTCGATGGTGTGGTCCTGCTGGTTGACGCCGCAGAAGGCCCGATGCCACAGACGAAATTCGTGACCTCGAAAGCCCTCGCTCTGGGCCTGCGCCCGATCGTTGTGCTCAACAAGGTCGACAAGCCCGATGCCGAACCCGAGCGCGCGCTTAATGAGGTGTTCGATCTGTTCGCCAACCTTGGCGCCTCGGACGAACAGCTTGATTTCCCGCATCTTTATGCTTCGGGACGCTCTGGCTGGGCCGATGATTCGCTCGATGGCCCGCGCAAGGATCTGACCGCGCTTTTCGAGCTGGTGGTGAAACACGTCCCCGCACCGAAGCAGATCGCCAAGGTCAACGAGCCCTTCTCGATGCTCGCGACCACGCTTTCGGCTGACCCTTTCCTTGGCCGTCTGCTGACCGGCCGTGTGGAATCGGGCACCATCCAGGCCGGCGCTTCGCTCAAGGCGCTGACCCGCGACGGTGAGCGGATCGAACAGTTCCGCGTCACCAAGATCCTCGCCTTCCGTGGCATTGCCCAGACCGCGATTGACGAGGCCGTCGCCGGCGATATCGTCACGCTGGCCGGCATGACCAAACCGACCGTCGCGGACACGCTTTGCGCGCTTGAAATTGACACCGCGCTGCCCGCCCAGCCGATTGACCCGCCGACCATCACGGTGACCTTCGGCATCAATGATTCGCCCCTTGCGGGCAAAGACGGCACCAAGGTGCAAAGCCGCGTGATCCGCGACCGTCTGATGAAAGAAGCCGAACAGAATGTCGCGATCAAGATCGCCGACACCGCCGGCGGCGACGCTTTCGAGGTCTCGGGCCGCGGCGAATTGCAGATGGGCGTTCTGATCGAAAACATGCGCCGCGAGGGCTTCGAGCTCTCGATCTCGCGTCCGCGCGTGATCTTCAAAGAAGAGAATGGCGTCCGGATGGAGCCGATCGAGGAAGTCATCGTCGATGTCGATGATGAATATTCCGGCGTAGTGATCGAAAAGCTGACCGGCGAGCGCAAGGGCGATCTGGTCGAGATGAAGCCGGCAGGCGTCGGCAAGACCCGGATCATCGCGCATGTGCCGTCGCGCGGGCTGATCGGCTATCAGGGCCAGTTCCTGACCGATACGCGTGGTTCTGGCGTGCTGAACCGCATCTTCCACGGCTGGGTGCCGCATAAGGGCCCGATCCAGGGCCGTCGCCAGGGCGTGCTGATCTCGATGGAGAACGGCGTCTCGGTGTCTTACGCGCTGTGGAAACTGGAAGATCGCGGCCATTTCTTCATCGGCGCGCAGGAAGCGGTTTACCAGGGCATGATCCTGGGCGAGCATAACCGCGACAATGATCTGGAAATCAACCCGATCCGCGGCAAGCAGCTCACCAACGTCCGCGCCTCCGGCACCGATGAGGCCGTGCGCCTGACAACCCCGGTGCGGATGAGTCTCGAAGAAAGCATCGCCTATATCCAGGACGACGAGCTGGTCGAAGTGACGCCGAAGATCATCCGGATCCGCAAGCGCTATCTCGACCCGCATGAGCGCAAGCGCATGAGCCGCGAAAACTGATCTCAGGGCTGACGCCCGACGTAACCCGGCCGGCAGAGGACCCCTCCTCCGCCGGCCGTATCCATTCTGCCGCCGGTCCATCGCAGCGGATACACCGGTGCTTCGCCTGTCGGGCGTCCTCTTAACTCTCTGACCTTTGGAGTGCCGGAGGTATCGCGGCCCGGCTTCCACGCACAGGAATCAGACGCCCCCGCGCAGCCCGCCGCAAGATCCACAGCGCTGGAAGCCTTCTTGTGATTACAGGACATGCTGCCCCCATCGCCCGGCGACAGGTTCACGGGTGGCGCGGTCGAGGCCTGGTATCTCAACGTCGAGGCAGAGGTGCGTTATTGGGAAGACGGCACGATCAACGGCCAGCCCGACAATGACGATGCAACCCTCGAGGTCAACATGATCGCGCTTGGGATGAGCTGACCAGTTTAGCAGGCGCGAACGGCATGCCTGCCCCGCGCCTACTCCCCCGGTGGCGCCCTGCCAGGTGACCACCGGGGTTTCTACCCCGACCGGGGCGGCGGGTGATCCGCCCCAACCTCCCTGTTGGACCTCTCCCGGCCAGATCAAAGGCCGGGAGCCTTTTCCCGGAGCAGCCATATAAATTCTGCCTGAGACGCGCTTCCGCAATGCCGTTGTCGCGAATTTGCAGGCACCACCGGGCAACTTCTTCTTTCCCGGTGAGGTCCTCAAGCTGGTGAGGCTGGCCGAAGATCTGGGCATCGCGGAACCGCTTGCCCGTCAGATCATCACATCCACAGTAGCGCGCCCGCGTCACCCGATTACCGCGGGGATCGAATAGCGCCATGGCTGGCCCCACCCTTCATGGCAACGGTCATCCCTGCCCGGCCGGCGAGCTTCGCCGCGAGGTCGAGGACAAGACGCTGATCCTGCGCCCCGGGATAGCCTGTAGTGTCTGCAAGGGTGTCGGCAGCCTCGGCTTCACAGAAGCAGAAATCGTAGCCCGCACGGTCAAAGAAGCGCGCCGCCTCTACTGGCCCGCCTTTGAAGTCCGCGCCACCCGTCAAAATGAAGTCGATCATGCGTGACCACACCCAACCTTCTCGCATCCATCTGTCGCGCGCCAAAGGATCGCGCCTGCCGGCCAATACCGTGCGCTGCGACCGCAGTACCATCCTCGGCAATCCATGGGTGCCGGGAGAGAACGGTGGCCTGCGCATCCCGAACGGATCGCTGCAGGGCAAAATGGACTGGTATCCGCCGATCCCCACGACCGAGATCCTCACGGTCGAGCGCGCCGTTGCACTTCTCGCCGAATGGCTCCTCACTGAGAACTCGTCTCTGCCAGCTGGTCTGAGCGACACAGATGTGACCCGCTGCATTGACGCCCTCGAAGAGCTGCGCATCGCTGTGCTGGACCGCCTGCCCGCCCTGCGCGGTCACAGCTTCACCTGCTGGTGCATGCCGGGCTCGCCCTGCCATGCCGAAACGCTGATGGAGATCGCAAATGGGTGATCGCATCTTTATGCACAACGGCTATGCGCTTTCGTGCCTAAAAAATGCCCAAATAGAGTGCGTATCTTCGGCTCTCATTACAAGTACGGATGTATATTATGTCAGTGAAACGGATCCTGGATCTCGCCAGCTCTCTCGAATTCTCGGTCGCCAATGCCAGGATGAACAATACGACAATCGCATTGACCCCGGAAGCTGCCCAGCGGATCGCTTCGGAGCTCTTTATTGCCGCCGAGATCCTGCAGCGGTCCACACCATCAGAGGACGTCAAAAAAGCTGCCTGACCGGTTCTGACGGCCGGTACAGCACAGCTCTCACCTACAGGCGGTTTCGGCACGACATCAGCGCCAATGTGACGCGCGGGCGCGTCCCGGAGCAAATGCGGGAGGTCGCCAATGGGTGACCTCTCCCATGCCGTCCTGACGCAGATGATCTGGATCGTTGCCCGCGTGATCGGCGCTGGCACCATTGGGAGGCAGGATCTGGTCACTGCCTTCGGCATCAGCCAGTCTCAGGCTGCTATCGATTTCCGCTCATACCGCGCCATCAATCCCGACCGCCTTATGCATGACCGCCAGGCGCGCACCTATCTCGTTTCGCCGGGATCGCTTACGGCATATCCGACCGCCCTACGCACGCGCGTGATCCATGCCGTGCGGATGGTGATGGACCTGATCACCGACGGCAGTCAGCCCGCGAAACCTGCGCCGAGTTGCGCGCGCTGCGAGGACATGCGGTTTCTGGATAGCCACGTGATCCTTGAGCAGTGCCTGGACTGCAATCCGGAGATCCCGAAATGACCCGGGCGAACTGCGCCCATCTGATGGTGAGGGAGGAAGCGGCGTAAGTGCTCCGATGCAGTTCGTGATGATAGAGGCCGACCGACTTGACCGGATGGAGCGCAAGCTTGATGCCCCGACCGAGGCACTGAGGTCGTCAACCGTCATCCCGGCCCCAGAGTGGTGCCCAATTACCGAGGCCGCGAAGCGCAAGGGCGTAAGCACCACCACAATCGGACGCAAAATCGCCTTGGGTCTGATTGAGGCTCGTGGGAATGGCAAACTGAAGGAAGTTCGGATCTAGTCGAGTTTTTTGGCCAGATTTGCCGCGCTCTCATTGCAATAGGTCATGAGCATCTTCAGATCGCGATGCCCGACCATTCTCGCCAACTCCAGCACTCCTGGCTTTTTTGCCAGATTGGTGATTGCCGCATGTCGGCTGTCGCGGAAGGTTAACCCCTTAACTCCAGCCCGATCCCGCAGCTTTCGTCAGAGCGCGTCCAGCTGCGCAGAATTCAGTCCGAACACAGGATCATGACGCCGCAGGCTTTCTATGATCCTGACCGCCTCACCGGAAAGTGGAACATCGCGGGGTCTGCCGATTTTGGTGCGCTCCAGCTTTGCAACGCGTGTTGTGAGATCAATCTTTTCCCACCGCAGACCAACGATTTCTCCGGCGCGCATCGCGGTCTCGGTTGCAAATCTGAAAGCGAGGAAGGTCCTCGCCGTGGCCTTTTTCAGATCATCACCCGCCGAGAAAGCGAAGACCGCCGCCCTGCGGGCACCCAGGCGGTTAATTTGGGCCCGCCATTTGTCTCGATATTTTCTGATCGATGCCATGATGACGCACAGTGCGTTATTTGTGCGTTAATGGATGCCTCGTTTTGCACATCTCAGGCAATCAGAAAATTGCAGACCAATCCGGAAGCATTGATTTTAAAAGAAAAAGCGCCCCAAGGCGCTCATTGCTTTGTAAGTGTGGTGCGGACGACGGGTCTCGAACCCGTAATTCCTTTCGGAAGGCAGATTTTCATCCCACTTCGGCTTTCGCCGCCGCCGGTTTCCCGGCGTTCGTGGGCTGGACTGTCCCTTTGCCATGGCCGCCGGGTCGCCCGCAAAAGGCTTTCCGAAGGCTACAGGCACCACCCGTCCAGTCTCTACACCTTCCCCGGCATAGTCGCGCCGGGGCTTGGCTCGGGATTGGCGTAGGAGCCTGCCTCACGGCCTGCCCCCTTAGCTTTCCCCGAATTTGAGCGGTTCTGCACCGCAGGTTTCCCCACGGGCACTCCAATTGTCAAAGTCTGCTGCGTATACCAGTTTCGCCACGTCCGCCCGGGCCCAAACGGGGCCGGTTGCGCCTCAATACACGGGCGGGCGCGATTCGACAGCCCCGCAGTTATCCCCACTGTCACTGCATCGCCTATCGCGCCGCAGATTGACAGCGCGCGCCTCCGTCCCTTTATTTGCCAGAGATCCGGAGGCGAGACCCCGCCGTGAGACCCAGAAGGAGGCAGACTGTCATGGCCGATTTTACCATAGGGAAAGAGATCACCGACCGGGGAGGCCGTTTTGTCATCTATAAGGAGGGCGAAGTGGCAGAGCTGACCTTCACCCGCCGCGCGCCGGACCTGGTCTCTGCTGATCATACCGGTGTGCCGGATGCCTTTCGCGGCACTGGTGCCGGCAAGGCCCTGGTCGAGGCGCTGATCTCCGATGCAAAAGCGAACAATTACCGCATCATGCCGCTTTGCAGCTTTGTTGACGCACAGCGTCGCCGTCACCCGGAATGGGCCGATCTCTTCGTCTGAACCTCAGCGCCCGTCCTTCATCCCCCCGTCGCCGACAAAACGCGGAAAACGCAAGGATCGGTGACCAGTTCCGGCGGGGTCTGGCAGAGGCCCTGCGCGACCTGCCAGGCCGCGAGCACCTTGGGCACGTAGTCGCGGGTTTCGGCATAGGGGGGCACGCCACCATTCTTGCGCACCGCCCCCTCGCCCGCATTATAGGCCGCCAGCGCCATCAGCGGATCATTGTTGAATTCATCGAGCAGCCAGTCGAGATAGGCGACACCGCCTTTGATATTCTGCACCGGATCGGTGGAATCAGTGACGCCAAAGCGGGTGGCGGTCGCGGGGATCAGTTGCATCAGCCCCACCGCCCCCGCGGAAGAGACGGCATCCTTGCGCCCGGCACTTTCGATCCCCATCACCGCCAGAACCAGCGCGGGTGAGACATCGGTCCCGACCGTCGCAATCAGGATATCGCGGCCATAGGTTTCGGCAATGGTCTGCATCGACTGCATCCGGGGCGCCTTCACCGAGGCCCCGCCCGGTCCTTTGGTCAGCGCCGCCATCGCGTCCGGAAAACGCCCGGCAGAGCTGTTAAGATCCGACGGAATCACATCCCAATACCAGGCGTAATTCGATTTCGGGCCAGGTCCGGGCGTGACATCGCCGTCTATGCCCTGCTCGATCGGTGCCAGCGGGCGCTCTTCATGTTGCAATGCCGGGTCCTTCCAGGCGGTCGCGGCCAGGCGGCGCGCCTGTTCCACCGGATCGATCTGTACCGTGATCCGCTTGCCGGGCAGCGAGTCGCCGACCTTCACCCTCCGGAAGGTGAAATCCTCCTGCTCAGCGCGCCCGGCCCCGGGAATCGCCAGCAAAACCAGAGCCACCGCCAGGGTGCCTGAGACTCGACGCGTCATTTCGGATGCCTGCTCTTCTTATTTTTCTGAGAGAATCGCAGAGATCTCTGCTCTGGCAAAGCAGAAAAGCAGGTCAAAAAAGGCAAAACTGCCCCAATTGATCGAAATGCAACGCAGTTTGCCGGCGGAAATTAATCAAATAGGCCAGAATCAGAATTACAAAAATCACAAAAAAACATCACGTTAACGCAATATCAGCCAGGCCACTGCTCCTGCTGCGAAAATGCCCTCACCTCATCCAAAAGCTGCCACGATCAGGGGGCTATATGCACTCATCCCGAACGGAAGAGACGGACCGGAACAGAGGCCGACCGACAGACACCGTGGCGGAGATGAACAGAAAACATGAGCACCTTTTGAAAGGGACAGACCAATGAACGCTATGAATTTCATCAAAGACGAAGACGGCGCAGTCACCGTTGACTGGGTTGTGCTGACCGCTGCTATCGTCGGTCTCGGCCTGCTGGTTATGAACGCTGTACGCCCGGCCATCTCGGGCCTCGCAACCGATATCGCCGCAGAAGTCACCGCAACCGGCGAATGGATGACCGGCGAAGGCCGCACCGGCGGCGGCGGCGGCGGCGAAGAGCAATAATCCGGATAGTCTGGCATAACGCCTGACTGGACTGAAATCAGACCGCGCCCTTTCCGGGGCGCGGACGCTCCATGTTTAAAGTGCGGCCGGTAAGATCACTGGCGGGGATGTGGCACACAGACAGCGGATGAACAGATCCACCGGTCAGCGTAAACTGCGCAGCAATTTCCTGCACATTTCATGATTTTGCTGCAATATGGCCGCCATCGTCAGGCATGCGCAGCGCTGCCCTGCCAGGAGCACCAAGACCCGGCAGAAATCACGTCAGAACCCTTGGGGAGACGCATTATGACCAAAGCGGTTGAAGCTTTCGTCAGGAGCGAGAACGGGGCTGTTACTGTCGACTGGGTTGTCCTGACGGCTGCGGTCTGCGCGCTGAATATGGTCGTGCTCTTTGCACCTGCCCGCGAGGCGATCGTTGATCTGCTGGCACAGGTGGCAGAATCGATCGGGATTGTGAGCCAGGATTTGCAGGAAGCCGGCAATCGGGATGGGTAGACGGGGGTCGGCAGGCGGTGAGATCTGCGATCCTGCACCTATTGTATAAGAGGTAACAATGCGAGCGATCTTCGGCCTCGTCCTTATCATCGGCGTCGCCCTGGCGGGCTTTGCCGTCTACATGGCGCAGGGCTATATTCAGAGTAACGAGATCAGGATGAATGCGGCCCTGGAGCGCGAGCGCCAGACCGGCAAGCTGGTTCAGGTCTTCGCGCTTAAAAAACCTGTGAAATATGGCGACGGCATCCTGAAAGACAATGTCCAGCTGGTCTGGGTCCAGGAAAAGCTCATGCCGCCGGCGGCCTATACCGATGGCGACGTCCTCTTCCCCCCTAACGCCACCAAGCCGCGTTTCGCAATGCGCTCGATGGAAACCAATGAAATCCTGCTGAGCACGCGCCTGACCGAACCGGGCCAGGTCGCCGGGCTTGCCGGCAAACTTGAGCCGGGAATGAGCGCCTTCCAGGTGCGCGTAAGCGCCGCCTCCGGTGTGGCGGGCTTTGTGATGCCCGAAGATCTGATCGACATCTACTGGACCGGTGCCAGCGGCTCGGGCGAGATCACCCAACTGATCGAAAGCGCCATGCGCGTGATCGCGGTCGATTCCGCCATCGATCAGTCAGAAGCCCGCTCGGGCACGGCCAGAACCATCACTGTCGCGGTCTCGCGCGAACAGGTCGCCCGTCTGGCACAGGCACAGGCCTCCGGACGTCTCACCATGTCGGTGGTCAGCGGACCCGCTGCCTCAGATACCGCAAAGGTTGAAATCAACCGCGATCAGCTTCTGGGCATCGAAGCCCGGCAGGTCGTCGAAGTCGCGCAACCTTGCTACCGCACGACCCGCAAAGGAACGGAAGTTGTCAGGGAAGAGATCGCCTGCGCGACCAACTGATCTGAAAACTCGACCAGGGCCGCGCGAATGCGCGGCCTCAGCCATACCGCATCTGGGGGATACTTTACTGCTGTGTACCTGGAACTGCCCGTCTGTTGCAGGTTATCCACATAAGAAAAACGCTCCAAGAGTTTGATTATTGCAAAAAAATCCATCTTCCGGCACTTTAGGACGATGTAAGGGCGCAAAGACCCACATAACGAGGCGTGGTCGAAAGGGCAGATCACATGAGCATTAAGACCAAAGTTGCGGCCGGTATTTTCGGCCTTGCAGTCGCGGTGTCGGTTGTTCCGGTTTCCGCTGAAGTGTTGCGTGTGATGTCCGGTCAGGCATCAGGCGCGTTGAATGTACCGATGAACCGCGCGGTCGTTGTCGAAAGTGATGTTCCCTTCGCGGAGCTCTCGATTGCCAATCCGGGAATTGCCGATATCTCGACGATCTCTGACCGTACGATTTATGTTCTTGGCAAAGCACCCGGGCGCACCACGCTCACCCTGCTGTCGGCGGAGGGCAAGCTCATCTCGAATGTGGATGTGCATGTCACCCCCGATATCGCCGAATTCAAAGAGCGCCTGGCGCAGATCCTGCCAAATGAGAAAATCGAGGTGCGGACCGCCAATGACGGGATCGTGCTCTCGGGCACCATCAGCTCGGCTGCCCGGCTTGACCGCGCGCTGGATCTGGCCAGGCGCTATGCGCCGGACCGGGTCTCGAACCTCATGGTCGTGGGCGGCACACAGCAGGTCATGCTGAAAGTGCGTTTCGCCGAGATGCAGCGCTCGGTCTCGAAAGGGATTTCGGCATCGATGGCCACCGCTGGCAATAGCGGGAACTGGAACGGTGGGACCATCTCGGGCAGCAACGGGAATGTTAATAACATTATCGGCGGCGGTCTTGTGACCACGGCAGCCCAGGGTGCACTCGGCCTTGGTTTCTCCTCGGGCTCCTTCCAGCTTGGCGTCCTGCTCGAGGCGCTGGAATCGAAGGGCATGGTCCGCACGCTTGCGGAACCGAACCTGACGGCATTGTCGGGCCAGGAAGCTCGCTTCCTGGCAGGTGGCGAATATCCGATCCCTGTCATGCAAAGCGGAAGCGGCACGGGCGCCAATTCGATCACCGTCGAATACAAACCCTTTGGTGTCGAGCTGAACTTCACCCCCTATGTGGTGGATGGCGATATCATCAACCTGCAGATCAACGCGGCTGTCAGCTCGATCGACACCACGGTTTCGGTTCCGACCGGCGCGGGCGGCCAGATCAACGGCTTCAAACGCCGCGAGACCACGACCACTGTGGAAATGCGCGACGGTGACAGCTTTGCCATCGCGGGTCTTTTGCAGGATGATTTCCGCAACTCGGCCAGCCAGGTTCCGTGGATCGGCGATGTTCCGATCCTTGGTGCCCTGTTCCGCTCGACGGATTTCCAGCGCAACCAGTCGGAACTGGTGATCATCGTCACGCCGCATCTTGTTTCGCCGGTGAAAGGCGAGGCCCTTGCCCTGCCAACGGACCGCGTCCGTATCCCGACCGAGAGCGAAATGTTCCTCTACGGAGATATAGCCAAGCCCGCCAGGGGCGCCGCCGGTGAAGTGGCCCGGCAGGACTTTTCGTCTTCCTACGGCTATGTGATGGAGTGAGCCGATGCGCATGACCCCCTCCACGCTCCTCGCCTCTGTCTGCGTGTTGTCGCTGGCCGCCTGCGGCGCCAGTGCCAACCGCGAGCTTGGCGCTCAGGTCGATACCGGCAGTTTCGGCAATTCGACCATGCATAATGCACTGATCCAGACCGGTCAGATGGATTATACCATTGCCCTGGCACAGCGCTTTGCCGCCGAAGTCCCCGATACCGTGACCTTCGCCTTCAACTCGGCGCAGCTGACACGGGAAGCGACGGCCATCCTCGACAGGCAGGCGAATTTCATCCGCCAGTTCCCCGAAGTGCGCTTCAAGGTCTTTGGTCATACCGACCTCGTCGGCAGCCAGGGCTACAATAAAAAGCTCGGCCAGCAGCGCGCCAATGCAGTCGTGGCCTATCTCGTCTCGCGTGGCGTGTCGAAATCACGCCTCCAGGCCGTGGTCAGCTTTGGCAAGACGCGCCCGCTGATCCAGACCAATGCGCCGGAAGAACGCAATCGCCGCACCGTCACCGAGGTGTCGGGATTTGTGAAATCGAACCCGATGGTGCTGAACGGCAAATATGCCGAGATCGTCTGGCGCACCTATTCGCGGGAATCGGCAGCGCGCGATCATGGCGGCACGACCGGCACCGTTTCCGAGGTTGCAGGTTCCGGCGGCTGAGGCGGTTCCACCCAGGATTGCAAAGGCCGGGCTTTCGCCCGGCCTTTTGTTTTTTCAGACCGCGAATGACCAAAGATTGACGCTATTTCGGCCCCAATCTCGCCCAACTCACCAGGCAAATTGCTGCAATGAGAACGGTGTGCGGCCAATTCCGCGCGCGGCGTCTTTGGGGCTTTCTGCGTCTGGCCAAAATCCGGCGCGCGATTTCCCGATGACGCAGGGCAGAACAACGTGAGGCGAGATGACGAGCGTGGCAACAATCCAGCCAGATCCTGCACCGATTGCGGCGTGCACTGTTTCGCGCGATGTGCAGAACTTCGAGATGCTCATCGATGAGATGGAGCGGGAAATGGGCGAAGCCTGGGGCGACCTGAGCTTCGATGACGCACTGGTTTTTCTGGACCAGCCTGAAGCGTCCGAACTGGAATTCATTGCGATCGCGCTGGATGCTGATGACGAAGGGGATCTCTCGCTGATCTCCGGCGTGATCCGGGCGGCGCGGGCCACCGGGACCCATGTCATCCTCGTCGCGAACCAGCTCAGCCCGACGGGATTGCATCAGCTGATGCGTCTCGGCGCTGATGATTTTGTTCCCTACCCGCTTCCCGATGGCGCGCTTCATGATGCGATCAGCCGCGTTCGCGCGGCCGCAACCGCCAAAGCAGCCGCCACAGCAAATGCGGCCGCTGTACGGACAGCGACCGCACAGGCCGCCCCCCCTGCCGCAACCGCGAATGCGCTTGTTCTGGTAGAGGATGCGAGCAACGCACCTTCCTTCCGCGCCAGCGGCAATCGCCATGGCCTCGTGCTGCCGATCCATGGCATGGCCGGTGGTTCCGGGTCGTCCACCTTCGCGGCAAACCTCGCCTGGGAGCTGGCCAATGCCGATAAGCTGAACCCGCCGCGCGTCTGCCTGATGGATCTCGATTTTCAGTATGGGTCTATCGCGACCTATCTCGACCTGCCCAGGAAGGATGCGATCTTCGAGATCCTCACCGATCCTGGCCAGGTCGACAGCGATCTGCTGATCAAGTCGATGCAGACCTTCAACGAGCGGCTTTGCGTCTTTACGGCACCTGCCGAGATGCTGCCGCTTGATATCATCTCGGGCGAAGATCTCGGCCGGCTGATCGACATGGCCGTGGCGAATTTCGATTTCGTGCTGATCGACATGCCGAAAACGGTTGTGACCTGGACTGAAGCCGTGCTGTCGCGCGCCCATATCTATTTCGCGCTGCTCGATCTCGATCTGCGCTCGGCGCAGAATGTCCTGCGCTTTGTGCGCGCCCTGAAAGCCGAGGCGCTGCCGCATGAGAAGCTGCGCTATGTGCTGAACAAGGCGCCGAAATTTACCGATCTTTCCGCTAAGGCGCGGGTCAAGCGGATGTCGGAAAGCCTTGATATCCAGATCGAGGTTCAGCTTCCCGATGGCGGAGCTGCGGTGACGCAGGCCAATGACCACGGCCTGCCGCTGTCCGAAAGCTCTGCCAAAAACCCGCTGCGCAAGGAACTGCAAAAGCTCGCGAAATCGCTGTTCGAGCTCAATAAGGCCCAGGCCAGCGCCCGGTCGTAATTCTTTCCCAAAGGCACGCTTTCATGTTCAGCCGTTTCAAAAAAGATGCTGCCCAGGGTAAGCCCGCTGCGCCTGCCGCTCCGGTGGACAGGGCGCCCGCTGCGGCCACCGCTGCGGGCACCGTCAAGGTAACACGCCCGACCTCGATGATGGGCGGCAAAGCCTCGCCGGCCGAGGTCGCACAGGTCGATAAGGAAGCCAAACGCCGCCACCGGATGATGGAGCTCAAGCTAGAGATCCACAAACGGCTCCTGGAAAACCTGAACCTCTCGGCGCTGGAACATGCCTCCGAGCAAAGCCTGAAATCAGAGATCTCGACCCAGACCTCCGAGGCGCTGGATGAGCTTTCCGTCGCGCTGAACGCCAGTGACCGCGCCATCCTGGTGCAGGAGCTTTATGACGAGGTCATGGGGCTTGGTCCGCTGGAGCCTTTGCTGAAAGACGAAACCGTCAACGATATTCTCGTGAACGGCCCTTTCCGCGTTTTCGTCGAGCGCGGCGGCAAGCTGGAACTGTCGGACATCACCTTCCGCGATGAACGTCACCTGATGCGGATCATCGACAAGATCGTGTCCGCCGTGGGCCGTCGCGTCGATGAATCGAACCCCTATTGCGACGCCCGTCTGCTGGATGGGTCGCGTTTCAACTGTATGGTGCCGCCGGTTGCGGTGGACGGATCTCTGGTTTCCATCCGGAAATTCAAGAAAGAAAAGCTGAAGATCGAAGACCTCGTGCGCTTTGGTGCCTTTACCGAGGAAATGGCCGCCTATCTCCAGGCCGCCGTATCGACGCGGCTGAACATCATCGTGTCGGGCGGCACGGGGTCAGGGAAAACCACCACGCTGAACGCGCTGTCCTCATTCATCGACAATACTGAACGCGTGCTGACCATCGAGGATACGGCGGAACTTCAGCTGCAACAGGTCCATGTCGGCCGGATGGAAAGCCGCCCCGCCAACGTCGAAGGCAAAGGCGCCGTGACGCAGCGTGACTGTCTGCGCAATGCGCTCAGGATGCGGCCTGACCGGATCATCGTGGGCGAAACCCGCGGCGAAGAGGTCATCGATATGCTGCAGGCCATGAACACGGGCCATGACGGATCCATGACCACGATCCACGCCAATAACCCGCGTGACGGCATATCGCGTCTGGAAAACATGGTCGCGATGGCCGGGATCGAAATGCCGCTGAAGGCCGTGCGCAGCCAGATCGCCTCGGCGGTGAACGTGATCGTCCAGGCCTCGCGCCTGCAGGACGGCTCACGCCGCATGACCTCGATCACCGAAATCACCGGCATGGAAGGCGAAGTGCTCTCGATGCAGGAAATCTTCCGCTTCGAACGCCTTGGCGTCGAGCCTTCGGGCAAGATCATCGGCCGTTTTAACGCGACCGGCATCCGTTCGGCCCATTCCGAGCGTTTCCGTTCCTGGGGCTTTGATCTGCCCGCCTCCATCTACGAACCCATCGCGTAAGGCCAGGCCATGACCATTTCGATTGCGCCCCTCATCTATGTCATGATCTTCGTTGCCGTCATTGTACTGGTCGAGGGGATTTACCTCACGGTCTTCGGCAAATCGATCAAGCTGAACAGCCGCATCTCGCGCCGGCTGACGCTGCTTGAGAAGAACGGCAACCGCGAAGAGGTGCTCGCCCAGCTCCGCAAGGAGATGAACCAGCACCTGAACTCGAAGAATATTCCGCTATATTCGATCCTGGCCAAAAAGGCGCAGCGCGCGAATATCGCCTTTTCGCCGGTGCAGCTGATCGGGTTGATGGGGGCGCTTGGGGTTGTGGCCTTCCTGCTGCTGACCATCGGCACCTCCGCCGAATTCGGGGTCCGGATCCTTGCCGCCATCGGGATGGGCGTGGGTGGCATCTATGTCTGGGTCAATGGCAAGGCCAAAAAGCGGATGAACCTTATGGAAGAGCAGCTTCCGGATGCCATCGACCTGATGGTGCGGTCTCTGCGCGTCGGTCACCCGTTCTCAGCGGCGATCAACATCGTCTCGAAAGAGGTCCCCGACCCGCTCGGCACCGAATTCGGCGTGATCGCTGATGAGGCCGCTTATGGCGCGGATATATCCGAGAGCCTGAAGAACTTTGCCGAACGGATGGACAGCCAGGATCTGCGCTTCCTTGCCGTCGCAGTGACCATCCAGCAGCAATCGGGCGGCAACCTTGCCGAGATTCTCGACGGATTGTCGAAAGTGGTGCGGGCGCGGTTCAAGCTGTTCCGCAAGGTACGCGCCATCACCGCCGAGGCGAAATGGTCGGGCATGTTCCTCTCGGCCTTCCCGATCCTCGCGCTGATCATGATCAACGTGATCCAGCCGAACTATTATGACGGCGTAAGGGAAACCCCGGTCTTCGTTCCCGCCGCCCTCGTGGTCTGCGCCTTCCTCATCATCAACGTGATCTTCATGAAGATCATGGTCAACATCAAGGTCTGAGGCACGATCATGCTCCAATCCATCAACTCTGTGCTTACGGGACTGCTCGGGCCACTGGGGCCGCTGATCGCAATCGCCGGGCTCGGGATCGTGCTGGTGCTGATCGCCCTGCCGACAATGTTGAAAAAACAGCGCGACCGTTTCGCCGAACTCGGCGTCCAGGCGGGCATCCGGGGGGCGGCTGCCGACGCAGGCAAATCAAACCGCCTGCGCCGCATGAGCTCGGGCGACCGGCTTGAGAAATACGCCCATCTGCTGGAGCCGCAAAAGGCCGAAGAACTCTCTGCGCTGCGTCTGAAACTGATGCGGGCGGGCTATCCCGACAAGGGCGCGGTGCGCCTGTTCCACGCCGCCAAAATGGTGCTTGGTCTTGGCGGCCTTGTGCTGGGTGTGGCTTTCGCGCTGATCAATTCGACCGATGAGACCTCGACCACCAGTTTGCTGATCTATGGCGCGCTGCCCGGGGTTATTGGCTATTACCTGCCGGTATACTGGATCGAAAAGCGGGTCGCCATGCGCCAGACCGAGATCATCCAGGGCTTTCCCGATGCGCTGGACATGATGCTGGTCTGCGTCGAGGCAGGTCAGTCGCTTGACCAGTCGATCATCCGCGTCGGCCGTGAAAGCCGCGCCGGCTACCCTGCCCTTGCCGATGAATTCGACCTGGTCGCCCAGGAGGTCAAGGCCGGCAAGGAACGCACACAGGTGTTGCGCGATATGTCCGACCGGGTCGGCATCCCGGATGTCGCCTCTTTCGTGACCACATTGGTGCAATCGGCGACCTTCGGGACGCCCGTCGCCGAGGCCCTGCGTGTCTATTCCGCCGATATGCGGGACAAGCGTGTGATGCGGGCCGAAGAAAAGGCAAATATGCTGCCTACGAAGCTCACTCTGGGAACTATGATGTTCACAGTTCCGCCGCTGCTGATTATCCTGATCGGGCCTTCGGTCTGGGGTATCGTGACCATGCTGGGGCAAATGGGCGGCAAGTGAGGTCGGGATTGAGCGTGTTGGTTTGAGATTTGCGGTCAGTGTTGTGCTGATCGCGACCCTGCTGGCCGCCTGTGGAAATACGGGCGGTCCTGGTGCGTCGCGAAATACGCCTTTCGGGGTGAATCCCAAAGGCGCGGCGGTTGACGGGTTGATTGTCGGACATCGTCTGATGGCGGCGGGCGAGCCGGAGCTTGCGCTGAAAGCCTATTACCGTGCCGCCGCCGAAGACGGGATCAGCGTCGATACGCTTTCCGCAATCGGATCGGCCAATCTGGCGCTTGGCCGGCTGGGCCAGGCCGAACAGGTGCTGCGCAATGCGCTGAAACAGGATGAGACCTTTGTCCCTGCCCTGAACAACCTTGGCGTCGTGCTGATGGAGCGCGGCAAGCTTGGCGAAGCGCGGCTTGTCTTCCAACAGGCCTATGCGCTGGACAGTGGCCAATCGGACTCGATACGCGACAATCTGAAACTCGCTATCGCCCGGACCGAAAACAGGGTGTATGATGACGCCAGTGAGGAAAAGGGCGAATTCCAGCTCGTGCGCCGCGAGAAGGGGCAATATGTCCTTCTGACAGAGCTCTGAGACGTCGGGCAAAGGCTGGAACCAGGCCTGAATTGGGCAGTAAAAGATAAAAGGACGCAAAATGCGCCACCTGGTTTTTGTGACACTGTGCCTCGGGGGCGCAGTTTTTCTTGCCGGATGCCAGAAGAATTCCGACGCGCAGGTTCAGCGCGCGCTCAAAGACGTCAATGTCATTGATGAAGCGAACCTCAACGACATCATGCTCACGGTCAGCGATCCCAAAGAGGCCGTGGCCTATTTCCAGGGTGCCCTGCAAAAGGACCCGGGCCGGATCGATCTGATGCGCGGGCTCAGCAAATCGCTGGTGCGCGCCGGCAAGCCGATGGAAGCTGCCCAGGTGCTGGAACGGATCGTCACCATGGAAGGCAGTAATCCCGAAGACAAGGTGATGCTGGCAGACGCGCAGATCCGCTCCAATGAATGGGCCAGGGCCAAGGCGACGCTCGCGACCATTCCGCCGACCCATGAGACCTTTGACCGCTACCGGCTGGAGGCGATGGTCGCCGACAGCGACAAGAACTGGAAAAAGGCCGACAGCTTCTATGAAATCGCGGCCGGTCTGACCACGAAACCCTCGGGCATCTACAATAACTGGGGTTTCTCGAAACTGACCCGCAAGGAATTCGCCGGCGCCGAGCGGCTATTCTCGCAGGCGCTGACCTATGATCCGACGATGTTCACCGCCAAAAATAACCTCGTCATGTCGCGCGCCGCACAGCGCAAATACGACCTGCCGGTGATCGATATGACCCAGACCGAACGGGCCGAGCTGCTCTACACCATGGCGCTGGCCGCGATCAAACAAGGCGATGTCTCGGTCGGCAAGGGGCTCTTGCAGCAGGCTGTCGACACCCATCCGCAACATTTCGAAGCCGCCGCCCGCAGCCTGGCCGCCCTCGACAACAATGTGACCAACTGAGCCATGACAATACCAACCATCACTCAGGCCCTGTGGTTCCTGCCCTTCTGCCTGCCGATTGCGCTCTGGGTCTCTTATACCGACCTGAAATACATGAAGATCCGCAACAATGCCTGTCTGGCGATGATTGCGGCCTATGCCGTTGTCGGCTGGCCGGCGCTTGGGCTGCACACCTGGCTCTGGGGCTGGGCGATCATGGCAATCGTGCTGGTCTTCGGCTTTTTCGGCAACGCGGTCGGCCTTTTTGGTGCCGGGGATGCCAAATTCGGCGCCGCGATGGCCGGCGTGTTTTCCGGCGGCGACCCCTGGCTGATTGCGATGCTCTATGCGGGCTGCTCGATCGCCGCCCTTCTGGGCCAGCGCATCGCGCGGATGATCCCCGCAGTGCGGCGTGCCTCGCCCGACTGGGTGAGCTGGTCCTCGAAGAAATTCCCGATGGGACTGGCGCTGGCGCTGATGCTGATTTTGTACCTTCTCGCCGCCTTCCTGCCCAAAGGCTGACATTATTCCCTGCAAACTGCAGCGATAACGGGCCGCTCTCTCCGGGGCGGCCCTTTGCTTTTCCGGCAGTGCCAAAGGCGCAGACCGGCTGTGGGACAGAGACAGACAGGGACGCGGAAGATGAATGTGCAGCTGACCAATCCAGATGGCGTCACCTCCGGCGTCCAGGCACCGCCTTCGCCGCGCTCGCTGGCCGATACCGGCATAGGCATCGTCATGCTGCGCGATATCCTGCTGAAGACCATGTTCCGCACCAATCTTGATCTTTGTTCGAAGATCAGTCAGGCAATCTCGCTGCCGGTGCCGCTGACCCAGGAGCTGATCGACCTCGCCCGCAGTCAGCGCCTTTTGGAGGCGACCGGCACCATGCATGCCAATGCCGGCAATGAAATGGGCTATCAGCTGACCGACGCCGGCAAGGCACGCGCGCTGGATGCGCTCGCCCAGTCGGAATATTATGGCGCGGTGCCGGTGCCGCTGGATCAGTATGGCGAACAGATCAAACGCCAGTCGATCCGCAATATCTCGCTCAACCGTGACCAGCTGATGGCTGGTATGGGCGGGCTGATCCTGCCCCCGGACCTGATCGGCAATCTGGGCCCGGCCGTGACTTCGGGCCGCTCGATCCTGATGTATGGCCCCCCGGGCAACGGCAAGTCATCGATCTCGCACGGGATCCGCAAAGCGATTGGCGACAAAGTCTATGTGCCGCGTGCGATTGAATATTCCGGCCAGGTGATCTCGGTCTATGACCCGATCGTCCATGCCGCAGCCGAGGCCGCGGTCGACGACCCGAACAGCCTGCGCCGCACCTCGAACCGTTTCGACAACCGCTATGTCTATTGCGAGCGTCCTTCGGTGATCACCGGAGGTGAGCTGTCGCTCGATATGCTCGACCTCGCCTATAATCCGGTGTCGCGCACCTATCAGGCGCCGTTGCAGCTGAAGGCGACCGGCGGCATTTTCATCATCGATGACCTTGGCCGCCAGGCCGAGCCGCCGCAAAAGATCGTCAACCGCTGGATCGTTCCGCTGGAGGAAAGCCGCGATATCCTCGCATTGCAATCGGGCGAGAAATTCACCGTGCCCTTCGACACGCTGGTGATCTTCTCGACCAACTTCCACCCCAACCAGATCTTCGACGGCGCGGCTCTGCGCCGGATCTTCTTCAAGATCATCATCAATGGTCCAAGCCAGGAGATGTTCCTGAAGATCTTCGCGATGGTTGCACGCAAAAAGAAAATGCCGCTGGATGAAAAAGCGCTGATGTATCTCCTGAAGGTCAAATATCCGACCATCGACATGAATTTCGCGAATTATCAGCCGACCTTCCTGATTGATCAGATGATCTCGATGTGTCAGTTCGAAGGCATCCCGAACCAGATGAGCCCCGAGCTGATCGACCGCGCCTGGGGCAATATGTTCGTAGAACAGGCCGATTTCGCGCATTGAAACTTAAGGACGATACGCACGTCAGCACGACTCCCTTCTCACTCGCCTACGTGATCCAGCCGAGCGGGAACGCCGCGACGAAGTGGTGAGCCTAGCCAGTGACGCGCTCTTTCAGGGGAGACAGCAGATCATGGACGCCGAAAGGAAGCTGGTGCGGGCTGGCGAAGGTCACGCCCTCGCGACTTTCATACTGGTGCGCCACCAGAAGAAGCGCGGCCTGCACCATCAGGGCATTGTCAGCGGTGAAGGGCTGGCCGGTATAAGCCGCCACCCACATCGCCGCGACATTGGCGTAATGGGTCAGCAGTTCGGGGTCGACATCACCAAATTCACCTTCGGCAAGGTCGAGATGCGCCCGGTCAAGGGCGATAGACAGGGACATGGCAGCACTCACAACAAACGATTTTGTTATAATACAACACCTCCATGCCAGGGAGTGAATCTGAAAAGAGAAGCTCTGACACAACTTGACCGTGAATTTTCATTGCTTAAGACTACATGCACCAACGCTGCGGCAGGGTGTCGTAGTGGGATGGTGATTTACGCGGAGGCGCTAAACACAGGAGGTTTATTATGAACTACTTTGAGGTTTCTCCGGATATTGAATGGAGAAACAATAATGAAGGTAAAATACAAAACGAAGCAAAATGAAACCGAATATCCTTGCGGAACAAAGGTGAAAACCTTTTCGAGCAGCATTGATTTTGATACTGGGACGGATTGGCTAGCTGTTGTGTCTTCGATCTTTTCTATCATCCCAGTGCTGATGGAAGTTATTTCGAAGTTCTTCTAACATTAAAAAAGGTTCAGCCCCTTGGATATCCTTGGGGCTGGTCACTGAAAAGTTATATTCCGGCGTATCTTGCGCGAAGGACCACACGCCGGTTCCCTGAAAGGGGCGGAAGTTCGGGGATACCCCCATCCGGGCTGATGGCAGAGCATTAAAAATTGACAACGCTCAACCCTACATTGCAGCATGGTGCGCGCAGAGCATCAGGGAAATAAAATGAGAATTTCTAAAATAACTATTGAAAACCTCCGGTCAGTAGCTCACATGTCAGTAAATCTTGACAGCGTCACAACATTGATCGGCGGAAATAATGCCGGAAAACCAACAACACTAAAGACGCGGCTCTGTTGCACAAATCGGCTGCTGACCGGACTGCCCCCTTCCGCAGATAGACCTATCCTGCAACCTCTGTGATAGGTGTGCCAAGTGCGGTGAAGCCGTTCAGGACGGCTACGCGGACTTGGAACTCTGCAACCTGACGGTCGAAGTCCCTGGCTGACAGGCGCTGGCCCAGCAGTTTGACGCAGTGCATCTTGGTCTCTACTCGGCTTCTACGGTGGTAGCCGCTCCATCGTCGCCAGATGATGCGCCCGACCCGCTTCGAAGTGCGCAGGATCTCGTTGCGGGCGATGGCCCCGGGGGTGTCGGGCGTCCAATACTTGGCGTTCTTACGGGGCGGGATGATCGCGGCGGCCCCTCGGGCGGCGATGGCTTCATGGCATTTGCGGGTGTCGAAGGCACCATCGGCGGTGACGGTTGCGATCTCCTGCTCGGGCGGGATCTGGTCGAGCATCTCGGGCAGCAAGGGCGCATCGCCCACATTGCTGGTGGTGAACTCGGCTGCACGGATTTCCAGGGTTTTCTCATAGATCCCGATGTGGATCTTGCGCCAAACTCTGCGTTTCGAGCCGCCATGCTTGCGGGCGTTCCACTCGCCTTCACCCTCGACCTTGATCCCGGTGCTGTCGACCAGCAGGTGCAGGGGCCGTCCGAACCACGAAAGGGAATGTTGACCTTCAGAGCCTTCTGGCGCCGCGACAGCGTGCTGAAGTCGGGCACGGCCCAGTCCAGGCCGATCAGCCGTAGCAGGCTCTCGACGAAGCCGGTCGTCTGGCGCAGCGCCATCCCGAACAGCACCTTCATCGTCAGACAGGTCTGGATGGCGGCGTCGCTGTAGTCGGGATGCCGCCCACGCTTGCCCATCGGCGCGGCCTCCCAGATCATGGCGGGATCGAACCAGATCGTCAGCGAACCCCGGCGCTTGAGCGCCTCGTTATAGGCGGGCCAATTCCTGGTCTTGTAGGCGGGGGGGCGTAGGTCTGCTTATGCCGCCTAGCTACCATGATGAATTCTCGAGATGAATCCCTCAGCCGATTTGTGCAACAGAGCCGCCCGCAAGTCTTTCGGCACCACAAGTCGGGCGAAGAATCTGCCATCGCGGTTAAGAAGGTATCGTTGTGCGCCAGCCATCACAGAACCGTTTTGTAACAGAGTTTGCAACGGTAGAATGGGAAATGCCCAGCAAAACAAGGGATTTCCTTAGTTTGCTGGGCCAATAATGGTGGGCGATAACGGATTTGAACCGCTGACATCTTCGATGTGAACGAAGCGCTCTACCGCTGAGCTAATCGCCCGGTGAGGGGCTTTTAGCTATCCTCTCCGTCCTCCGCAAGAGGCTCTTTCCCGCTTGCCTCTTTCTTTTCTCCGGCGTTCTTCACTTTTACAGTCAGAACTGTCGCGCCCGATTTATCCGATGATTTCACCACCTTGAGCCTGCCGAGACCGGGCAGGTTCAGCTCTTCTCCGGCCGCAAGCGCGGCTCCAAGCACCGCCAGAACAGCCTCGGACACTTCACGCTGCGTCTTTTTCGGAGCGTCGCTCTGCTCCGCCACACGGACCAGCAGCTCCCTGAGCTTAAGCCCCGCGGATTTCACCCGGGCCTCTTCACCGCCCTTGTCCGCCGGCGCAGCCGGGGCTTTTGCCGCTTTGGCGGGCCGCGCCTTTCTGGCCGGGGTCGCCTTCGGTTTCACCGCAGTTTTAAGCGCTGGCATGGCCAAGTTCCCGCATATGTTTCACCTGCACCGAGCTTATCCATCCGCCCCTTGGCCCGCCAATGAAATTGCAGCAGCGCAAGACAAAACGGCGCGGCAGGTGGGGCCTGCCGCGCCGTCTTTGCTGTCAGCCTGTCAGGCAGTGATCAATGAGCGACCTGAGCCCGGTCGCGGCTTTCCGCTGCGCGGGCGGCCGCGGCAGCCTCTTCGGCAGCCTCATCCCAGTCAACCGGCTCGGGCTGACGGGTCAGGGCGCGGGCGAGAACCTCACGCACATGGGTCACCGGCACGATCTCCAGGCCCTCTTTCACATTGGCAGGGATCTCGGCGAGATCCTTTTCGTTCTCTTCAGGGATGAACACCGTGCGGATGCCGCCCCGAAGTGCCGCGAGCAGTTTCTCTTTCAGGCCCCCGATCGGCATCGCATTTCCGCGCAAGGAAACCTCACCCGTCATGGCAATGTCCTTGCGGACCGGAATACCGGTCAGCGCCGAGACAATCGCCGTCACCATCGCGAGACCTGCGGAAGGCCCATCTTTCGGCGTCGCCCCATCCGGCACGTGAACGTGAATGTCCACCGTGTCAAACTTCGGCGGCTTGATCCCCAGCTGCGGGCTGATCGAGCGCACATAGGAGGAGGCCGCGTCGATGGATTCCTTCATCACATCGCCGAGTTTGCCGGTCGTCTTCATACGGCCCTTACCGGGCAGTTTCAGCGCCTCGATATGCAGCAGATCACCGCCGACAGAGGTCCAGGCAAGCCCCGTGACCACACCGACCTGATCTTCCTTCTCGGCCAGACCGTAGCGGTAACGCTGCACGCCAAGATATTCCTCGGCCTTGGCGGGCGTCACATCGACGGATTTCGACTGACCTTTCAGGATCTCGGTCACCGATTTCCGCGCCAGTTTCGCGATTTCCCGCTCAAGATTCCGCACCCCTGCCTCACGCGTATAATAGCGGATGACATGGTTCAGCGTCTCGTCCGGGACAGCGAATTCGCCCTTCTTCAGGCCATTCGCCTTGACCTGCTTGGGCAGCAGATATTGCTTCGCGATCTCGCGTTTCTCGTCTTCGGTATAGCCCGAAAGCGGGATGATCTCCATCCGGTCAAGCAGCGGCCCCGGCATGTTGTAGGAGTTCGCCGTGGTGATGAACATCACGTTCGAGAGGTCATATTCGACCTCCAGATAGTGGTCCACGAAGGTGCCGTTCTGTTCCGGATCAAGAACCTCCAGCAGTGCGGATGCCGGATCGCCCCGGAAATCCTGGCCCATCTTGTCGATTTCATCGAGCAGGATCAGCGGGTTGGTGGTCTTTGCCTTTTTCAGCGCCTGGATGATCTTGCCGGGCATCGAGCCAATATAGGTCCGCCGATGTCCGCGGATCTCGGATTCGTCGCGCACGCCGCCAAGCGAGATGCGGATGAATTCACGACCCGTGGCTTTCGCGACCGAACGGCCAAGCGAGGTTTTCCCCACGCCGGGCGGGCCGACGAGGCAGAGGATCGGGCCCTTGAGCTTCGTCGCCCGCGCCTGAACGGCGAGATATTCGACGATCCGCTCTTTGACCTTTTCCAGCCCGTAATGATCACTGTCGAGCACCTTCTGCGCGGCCGGCAGATCCTTCTTGGTGCGCGACTTCACGCCCCAGGGAACGCCCAGCAGCCAGTCGAGATAGTTGCGCACAACGGTGGCCTCGGCCGACATCGGCGACATCGATTTCAGCTTCTTGACCTCGGCATCGGCCTTTTCGCGTGCTTCTTTGGACAGCTGGGTCTTTGCGATCCGCGCTTCCAGTTCGGCAATCTCGTTCTGGCCGTCCTCGCCATCGCCGAGTTCCTTCTGAATGGCCTTCATCTGCTCATTCAGATAATACTCGCGCTGCGTCTTCTCCATCTGGGTCTTGACGCGGGTCTTGATCTTCTTCTCGACCTGAAGGACGGAAAGCTCGCCCTGCATCTGGCCGTAAACCTTCTCAAGCCGCTCGGAGATCACCAGGGTTTCAAGAAGATCCTGTTTCTGCGCCACATCAATCCCAAGATGACCGGCCACCAGATCCGCCAGCCGCGCCGGTTCGCGCGTGTCGGAGACAGCAGCCATCGCCTCTTCGGGGATGTTCTTCTTGATCTTGGCGTAGCGTTCAAACTCTTCGCCAACGGCGCGCAGCAGCGCATTGACCGCTTCCTGATCGCCGGTCTCTTCCGACAGCGGCTCGACGCTCGCCTCGAAGTAAGACGGGTTATCGATGAAATCGGTGATTTTCACCCGCGACTTGCCCTCAACCAGCACCTTCACGGTGCCATCGGGCAGTTTTAAAAGTTGCAGCACATTGGCAAGCACGCCAGTGCGGTAGATCCCTTCGGGCGAGGGGTCATCAACGGTCGGGTCAAGCTGACTGGACAGGAGGATCTGGCGATCATCCTGCATCACCTCTTCCAGCGCCCGCACCGATTTTTCCCGGCCCACAAAAAGCGGCACGATCATATGGGGAAAGACCACGATGTCGCGGAGCGGCAGGACGGGGTAAGTGGAGGTTCTGATATCGCTCATCATTCATCCTTCATTTCGGCAGACAGTGCGGCCCCGGGTATCGGCAGCCATCGCCATCTCCATCGGATCGCCTGTTAATCTGTGTTGACCACAGTATGAATTCAAGTCTCCCCCCTCTCGCGGGGTCAGCAAGGCAGAATAGCGTGCGGGCATGGCTCTGCAAGAGGGGTTGGCATCCGAAATAGCCAAGTGACCCGGAACTCCATCCCCACCAAAGCCCGGGCCGGGACATTTTTTCCCTGTTCGCGCCACATCATCGCCCGGAAGCCGGATAACAAAAAGGTGACACCAACCAGGAGCCGGGTCATGCTCAGGCGGATCATTCACCAGTATAAGCGCATGCTCTTCGGTGGCACCTTGCTGACCCTGACGCTTTGCTATGCCCTTTATGCGATGGACCAGTTCGACGCGGGCATGGTCGAGAGATTGCAAACGCCAGAGGGGCTCATTGCCATCGCCGTCCTCAGTTTTGGCTTTATCGCTCTGTGCACCGCGCTTCTTGCGGCTTTCACGCAGCGCTTTCTCGACGTGATCGAGGTCCTGCCCATCTCCCTCGCCCTGACAGCGCTGATCGTCTCGGTCCTGGAACGGATCATGCCACCGCTGATGGCGCTGATCGGTCCGAACCTTCCAAAGCCGCGCGACCTGACCCATTGGGGCGAGGTTGCAGGCTGGGCGGAGTGGAGCATCCTTTTTGCCTGTTTCTGCCTTGTTTGTCGTTTTTCAATCGGCCCCTGCCCGGACTGGATGCGCAGCAATGCAGGCCCATATCGGGGTCGCTTCACCTCACCAGAACCACCCGAGGAGGCGTGGAAGCTGCTTTACCCGCTGCCTGGACAGCTGGACCGCTATTTTTACCCCGAAAGCACTGTCAGTGCCGCCCCCGAGGGGATCAGCGCCGATTTCATGCTTCAAAGAAAAGGCGAGGCCCCGCATCTGGTCACCGTCCACGACTATATGCCCGGACGGCAGATCAGCATGGAAATGAACTTCTGGGATCCCGATGGGAAAGCAGCCTTCCCGGCGCGCGGTGGCACATTGTCTTTCACGCTCAGTCCCGACCCAGGTGGCGGCAGCAAGATCTCCTGGCAGGAAACTGTCCGCGGCGCATATCCGATGCTGCGCCTCGGTATGGCGCTGAGCTGCATCGCCCGCGAGGTGAATGACGGCTACGCCGCACGGGCAAACGGGCGCCCGGACCGTTCCCTGCTCGCCACGGGCACCCCACAAATGCCGCCGCGCTGAATTCTGTGGCTGGCACCCGGTCAGAGCGGCTCGATATCGCCCTCTGCCCGTTTTGCATGGAAATCTGCGACAAAAGCTGACAGCCGCCCTGCCCCGACGGCTTCACGCAGGCCGGCCATCAGTTCCTGATAGTAATGCAGGTTGTGCCAGGTCAGCAGCATCGAGGCAATGATCTCCTGCGACCGCAGCACATGGTGCAGATAGGCGCGGGAATAGTTGCGGCAGGCCGGGCAGGTGCATGCCTCGTCCAGCGGGCGCGGATCGTCCTGATGGCGGGCGTTCTTGATATTCACCTGACCGCGCCGGGTCCAGGCCTGGCCCGTCCGGCCCGACCGCGACGGCAGCACGCAGTCCATCATATCGATGCCGCGCTCCACCGCGCCGACGATGTCATCGGGCTTGCCGACGCCCATCAGATAGCGCGGCTTATCCTCTGGCAGGAAGCCTGGCGCATAGTCGAGAACGCCAAACATCGCCTCCTGCCCCTCGCCCACGGCGAGGCCGCCGACCGCATAGCCGTCAAAGCCGATCTCTGTCAGGGCTTTGGCGGATTCTTCACGCAGATCGCGGGTAACGCCGCCCTGCATGATCCCGAACAGCGCATGGCCAGGCCTGTCGCCAAAGGCATCGCGCGAGCGCTGTGCCCAGCGCATCGAAAGCCGCATCGATTTCGCGACCTCTTCCTCGGTCGCCGGCAGCGCCGGGCATTCGTCGAAACACATCACGATATCCGATCCCAGCAGCTTCTGGATCTCCATCGAGCGCTCGGGCGAGAGCATGTGTTTTGAGCCGTCGACATGGGAAGAGAACTTCACCCCCTCTTCGGTCAGCTTCCTCAGCCCCGCGAGGCTCATGACCTGGAAGCCGCCGGAATCGGTGAGGATCGGCTTTTGCCAGTTCATGAACTTATGCAACCCGCCAAGGCGGTCGATCCGCTCCGCCCCGGGGCGCAGCATCAGGTGATAGGTATTCCCGAGCAGGATATCCGCCCCGGTCGCGGCAACCGACTCCGGCATCATCGCCTTGACCGTCGCCGCCGTGCCGACCGGCATGAAAGCAGGCGTGCGGATATCGCCGCGGGGCGTATGGATCACCCCCAGCCGCGCCGCGCCATCTGTCGCCTTCACCTCGAACGAGAACCGCTCCTGCATCACCATCTCCTGCCGCATCCTGGGCCACTCCTGCGGATTTTCGCCCGCCACCGGCCCATATGGGCGGCTTCTGCCACAGTCCGGCAGGATTTGCACTTGCAGAGTCGCTTGCGGTCCGCATTATGAGAATGAACGTTCATTCACGCCCTGCCCCTTCCTGTGCCGCAAGAAAGCTCCTGATGGAATCCCCTGCCGTAACCGCACCGGGTCAGAGCCCGAACCAGCCCCGTACCGCCGGGATCCTCACCGCGATCCGCAGCACCTTTGCCGCGAAGGGGTTTGACGGCACCTCGATGAATGACCTCGCCCGCGCTGCCGGAATGAGCGTCGGTAACTTCTACCGCTACTTCCCGTCGAAAACCGCGATCGTCGAAGCACTGGTTGCCCAGGATGTCGATGAGGTGCGTGTGCAGTTCCAGGCCATATTGGCGGCGCCCGACAAGATGGCGGCGCTGCGCGCCGGCATCGCGCAGCATCTCGAAGAGACAGGCCCGGATGACTGCCGGCTGGCGGCTGAGATATCGGCAAGCGCGCTCCGGCAATCCGAGATCTCCACGACCTGCCAGCGGATGGAAGAAACCGTCTGCGACATGCTGCTTGAGGTTTTCGCCGCCGTCTCCGGGCTTTCTCCCGAGACATGCCGCGCGCGTTTCAGCTCGCAGGCCCGCTTTGTGGTCCTGGTGCTGCGCGGCTATGGCCAGCGCTCTGACCTGAGCCCCGACCCGATGCTGTCCCAGCTGATCCGGCGCAGCATTGACCAGATCCTTGACGATATCCCTCTCGCTCCTGCTCACGGTTGACCGATGCGCCAGCTTCTTGCGATTGCCGCCCTTGCCGCCCTGCCCGCTTTCCCGCTTCTGGCAGAAGACCAGCCTGCGCCCGGGATTGCCCTGCCGGCGATCCATGTCACCCCGGTCACGATGCAGGATCTAACCCAGCGCCTGATCGTCACCGGGCTGATCGCTGCGGTCGAAGAGGTCCAGGTGCAACCATTGATCGAAGGGCAGCCCATCGAGGAACTGCGCGCCGATATCGGCGACTATGTCGAAACCGGCGCGGTTCTGGCGGTGCTGTCTTCATCGTCGCTCGACCTCCAGCGCGCACAAAGCCTTGCGGGTCTGGCCCAGGCAAAGGCGGCGATTGCCCAGTCCGAGGCGCAGCAGATCGAGGCCCGCGCCGCGCGGGACGAGGCAAAACGCGTGTCCGAACGCACTGCCAGGCTTGAGGCTCAGGGCACCGCGACTTCGGCGGCCTCCGACAGCGCTTCGGCGGCGCTCCAGGCGGCCGAAGCGCGGGTTGATCTGGCGCATGAGACCCTGGCGGCTGCACAGGCTCAGGCCGATCTTGCGGCAGCGCAGCTTGCCAATGTCGATCTCATGCTGACCCGGACCGAAGTAACGGCCCCCTATGGCGGGCGCATCACTGCAAGGAATGCCACCATCGGCGCGGTCGCCTCGGCGCAAGGGATGCCGATGTTCGTGCTGGAAAAAGACGGCGCCCTGGAATTGCGCGCAGATGTGCCAGAGGCTGCGCTGCCCGCCTTGCGCGCCGGCCAGGCTGTGCACCTGCGCGCCGCCGGCCTCGCCGACATGCCCGGCGGCACGATGCGCCTGATCGAACCCGCCATCGACACCACCACCCGTCAGGGCCGCGCGCGGATCAGCCTGCCGCCCGAGCCCTCTCTGAGGACCGGCATGTTTGCCGAAGCGACGATAACGCTGGCGCAGGATCACCTGCCCGCCGTGCCGCTTTCGGCGATCAGCAGCAAAGAGGGCGGCGAGATGCTCCTGCGGATACGGGGCGGGATCGTCGAAGAGATCCCGGTGGTTGTGATGATCCGCGATCAGGGGTTTGCGGGGCTTGCGGCGGGCGATCTGCAGCCCGGTGATCTGGTCGTCACCCGCGCCGGCGCCTTCATCCGCCCTGGCGAGAAGGTCAATCCGGTCACGGGAGCATCACCCGCCGCAGCGCCGGCGCCCAAAAATCCGGCTCCCCGGGAACCGGCCAGCCCGACCCCGGCGCAGTGAGGACTATCTGATGAATTTCTCTGCCTGGGCGATCCGCAACCCCGTCGCGCCGATCCTTGCCTTTGTCCTGCTGATGGCGCTTGGCTGGCAAAGCTTCAACAGGCTGCCGATCACGCGCTTTCCCAATATCGACCTGCCGCTGGTCTCGGTCACCGTCGCCCAGGCCGGCGCCGCACCCGCAGAGTTGGAAACCCAGGTCAGCAAAGAGATCGAGGATGCCGTCGCCGGGCTGAACGGGGTGAAGAATGTCACCTCGAACATCTCGGACGGGCTTTCGACCACGCTGATCGAATTTCGTATGGAGATCCCGACCGAAACGGCGGTCCAGGACGTCAAGGATGCGATTGACCGCATCACCGGCGATCTGCCGGCCGATGTCGAGACCCCCATCGTCACCAAAGTCGATGTCGAGGGTCAGGCGATCCAGACCTTCGCGGTTTCCTCTCCGGCCATGACCATCGAGGAGTTGTCATGGTTCACCGATGACACGCTGACCCGCGCCTTGCAGGGCCGGCCCGGCGTGGGCCAGGTCAGCCGCTATGGCGGGGTCGACCGCGAGATCCGCGTCGATCTCGACCCTCTGCGCCTCGGCAGCTACGGCATCACTGCGCTTGCGGTCAGCCAGCAACTGGCCCAGACCAATGCCGATCTCGGATCGGGCAAGACCGAATTTGGCGGTGGCGAACAGGCGATCCGCACGCTGGGGAACCAGCAGACGGTACAGGGGCTGGCGGATGCGACCATCGCGCTGCCGAATGGCCGTTTCGTCCGCCTTTCCGATCTGGGCGAGGTCCGCGATGGTTACAGCGATCCGCAGAGCTTTGTGCGCCAGGACGGCAATCCGGTGGTGGCGCTGGCGGTCTACCGCTCGAAAGGCGCATCCGAGGTCTCGGTTGCGGCCACTGTGGCCGAGGCACTGACCAGGGTGCGTGCTGATCACCCGGAGGTGCAGATTTCCCTGATCGACGATCAGGTCTATTATACCCAGGGCAATTACCAGGCCGCCCTTGATACGCTGATCGAGGGGTCGATCCTTGCGGTTCTGGTCGTGCTGGTTTTTCTCAGGAACTGGCGCGCGACCTTTATCGCCGCGGTCGCGCTGCCCCTGTCGGCGGTGCCGACCTTCCTTGTGATGGATATGATCGGCTTTTCGCTGAATCTTCTGTCATTCCTCGCGCTGACGCTGGCGACCGGGATCCTCGTCGATGATGCGATTGTCGAAATCGAGAATATCGCGCGGCATATGCGGATGGGAAAATCGCCCTGGCGCGCCTCGATTGATGCGGCGGATGAGATCGGTCTGGCGGTGATTTCTACCTCTGCGACGATCATCGCGGTTTTCGTGCCGGTCTCTTTCATGCCCGGCATTCCCGGCCAGTATTTCATGCAATTCGGGCTGACGGTCGCGGTTGCGGTGTTCTTCTCCCTGCTGGTTGCCAGGCTGATCACACCGATGATGTCGGCCTATATCATGCGCCCGAAAGATGCCGACGGCCATACGGATGACCATCGGGATGGTCCGGTGATGCGCTTCTACATGCGGCTCGTAAGACTGAGCACCGGCCCTGCCCGCATGGGCCGCTGGCGCTTTCTCGCCCGCTACCTGACCCTGATCTTTGCCATCGTGCTGGTGACCGGATCGGTGATCGCCATGTCACGGATTCCCGGCAACCTCTTCCCGCCCGATGACGAAAGCCGCTTCACCATTTCGGTCGAACTGCCGCCCGGCTCGGGTCTCGCAGAAACCGACCGCGTGACCGACGAGATGCGCGCCGCCATCGCCCGGACCGAAGGCATCGAACATATCCTCGTCACCGGCGGCGCATCGCCTCTGGGCGACCGCGAACTGCGCCGCGCCACCATCACCGTGCTGCTGGAACGCCGCGATGTCAGCCTCCTGCGAAGGCTCTCAGATGTGATGGGCCAGCTGCCGCTGATCGGGTCCTGGGCCACATTGCCGCCTTCTGACACCCGCACCCGCCCCCAGGACGTGATCGAGGCCGAAGTCTTTGCCCGTCTTGCCACTCTTCCCGATATCCGCGCCTTCAAGCTCGGGGGCCCCGGAGGACCGGGCGGCCGCCCCCTCGCCTATGACATCCTCTCGCCGGACGCCGATGCGCTGAACAAGGCCATCGAACAGCTGGAAAGCGCGCTGACCGGCGAGCCGCTCCTGATGAATGTCTCAACCGAGGCCACTCTGCCCCGGCCAGAGATCCGCGTCACCCCCCGCCTTGACGAGGCCGCGCGGCTTGGCGTCACCACCGGCGCCATTGCGGCCACCCTGCGCACCGCGACCATCGGCGATTTCGATGCGGCTCTTGCGAAACTCTCGATCGACAATCGCCTGATCCCGATCCGGGTGCGGCTGAATGACGAGGCGCGCGGCGATCCGGACCGGCTGGCCGCGCTGAAGGTTCAGACCGCCACCGGCATTCTGGTGCCGCTGGCCTCGGTCGCCGATATCACCATCTCGCAGGGTCCGGCGCAGATCAAACGGCTGAACCGGCTCCGGGTCGCGCAGATCGGCGCCGACCTCGCCCCCGGCGTGGCCCTTGGCGACGCCACCGCCCGGTTCGAGGCGGTCACTGCGGCGCTTGACCTGCCCGAAGGCGTCATCCTGCGCCCCTCGGGCGATGCCGAGATCCAGGCCGAACTTCTCGACAGTTTCGCCAATGCCATGATCATGGGGCTGATGCTGGTCCTTTCGGTGCTGATCCTTCTGTTCCGCTCGGTCATTCAGCCGATCACCATTCTCGCCTCGCTGCTCCTCTCGGTCGGAGGCGTCGCCATCGCCCTGATCATCACCAATAACCCGGTCTCAATGCCGGTGCTGATCGGCATTCTGATGCTGATGGGGATTGTCACGAAAAACGCCATCCTGCTGATCGATTTCGCCATCGAGATGCGCGCGCGCGGCATGGAGCGGATCGCCGCCGTGGTCGAGGCCGGCCATAAGCGTGCCCGCCCCATCGTCATGACCTCGATCGCGATGTCGGCAGGGATGCTGCCTTCGGCGCTTGGCGTGGGCGAAGGCGGCACCTTCCGCGCGCCGATGGCCATAGCGGTCACCGGCGGCATCATCGTCTCAACGGTCCTCAGCCTCGTGATCGTGCCGGCCTTCTACCTGATCATGGACGATATCTCGCGCCTCTTCGCCTGGATCTTCGGCCGCCTGATCGGCAGCCCGGAGCGCGAACCAGAGGCCCCACCAGCCGAAGAACTTGCTGCCCGCATCGAAACCCTCAGCAAAAGGCTCGACAGCCTCACCCCGGCACGACACCGCAGCCACGCCGCCGAATAACCTTCCTCCTGGCCCGGATGCTCCGGGGGGAGGCCGAAGGCCGTGGGGGTCAGCGCCCCCAGCCTCGCTGGCCGCTCACACTTTGCGGCAGTAAAGCTCCAGCCGGTGATGGACGATCTCATAGCCCATCTCGGCCGCAATCCGTCGCTGCAGGTCCTCGATCTTTTCGCTGTGGAATTCGATGATCTCGCCGCTGTCGAGATCAAGGATATGATCGTGATGCCCCTGCGCCGCCACTTCGAACCGGGCCGAGCCGTTCTCAAATGAATGGCGATGGATCACGCCCTCGCGCTCCAGCACTGTCAGCGTTCGGTACACGGTCGCCAAAGACACCGTGTCATCGATCACCTGTGCGCGGCGGTGCAGCTCGGTCGCATCCGGATGATCGGCGGATTCGGTCAGGACCCGGACCAGCGCCTCGCGCTGCCGGGTCACCCGCACCCCGCCATCGCGGAGCGCCTGGGTCATTCTTGCTGCCTGATCGGAGTGTTTTGCTTTCATGCCAGGACCTTACCATGTCCGTTCTCAGATGGAAACCGCAGTTGAGAATCCATCCACAGCTTCCTCGCATCCTGGGCGCATAGCCGCCGCTCCGGATGCCTGTGTGCCTCGATAGGATCCATCCGCACCCTGCGCGAAGCCGGGAACCAGCTGAAGACCATACCGACAATGGCCGAAAGGCGAATGCCATCAGGACCACCAGCGGATCAGCCTCTGCAAGCGTTACATCCGCCGTCTGGAGCCCCACCGCGGCAGAGGACTGGATTGCGTCACGTCAGGATGCGTCATTCCGCCTTGCAGCACCTGGCCCGGATGCCGCAGGTCGCCGACCGGAGGCCGTGTCGCCGTATCACGGCGGGTGCCGGTCAAGAACGGTATCGGAGTTTCAGCCCCCGAGGCGAAGATTTGACCTTCCCCGACCAGCTCAGACGGTTGCGAGCCGGGCCTGATGCGCTTCCAGCACCCAGGCGAAAACCTGATCAGCATCGCGGGGCAATTCCTCGGCATGGCCGGCGGCGTAGTTCAGGAAGCCTTCGAGGAAGTGATCCGCCATGCCGCAGAGCACGGGCTTGCCATCCCCAAGCGCCTCGGCCACGGAATCGGCGAGACCATGGCCGTCGGCCTCCTGCTTGCCGAATTTATTGACCATCAGCACATCCGCCGCGCCAAGCCGCTGCGCCACGATCACCGCCGCCTCTTCCAGCGCCGATGTGTCGAGCCGGCAGCCGGTCGCCGCGTCACCGCGGTCAAGGCTGATGCGGATCTGCGGCCCTTCGGGCAAAACCCAGAGATCCATGTCGCTTTTCGTGCGCCCCGGGCGCAGCGTATTGATCTGCACCGTGCCCGCCGGGGTCAGACCATGCGCGCTCAGGCGGCGCGCAACGTCCTGGAGCAGGAGGTCGGTTTCGCCCTCGGGGCCAGCAGAAATATAGCCGAGCTTCATGGCAGCCTCTCAGGTCGATGCGTTATGTTTCAACAATTATATCGAACCTTTCTGGCAGGTAAAGCCTCAGCGCCGCACCAGCGCGTCCCGCAGCACCGAAAGCACCATATCCGGCGGCACATCATCGGCCACGAAAGCCTCGCCAATGCCGCGCGCAAGAATGAAGCGCAGCTTGCCGTCGACCACTTTCTTGTCCTGGCCCATCAGGCGCAAAAGCCCCTCGGCATCGGGAAGATCGCCTTCGATATCAGCCAGATCGGTCTTCATCCCCATCGCTTTGAGATGGGCGCGAACCCGGCTCGGCGCCTCCTGGGCGCAAAGCCCAAGCCGCTGCGACAGCTCGAATGCCAGCGCACAGCCGATGGCCACGCCCTCGCCATGCAAAAGCCGGCCGGAATAACCGGTCGCGTTTTCCAGCGCGTGACAGAACGTATGGCCGAGGTTCAGAAGCGCGCGCTCGCCTTCTTCGGTCTCGTCGCGCTCGACGATCCCGGCCTTCATCTCGACTGAACGCGTCACTGCCTTCAGCCGAGCCTCGCGGTCACCGCGCGCCAGCGCCGGACCCTCAGTTTCCAGCCAGTCAAAGAACAGCGGATCCCCTAGAAGGCCGTATTTCACCACCTCGCCATATCCGGCCAGAAAGTCGCGCGGTGTCAGCGTTTCCAGCACACCGATATCGGCCAGCACCAGTGAGGGCTGGTGAAAGGCGCCGACCAGGTTCTTGCCCTGGGGCGTGTTGATCCCGGTCTTGCCGCCGACAGAACTGTCGACCTGGGCCAGCAGCGAGGTCGGGATCTGCACGAACCGAACGCCGCGACGCAGCACGGCCGCAGCGAAACCGACGAGATCCCCGATCACACCGCCGCCAAAAGCGACCACGACATCTTTGCGCTCGACCTTTTGCTCCAGCAGCCATTCGACGGTCTGCGACAGAGAGCTCCAGGACTTGGTCGCCTCGCCCGCCGGCAGTGCCATATGGGACATTTCAATGCCGATAATGGCAAGACCGGCCCTTAGCCGTTCCAGATGCAGCGCGCCGACCGTCTCATCGGTGACCACGGCCAGCTTCTTTCTGCGCAGCATCGGCAGGATTGCCGAACCTGCATTATCGATCAGACCAGAGCCGATCCGAACCTCATAGGAGCGCTCGCCCAGATTGACCGGCACAATATTCAACATGTTCTTCTCCGGATTCCCGTCAGAGTTCTTCCAGCACATCGGGGCGCGTCACCAGCGCCCCGACGACCCGCGCCGCCATCTGTTCGACCGAAAGGCCGGCCGCCGAATCCACTTCCAGATCGGCAAGCCGGTAAGACGGCTCGCGCGCGGCACAAAGCTCCATAAGCGTCTGGCGCGGATTGGCGGTGCGCAGCAGGGGCCGCGTCGTCTTGTGCCGCACGCGCTGCCACAGGACTTCGGGCTCGGCCTTCAGCCAGACCGAGATCCCGTGTTCCGCAATCTGGTCGCGGTTGCGGACAGCCAGAAAGGCGCCGCCCCCGGTCGAGAGCACCGCCGGGCGGCCGCGCAACAGCCTGCCGATCACCTCGAATTCGCGGTCGCGAAAGAACGGCTCGCCATCGCGGTCAAAGATCTCGGCAATGCTGCGATCCGCTGCTTTGACGATTTCCTCATCCGAATCGACAAAGGGCACTTTCAGCAGTTTCGCCAGCGCCGTTCCGACGGCGGTTTTCCCCGCCCCCATCATACCGACCATGGCGACGGTCTTTTTCAGTCGATACATTGCCTTCACCATCGCGTGAACGCGGCGGGGATCACGGTAAGCCGCCGCGCTTTTCGTTCTCCAATGGCGTGATCTTGGCCGGAAAGCCATATATATTCACCCGGCGGGCAGACGATCAGGCGGGAAAAGGACCGGATCGGCAGGAATTACCTGTCCGCGAGGCAGCGCTGAGACAGGCGAATACAAAGGGACTGGTTTATGGGGCGGATTATCAAGGCATTGCTGGTTCTGGCGATTCTCGGCTTTGCGGCGCTGGCCGCCTATGCCTATCTCGTCGATATGACACCGACACCGGCCGAAGTGACAAAACCTGTGGTGCTGGATGCGAGTTGATCGCTTTTGCGCGCTGCTGCCGCGGGCGATTTCCCGATCCGCGCCGCATCCCGGCGCCGGGAGGGCTCTGCGCCGGCTGATGGCGTCGGGGGTCGTTGGCCTCGCCTGCAGCATGGGCAGCGCTCCGGCTTTTGCGGCCGGTGATGATCCGCTGTCGGCGATCGACTGGCTGTCACAATCAGTCAGCACGCCGGGCGCGGGCAAAGCAGGCAAACCTGCCGGTCCGGTCAAGACCATCGAGCCACCGGTGACCAGCGAAGGCGCGCTGCCGGTGACGGTGTCGTCAACCTCGCTCGATATCCCCTCGCCCGATTCCGTCGGGCTGATTTCCCCGGCGGTCTCGGGCCTGCCGCGCAATCTCTGGGGCGCGGGCCTCTCGGATGAGATTGCCCGCGCCGTGATCCGCGACCGGATGGAAAGCCTGCCGGCGCTCCGCCAGCTTTTCCTGACCATGTTGCTGGCCGAAGCCGATCCGCCGATTGACGCCGGCAATGACGGGCGCCTGCTTCTGGCCCGGATCGACAAGCTTTTGCAGATCGGCGCGCTGGAACAGGCAGCGGCGCTGATCGACATTGCAGGGGATGGGACACCCGATCTGTTCCGCCGCGCCTTCGACATCGCGATCCTGACCGGGCGCGAGGACAAGGCCTGCGAGAGGATGCAAAAGGCCCCGGGTCTGGCACCGACACTGCCCGCCCATGTCTTTTGCCTCGCCCGTGGCGGGGAATGGGATGCGGCCGCGCTGACCCTGACCAGCGCCGATAAGCTTGGCGATGTCGACAAGGCGCAGACCGCGCTGTTGTCGCGCTTTCTTGACCCCGATCTTTTCGAGGCCGATGCCGTGCCACCGCCGCCCAGCCCGGTGACACCGCTGGACTGGAAGCTTTACGAAGCGATTGGCGAGACCATGCCCACGGGGCGGATGCCCATTGCCTTCGCCTATGCCGAGATCGGACCGCAATCGGGCTGGAAGGCCCAGATCGAGGCGGCCGAGCGGCTGACCCGCGCCGGAACCATCGCCCCCAATGTCCTGCTCGGGCTTTATACCGAACGCGACGCGGCGGCGTCGGGCGGGGTCTGGGACCGGGTCGATGCGTTCCAGGCCTTCGATGCGGCAATGCAGTCGAAAGACAAGACCCGGATTGCAGCGACATTGCCGCCGGTCTGGGCGAGGATGCAGGAAGCCGAGCTCGAAGTGCCCTTCGCCTCGCTTTACGGCCCCCCCCTGGCGGCGCTGGATCTGCCGCCGGATGTCGCGCGGATCGCCTTCCGCATCGGATTGCTGTCACCGCAATACGAGGCCATCGCCAGCGCGCATAAGGCGCTGGACGAGACCGAGATCTTCCTGACGGGGCTGGCGCTTGGCGATATTACTGGGCTGCGTGCGCCGGATATGATGGGCCGCGCCATCGCCCCGGCCTTCCTGACGCCGGAAATCTCCGACGAGGCGCGTATGCTTCTGGAAGGGATGCGGCTTGGCGAGGCGATTTTGCTGGCGATTGAAGACATCCAGCGTGGCGTTGACGGCAATGTTTCGGGGGTGACACGCGGCCTGTCACTGCTGCGCAAGGTGAAGCTGGAAAATGTCGCCCGCCGCACCGCGCTGGAACTGATGATCCTCGAGCGGCGGGGCTGAGCCGATGACAGGCCCGACAGCTGGCACAAAAGGGGGGAAACCGCCGGTCAATCCGGCCTGGCGCTGGATCTCGACCTTTCTCGATGCCATCGCAGCCGAAGCTGGCGCGGCGCGCAATACCAGCCTTGCCTATGGCCGCGACCTCAGGGATTTCGCCGAATGGGTTGCGGCCGAGGGGCATGATATCGCGACGCTCGACCGTATGACCATCGAGGCCTATCTGGTCCATTGCGACGCCCAGGGGCTTTCGGCCGCAACACGCGCGCGGCGGCTCTCGTCGATTCGCCAGCTCTACCGTTTCGCTTTTGAGGAAGGCTGGCGCGAGGACAATCCCGGGCTGCGGATTTCCGGCCCCGGCAAATCGAAAAGCCTGCCGAAGACGCTTTCGGTCGAAGAGATCACCCGGCTGCTGGATGCCGCAGCCGGACATGGCCGCAGCCCGGCAGACCGGCTGCGCAACACAGCCCTGATGGAGCTGCTTTATGCCACCGGCATGCGGGTGAGCGAGCTGGTGACCCTGCCCCAGGCGGCAGTGCGCGGCAATCCGGCGATGATCCTTGTCCGCGGCAAGGGCGATAAAGAACGGATGGTGCCGCTCTCGCCCCCGGCGCGCGCGGCGGTTGCGGACTGGCTGACCGCGTTGGACACGCGCGAGGCCGCCCAGAAAGCCGCTGGCCAGCCCGTATCGAAATACCTCTTTCCGGGCAGTGGCGCAGACGGGCATATGACCCGGCAAAGCTTTTTCGTGCTGATCAAGGCCATGGCGGTTGCCGCCGGGATCTCGCCGGCAAAGGTCACTCCGCATGTGCTGCGCCACGCTTTCGCGACGCATCTTCTGGCAGGGGGCGCCGATCTGCGGGTGATCCAGACGCTTTTGGGTCATGCCGATCTGGGCACCACCGAGATCTATACCCATGTGCTGGAAGATGAGCTGAAAGACCTCGTCTATAATCACCATCCGCTGGCGAAACTGCCGGGAAAACCTGGCTGATCCGTACGGGTCATGCCCCTGCCCCCCACGGCTGAGACACGAAAACCCGGCACTTCAGTGTGTTCGTGCCACAGGCCGGGCCCTGCCTCCTGGCGAATTTGATCCTGATCAATTCATCGTTGCGGCCCTTCGCCGCGCCCGCTAAACACGGATCAGCAAGGGAATGAGGCCCCAGCCACTGGCGTAAGCCCGGGCGTGGGGCCGAAGTGCAATAGCGGGAGACGCCTATGGCGGATGCAGCCATCCACGGGCATGACCATGACAAGCGCGGATTTTTCGTCCGCTGGTTCATGTCCACCAACCACAAAGATATCGGGATTCTCTATCTGTTCACGGCGGCAATCGTCGGGCTGATCTCGGTCATCTTCACCGTCTATATGCGGATGGAGCTGATGGAGCCGGGCGTACAGTATATGTGCGCCGAAGGAATGCGTCTGACCGCAGCGGCGCCCGGAGAATGTACTCCGAACGGCCATCTGTGGAACGTGACCGTCACCGCGCATGGCATCCTGATGATGTTCTTCGTGGTGATTCCGGCGCTGTTCGGCGGTTTCGGCAACTATTTCATGCCGCTGCAGATCGGCGCGCCGGATATGGCTTTCCCGCGCATGAATAACCTCTCCTACTGGCTCTATGTTGCAGGGACCGCGCTGGCCGTGGCCTCGCTCTTTGCGCCGGGCGGTGACGGGCAGCCGGGATCGGGCGTGGGCTGGGTGCTTTACCCGCCGCTTTCGGAAAAAGAAGCCGGTTTCTCGATGGATCTGGCGATCTTCGCTGTTCACCTGTCGGGGGCTTCCTCGATCGTCGGCTCGATCAACATCATCACCACCTTCCTCAACATGCGCGCGCCTGGCATGACCATGCATAAGGTGCCGCTGTTCGCCTGGTCGGTCTTTGTGACCGCCTGGCTGATCCTGCTGGCGCTGCCGGTTCTGGCTGGTGCAATCACCATGCTGCTGACCGACCGTAACTTCGGCACATCGTTCTTCGTGCCCGAAGGTGGCGGCGACCCGATCCTTTACCAGCATATCCTGTGGTTCTTCGGCCACCCGGAAGTGTACATCATCGTGCTCCCGGCCTTTGGCATCATCAGCCAGGTCGTGGCGACCTTCGCGAAAAAGCCGGTCTTTGGCTATCTGCCGATGGTCTATGCGATGGTCGGGATCGGTGTTCTGGGCTTCGTCGTCTGGGCGCACCACATGTATACCGTCGGCATGTCGCTCTCGCAGCAAAGCTATTTCATGATGGCGACCATGATCATCGCAGTGCCGACCGGCATCAAGGTGTTCAGCTGGATCGCAACCATGTGGGGCGGCTCGGTCGAATTCAAAACCCCGATGCTCTTCGCCTTCGGCTTCCTCTTCCTCTTCACCGTTGGCGGTGTGACCGGGGTTGTGCTGTCGCAGGCACCGCTGGACCGTGGCTACCACGACACCTATTACGTCGTCGCCCATTTCCACTATGTGATGTCGCTGGGCGCCGTCTTCGGGATCTTTGCCGGGGTCTATTTCTGGATCGGCAAGATGTCGGGCCGCCAATATCCGGAATTCGCAGGCAAGCTGCATTTCTGGGCGATGTTCATCGGCGCGAACCTGACCTTCTTCCCGCAGCACTTCCTTGGCCGTCAGGGCATGCCGCGTCGTTACATCGACTACCCGGTGCAGTTCGAATACTGGAACTACATCTCCTCGATCGGCGCGTTCATCTCGTTTGCTTCGTTCCTCTTCTTCATCGGCATCGTGTTCTACACCCTGTTTGCAGGCCGCCGCGTGACCGAGAACAACTACTGGAACGAATATGCCGACACGCTGGAGTGGACCCTGCCCTGCCCGCCGCCGGAGCATACGTTCGAAACGCTTCCCAAGCGTGAGGACTGGGACCGTTCGCACAGCCACTGAGCGGATGTGACAATCCTGAATCTGAAAAGGCCCCGGAGATTTCTCCGGGGCCTTTGCCTTTGGCGGCGACGCGGTTTATGCGACAGATCAGACGATCAGGCATAAGTTCAGTTCGGATCCGCCATGCCCTATCACTGGTCAAGGCCCGCAGACGGGCCGGAACATCTGCACCTGGTGCCCTATTCCGCACTGAGCCGGCCGGGCTTTGCCTGGTTCATCGGCGCCACTGCCGCGCTGATCGCGCTGCCGCTGCTTTCCGTGATTGCGACGCCGGTTTTCTGGGGGCTGCTGCCATTTCTTCTGATCACACTGACGATGATCTGGCTGGCGCTGAAACGGTCCTGGAGCGACCGTAGCATCACCGAAGATCTGCAGCTGAGCCGGGATCATATCAGCCTCACCCGGCGCGGCCCGCGTGGCCGGGTCCAGAACTGGGAGGCCAATCCCTATTGGGTCAGCGTGCATCTCTGTCCGAATGACGGGGAAAACAGCGGGCCGGTGCCGGATTACCTGACCCTGCGCGGCAGTGAACGCGAGGTTGAACTCGGCGCCTTCCTCACCCCCGAAGAGCGCCGCAGGCTCGCGCAAGAGCTGCGCGAGGCGCTGGCCCGGGCGAAAGCTGCCGACCGGGCCTGATCCTCAGAAAACAGAGCCGGGGCCGGGCTGGCTCCGACCCGGAACCTGGCCTCAGGCCAGCCTGGCGCGGATCGTGGCACCGACCTGCGCGAAATCCATCTGGCCGGTGTATTTCTCTTTCAGCTCCGCCATCACCCGGCCCATATCGCGGATCGAATTCGCGCCAAGCGCTGCGATGGTCTGGTCGATCACCGCCGCCGCTTCTTCGGGATCCATCTGGCGCGGCAGGAATTCCGAGATCACCTTCACCTCGGCAAGTTCCTTTTCAGCCAGCTCCAGCCGGCCGCCTTCCTCATAGATACGGGCGGATTCCTGGCGCTGTTTCACCAGCTTGCCCAGCAGAGCCAGCAATTCGCTGTCCGCGACGCCCTCATCGCCACGCCCCTCGCCGCGCGCTGCAATGTCACGATCCTTGATCGCGGCATTGATCAGCCTGAGCGTCGAGGTCCGCGCAGAATCGCGGGTCTTCATCGCCTCTTTCATCGCCTCATTCAGGCTGTTGCGCAGGCTCATCGCGGGGCTCCTTCTCGGTCCGGCGTCTAATCTGCCATGCGGCACCGATTCCGGCAAGTCACCACCTTTGAACCAAGACACTGATTTTTCACAACAATATCAAAGACCCCAAAGCCTTGACCCTGCCCTGGCAGAGGCATAGGTTGCGCCCGTTTAGCCAGCACACCAGAATCCTCTCACGCTCCGGAGCCAATCATGCCGCATGCAGCACCCCGTCCTACTGCCTGTCTTGTGCTGGCGGATGGCACGCTCTTTTATGGCTACGGCTTTGGCGCGACCGGCGAGACGGTGGCAGAGCTCGTTTTCAACACCGCAATGACCGGCTACCAGGAGATCATCACCGATCCCTCTTATGCGGGCCAGGTCGTGACCTTCACCTTCCCCCATATCGGCAATACCGGCATCACGCCCGAGGATGACGAAACCGTGGCCCCGGCGGCGGCGGGGATGGTGGTGAAATGGGATCCGACCGAGCCCTCGAACTGGCGTGCAACCGGCGATCTGAGGTCCTGGCTGGCAAAGATCGGCCGGATCGGCATTGGCGGCATCGACACCCGCCGCCTGACCCGCGCCATTCGCCAGCAGGGCGCCCCGCATGTGGCCCTCGCCCATGACCCGGAAGGCAGGTTCGACGTCGAGTCGCTGGTGGCAAAGGCCCGCGCCTGGAAAGGTCTTGTCGGCCTTGATCTGGCAAAAGACGTGACCTGCCCGCAAAGCTACACCTGGGATGAGAAACGCTGGGCCTGGCCCGAGGGCTATACCAAACGCACGGCCCCGGGCCCGAAAGTCGTCGCCGTCGATTTCGGCGCGAAAAAGAACATCCTGCGCTGCCTCGCCTCGACCGGCTGCGAAGTCGTGGTGCTGCCGGCCTCGGCCACGGCCGACGATGTTCTGGCACATAAACCGGATGGCGTGTTCCTGTCGAATGGCCCTGGCGACCCTGCAGCGACCGGCGAATATGCCGTGCCGATGATCAGGGGCGTCCTTGAGAAAGATCTGCCGGTCTTCGGCATCTGCCTCGGCCATCAGATGCTGGCGCTGGCGCTTGGCGCCCAGACCCGCAAGATGAACCATGGCCATCACGGCGCCAACCATCCGGTGAAAGACCTGACCACCGGAAAGGTCGAGATTACCTCGATGAATCATGGCTTTACCGTCGATGCCGATACCCTGCCCGAAGGCGTGATCGAGACCCATGTCTCGCTGTTCGACGGCACCAATTGCGGCATCGCCATCAAAGACCGCCCGGTGTTTTCGGTGCAGTATCACCCCGAAGCAAGCCCCGGCCCACAAGACAGCTACTATCTCTTCGAGCGTTTCGCGGCCGAAATGAATGCGCGCCGCGCCCTGTGAGGGTACAGGCCCGGAGTATTCCGGGCCCGACCAATCAGACTTAACCGCCCGTTAACTGATCCCTGCGCAATCTCGGGCCCGGAAGTGACCCGGGATGCGCAGTGCGATGACGGTTCGGCATTTGATCAGTATCGGTGGCGCCTCGCCCCTGGACTTGGGGTATGAGACTGTCACGCCGCGAAAAGCGCGGTGGAACGGATCCCTTCGTCAGCCCTGCGGCCTTCACGCGGACGTCACACAGGACCGGCCTACGCGCTCTGACGCGCGGCCGGATCCTTTCGCGATTGCACTCCTGCGCCATGGGCTGATCCGGCCCGAACAACCCGGCTCTGCGGCTTCGGCACGGCACAGTTCGGCAGCAGGTGATTGCGTTCCGCCGCATGGCACCCTGGCCGAAGATGATCTCCTCGCCGCAGCCCGCGACCATTTCGGCGCGCCGTTTGTCGATCCGCTGTCCCCACCACCCGAAGCGGCCGCGATTGACCGGCTCGGGCTTGGTTTCTGTCAACGGCATGGCATTCTGCCCTTACGGCGCGCCGGGGCAGTGACGATGGTCGCAACTTCGCGACCCGAGGCTTTCGCCCGGCTGCGCCCGGTGATCGAGGCACAGATCGGCCCGGTTCTGATGGCGCTGGCACCTGCCGCTTCCATCGCCCGGGCGCTGATGCTGGTGCGCGGCTCACAGATTGCCCATACCGCCGAGACCAGGGTGACGGCCGATCTCTCCTGCCGCGACTGGGGCGGGATCGGGCTCAGGCTGATCGCCGCCGCAATGGCGGCCAGCCTTCTGGCAAGCGTTGCGAATTTCCCGATCAGCACCGGGCTTTCACTGTTGTTTTTGGCGCTTGGCTCGATGGTGCTGTCGACGCTGATGAAACTGGTCTGCGCGATCGCCACCCTGCGTCACCGCCCCCTGCCCCCGCCTTGCCCGGCGGCCGGGCCGCTGCCCGGGGTCTCGCTCCTTGTTGCACTCTATCATGAAAGCGATATCGCGCCGCGCCTCATACGACGGCTGTCCCGGCTCGATTATCCCCGCGACCTGCTGGAAGTGGTGCTCGCGGTCGAGGCGGAAGACCATTCGACCCGCGCCGCGCTGGAAAACGCCGGCCTGCCGGCCTGGATGCGGATCGTTGTGGTTCCGCCGGGCCGGGTTAAGACAAAGCCACGCGCGCTGAATGTGGCACTTGACCACTGCCAGGGCGCGATTATCGGCGTCTATGATGCCGAGGATGCGCCCGAAGCCGATCAGATCCGCCGCGTCGTCGCCCATTTTCGCCAGAGCGATTCGGGTCTCGCCTGCATTCAGGGGGTGCTGGATTATTATAACCCGGCGACCAACTGGATCGCGCGCATGTTCACCATCGAATATGCCGCCTGGTTCCGGCTGATTCTGCCTGGCGTGGCACGGCTCGGGCTGATGGTGCCGCTCGGGGGGACAACGCTGTTCTTTCGCCGAGATGTGCTGGAAGAGCTTGGCGCCTGGGATTCGCATAATGTCACCGAAGATGCCGATCTCGGCATCCGGCTGGCGCGCGCCGGCTACCGCACCGGGCTTTTGTCAACGGTCACCCGCGAAGAAGCCAATTGCCGCCCCTTCCCCTGGGTCAGACAGCGCTCGCGCTGGATCAAGGGCCATATGATGACCTGGATCGTCCATATGCGCAGTCCGCTCAGGCTCTGGCGCGAGGTCGGAACCCGCGCCTTCCTCGGCTTTCAGGTGATGTTCCTCTGCGCCGCGCTGCAAACGCTGCTGGCACCGCTGCTCTGGAGCTTCTGGATCATCGCTCTGGGGTTTTCGCATCCCCTGGCCGAAGCCCTGCCCGCAGGCCTCACCTGGGCGATGCTGGGCGCCTTCCTGTTTTCTGCGGCGGTCGATTTCACCCTCGGCTGGCTGGCGTTGAAACAGGCCGGGCACAGGATCTCGAAATTCTGGGTCTTCACCCTGCATTTCTACCAGCCCCTCGCGACCTTCGCCGGTCTCAAGGCGCTGTGGGAGCTGATCACCCGCCCGTTCTATTGGGACAAGACCAGCCACGGGATCTTCGATACTGTAGAGGCCGGCTGCGGTGCTGGCCGCAAGAAACCCTCAGGATGAGGTTCAGCGCAGTTTCAGCTCGCCCGCCTCAACCCTCAGACGCGTCTCAAAGGCCCGGCTGATATGGGTTTTCAGCGCGGTCCAGGCACTGTTTTCGTCACGCGCCGCAATCGCCGTCACAATCGCCTCATGTTCCGTGAGGGCGACCCCGTCCCGCCCCTCGGCGGCGAAAGAGGTCTGTGCCATCAAAGCCATCGAACGGTGCAGAAGATCCAGTTGCTGCACCAGAAAACGGTTATGGCTGGCAAGATGGATCTGGCGATGAAAGCGCTTATTCGCCCGGCTGAGCGCCGCCGGGTCCCCGCCAAGCAGCGCACGGTCATCGGCGACCATGCTTTGCAACACGCGGATTTCCTCTTCCGTCGCGTGACGCGCCGCCAGCCGCGCGGCAAGGCCTTCGAGTTCCGTCCTGACCGCGTAAAGCTCTGCCAGCTGATTATGATCCAGCGTCGCGACGATCAGGCTGCGCCCGTCGCGTTTCAGCATCGATTGCGTCTCGAGCCGCTGCAACGCCTCGCGCACCGGGGTCCGCGAGACCCCGAATCGTTCGGCCAGCTCGCTTTCAACCAGCCGCTCGCCGGGCCGGAACTCACGCGCTTCGATCGCTTCAAGGATCAGCGTATAGGCGTCTTTCTGCACTGGACCCGCTCCTGTTCGCGCATCATCGCGGCGCCATGATCTCGCCCCGGGGCCAACACAGCCGGCCAGAAAGCGCACGCCCCGCAACCCTGGCCGGGAACCCTAGAGGCGGGAACGACGGCAGGCAAGCCCGCCCCGTCCCGAAGCCTCGCGACTGCGCGCAAGTTCCGGCTGCATCCCGCCCGCGTCCATGCTAAGAAAGCCCATGCCAAACGAAGCTTTCAGCAATATCAGCACCTGGGTCTTTGACCTCGACAACACGCTTTACCCCGCCGGGGCCTGCCTCTTTCCCCAGATCGAGCGCAAGATGACCGATTGGGTGATGCGCAATCTTGGCCTCGACGAGGCCAGCGCCGATGCGCTGCGCCATGGGTACTGGCAGGAACACGGCACCACGCTTGCCGGGCTGATGTCCGGCCATGATATTGATCCGTCAGATTTTCTGGCCTTCGTGCATGATATCGATTTCTCGGGTCTCTCCCGCGACAATGCCCTTGCCCACCGCATCGCCGCGCTTCCGGGTCGGCGCATCGTTTTCACCAATGCCGACACGCTTTATGCCACCCGCGTGCTGGAACGGCGCGGCCTTTCCGGCCTGTTTGACGCGATCTATGGCATTGAAGAAGCCGGATATTTGCCAAAACCACGCCGCGATGCCTTTGATTGTATCGTCCGGCTTGACGGGTTCGACCCTGGGCGTGGCGCGATGTTCGAGGATGATCCGCGCAACCTGCTGGAACCGCACCGGATGGGGATGCGCACCGTCCTCGTCGCCCCCGAGCCGCTGGTTGAGGACCATATCCATCACAATACCGGCGATCTGCGCGACTTCCTTGACCGGCTTGCGGCCGGCTGAACCCGCCCCCGGCGGGGCCGACGGGACGCGAGGCAGATTGACGCAGTGCGACACCACGCCCCGCCCCTGCGGCCTGTCCGGCGGATGAAAGCCCGGTGGAAATGCGGTATATCCCAATCAGTCATTGAAGATACGGCTTTCGCCCCCCCCTCTCCGGGGCGGCCAATGCCGTCAGAGGGATCCCGCCATGTCCGACAGCCTCACCCTTGCAGCCCGCCCGGCGCGCCGCAGCCTTATCAGCCGTATCCCGCTGATTGGCCGGATCGCGCGCGAGATTGACCAGGATGTGAACAATTTCTTCTGGCTCCTGCCGGTGGTCATCCTTGGCCTCGTGCTTGGGATCAAGTTTTGGGGCATGGCTGCGCTCACCATGCTGGCGCTGGCCCTGGTGCCGGTTGTGTTCGCCTTTTTCATCGCAATCTCCTGGCCCTGAACGACCGCCTGCAAACGCCCGCCCGGGCGACATCCTGTCCACTGGCCCCGCGCGGGCCGAAGGCGTAGACTGGCGGCCGAAGCAGCCAGAGGGTCCCGAGGGAGTGAAACCGGCATGAAACGCGCGGAAACCGGAATCCTGATCTCGGGCGGCGGTATTGCCGGGCTGACGGCGGCTGCAGCTTTTGGGTCGGCCGGGTTCGACGTGATCTGCGTCGATCCGGCCCCGCCGCCGCAATCCGAAGCGGCAAATGACGCCGATCTGCGCAGCACGGCCTTTTTGCAGCCCTCGGTTTCGGTGCTGGAAGAGGCCGGGATCTGGCAACGGCTTGCCCCCCATGCGGCGGCATTGCAGGTGATGCGGATCGTCGATTCCGGAAAGGCAGATCCGGGCAGCGCGGATGCGACGGCCCGCACCATCCGCGATTTCGACGCGGCTGAAATTTCCGACCAGCCCTTCGCCTGGAATCTGCCGAACTGGCTTTTGCGCCGCGAGATCGCTGCAAGGCTGGCCGAGCTTCCGAATGTGACCTTCCGCCCGGGCATCGGCACGAAAGGCCTGATGACCCGTGACAGTGAGGCGCTGGTCACGCTTAGCGACGGATCCCAGGTCGCGGCGCGGCTTCTGATCGCGGCGGACGGGCGGCATTCTCCGATGCGTGAGGCGCTGAATATCCCGGTGAAAACCATCCGGTACGGGCAAAAGGCCCTGGTGTTTTCGGTCACCCATGATCTGCCGCATGACAATATCTCGACCGAAGTGCATCGCTCAGGCGGGCCGTTCACGATGGTGCCACTGCCCGATCGCGACGGGCGCCACGCGTCCTCGGTTGTCTGGATGGAACATGGGCCCGAGGCCACGCGGCTTGCCGCCCTGCCCGAGGCCGAGTTCGAGGCCGAGATGAATGCGCGCTCCTGTGGCATTCTGGGCAGGATGCGGCTGGTGACAAGGCGCCTTGTCTGGCCGATCATCAGCCAGGTGGCGCAGCGGCTTTCGGGACAGCGCGCGGTTCTGATGGCCGAAGCCGCACATGTGGTGCCGCCCATTGGCGCGCAGGGGTTGAATATGTCGCTGAAGGATCTGCGGGTGCTGCTGGATCTTGTCAGAGGATCTGGCGGCGACCCGGGGGCGCAGGGCATTCCAGACGCCTATCACCGGGCGCGGCACGGCGATATCACGCTTCGGGTCGGCGGCATCGACATGCTCAACCGCGCCTCGATGGCCGGCGCGCCGACGCTGCGCGCCCTGCGCAGCGGTATGCTCGAGATGCTCTATGCGCTGCCGCCGGTGCGGCAGGGGCTGATGCGCGCCGGGCTGGGTGTGTCGTGACGGTTGACCCTGGACTGAGCGAGGCGTAAGCAAGTGCCGTGGCGATTTGTTGACCGGATTGCGGGCCACGTTAAATAAGCCGCTAAAGAGGTGACGGGACGTCTTCGCCCTGCCGCGCTTTCCGGTCATTGGATCTGCTTATGGCCCGGGAGCCTTGTGCTGCGATGACGAACTGGAAGACACGCACCAAACTTGTCCATGAAGGCAGCCGCCGCAGCCAGTACGGCGAGATGGCCGAGGCGATTTTCCTCACGCAGGGCTTCGCCTATCCTGATGCCGAAACCGCCGAGGCGCGGTTCATCAAATCGGGTGCGGATGAATTCATCTATGCCCGCTACGGCAATCCCACCACGCGGATGTTCGAAGAGCGGATCGCGGGACTTGAAGGCACCGAGGATGCTTTCGCCACCGCCTCGGGCATGGCGGCGGTCAATGGCGCGCTGACCGCGCTGCTCAGGGCCGGGGATCATGTGGTCTCGGCCAAGCAACTCTTCGGATCCTGTCTTTATATCCTCGAAGAGGTGCTGACGCGCTACGGGGTGAAGGTCACTTTCGTCGACGGGACTGATCTGGCAGCCTGGGAGGCCGCCGTGACACCGGAGACGAAGGCGGTGTTCTTTGAAAGCATGGCGAATCCGAGCCTCGATATCGTTGATATCAAAGGGGTTGCGGAGATCGCGCATCGTCATGGCGCGCTGGTGATCTGCGACAATGTCTTTGCGACGCCGATCTTTTCGCGGGCGGTCGATCTGGGGGCCGATGTGGTGGTCTATTCGACCACCAAACATATCGACGGCCAGGGCCGCGCGCTTGGTGGCGTGATCTGCGGATCGGGCGACTATATCCAGAAGATCGTCCAGCCCTATATGAAACACACGGGCGGCGCGATGAGCCCGTTCACCTCCTGGATCATGCTCAACGGTATGGCGACGCTGGATCTGCGCTGCCGCGCGATGGCGGCTTCGGCGCTGGAGATTGCGACCTTCCTGGAAGGCCATGACAAGATTGAAAAAGTGCTGTTTCCGGGCCTGAAATCGCATCCGCAATATGATCTCGCCATGGCGCAGATGGGAACCGGCGGTACGATTGTGAGTTTCGTGGTCAAAGGCGGCAAAGAGGGTGCCTTCCGGCTGCAGAATGCGCTGGAGATCCCGAAGATCTCGAACAATCTCGGCGATGCGAAATCGATCACCACGCATCCCGCGACCACCACGCATCAGCGGCTTTCCGATGAGCAGAAAGTGAGCCTCGGGATCGCGCCGGGGCTGATCCGGTACTCGGTCGGGCTGGAGGATGCGGGCGATCTGATCGCCGATCTTGATCAGGCGCTGGCACTGGTGTGAGCAACCGGCGGCGGGGGCCAGCCCCCGCCCCTCCGAAGTAATTCGGTCAGGAGGAAGGCCGCAGCGTTTCGAGCTTGCTTTCGCGGCGCCAGTGCCTATCTCATAGGCGTCCCGGCGATTTATCATTCCGCTGGTTCATCCGGAAATTGACGGCCCGATGCCCCCGGGAAGGAGGCGCGGCCGGAACCGAAAGGATCTTCCCATGACACGCCATGACAGGATTACCGACCGCGCGCCCTCGCGCGAGGAGGCCGCCGCCGCGCTTTTGACTTTGCGTCGCTGGGCAGAGGAAGCGGGCGAAGAAGAGATCGCGGGGCTTGACCCTTCGATTGGCAATCTGCTGCCCGATCTGTCCTATCCCGCATTGCGCCGCGCCTACCCCGAGGATTTCGCGGTTGACCAGGCCTATCGCGCCACGCTTCCCGATCTGCAAAACGGGCCATCGAGCCTGATCGTCGGCGCAAAGACGCAGATCCAGCATGTTGGCATCTCGAATTTCCGCCTGCCGATCCGGTTTCGCTCACGTGAAGCCGGCGAGCTGATGCTGGAGACCAGCGTGACCGGCACGGTGAGCCTGGAGGCAGAGAAGAAGGGCATCAATATGAGCCGCATCATGCGCTCATTTTATGCCCATGCAGAGGAGCAGTTCAGCTTTGAGGTGATCGAAGCCGCGCTGGAGGATTACCGCCGCGATCTCGACAGTTTCGATGCCCGGATCCAGATGCGGTTTTCCTTTCCGGTGAAGGTGGAGAGCCTGAGATCTGGCTTAAGCGGCTGGCAATATTACGATTTCGCGCTGGAACTGGTCGATCTGAACGGCGAAAGGGTCAAGATCATGCATCTTGATTACGTCTATTCCTCGACCTGCCCCTGTTCGCTGGAATTGTCAGAACATGCGCGGCGCATACGCGGTCAGCTGGCGACGCCGCATTCGCAGCGTTCGGTCGCGCGGCTTTCTGTCGTGGTGAAGACCGGCGAGATGCTCTGGTTCGAGGATCTGATCGATCTGGCGCGAAAGGCGGTTGTGACCGAGACGCAAGTGATGGTGAAACGCGAGGATGAGCAGGCCTTTGCCGAGCTGAACGGCGCCAATCCGATCTTTGTCGAGGATGCGGCGCGGTCGTTCTGCGAGGTTTTGCGCAGCGATCCAAGGATCGGTGACTTTCGCGTGATGGCGAGCCATCAGGAGAGCCTGCATTCCCATGATGCGGTATCCTTGCTGACCGAGGGGCCGACTTTTTCGGCCACCAGCCTTGATCCGCGCCTGTTCCAGTCGCTGTTCCATGTGGGGTAGAAGATGATCCGCCGTTCCGTCCTGGGCCTGCTGGCTGTGCCTTTCTTCATGCCGGCGGTGCTCAGGGCGGACGGCGCGACAGCCGGCCAGAAGATCGCGCAAGCGGCCGAAGCACAGGAAGGCGTTGTCCGGATTTATGACCCGGCCTATGTCGCGCTGGATTTTCCCGGCGGTGACGTGGCACCGGATCGTGGGGTCTGCACCGATGTTCTGGTCCGGGCGCTGCGGGTGGCCGAGAGCATTGATCTGCAAGTTGCGATCAACCGCGATATGAAAGCGGATTTCGCGGCCTATCCGAAAAACTGGGGGCTGACGCGGGCCGACCGCAATATCGACCATCGCCGGGTGCCCAATCTCAGGCGTCTTTTCGAGCGGGTGGGCGCAGAGCTGCCGCTCAGCGAGACCGCTTCTGATCATCTGCCGGGCGATGTGATCACCTGCCTGATCCCCGGCGACCTGGCGCATCTGATGGTGGTGGGGACCGGCCTCGCCGGACCGCGCCCGCTGATCGTCCATAATATCGGCGCCGGCACCAGGGTCGAGGACCGGCTTTTTGAGTTTCGCATGACCGGGCGTTACCGGTTTACGCCTTCTGTGCTGGAAAAGCTGCGCCGGCTGAGCGCCTGAGCCCTCTATCCGCCGCAGGGTTTGACGACAGCCCCGCGCGGGCCTAAGCCTTGCCCCATGATCGACCTCAGACCCGTGGCCTATGTGATCGGACGGATTCTGATCGTCCTCGCCATTCTGATGGTCGCGCCTGCGATTCTCGACTGGCGGGCGGGCGATCCGAATGCGCGTGCCTTTTTGCGCTCAGCCCTGATCACCGGCTTTGCAGGCGTGAGCCTTGCCCTGTCGACGGCGAACAGCCAGACAGCGGCGCTTGGGGTGCGGCAGGCCTGGCTTCTGACCTCGGCGATCTGGTTCATCCTGCCCTTCTTCGCCGGCCTGCCCTATGTGCTGGGAGAGCCCGGTCTGAGCTATCTGCATGCCTGGTTCGAAGCGGTCTCGGGCCTCACCACCACCGGCGCCACTGTGATCACCGGCCTTGACCATCTGCCGATGGGGATGAACCTCTGGCGCGGTATGACGACCTGGATCGGCGGGCTTGGGATCGCCTTTATCGCGATGATCTTCCTGCCACTGATGCGGGTCGGCGGCATGCAGTTCTTCCGCACCGAGGGGTTCGATACATTCGGCAAGGCCCTGCCCCGCGCCACCGATATCGCGCGCCAGCTGATGCTGATCTATGCCGCGCTGACCCTGACCTGCATGGCCTCATATCTGATGATCGGGATGCCGGCGCTTGGCGCGGTGGTGCATGGCATGACCACGGTCGCGACCGGAGGCTTTTCGCCTTATGATCAGTCCTTCAACAACTTCCAGGGCGCCGGAGAATATATCGCGGTGTTCTTCATGCTGGCGGGAAGCCTGCCCTTCATCCGCTATGTGCAGATGGTGAATGGCCAGCCCTTCGCGCTCTGGCATGACCCGCAGGTCCGGGCCTATCTGCGCTGGCTGCTGAGCGCCGTGATGATTGTCGCGGTCTGGCGCATCCTTACCGCCGATATGGAGATTGAGCCGGCTTTCCGCGAAAGCCTGTTCAATCTGACCTCGATCATGTCCTCGACCGGGTTCTTTTCCGGAAGCTTCCCGAGCTGGGACGGGCTGATGCTGGTGGTCGCGCTGATTATCGGCATAGTCGGGGCCTGTGCAGGATCGACCGCTTCCGGGCTCTCGGTGTTCCGGGTGCAGATCGCCTTTTCAGTGCTTCGCGCCCAGGTGCGGCGGATCGCCTGGCCGAATTCGGTCGAAGCGGTCAAATATGACGGGCGCACGGTCGAGGATGATCTGATCCAGGCGCTGATCATGTTCATCTCCAGCTATATCCTGATCCTCGGCCTGTTCAGTGTTGTGCTGACCCTTGTGGGGGTGGATCTGGAATCGGCGATGTTCGCGATCTGGACGACGCTTGGGAATGTCGGCTACGGCTTTGGCCCGCTGGTCGAGCGTACCGGCACTTTCGTCGAATTCCCCGATGCGGCGATTGCGGTGATGGGGCTTGCAATGATCCTCGGCCGGCTCGGGCTGCTTGCGGTGCTCGTGCTGCTTTTGCCGGCGTTCTGGCGGTCCTGAGGCGGGCCAAAGATCGGCCCGAAGAAACCGGGGGCATGCCCCCGGTCACGAGGTCAGATCACGGCTGATCCCAGCACGAGACCAGCACCGTCATCCCGCGTGCCTCGCGGGTCAGCGTCTCGGGCGGCAACGCGACCGTGCTCGCGCGCTCCAGCGGCGTGATGCTGGCCTGGCCCAGCACAGCGGCAATCTGCGCCGCATCGGCAGCAAAGGCGACATCGGCGGGCAGGTCGCGTGTGCTGTTGCGCAATTCGGGCAGCAACATGCCAAGCACCGCCCCCGATCCGTCGATCACCGCCCCGCCCGCATCGCCCGGCCGGGTCGCGACCGTCAGACGCAGCATGCCTGCCGCGCCGTCCAGCCCTCCGGCCTCTTCAAAGGCGCCATGGGTCAGAACCGGCGCCGGCAGCCGCCCCTCATAGGGATAGCCCGCGATCACGACCCCCGCACCCGGCCTGGTCCCGCTGCTGAATTCCGCGACCGCAGGCGGTGCAAGCGCCGTCACCGGCTGCAGGACCGCAAGCCCGGACGCGGCATCCTCCACCATCAGCTTTGCCTCGACCGCATGGTCAAGCGTGATGCGGGCGCAGGTTTTCACCGCATCTACCGTGGTCAGCACCGCCCCCGCTTTCGAGACATAAAAGCCCGAGCGATTGCGGATCGGCTGGCGGACCTCAAGCCCGGCCACAAGGCCGCGCCGCGCCGCCTCATCCAATGGCACGAGGCCCGGATCAAGCGCGGTGTCACCAACTGCGCGGAAGCTTGCATCGATCACCTCGAACACCCGCGCATCACGGCCCGCGTTCTGCGGTTTGCCGAACGCCATCCAGCCCTTGATCAGCCCGCCCGAAAGCCTGGCCCAGGCGCGGCCATCCTGATCACCAGTCTGCCCCGTCAACCGGATCTCGGTATCGCTGCGCTCGCGCGCGCCGCCTGCAGGCATCGCGGTCAGCGAACTGATCACCTCGTAAAGCCCGCCTAGACTGCTGGCATCCCCCGGCTGCGAAATCAGCACGATCGACAGGCCCGAGCCGTTTTTCTCGCGGAAATGCACGAAAGGCGGCTCGTAACGGTCGAATTCCACCAAAGCGAGCGGCAGGGTCGCGTCGATGCCGCTTTCCTGTTCCTCGACAAGGGCAAAGCCGAAAGCCGCAACTTCGCCCTGATGCGCCCCGACCAGCGCCGCGCGCTGTGCCGTGGTCAGAATGCCGCTTGCCTCATGGCCGCTGGCCGCCTGCCAGGCCGCCATGGAATTGCGGGTGCCCGGCCCGAAAGCGCCGTCAATGCCGCCATTGTAGAACCCGAACCATTGCAGCGCGACCTGCAATTCCTTGCGTTGATCCAGATCAAGCGCCGCCTCGGAGGCCCGAGCCTCTGCCGGTGTCTCTTCGATGACTGCAGGCTCCGCCACCTGCCCGGCGATCACCTCCGGTTCGGGAACCGGCTCAGCAACCGGATCGGGCAGAGCCCCAACGGCGACCTCGGGCTGCAGGACCGTCTCCGGCACAGACCCCTCCGGTGGCCAGAATTGCGCCCTGAACTCTGCGCCATCGGTGATATAGCTGTCAGCCGGGATCCTTGCACCCGATTTCAGCGCCGAAAGCACCGAGCCCACCTCGGCGCCGTCATATGGGCCAAGCACCACACCATACCAGCCCGATGGCAGACCAAAGCCCCAGACATTTCCGAACTCCGTGGCGAAGTCCGCCGCGCGCTCATTGGCCCGCGCAAGACCCGGCAGCGCCTCGACCTGGATCCAGCGCCGTTCCTGCGCCGCAGAGGGCGCGGCAAATGGCACTGACAGCACCATCGCGGCTGTCACGGCAGTGATCGCCCTGAAGGGCGCAACCAGAGATTTAAAACGGGAAATGATCATACGGTCTCGCTGCTTCCGGCTGGCCGGGGGCGAGGCCGCCCGGTCGTCACATCGTGCTTCACATCTGCGTAACCAATACCTGGCATGCGCCCGAGAACAAGGGCCAGAGGCATGGGAGGGTCCCTCCTCCCCAGCTTGTGACCGGCTTTCATCGCAGCGCGGCCATGGTGCAATGGGCCATGAGGACCGCGCGCGGGCAGATCAGCCTGACCTCCCGGGCTCCGGGACTGCTGAGGCGCATGCACCCGCCCACGTCTTTTCCGGTGCCTGTCGCCCCGATCCCGGGCGATACAGTCCTGAGAAACGGTCAGCCCCCTGCCTGCCAGACCCGGAAATCGACGGAGAGGGAAAGGGCGCGCGCATCACTCGCCCCTGCATCCTGTGCCTCTGTCGATCCCCGCCGCATGGCCGTGCTGACAGCAAGCGCTCCTGCACCCCCCGTCCTTCTGCACTTACCACCGGGATCTGTCCGCGCTTAAGTGCCATTTTTTCGAAAGAAGATCAGTTCAGGTTAGCGAAACCTTACCGGGTGGGCCGTCACTGAGGTTTGGGCTGGCATCCGGGCGCGGCTCGTCCCATATTTGGCACCATGAGCCTGCCCCCTGGTTTCCTTGATGAATTGCGCAACCGCGTCTCGCTTTCCGCCGTGGTCGGCCGGAAGGTCACCTGGGATATGCGCAAATCGAATATGGCCAAGGGGGACTGGTGGTCGCCCTGCCCCTTCCATCAGGAAAAATCCGCAAGCTTTCATGTCGATGATCGTAAAGGGTTTTATTACTGCTTTGGCTGCCATGCGAAGGGTGACGCGCTGACCTTTATCAAGGAAAGCGAAAATCTCGGTTTCATGGAAGCGGTCGCGGTGCTGGCCTCGGAAGCCGGGATGCAGATGCCCGAGCGCGACCCGCGTGCCGCCGAAAAAGCCGACCGCCGCACACAGCTGATCGAGGTCATGGAAGAGGCGGTGAAATGGTTCCGCCTGCAGCTGAAGACCCAGGCCGCCACAGACGCGCGCGCCTATCTCGCGAAACGCGGGCTGTCTGAAGCCGCGCAGGACCGCTGGGAAATCGGCTTCGCCCCCGATGGCTGGTCGGGGCTGTTCCAGGCGATGACCGGCAAGGGCATCGCGAAAGAGCTGCTGGTCGCTGCCGGGCTCTGTGCGACCTCGGCCAAAGGGAAAGAACCCTATGACCGGTTCCGCAATCGCATTATCTTTCCGATCCGCGACGGGCGTGGCCGCGCGATCAGCCTTGGCGGGCGGGCGATGGACCCGAATGACCAGGCGAAATATCTGAACGGCCCCGAGACCGAGCTGTTCGACAAGGGGCGCAACCTCTTTAACCATGGCCCGGCGCGCGAGGCGGCGGGCAAAGGCCAGCGTCTGATCGTGGCCGAAGGCTATATGGATGTGATCGCGCTGTCCGAGGCCGGGTTCCAGGCGGCGGTGGCTCCTCTGGGCACGGCTGTCACGGAAGATCAGCTGCGGCTGTTGTGGCGGATCTCGGATGAGCCGGTGATCGCGCTGGACGGTGACAAGGCGGGGATCCGGGCGGCTTTGCGGGTGATCGACCTTGCGCTGCCGCTGCTTGAGGCCGGCAAAGGGCTCAGGTTTGCGGTGATGCCGGACGGCCTCGACCCGGATGATCTGATCCGGGCGCGTGGTGCGCCTGCGCTGCAGGAGGTGCTGGACGCCGCCCAGCCGATGGTGCGGCTGTTGTGGAACCGCGAAACCGAGGGTCAGGTTTTCGACAGCCCCGAGCGCAAGGCGGCGCTGGACAAAAACCTGCGCACGGCGCTGAAACGCATCCAGGACCCCTCGATCCGCAGCCATTATGGCGAGGATATCAAGGAGCTTCGCTGGGACCTGTTCCGCCAGGGCCGCCGTCCGGCGGCGCGCAGCCCGGGCCGGCCCTGGCAACCGGGCCCGCGCGGCCAGATGCGCGGTGGCAAATTCGTGCCCCCCGCGCTGCCTGCAACCGATGCGGCAAAAAACTCGGCCCTCGCAGGGACCGAGGCCGATCTGCTTTATCCCAGCCGGGTCTCGGACGGGATCCGCGAAGCGGTCGCCTTGGCGATTCTGATGCGTTTCCCGGGCCTTGTCGCGCGATTTGAAAGTGATCTGGAGCGCCTGGAGCTGAGCAACGAGGCGCATTTCCGGCTGCGCAACCTGATCCTGACGCATTTCCATGCCCCGGATTGCCGGGCGCTGATCGAGACCGACAGCCCCGGCCTTCTTGACGAGCTGACCCGCAGTAACCATGTGCGTTCCAACCCCGGTCTGCAGCCGAAGGCCGATGAGGAGTTCGCCGCCGCCTGTGTCGAAGAAGCACTGGCGCGGCTCCAGGCCGATCGTGGTCACCGGGTAGAGCTTGCCGAGGCGGTCGAGGACCTCTCGGGCCTCGTGGACGAGGGTCTGACATGGCGGCTGTCAAAGGCCGCCGAGGCCAAAGTCAGCGCCAGCCGGGGGCCGCAGGACCAGAAAACCGAATCGGTCATTGCGCCAAATGGCGTCGAACTGGACCGCGAGGAACTCGACAGACGCCAGAAATTGTTCGATTCGATTGATTTCAGTGCCGGTGGCAAGGCCAGACCGGGCTGACATGTATGATTCGCCCTTTCCCCCGCTGTGATTCGCGTTATTGATTCGAATAAAAGAAGCGCGATTCGCACCATCCCCACAGGAGCATCCATGGCCCTCAAGGAAAATGACGACGTTAAGCAGGATGGCGACGAGACTGATATCTCGCTCGACATGTCGCAGGCTGCCGTCAAGAAAATGATCGCCGACGCCCGTGAGCGCGGCTATATCACGATGGAACAGCTTAACGCCGTCATGCCGCCCGATCAGGTCTCCGGGGACCAGATCGAAGACGTGATGTCGATGCTCTCGGAAATGGGCATCAATGTCGTCGAAGATGACGAGGCCGAGGAAGCCGAGGATGGCGGTACCGGCTCTGAGCTGATCGATCCGGGCGCAGCCCCAGGCTCGCGTGAAGTGGCCCTCGCCGGCCCTGCAGCCGAGACGCTGGACCGCACCGATGACCCCGTGCGGATGTATCTGCGCGAGATGGGCTCGGTCGAGCTTTTGTCGCGCGAAGGCGAGATTGCCATCGCGAAACGGATCGAGGCCGGTCGCAACACGATGATCGCCGGGCTGTGTGAAAGCCCGCTGACCTTCCAGGCGATCACCATCTGGCGCGACGAACTTCTGTCGGAAGAGATCCTCCTGCGCGATGTGATCGACCTTGAGGCGACCTTCGGGCGCAATCTCGACGGCGACGAGGAACTCGAAGGCCCGCCGCTCGACGAGATGGGTGTGGTCGAGGCAGGTGCTGCCCCCCGCCGCGCGTCGAACGAGCCCGAGCTGGACGCCGATGGCAATCCGATCTCGCGCGAAGACGCCGATGACGAGGATGACGACGGCTCGAACATGTCGCTGGCGGCGATGGAGGCGACGCTCCGCCCCAAAGTGCTTGAGATCCTCGAGCAGATCGCGGCCAATTACGCACAGCTTTCCGAGATGCAGGAACAGCGGATGGCGGCGACAATGTCGTCTTCGACCCGCTTTACCACCACCGAGGAAGGCGCCTATCAGAAGCTGCGCGGCGAGATGGTGTTGCTCGTGAACGAGCTGCATCTGAACAACAGCCGGATCGAGGCACTGATCGACCAGCTTTACGGCATCAACAAGCGCATCATGTCGATCAATTCCGGCATGGTGAAGCTGGCGGATGCCGCACGGATCAACCGCCAGGAATTCATCGCCGAATACCAGGGCTTTGAGCTCGACCCGTCCTGGGTCAGACGCATGGCCGAGAAAGCCGGTCGTGGCTGGCAGACCCTGATCGAGAAGAGCCTCGAAAAGGTCGAGGAGCTGCGCGCTGACATGGCCCAGGTCGGCCAGTATATCGGCGTCGATATCGGCGAATTCCGCCGCATCGTGAACCAGGTGCAAAAGGGCGAGAAAGAAGCCCGGCAGGCCAAGAAGGAAATGGTCGAGGCCAACCTGCGCCTCGTGATCTCGATTGCCAAGAAATACACCAACCGGGGCCTGCAATTCCTGGACCTCATCCAGGAAGGCAATATCGGTCTGATGAAGGCGGTCGATAAATTCGAATATCGCCGCGGCTATAAGTTCTCGACCTATGCGACCTGGTGGATCCGCCAGGCGATCACCCGCTCGATTGCAGACCAGGCCCGCACGATCCGTATCCCGGTCCATATGATCGAGACGATCAACAAGCTGGTCCGCACCGGGCGCCAGATGCTCCATGAAATCGGCCGCGAGCCGACACCGGAAGAGCTGGCCGAAAAGCTGCAGATGCCGCTTGAGAAGGTCCGCAAGGTGATGAAGATCGCCAAGGAGCCGATCTCGCTTGAGACGCCGATCGGCGATGAGGAAGACAGCCAGCTCGGCGATTTCATCGAGGATAAGAACGCGGTCCTGCCGCTGGATTCGGCCATTCAGGAGAACCTGAAGGAAACCACGACCCGGGTTCTGGCCTCGCTGACCCCGCGCGAAGAACGTGTGCTGCGGATGCGCTTCGGCATCGGCATGAACACCGACCACACGCTGGAAGAGGTTGGCCAGCAATTCTCGGTCACCCGCGAACGGATCCGGCAGATCGAAGCCAAGGCGCTGAGAAAGCTGAAACATCCGAGCCGCTCGCGCAAGCTGCGCAGCTTCCTCGACCAATAAGAAAAGGCGCCCTTCGGGGCGCCTTTTTCATGGCCTTTGTGATATCCTGAGTTGGGTGCCGTGGCAGGCAGCCATGGGGGTTCTGTACCTCACCGGACTTCGCTGCATCGCATTCTCGTCGTAAGGAAGAATGCGCGCCGCGGGTCAGATCGACAGCCGCACCGGCATTGCGCCAGGCATACCGCTCTGGGTGCCGCGTTCGCGGTAAGGCGTGGTATTGTAATGCGCGCGGTAGCATTTCGAGAAATGCGAGGGGCTGGCAAAGCCGCAGGCCAGCGCCACATTGATCACCGACATATCGGTCTGCATCAGCAGGTTGCGCGCTTTGGAAAGCCGCAGCTCCATATAATAGCGCTTCGGGCTGCGGTTGAGGTAACGGCGGAACAGCCGCTCCAGCTGCCGCGTCGACATCCCCACCCGCTCGGCCAGATCGGCGGGGGAAAGCGGGTCTTCGATGCTGCCCTCCATCATCTGGATCACAAGGCTCAGCTTCGGATGGCGCACCCCGATCCGGGTCGGGATCGACAGGCGCTGCGTATCCTGATCGGTGCGGATCGTCGAATAGATCAGCTGGTCGGCGACAGTATTCGCCAGCGTCTCACCATGATCGGCCGCAATCACCTTCAGCATCAGATCAAGCGACGAAGTCCCCCCTGCCGTCGACCAGCGATTGCCATCCATCACGAAGACAGATTTCGTCAGCCGCACCTCTTCGAAATCCTCAAGGAAACCGTCCTGGTTTTCCCAATGGATCGTGGCTTTCTTACCGTCCAGCAGACCCGCCTTCGCCAGCGCCCAGGCGCCGGTGCAAAGCCCGCCAATGGTCACGCCCCTGCGCGCCTCACGCCGGAGCCAGGACAGCACCGCTTTTGATGTCGCCTTCTGCACATCCAGACCGCCGCAAACCAGGATCACATCCTCGCGGTCGATCTCTTCAAGGCCGATATCCAGCCGGAAGGCGGTATCATTGGAACAGGTGGCCGATGCGCCGCCCTCCCCCGCCAGCACCCAGGAATAGATCCTGCGCCCCGCAACCCGGTTCGCGATGCGCAAGGGCTCGATGGCCGAAGCAAAAGCCAGAAGCGTGAACCGGTCCAGCAGCAGGAACACGAATCTGCGGTTGCCACCACTGCGCCCTGCTGCGCTTCCGGCACCAGCACCGGCACCACCGAAAGCACTGTCAGCCGCACCACCAGTGGCAGGCTTTGCTGCTCCTGACTGTTGCACCTTGCTCTCGGGGCTGGGCATCTGCACTGACCTTTTCTCAATACGACAGATTCATGTCGTTAATCGCGATGGAAGCAGTAATTTTACACTTGTGCAAGAGAGCAGAATTGCATTTGCCCGCCAACCTGACACGCCTGCCTCGCTTGCATCCCAGCCGGCACTCGCGCAAAGTCATGACAGTTCAGAACTGATGCAGGAAATGCCGATGTCCGCCCCGATCAGCCTCTATTTCTGGCCCACGCCCAATGGCCATAAGATCGCCATCGCGCTTGAGGAACTCGGCCTGCCCTATGAGGTAAAACTGATCAATATCGGCAAGGGTGATCAGTTTGCGCCGGATTTTCTGGCGATTGCGCCGAACAACCGCATCCCCGCCATCGTCGATCCCGATGGCCCTGATGGCGCGCCGGTTTCCCTCTTCGAATCCGGTGCCATCCTGCAATATCTCGCCCGCAAAACCGGCAAACTCTATGGCAGCTCCGAGCGTGAGAGGATCCAGGTCGAAGAATGGCTGATGTGGCAGATGGGCGGCGTCGGTCCGATGGCGGGCCAGGCCAATCACTTCCTGCGCTATGCCCCGGAAATGGATCCGCCCCAGGTGCTGCCCTATGCCCAGGACCGCTATCGCCGCGAGGTCGGTCGTCTCTACGGCGTGCTTGACCGCCGCCTCGCTGACCGCGCTTTCGTCGCCGGTGACAGCCTCTCCATCGCCGATATCGCGATCTGGCCCTGGGCGCGCGCCTGGGAGAGACAGCAGCAAAGCATCGAAGACAAGCCGCATTTCAGCGCCTGGCTCGACCGCCTCGCCGCCCGGCCGGCCTTTGCCAGAGGCATCGCAGTTGCAGCCGATGCCCGTCCCGCTACCCTCGACAAGACCGCCATCGAAAACCTCTACAAACGCTGATGCAAAAAGGCCCGGGAACCATATCCCCCGGGCCTCCTTTCATCTGTCCCTAAATATCCCGGGGGGAATGCCCTTCACGGGCATCGGGGGGCTGGCCCCCCGCTCGCCGCTTTCAGCCCTCGCCGCGTTTTTCATCCTCGGGCTCAATCACATAGCGCCCCAGCATGGTGATCTGCACCATCAGGAACACGAAAAGCGCCGCCGGAAAGGCAAAGGTCTCCAGCGTCACCCAGGTCGCTTCCGACATATTGCGCCAGATCAGCTCATTCGCCACCGCCAGCACCAGAAACACCAGCGCAAGCCGCCGCGTCAGGATCATCCAGCCCTCATGCTGCATCGGCAGCGCCGAGCCGAGCACCCATTCCAGCCAGCTCTGCCGGCGCAAAAGCCCGACCCCCAGCAGCGCCGCGAATGTCCCATAGACGAGCGTCGTCTTCATCTTGAAGAAGCTCGCATCGTTGAAATAGACCGTCAGCCCGCCAAAGAAGATCACCACCAGCCCGGTAAAGACCTGCATCCGCGACAATTGCCCGGTCAGTACCCAGAGCGCTGCGATCGATACCAGCAGGATCGGCACAAACACCACTGCCGCCACGATGAACCCGGAATAGTCGGTGCCAGCGATCAGATATGTCTCATCCTTGATCCACATATAGATCCCGAAAAAGAGCACCGTCGGCCCCAGTTCCAGCACCTGTTTCAGCACAGGATTGATCGCTTTTTCTGCCATATTCGCCTTCCACCTGCCGCGTCCGGCAACCGCTCAGCTGCGGTCGCCCCGACGCCAGTCGATATCAAACCGCGTGCCATCGAACAATGGCGCGAGCTCTTTCATCGTCTGCGGCAGGCCCGTCAGCGCAAAACGCGCAAACCGCGCCGCACCAAAACCGCTGGCTGACCGGAAGTTCACCACCAGCTTGCCGCGCGGGCCCGGCAGATCCGACAACAGCGCCGCAAGCGCCGCGCGTGACGGGGCCGGAAAGGCCGCATCCGGCAGCTGATTGATCGCCGTTCGCAGTTCCAGCTTTTTCTCGCTCACCAAGGCTGCAAAACCGGCATCGCTTTCGGTATTTTCCGTATCCGGGATCATCATGACCAGCACCGGCAGCAAGAGCTGCTCGAAAAGACCAAAACTCCTGATCTCAAGGTCGAGATCGGTCAGCGCCGCCCCCATGATCGCCATCTGCGCAGCACCCGGGGTGGAGAGGTCGATATTCTTTGCCCGCGCCGTGAAAAGGATCCGCGAGTCCCCCGCGAAAGTCAGGTCAAAGCGAGAGATCTCCACCTCTTTCGCCGATCCGTCCCAGGCTGCCCGCAGATCCAGCACCATCTCGCCGACCCGCGCCTGGGCGCCCAGCAGATAGTCCATCCGGGCATCGCCCATCTTAGTGGCAAAACGCATCCCCGTGGCCCCGACCACGATATCCGAGGATGGCATCTGCCCTTTGCGATCCCAGGCAAGAATGCTGCCATAGACCGTCACCGTATCGGCGTAGAAACCCGGGGCATAACGCTCTCCGCCCGTGATCACCACGTCATCAAAGGCGCAGCCGCCATCCTTCAGGCTGCGGGGCGTCGCGCTGATATCAAGCCGGTTGCTGTGCAAAACCTGGCTGAAGTCGTGAAGGATTGCGGCGCAACTCTCATCCGACGGCCCGGCCTGCTGCGCCTGAACCGGCAGCGCGGCCATCCCGAACCAGAGCCCGGTAAGGGCCGTGGCCAGATATGCAAGGGGCGCCCGCTCAGGGTGCGCCCCGGAAACAGCCGGGCCCGTGAAACTGGTGCGACCCGCGAAAACCTTGTAAAACATCACAATTATCCCAGTCTGGCGCCGCCCCAACCGGCGCTATTTGTCCAGCCCGACCAGAGCCCGGGCGAAATCATCCGGATCGAAGGGCGACAGATCGTCGATCTGTTCGCCAACGCCGATCGCATGGATGGGCAGGCCGAATTTATCGGCCAGCGCGACAAGCACACCGCCTTTTGCCGTGCCGTCAAGTTTGGTCATCACCAGACCCGAGACATCGGCAATTTTGCGGAAAATATCGACCTGGGTTATTGCATTCTGCCCGGTGGTCGCATCCAGCACCAGAAGGGTATTATGCGGCGCGGTCGCGTCCTTTTTCTTCAGCACGCGCACGATTTTCGCCAGTTCCTCCATCAGATCCTGGCGGTTTTGCAGCCGGCCGGCAGTGTCGATCATCAGAAGATCCGCGCCTTCTTCCTGCGCGCGGCCAAGCGCGTCAAAAGCGAGGCTTGCCGGATCAGAGCCTTCCGGCGCGGTCAGAACCGGCACGCCGGCGCGCTCGCCCCAGACCTTCAGCTGCTCCACTGCCGCCGCGCGGAATGTGTCTCCGGCGGCAATCACCACCGTTTTTCCGGCGGCGCGGAACTGGCTTGCAAGCTTGCCGATGGTCGTCGTCTTGCCCGAGCCATTCACACCCACCACCAGGACGACCTGGGGCTTTTTCGCGTAAAGCGGCAACGGTTTCGCCACCGGCGTCATGATCCGCGCCACTTCGCCCGCCAGCGCCTCTTTCAGCTCGCGGGTCGAAACCTTCCGGCCAAAGCGTCCCTCGGCGATATTGGCGGTCACCCGCACGGCGGTATCGACGCCCAGATCGGTCTGGATCAGCAATTCCTCAAGGCTTTCAAGCATCTGGTCATCAAGCACCCGACGCGGTTCTGCCGTCTCGCCCCGGCCGAAGAGGCGCCCGAGCAGACCAGGTTTCGCAGGCTCCGCCGCCGCTGGCACCGCAGGCTGCACCAGAGGCGCATGCTCGGCGGCCCGGCTGACCGGAACCGGCGGCACGACATCAGCGGGCGTCGCGCGCTCGGGGGCCTCCGGCACGTGTTTTGCCGCGCTGGCCTCTGTTTCGGGAAGGCTGGTCGCCGCAGTTGCCGCCTGCCGATCTTCGCCATCCCGGGTTCCGCTGCCCCGGGTCGGGCCGGTCTGAACCGGGTCCGCCTGACCCTGGCCAGCATCAACCGCACCATCCTCTGCCGCACCCTCCTGGATCGCCCCCTCCTGGACCAGGGCATCAAGCCCCTCGCCGATCTTGTCGGATGAGCGGAACAGCCGGTCCTTGAGCTTGCGGAAGATCGACATGGCAAAACCCTTCATTCTGTCAGGTTTTACCTGGTCATTTTGACCTGTGAAGTAAAGGGCATTGGGTCTGCGCCCGGCTGTCCTGGCGCGGGTGATGTTCACGCCCGCCCGTCGCCCCGAGCGCCGCGGCCCGCCCCGCGACACGGCGCGGCCTTTTCCCTGCCCGGGTTTCGTGCTTCGGTGCCGTTATCATGTCTGACCCCGCTCCCCCCTCGCCCCCTGCGGCACCGATCCCGATGCCCGTCTTCGCGCTGGCCGCCGCGACGCCGGTGCCGCTTTTGATTATCGGCGCGTTCATGGGCGGGGCCTGTCTCTGGGCCGGGTTCCTTTACATGGCGCTTTTGTCGGTGCTGCTTGATCAGCTGATCCCCTGGGTCGCCGGCGAGGGCGAAGACGGTCAGGAATTTCCCGGCGCTGATGCGCTTCTGGCCGGGATCGGTTTATCCGCCCTGGTGCTGCTGCCGGTGGCGGTCTGGGCGATTGCCGGTGCGTCCGACCTCTCCACCGGCCAGCGTCTTTTGATGTTCTTCGGGTCGGGCTTCTGGCTGGGTCAGGTTGGCCACCCGGCGGCGCATGAGCTGATCCACCGGACCAGACGCCCGCTTTTCCGTCTCGGCCAGGCCTTTTACGCCGCGATCCTTTTCGGCCAGCATGCCTCGGCGCATCGCTTGGTGCATCACCGCTTTGTCGCAACCGACCAGGACCCGAATTCCGCCCGTGAAGGCGAGAGCTTTTACCATTTTGCGCCGCGCGCCTGGATCTGGTCTTTCCGTCTGGGCCGGCAGGCGGAAACCGATCTGCGGGCACGGGCGCAATCGCGCCAGGGGCTGCACCCTTACACGATTTACGCGCTGGGGGGCGTGATTTCGCTGGTGGTGGCCTTTGCCGTCGCAGGGCCAGCCGGGATCTTCGCATGGATCCTTCTGGGGATTCATGCCCAGATGCAGATCCTCGTCTCGGATTATGTGCAGCATTACGGGCTCAGACGCCGCATCCTTGAAAATGGCCGGCCAGAGCCGGTCGGGCCACGGCACAGCTGGAACACCGCGCATTGGTTCAGTTCGGCCATGATGCTGAATGCGCCACGCCATTCCGACCATCACGCCCATCCCGCGCGCCCCTGGCCCGCGCTGCGCCTGCTCGGGGCCGATGAGGCGCCGCACCTGCCCTGGCCATTGCCGGTGGCCTGCACGCTTGCCTTCCTGCCGCGGACCTGGGCGCGGGCCATCCGGCCGCATCTGAAACGCTGGCGCCAAAGCGACACGGGGCCCGGGGCAAATCCCGGGGTAACAGATGCCTGACTGGCATATTCCGCCAGCCTCTGGCAGGTTTCGCCCCAGGACGGACCCGGCCCGGCAGATCCCCCCGTCGCCAGACCGCGTTAAAGGAGTTCAGATGCGTTTCACCCCTGCCCGCTCCCGCGGTCTCTGGCTCGTCTTCGGGATGGCATTGTCCCAGAGCTTCGCGCTGCCTGGCGCGGCCGACACGGTCACACCCATGACCGGGGCGGAATTCGACGCCTATGTCGAGGGCAAGACCCTCACCTGGTCGCAATTTGGTGCGATCTTCGGGATCGAGGAATATCTGCCCAATCGCAAGGTGCGCTGGAAGACCTCGCCCGATGAATGTCAGTATGGCAGCTGGTTTGAACGTGAGGACCAGATCTGCTTTGTCTATGAATACGGGGTTGGCGAGCATTGCTGGACCTTCTGGACCGAAGGGGATGATCTGCGCGCGCTCTCGGCCAATGGCTTTGAGGGATCGGAACTGACCGTGATCAACGAGACGCCGGAGCCGCTGGCCTGCCCCGCGCCGGATGTGGGGGTGTGAAATGACGACAACAATCCGTGGAATGACGCCCGTGCTGGCGGTCCTGGCCCTGCTCGCGGCCCCGGTCATGGCTCAGGACGGAGGCGCACAGCAGTTCCAGTCGCCGCCCCAGGCCGAATTCGGCGATGAGGCCCCTCTGGATTTGCCCGATACTGCCCCTGAAGCGGGCGCGGATCCCGCGCTCGACGCTGCGGCTTTTGATGCGCTGACCCGGGGAAAGACCTTCGACACCTATGATTCCGAAAGCGGGCTTTACGGCGTCGAAAGCTTCCTCTCCGGCCAGAGGGTGATCTGGCGCGACGCCGAACGCTGCATGCATGGCAGCTGGGACCAGGTCGGCGACAACATCTGCTTCCTTTACGAGGACAAGCCGGATCAGCCGGTCTGCTGGACCTATCATGACCGCGCCGGCTGGATTCTCGGGCGCTATGAGGGGCTTTATGAGCTGCCGCCGATCATGCTCTACCCCGCCCAGGGGCCGATCTCGTGCCAGTCCTATCTGGGTGCCTGAGCCGGGTTAAAGCCAAGGCGGAAGCGTTCAGAAAAGCGATCCCTGACCACCGGTTTCCGGACCATCACCGCGGGGTTTCGCCGGTTTTGCCGGCCGGGCCGGGGCGGCTGGTGCCGGGCCCGGCATTGGTCGATCTGTCGCGCCCGCCCCTGACGGGCCTGCAGGCGTGAACCTTCCGCCGGCGAATTCAATTTCGAGATGGGCCGCCTGGCGCGCCGCATCGGCGCTGGTCACGACATGGCCATCGCCCCAGACCACCGCGAAGCCGCGTTTCAGGGTCTCGCTGTAGCCAAGGCTCTGGCGGGTACGATCCAGCCGTTCCAGCGCCTCGCGCGCGCGCGCGATGCGCTGGCCTGGCACGGCGTCCAGTCGCAAAGAAACCCCTTCAAGCCGCTGGCGCTGTTCGGAAATCCGCCGCGATGCATCCTGGGCCAGCCGCGTCAGCGCCGGCTCCAGCCGCGACGACCATTGCGCCAGCTGCATCTGGGCGCGCTCATACCGGCGGGCAAACCGCGCCTCCAGCGCGTCGCCGCGATTGGCCACCTGGCCGCGCCGCTCGCGCACATAACCAAGCAGCAGCCCCGGCTGCACCCGCCCGGCCACCCGCGCGAAATCGCCGCGCCGGCGCGCCACCATCAGGCCAAGCGCACCGCCAAGCCGCCCCGCCACATGATCGAGCCGTTGTGACGCAAGGCCCGTCAGCGCCTCCGGGCGCGGCAGCGCGCGGGAAAGATCGCTCAGACGCTGGCGCTTACGCTCCGCCGCTTGCAGGGTCGAACGCAGGAGCCGCGACGACAGCCCGTCCAGGCCCGCGATCAGCTCAAGGCGCACCGGAACTGCAAGCTCTGCGGCAGCGGTCGGCGTCGGGGCGCGCAGATCAGCGGCATAGTCGATCAGCGTGGTGTCGGTCTCATGCCCGACCGCCGAGATCAGCGGGATCCGGCTTTCCGCCGCCGCGCGGACCACGATTTCCTCGTTAAAGCCCCAGAGATCTTCGAGCGAGCCGCCGCCCCGCGCCACGATGATCAGATCCGGGCGCGGGATCGCCCCCCCGGGCGTCAGCGCGTTAAACCCCCGGATCGCCGCCGCGACCTCGGGGGCGCAGCGCTCGCCCTGCACCGCCACCGGCCAGATCAGCACATGGCGCGGAAAGCGGTCGCGCAACCGGTGCAGGATGTCGCGGATCACCGCGCCCGAAGGCGAGGTTACCACCCCGATCACGCCCGGCAGCCAGGGGATCGGCTTTTTTCGGCCAGGGTCGAACAGGCCTTCGGCCTGCAACATGGCGCGGCGTTTTTCCAGCATCGCCATCAGCGCGCCGGCCCCGGCGGGGGCAATATCGTCGATGATCAGCTGATATTTCGACTGGCCCGGAAAGGTGGTCATCCGCCCAATGGCGATCACCTCCATCCCCTCTTCGGGCCGGACCGTCAGCCGCCCCGCCTGGCCCTTCCAGGTGATGGCCGCGATGACCGAACGGTCATCCTTCAGGTCGTAATAGAGATGGCCCGAGGCCGGGCGCGACACCCGACCGATCTCGCCGCGCACCCGGACCATGCCGAATTCGCCCTCGATCACCCGTTTTACCGCGCCCGAAAGCTCGGAGACGGTGAATTCCGGGCTGTTGCCACCGCCCTGACCGGGCTCGCTGTCATCGAAAAGTTCCATAGGGGCAGTTTTGCCCTGCCCCGCGCCGCAGCGCAACAGGCCCCGTCACTCCGGCCCGTCAGAGCCGCCGCCCGAGCCGCGCCACTTTTTTCGCCCTGTCCGTGAGGTCGCGCATCCTGCGGGCATTTTCGCGCTCCTCCGGCGTCAGCTCCACCTCGGTTTTACCGCGCCGCGCTGCGTAATCGGTTGCCGTGCGGATACCCTTGTTCACCGCTTTGCGCAGGAACATGTTCACAAGCATATTGATCAGCCGGTTCAGATCCATCTCATCCTCCTCGGGGTGGCGCGGCCCGGGCCTTCGGCAGGCTCAGTCCTCAAAAAGCTCGCTCTGGCCGCTTTGCGCTTCATCTTCATCATCATCACGCGGCTGATCGAGGCCCGGCATCGGGCGGTTTTCAAGCAGCCCGGCCGAGCGCAGCTCTTTCAGACCCGGCAGATCGCGCGCGGATTCGAGACCGAAGTGATCGAGGAACCCTTCGGTCACCACAAAAGTCACTGGCCGCCCCGGCGTCATGCGGCGCCGTCCAAAGCGGATCCATTCCATCTCCATCAACTGATCGACCGTGCCACGCGACACGGCAACCCCGCGGATTTCCTCGATTTCCGCCCGGGTGACCGGCTGATGATAGGCGATGATCGCCAGCGTCTCGATCGCCGCGCGCGACAGTTTGCGGGTCTCGACCTGTTCACGCACCATCAGATGGCCCAGATCGCCGGCGGTGCGAAAAGCCCAGGCATCCCCGACCCGCGCCAGATGCACGCCGCGCCCCTCATAGCGTTTGCGCAAATAGGCCAGCGCCTCGGCCGGATCGCAGCCATGCGGCATGCGTTTGACCAGTTCCGCCACCGTCATCGGCTCTGTCGCGGCAAAAAGCATGGCCTCGACCATCCGCTCCTGCTCGCCCATTGGCGGGGCGTCAAAAAGGCTCTGCTCCTCGGGCTCCCTGGTCATCTGATACCCTGGCTCATTCGGGATCCCTCCGCCGGATCTGGATCGGCGCGAAAGTCTCGCCCTGGCGCAGCGTAAGCTGGCCGCGTTTCACCATTTCCAGCACGGCCGCAAAATGCGCCGCCGTGACCGAACGCCGCGCCATTGGCGTCGCATCCCAGCCTTCGGGCATGAACCCCGCCAGATCCGCCCAGTCGCCGACATAACCGATCAGGCCGCGCATACGGTCCAGCGCCTGTTCCATGGTGAACACATTTTCGCGGTCCATGACAAAGGGGCGAAACTCGTCACGGGTGCGGATACGGGCATAGGCGCGCATCAGGTCGAGAAGGTTCGCCTCCCATTGCGTCTTGCGCTGCAGCGACACGGTCTCGGGCTGGCCACGCACAAAGAAATCGCGGCCCTTCTGATCGCGCGCCATCAGCCGCGCGGCGGCCTCGCGCATCGCCTGAAGGCGTTCCAGCTGGAAGGCCAGATGCGCCGCGAGATCCTCGGCCGAGGGTCCGGCCTCGCCAGGTTCGGGCGGCAAAAGCAGGCGCGATTTCAGAAAGGCGAGCCAGGCCGCCATCACCAGATAATCCGCCGCCAGTTCGATCCGCAGTTTCGCGGCCTTGTTCACGAACAGAAGATACTGTTCCGCCAGCTGCAAAACCGAGATCCGCCGCAGATCGACCTTCTGCGTCCTCGACAGCGTCAGCAAAAGGTCCAGCGGCCCTTCGAACCCGTCGACATCAACAATCAGCGCCTCGGCTGCGAGCCGGGCGGCAGGGTCAAGCCGTTCCGGCAGGGACCAGTCTTCGGCCAGAGGCAGCTGTTTCTCGTCACTCATCCATCGGCATCCCGCGACAGAGCAAGAAACTCCGCCCCGAGGCCTTCGATGTCAACCGTATCGGGCGCAACCCGGCGTGACAGCGCCCGGGCGGCGCGTGCCTTTGTGGCCTCAGTCATCTCACCGGCGGCGGTGGCCACTTCCTGCATCTGGTCAAAGTCACCCTTGCAATGCAGCGCGATATCGCAGCCCGCCCGGATCGAGGCAGCTGCGCGGTCGGCAAGACTCCCCGACAGCGCCTCCATATTCAGATCATCCGTCATCAACAGGCCGTGAAAGCCGATCTCGTCGCGGATCACCCGGATCATTTCGGGGCTCTGGGTCGCGGGGTGATCCGGATCATAATCGGCGAAGACGATATGGGCGGTCATCGCCATCGGCAGATCGGACAGCGCGGTGAAGGGCCAGAAATCCACCTCATGCAGTTCAAGGCGCGACGAGGTCACGCAAGGCAGTTCGTGATGGGTGTCCTGGCGGGCAAGGCCATGGCCGGGCATATGCTTAATCACCGGCAGCACGCCGCCGGCAAGATAACCATCGGCCACGGCGCGACCGATCCTTGCTACCGCTTCGGGGCCGGTGCCATAGCAGCGGTTCTTCAGGAACGGGTGGGTGTCGGCGCGGGCCACGTCAAGAACCGGTGCGCAATTCGCATCAATCCCGACGGCGCGCAGTTCACCTGCAATCAGCCGCGCCATGATTTCCATCGCGCGCGGCGCGTTGTCAGGGCCGATGCGGGCGATCAGATCGAAGGGCGGCTCCCAGTCGCGCCAATGCGGCGCGCGCATCCGCTGGACGCGGCCGCCTTCCTGGTCGATCAGGATCGGCGCGTCCCGCCCCACGGCGTCGCGCAATTCAGCGGTCAGGCGCGACAACTGTTCAGGATCTTCGACATTGCGCGCGAAAAGGATGAACCCGAACGGGTCATACTCACGGAAAAAATCGCGCTCCTGCGGCAGGAGATCCGGGCCCGCAAGGCCAAAGATCGCCGCACCGCGCCCGATTTCGGGCCCTGCCGCCGTGCTCATCTGTGGGTCACCGGGATGCAGTTGATCTGTTCCGCCACCGCAGCCGAGCAGAAGCGGCGCGCGTCATCTTCGCTGGCAAAGCCAAAGCCGCGCAGCCGCCAGAAGGTATGGCCACCACTTTCCGCAGATTGCACCACCATCTGTTTTTCCACCATCAGCGGCCCAAGTCTGGCGGCGATCTTCTGCCATTCGGCCCGGGCCTGCGCCTCGCTGTCATAGGCACCGAACTGAACCAGGCGCGCGCCGGCCTCGATGGTGGCGGGGTCTTTGCCGGCACCCGAAGGCGCAGAGGCAACAGCTGCGGTCTGCATCACATTTTGAGGCGTGCCGGCTGCGGAGCCACCGGTTGCGGCAAGCGTAGACGGCCGCGCGCGCGGGCGCGGCGAAGAGGTCATCGCACCGGGCGTTACAGGTGCCGCCGCTGCGACCAGATCTGCCGAGGCCGTCTCATCCATGCCAAGGGCTTCGGCAAGGGCAAGCGCCACCGCCTCATCCTGGCTGATCGTTGCGGGCTGGCTGTCGGTGGCCAGGACCGGCGCGGCGGGAAGCTGATCGGGGCTGACCTCAAGCGGCAGGGGAGACTCTTCCGCCGCCGACATGCGTGGCGCCTCGGCCGATCCCGTCATCGCCACCGCAGGCGCCAGAGGCGCGACCGCAGGCGCGGCAGAGGCCAGCGCAAGGCCCGCCACATCATCCGCCGCCAGATCGACCGGCGCCGGTGCCAGCACCACCCGGTCCGAATTCTTGCCGCCATCGCGTGCTGCCACATCATTGACCGCAAGGCCCTGATGGTCGACCACCATGCCGCCACCCTCTTCCGGCGCGGTCCGCATCGGCCCTTCCAGCGCCCGCACCACCGGCACGCCGCGCACATCGCGCACCGCGAGTTCCCAGCCCCAATAGCCAAGCGAAAGAACCAGCGCGACAGAGCCCAGGGCACCGGCCATATTGACCAGGCGCTGCCCGCGCGTCAGCGGGACCTGCGGGGCCACATGCTGCTGCATCTGCGGTTCGGACTGAGCCCCGTAGCCGTCATGATCGTCATAAGCCTGAAACGCCCCGCGCCTCGCCATTGCGGCCTGAGGCTGTTGCGGTTGTGACTGGGCCCGCGCGGCCTGAAAACCACCGCGCTGAGCCCCGCCAATACGGGCCGGCCGCATCGGAGCGGCTTCGGAAAAATTGCCCGGCCGCGCCTGTGATGCGTAGCCGCCGTAATCGCCGTAATCAGCGTTTGCCATGCCTGCCCTCTGCGCCTGCTCTCAGGGCTTATAATGCCCTTTGCCTGTTCGTGGCCGATTGCGGGCGCTTTTGGTCAGCGCATCTCTTCAACCGGCGTCACACCCAGGATAGCAAGACCTGCGCAAATGACAACGCCCGTGGCACGTGCAAGGGCGATTTTCGCCTGTGAATCAGCCACTTTCTCCTGCACGAAGCGCAATTCCGTTTCATCATTGCCACGGTTCCACAGGGCGTGGAACTCGGATGCCAGTTCATAAAGATAGAAGGCAATGCGATGCGGCTCGTTATTGCGGGCGGCAATTTCCACCAGACGCGGCCATTCGGCGATCTTTTTCAAAAGCCCGATTTCTGCCGGATGCGACAGGGAGCGGTGATCGGCTGCCAGAAGCGTTGCGTCATCGACCGGCGTTCCGGCATCGCGCGATTTGCGCAAAACCGAATTCACCCGCGCATTGGCATATTGCACATAGAAGACCGGATTGTCCTTGGATTGCTCCAGCACTTTGGCGAAATCGAAATCCAGCGCGACGTCATTCTTGCGAGTGAGCATGATGAAACGGGTGACATCGGCCCCCGCCTCTTCCACCACATCGCGCAGCGTGACGAATGTCCCGGCGCGCTTCGACATCTTGAAGGGCTCGCCGTTCTTAAAAAGCTTCACCAGCTGGATCAGCTTGATATCCAGCGGCACGCGGCCCCCGGACAGCGCAGCCACCGCCGCCTTCATCCGTTTGACATAGCCGCCGTGATCGGCGCCGAAAATGTCGATCAGCTGATCGAAGCCGCGTTTCACCTTATTATAGTGATAGGCGATATCAGGGGCGAAATAGGTCCAGGAGCCATCCGATTTCATCACCGGGCGATCAACATCATCGCCGTGATCGGTCGAGCGGAACAGGGTCTGTTCGCGGGCTTCCCAATCTTCGGGCAGCTTGCCTTTCGGGGGTTCAAGCACGCCTTCATAGATCAGACCTTTGGCGCGCAATTCGGCAATGGCGGCTTCGATCTCACCGGTGCCGTAAAGCGCCTTTTCCGAGGAATAGACATCCATCCGCACGCCGAGGGCTGCGAGATCCTCGCGGATCATCCCCATCATCGCTTCGGTCGCGAATTCGCGGATATCCGCCAGCCAGACGGATTCAGGCTGGTCGATCAGGCTGGCGCCATATTTCTCTTTCAGCGCCTCGCCGACCGGGATCAGGTAATCGCCGGGATAGAGACCTTCGCGGATCTCGGGTTCAAGCCCATTGGCCTCGCGGTAGCGTTCATAGGCCGAGCGCGCCAGCACATCGACCTGGGCGCCGCCGTCATTGATGTAATATTCGCGGGTGACATCCCAGCCCGAGAAGGCCAGCAGATTGGAAAGCGCATCGCCCACAACCGCGCCGCGCACATGGCCGACATGCATCGGGCCGGTCGGATTGGCCGAGACGAATTCGATATTCACCTTCTCGCCGCCGCCAATGGCAGAGCGGCCGAAATCATTGCCCGCCGCGAGGGCGGCACGGACGAGCCCCTGCCAGACGGCCTCATCAAGCCGCAGGTTGAGAAAACCCGGGCCTGCGACATCCGCACCGGCAATCCGGGGGTCTTCCAGCAGGCGGGTCGCCAATTCGCTTGCGATCACGCGCGGCTGGAGGCCTGCGGGTTTTGCCAGCACCATGGCCGCATTGGTGGCCATATCGCCATGCGCGGCATCGCGCGGCGGTTCGACCGCGACATTCGAGAGGTCGAGACCTGCGGGCAGAACGCCGTCCTGAGCCATCCGGCCCAGAGCATCCACCACCGCGCCGCGGATATCCGCAAAGAGGTTCATCTGATCAAATCCTGTCCTGATGGATCAGGCATTGCCAGAGGCGGCGGGATTGGTCAAGCGAAGCGCGGGATTTCGGACCGGGAAAGGGGGCGCTGCCCCCTCGCAGCTGCGCCGCTCACCCCCGGGATATTTAGAGACAGATGAATTGGGTCAGGAGGCGGGCTGGTCTTTCGGGTCTTTATAGACGCCCTGCTCCTTCAGCGCATCCATCACCTCTTTCGGCATATAAGTCTCATCATGCTTGGCGAGAAGCGTGATCGCCTCGAAGGTTCCCCCAATGAGATTGCCGGTCGCAATGGTGCCGGTGTTTTCCTTGAAGAGATCGGGACGCGGATCCTTGCCGATGTAGCGGACCGGGATCTCGGCGCCGCCATCGGTGATGATGAAATCGAAATGCACGCCGGCGCGGTTGACGATCGAGCCGGTTTTCACAAGACCGCCAAGCCGGAAGATCTCGGTTTCGGGCGGGGCCTCGGCCAGCACCTGGGTCGGGCTGCGGAAAAAGTTGATGCCGTCTTTCAGGGCGAAGCCGATGAAGATCGTGGCCAGGACCATGGCAAGCGCCGCGAGCACGATGATCTGGATGCGGCGCTGTTTCTTCAGCCCCTTCATCCCCCGGAATTGCGGTTTCGCTGTGCTTTGCATGGCTGTCCTTCCTTCGTCAGGGCAGTGGTGGCAGGTATTGCTTCCCTTTGCCCTGACTTCGATCAAGTCCCCTGAAGGATGTTACGGGAAAACGGGCGCCATCAACAGGCCCGTGGTTTCATCGATCCCAAGCATGAGATTGGCGTTTTGCAGCGCCTGACCGGATGAGCCCTTGGTCAGATTGTCGAGCACCGCGATCACCACCACGCGCCCCGGGATCCGGTCGGCGATCACCCCGATATGGCAATGGTTCGAGCCGGCAATATCCCGCGTCGAGGGCAGCGCGCCGAAAGGCAGCACATGCAGGAACGGCTCTGACGCATAGGCTGCCGCAAGCGCGGCATGGACGGCCTTTGCATCGCCTTTGACATAGGTCGTGGCGAGAATGCCCCGATTCATCGGCAGAAGATGCGGGGTGAATTGCACCAGCACCGGCCGCCCGGCGATTTTCGAGAATTCCTGATCGAATTCGCCGAGATGGCGGTGTTTGCCGCCCGCCGAATAGGAATGGGTGCCGCCGGAAAGTTCGGCATGAAGAAGGTTTTCTTTGAGCGAGCGCCCCGCCCCCGACACCCCGGCCTTGAGGTCGATCAGGATGTCATCAAGGTCAATGATCCCTGCCGCGATCAGCGGGCGCAACGCATATTGCCCGGTTGCGGCATTGCAGCCGGTTCCGGCGATCAGGCGCCCCTTGCGGATATCATCGCGGTAGAATTCAGTGAGCCCGTAAACCGCCTCTTTCTGCATCTCGACGGCCGTATGGGGCTGACCATACCATTTCTCATAATCCGCCGGGTCGCGCAGACGGAAATCGGCCGAGAGATCGACGATCTTCAGATCCTTTGGCAGCTGTGAGATCACCGCCTGGCTGGTGGCATGGGGCAGCGCGCAGAAACAAAGGTCGATCTGCGCGAAATCGATCTCGTCGATCTTCACCAGTTGCGGCAGGTCGAGATGGCGCAGGAAGGGAAACACATCCGCCATCGCCATGCCGGCCTTGCGATCCGCCGAGAGTGCGGTGATCCGCATCTGGGGATGGCCGGCGATCAGGCGGACAAGCTCTGCCCCGGTATAGCCGGAGGCACCGAGAATTGCGATGCGGAAGGTCATGGGCAGCATCCATCAGCAAAGGGAGATTTCTGCCCGCTTTCCTGACGTGATTTCCCGCTGTTTGCAATGCGGCATAGCGGCAAAAGAGCGGGTCCATGCCCCGCATCCCGGAGTATTGAGATCAGGAGGAAAGGGCCCGAAAACGCCATGTTCCTCCTGACAGGAATGCCCCCGCCAGAGGTGCGGCTCTCAGCTCTCGGCGTCGGCGCGGCTTTTGCCGGCCATATCCAGCGCGAGCGTTGCCGCCATGAAAGGATCCAGATCCCCGTCAAGCACGCCTTGCGTGTCCGAGGTCTCATGGTTTGTGCGCAGATCTTTCACCATCTGATAGGGCTGCAACACGTAAGAGCGGATCTGGTTGCCCCAGCCCGCATCCCCTTTGGCATCATGCGCCTCGTTGATCGCCGCCGAACGCTTGTCCAGCTCTTGCTGGTAAAGCCGCGCCTTCAGCGCATTCATCGCAATCTCGCGGTTCTGGTGCTGCGATTTCAGCGAAGAGGTCACCACGATCCCGGTCGGGAAGTGGGTGATCCTGACCGCCGAGTCGGTTTTGTTCACGTGCTGACCGCCGGCGCCGGATGAGCGGAAGGTGTCGATGCGGATATCCTTATCCAGCACCTCGATCTCGATATTGTCATCGACCACCGGATAGACCCAGACGCTCGCGAACGAGGTCTGGCGCTTGTCGCCCGAGCCAAAGGGCGAAATGCGAACCAGGCGATGCACCCCCGATTCCGTCTTCAGCCAACCGTAAGCGTTATGGCCGGAAATCTTATAGGCGACCGATTTGATCCCCGCCTCCTGCCCGGCTTCCTCCGAGAGCATCTCGACCGTGAAACCGCGACGCTCCGCCCAGCGGGTAAACATCCGCGCCAGCATCTCGGCCCAGTCCTGCGATTCCGTGCCGCCCGCGCCTGCATTGATCTCAAGGAACGTGTCATTGCTGTCGGCCTCGCCATTCAGCAAAGCTTCCAGCTCTTTTTGCGCCGCCACTTCCAGGAGTGCCTTCAGCGCATCCTCGGCCTCTGCGACCAGCGCATCCTCGCCCTCGGCCTCGCCCAGCTCGATCAGCCCGAGATTGTCATTCAGCCCGCTCTCGATCAGGCGGTAGCCGTTCAGCGCATCCATCAGGGATTGCCGCTCGCGCATCAGCTTCTGCGCCCGGGCCGGATCATTCCAGAGATCCGGCTGCTCGATCAGCGCATTGAACTCCTCAAGCCGGTGCGGCGCCATCTCAAGGTCGATCCGCTGCGCCAGAAGGCCCAGCGACTTGCGGATCTGATCAACATTGCCTTGCGTCTCGGCGCGCATAACTCACCCTCTCAATCATCGAGCGGCGTCATATCTCCTGGGGCTCTCCGGAACAAGGGGCCTGTGCGCGCGCGCCCCAAGCAACACCACCCCGAGGCGCGGCGCCCGGCGCGCGTCCCTGCCATGGTCAGTAGAGCCCGCCCGATGACACCGTGCCGAAATCCGCCTTGCCCGGGATCACCCGCGTCTCGCCCGTCGCAGTTGTAACCGAAGCCGAGCCGCTTTCCGTCTCGCCATAGGCAAACAAGGGCAGGTTCTGGCCCATCTCGAAGCCGCCATCCACCAGCGCGCCCAGACCGAAATCGGTATCCGTGCCCTCGCGGAAATATTCCGCCACCACATTCGCACCCGAAGCATCATCCGAAAGGCGTGCGCCGGTGAACCGGTCGATCTTCACGAAATAACCCCCCGGCGGCACTTTGAACTTCGAGCCGCCGTATTTCTTCACGACTTCTTTCATGAAATCCTGGAAGACCGGTACGCAAAGCGTCCCGCCATAGGCGCGCGACCCAAGCGTCCTCGGCTGGTCAAACCCGATATAGCAGCCCGCCACGATGTTCGACGTATAGCCGATGAACCAGACATCCTTGGCGTCATTGGTCGTGCCGGTCTTGCCCGCCACCGGCACCGGCAGCCTGACCCCACTGCCCGAGCCGCGCTGCACCACGCCTTCCAGCATCGATGTCAGCTGATAGGCGGTGATCGCATCCATCACCCGCTCGCGGTTCGAGGTGATCTTCACCCCATTGCCTCTCGGCAGATCACCGGCGCCGCAATCCTCGCAAGAGCGTTTGTCATGGCGGTAGATGGTGCGCCCGTAGCGATCCTGCACCCGGTCGACCAGCGTGGGCTCCACGCGCTCACCACCATTGGCGAACATCGCATAGGCCGCCACCATCTTGTAAAGCGTGGTCTCCTGGGCACCGAGGCTGTTCGCCAGATGCTGGCCCAGCCGGTCATAGACGCCAAAACGCTCGGCATAGGCCGCGACCGTCGACATCCCCACTTCCTGTGCCAGACGAATGGTCATCAGGTTCCGCGACTGCTCGATCCCGGTCCTCAGAGGTGTTGGTCCGTAGAATTTGTTCGAGGCATTCTTGGGTGTCCAGAGCCCCTGCGGCGTCTCGATCTCGATCGGCGCATCGACCACGATGGTCGCGGGCGTATAGCCGCTGTCCAGCGCTGCCGCATAGACAAAGGGTTTGAACGAAGAGCCCGGCTGGCGTTCGGCCTGGGTGGCACGGTTGAACACAGAATACTGATACGAGAACCCGCCCTGCATCGCGAGCACCCGGCCGGTATTCACGTCCATCGCCATGAAGGCGCCCTGCACTTCCGGCACCTGGCGCAGGGTCCAGCGGATGAAGGCGCCATCGGCATCCTTCACCATGCGGCGCACCAGCACCACATCTCCGACTTCGACCAGATCAGAGGCGCGTGTCGCCTTCTTGCCCAGCTTGCCATCGGCCAGGCGTTTCCTGGCCCAGGTCACGTCATCAGCCGGAATATCACCGGTTTCAGCCACGCCCTCGATGCCGATTGTGGCAGAGCGCTCGCCCAGCGAGAGCACCACCGCCGGATACCAGCCCTCGATATCGCGCGACACATCCGTCGCACTCAGCGCCGCGCGCCAGTCTTCCTCGCGTGACAGCTGATCGACCGCGATGGTCTTCCCGGTGCCGCGCCAGACGCCGATGCCACGGTCATATTTCTCCAGCGCCTTGCGCAAAGCCGACTGGGCGATTTCCTGCAATTCCTGGTCGATGGTGGCGCGGATCGTCATGCCGCCTTCAAAGAATTCCTTGCGGCCGAAATCCCGCGACAACTGGCGCGAGACTTCTTCGGTGAAATAGGTGCGCCCGGGAAGCTCTTGCCGGAAAGACGGGAAATCGCCGTTCTGCACCGACAAAAGCGGGGCTTCGCGCTCGGATTTCCAGCTGGCCTCGTCGATATAGCCGTTATCGCGCATCTCGCGCAGCACATAGTTGCGCCGGTCGATCAGCTTCTGGCGATTGCGCACCGGGTGGAAATCCGATGGCGCCTTCGGCATCGAGGCCAGGGTCGCCGCCTCATGCGGTGACAGCTCGGTCAGGGATTTGTTGAAATAGGTCTGGGCCGCCGCCGCAACGCCGTAGGAATTCTGCCCGAGGAAGATCTCGTTGAGATAGATCTCGAGGATTCTCTCTTTTGACAGCGTCTCCTCAAGCCGTGTGGCGAGGATGATTTCCTTGATCTTGCGCTCGACCCCGGCTGCGCCCTTACGGGTGCCGTCGAGCAGCATGTTCTTCGCCACCTGCTGCGTGATGGTCGAGGCGCCGCGCACATCCTGGCCGCGCGATTTGACCGCCTCGGATAAGGCGGCGAGCATACCACCGGCATCATAGCCCTGATGGCTGAAGAAATTCTTGTCCTCCGCCGAAACAAAGGCCTGTTTCACCAGATCGGGAATATCCTCGGCCGAGACAAACAAGCGGCGTTCATCGGCGAATTCATCCAGGATCCGCCCCTCACCGGAATAGATCCGGCTGATGGTGGCGGGGGCGTATTTCGCGAGGCTCTCATGGCTTGGCAGATCGCGCGAATACATCCAGAAAATCGCGCCAACCGTCAGGGCACCAAAGAAGATGCCAAGCGTGACAGCTGAAAAGATAGCCCCAAAGAAAGAGGCGATGAATCGCAACACTGCTCTGATCCCCGGATGATGCTGCCTTTCCCTATATCAGACGCGCCCCCCCGTCAAAACCCTGGCCATCACCAGATCGTCACCCCGGCGGAAACCGCCCCCCTGCGCGGCCTGTCACCGGACAGAACGCTCAGTCCCGCGCCGCCCGCAAAGCCGCATCTTCCTTTGCCCAGACAAGGATCCCGTCCCGCATCGCCGCAGCCATCCTGGCCCGCCATTCCGGATCGGTCAGCCGCTTCAGATCCCGCGCCGAAGACAGAAAGCCCAGTTCCACCAGAACCGAGGGAATATCGGGGGATTTCAGCACCGAGAACCCGCCCTCCTGATGTGGCTTGCGGTGCATCCTGAGATCCGCCCCCTTTATCGAGGCCTCCAGCGCTGACACCAGCCGGTCGATCCTCGGCTTTGTCTCGGTCCGTGCCATGTCGATCAGCACTGTCGCCACCAGATCGTCCTGGGCCGAAAGATCGATCCCCGCCAGCAGATCGTCACGCTCATGCCGTTCAGCCAGCGCCTCCGCCGCCGCGTCGCTGGCCGCACCCGAAAGGGTGTAAAGCGTCGCGCCATGCGCCTCGCCTTCGGCCAGAGCATCGGCATGGAGCGAGAGGAACAGATCCGCGCCCGCCGCCCGCGCCACCGAGATCCGCGTCTCAAGCGGGACGAAGATGTCTTCCTCGCGGGTCAGAACCACTTTGAACCGTTCGTCCCGCGCCAGCAATTCCTTGAATTCGCGGGCGAATGTCAGCATCAGATCGGCTTCTTTATGGCCATCCCGCTCGGCACCAGGATCGATGCCGCCATGACCGGGGTCAAGCACCACGATGATCGGCCCGCCCGCGCGCCTCGCGATCACCGCAACATCTGCAGGTGCTGGGAGAGACCATTCCTGAGGCTCCGGCAGCGCGGTGATTTTTGCGAAATTTGCCGCCGAACTCGGGCTGAGACGAATGGTCAGCCGTGCCGTCTCGGCGGCCCCTGCCCGGCCGGTCTCCATCCCCGCCCGGAGCACCTGCCAGGGCCCGTCCAGCTCGATCACCAGCCTCGACCAGCCGGGGCGGAAGATCCCCGCCCGCATCGCACGAACAGGCTCTGCCGCCTGGGGCATCCGTTCAAGGCCCGCCCAGTCGACCTCTCGCATGTCAAGGATCATGCGCGGCGGGTTATCAAGCATCCTCACCCGCCAGGGCACCGGCTGGCTGATCGAAAGATCCAGCACCAGATCGCCGGTCTCCTGCAAAAGCGACGATTTAGCCGGGTCAAACCGGGCCAGCGCGCTCAGCGCGGGCGCGACGGGCGGCGGGCCTGTCTCGGCCCTGAGGTCCGGCACGGATGCACCAGACAGCATGACAGCAAGAGCGATGACAACTGCCCGCGCCAGCCTTGAAACGCCCATAAAGCCCGATCCCCGCAACCCGCATCCGGCACCGATCAAAGGCCGGAAATTGTTCCCGCGACTATGGAAAATCCGCCGCGTGAAGTCCATTCACCTTGCGGCCATGAAGCGCGAGAGCCGCGCCAGCCCCTCGACAATATCCGCCGTCGCCCGCGCATAGGAAAAGCGCAGCCGCTGCCGGCCCCGGATCGGGTCGAAATCCAGCCCCGGCGTCACCGCCACGCCTGCGTTCTGCAGGATCTCGCTGGCAAATTCCAGGCTGTTCTCCGTCAGGTCAGACACATCGGCATAGATGTAGAACGCCCCGTCCGGCGGCGCGATCCGGGTGAAACCGGCTTTCGGCAGGCCTTCCAGCATCAGACGGCGGTTCTCGCGGTAGACGGCGCGATTGGCCTCCAGCTCGTCGGTGCAATCCAGCGCCGCCAGGGCCGCGATCTGGGCAGGATGGGGCGGGCAGATGAACATATTCTGCGCCAGCCGCTCGACCCGGCGGATCTGATCCTCAGGCACCACCATCCAGCCGATGCGCCAGCCGGTCATCGAGAAATATTTCGAGAAGGAATTGATCACCCAGGCATTATCGCTGACCTCCAGCGCCGAAACCGCCCGCGCGCCGTAATGCAGCCCGTGATAGATCTCGTCCGAGATGAAGGGGATGCCGCGCGCCCCGGCCCAGCCGGTCAGCGCCGCCAGGGCCTCGCGGTCAAGCATCGTGCCGCTCGGGTTGCCAGGTGAGGCGACGATCAGCCCGTCGAGATCATGGCCCTCAAGATCCGCCGGCACCGGCTGCAGCCGGTTCTCGTCCTGCGCCGGGATGCCGACCGGCACCAGCGACAGCGCGCGCAGGATCTGACGGTAGCTCGGATAGCCCGGCTCTCCGATCCCGACCCGCTGACCGGCATCGAAAAGCGCCGTGAACGCCAGCAGGAACGCGCCGGAAGAGCCAGAGGTCACGATGACCCGGGCAGGATCGAGATCGATATTGTACCAGCGCCGGTAAAGCGCGGCGATGCCCGCGCGCAGCTCTGGCAGGCCGGTCGCGACCGTATAGCCCAGTGGCTGGTCAAGGGCCCGGATCAGCGCGTCGCGGGCGGCTTTCGGCGCGGGCGTGCCGGGCTGGCCGACTTCCATATGGATGATATGGCGGCCTTCGGCCTCAAGCCGGCGGGCCTGTTCCATCACATCCATCACAATAAAGGGATCGACATCACCCCGCCTGGATCCCTGACTTGTAATGCCCATCCGCTGCCCCCTAAAATGCCGGAAATCACGCGCCAGCCGGCTGACTGGACCCTGCGCGTGCCAAGGTCAACCCGGAAGGATTCCCCTATGCGCCCCGCCCTCGCCCTTGCCGCGCTTCTGACGGCTGTCTCAGTTCCTGCGGTAAAGGCGGAAAGCCTGAAAGACATGATCACCGCCGAGCCGGAGGTTTTCAACGAAGCGGTTGCCGACTACCTTCTGGCCAATCCCGAAATCATCATCGAGGCGATGAAGGTTCTGCAATCGCGCGAGGATGATGCCGCCGCCAGCCGCGATATCGACATGCTGGCCGCGAACCGCGATGCGATCTTCAACAATGCCGCCGACTGGTCGGGTGGCAACCTTCAGGGCGATGTGGTGCTGGTCGAATTCATGGATTACCGCTGCGGCTATTGCCACAAGGCCTTTGAAGAGGTCGAAGAACTGGTGAAAAGCGACGGCAATATCCGTTTCGTGCTGAAGGAATTCCCGGTGCTGGGCGAGCAGTCGGTGCTGGCGGCGAAATTCGCCATCGCGGTCAAGATGCTCCATGGCGACGAGGCCTATAAGAAAGCGCATGACGCGCTTTTCGCGATGCGCGGCGATATGACGCCCGAGACACTGACGCGGCTGGCGGAAGGGCTGGGCTATGACGGTGCGGCGCTGCTGGCAAAGGCCGCGACGCCCGAAGTCCAGGCGGTGATCGATGCCAATTATGCGCTGGCCGATACGATGGCGATCAACGGCACGCCGACCTTCGTGATCGATGACGCGATGGTGCGCGGCTATGTGCCGCTGGACGGAATGCGCCAGATTGTCGAGCGCCAGCGCAAGGGCTGATCTTCACATCTCAGATTAAAAAAGCCCCGCAATCCTTTCAGATTGCGGGGTTTTTTGATGTCTGCGTAATTACTCTGCCGCTTTGATCGTCTCGGCGTCGATCTCGACCGCGCGTTTCTCGACCAGCTCGACGATATGGTCGATCATCTGGTCATTGTTCATCTTATGGCTTTGCTTGCCGGCCATATAGACCATGCCATTGCCCGCACCGCCGCCGGTAAAGCCGATATCAGTCATCAGCGCCTCACCCGGCCCGTTCACCACACATCCGATGATCGAAAGGCTCATCGGCGTCTTGATATGCTCCAGCCGGCGCTCGAGTTTCTCGACAGTTTTGATCACGTCAAAGCCCTGGCGCGCGCAGGAGGGGCAGGAGATGATCTGCACGCCGCGCGTCCTGAGGCCAAGCGATTTCAGGATCTCATAGCCGACCTTGACCTCCTCCACGGGGTCCGCCGAAAGCGAGACCCGGATCGTATCGCCGATGCCGAACCACAAAAGGCTCCCCAGCCCTACTGCCGATTTCACGGTGCCCGACATCAGCCCCCCCGCCTCGGTGATCCCGAGGTGAATGGGCGCATCGGTGGCGGCCGCCAGTTGCTGATAGGCGGCGGCTGCGAGGAACACATCCGAGGCCTTTACCGAGATCTTGAACTCGTGGAAATCGTGATCCTGCAGGATCCTGATATGGTCGAGCCCGCTCTCAACCATCGCATCCGGGCAGGGTTCGCCATATTTATCAAGAAGATGCTTTTCCAGAGATCCGGCATTCACCCCGATCCGGATCGAACAGCCATGGTCTTTCGCTGCCCTGACCACCTCGGCCACGCGTTTCGCATCGCCGATATTGCCGGGATTGATGCGCAGACAGGCCGCACCTGCCTCGGCGGCCTCGATGGCGCGTTTGTAATGGAAATGGATATCCGCCACGATGGGCACCGGGCTTTCGCGGCAGATCTCGCGCAAAGCGGCGGTCGAATCCGTATCGGGCGTCGAGATACGGACGATATCCGCCCCCGCCTCCGCCGCGCGGATCACCTGATCCAGCGTCGCGCGCACATCCGAAGTGATCGTGTTGGTCATGGTCTGCACCGAGATCGGCGCATCGCCCCCGACCGGTACAGAGCCGACCATGATCTTCCGGCTCTGGCGGCGTTCGATATTCCGCCAGGGGCGGATCGGGTTGAGACTCATTCCCGCATACTCCGGTTGATGCCTCGCCTTATGTAATCCCGCCCGTGCCGCACGGCAACCGGCCCGCAACACGGGCCGGGTCACATTGCAGCAATATCGCAGATTACCGCGCCCGGGTTGCCGGGATTACTGGGCGGGCTTTGTGGTCGCACAGCTGGATGCCAGATTCGGCATCGCGCCGCTGGCATCTGCGGTCATGATCCGCGCCAGATCGCGGTCTTTTGCGAGATCGGCCTCGGCATATTTGCCGGTCACCGCTTCGGGCGAAAGCGCGATATTCGACGCGACATTGGCGCCTGGTGCGGCCGGACCATAGGTCTTGCCGCCCACCACGAAATAGACGCCGCCGGAATTGCCGGTGCGCAGGCTTGCCACCTCTTCCAGTGCCGGCACCTGATAGCTTTCGCAGGTGTTCAGGATCTTTTCGAACAGGACCGTGCCATCGGCGGAACTCACGCGCATCCAGGCCGGGCGCACCGCGAGGATCTGCACGCCCTGAGGCGCATCGGCGGTGACCTGGATCACGCCATCCTGCAGCCCGGCTCCGGCCTCGGCCGCGATAACGCCGCTGACAGTGCCGGCCTCGGACCCACCGATGCGCGGGTCAATCGAGCCGATCGGGCCATTGCGCGATTCAAACACCGGCACATCAAGCGCCTGCGGACGGTAAAGCCGGTCCATCAGATCGGGCGCTGCCCGTGCCTGAGCGGTCTGGGTCACCGGGGTCCGGTTCGCCTCATCGCCCATGGCTGTCTGCAGCGCCACATCCTGTTGCAGCGGGTCGATCGAGACGACAACCGCAGGGGCCTCATCCACCGGCGCCAGCTGCACGCGCTGCACTTCCTGAAGGATAGACCAGCCGCCATAGCCGATGGCGCCGATCAGCACGATCAGAACGGCAAGCGAGCCCACGGCCCCCGGCTCAATCTTCGAAAGCCAGCTTTCGCCGCGCGGAATGAAGGCAAGATTGGGATTGGCGAGCGGTTCCGAGAAGTCGCTGCGCGGACGCGCCTGCGCCGCGCGCGGCGTTCCGGCCTGGGCCGACATGCCATGGGCGGGGGTGAAATTCGCTTCCTTGCAGAAGCGCGCAAAAGCGATATCCGAATCCATGCCCAGATAGCGGGAATAGGACCGCACATAGCCCGCCACGAAACCGGGCGATTCAAAAGCGGAGATATCGGCATTCTCGATGGCAGCGATATATGTCGCCTTGATCTTCAGATCGCGCTGAACATCAAGAAGGGACTTGCCCAGCGTCGCGCGTTCACCGCGCATAATATCACCAAGCCGCAAGTCGAAATCGTCAAAGCCTTTCGGCTTTTCGTCTTCCGCTGCCTGAGGTTTCGACCTCCAGCTGATCATGCGATGCCCGTCCCCCAGCCTGCGCCTCTGGACCCGTTTCGCCGCGCCTTATCTGGCATCGGTCTCCTCGGGTTGTCCCACCGGGTGAGTCTCCGCGTCCTTATCACGTTCGCGCGACTCACCTCGCTTCGTATTGCGAAAACGCTAACACAGGGCAAGAGTTTTTGCACATGCGAGAATGCTCAGGCGGATGCTTCGGCGCGATTCAGCGCACAATGCCCCCAGAGCTGATCCATCGCCTTCACAAGCTGGTCAATTTCCGCCGCACCATGCACCGGCGAGGGCGTGAACCGCAGCCGTTCAGTACCGCGCGGCACGGTCGGGAAATTGATCGGCTGCACATAGATGCCGAACTGGTCGAGCAACATATCCGAGAGCATCTTGCAATGGATGGGGTTGCCGACATGAACCGGCACAATATGTGTGTCATGGTCGATAATCGGCAGGCCAAGGCCACGCAGCCGCATCTTAAGGATGCGCGCCTGGTCCTGGTGCTGTTTGCGCAAAGCCCGACCGCCCTCGCCCTTCAGAAACCGGATCGCGGCCGCCGCACCTGCCGCAACCACCGGCGGAATCGAGGTGGTGAAGATAAAACCGGGCGCATAGGAGCGCACGGCATCCACCATCTTCGCAGATGCAGCAATATAGCCGCCAAACACGCCGAAAGCCTTGCCCAGCGTCGCGTTCACAATATCGATCCGGTGCATCTGGCGATCACGTTCCGCAAGCCCTGCCCCGCGCGCGCCATACATGCCAACGGCATGGACCTCGTCGAGATAGGTCAGCGCGCCGAATTCTTCGGCCAGGTCACAGATCGCGCTGATCGGCGCCACATCGGCATCCATCGAATAGATCGATTCAAACGCGATCAGCTTCGGCGCGGCAGGGTCATCCGCCGCCAGCAATTCGCGAAGATGCGCCACATCATTATGGCGGAAAATCCGCTTTTCACCGCCGCCGCGCCGGATCCCCTCGATCATCGAGGCGTGATTGAGCGCGTCCGAGTAAATGATCAGCCCGGGGAAAATCACCTTCAGCGTCGAAAGCGTCGCATCATTGGCAGTATAGGCGGAAGAGAAAACCAGCGCCGCCTCCTGGCCATGCAGATCGGCGATCTCGGTCTCGAGCCGTTTGTGATAGACGGTCGTGCCCGAGATATTGCGGGTGCCGCCCGAACCGGCGCCGGTGGCCTCCAGCGCCTCATGCATCGCGCCCAGCACTTCCGGATGCTGCCCCATGCCAAGATAGTCATTGCCACACCAGACGGTGATCTGCTGCTCGCTGCCATCGGGACGGGTGCGGATCGCATGCGGGAACTGGCCCTTGCGACGCTCGATATCAATGAAGGTGCGGTAGCGCCCCTCGTCATGAAGCCTGCCAAGCGCGGAATCGAGCGCTGCATCGTAATTCATGGGTCCGTCCTCACGTCTTTGCGGCGCCCTTTATGGACCTCAAGCCGCCGCCCGGCTTTGATATGCGTCATGTCACGACACAAGTGAACCTGACGAAATGTCGCTGCCACCATATAATCATTCTAAACCCAGCTTTAGCGTGGTGCGACGCAAAATGCTACCTCTCCGGATTGGTTAACTGATATCCGGACGGCCTCACCGCAAACAGATGGCAGGCGCCGCCTCTGGACAGTTGCGCCCGGTCCTGGCAGGTTTCCTCAACATGACCCGGGAGAGACCGCGATGAGCGCCGCCGACACCAACAATCACCTGGACCAGATCCTTGCAGGGATCGACAGGGCCCTGCCCGACGCGATTGAGCGCCTGAAAGAGCTTTTGCGCATTCCCTCGATTTCGACCGACCCCGCCTGGAAAGCCGATTGCGCCCGCGCCGCCGACTGGCTGGTCGCCGATCTGCAGAGCCTTGGCTTTGAGGCCAGTGCCCGCCCGACGCCGGGGCATCCGATGGTGGTCGCCCATGCCGGCGAGGGGCCGCGCCATATCCTGTTTTACGGCCATTACGATGTGCAGCCGGTGGATCCTCTGGCGCTGTGGCACCGCGATCCCTTTGATCCTGTTGTGGAAAGCACCCCCAAAGGCGATGTGATCCGCGGCCGTGGCACCTCGGATGACAAGGGCCAGCTGATGACCTTTATCGAGGCCTGCCGCGCCTGGAAGGCCGTGAATGGAAGCCTGCCCTGCCGCATCACCATTTTCCTTGAGGGCGAAGAGGAATCCGGCTCGCCCTCGCTGATCCCGTTCATGCAGGAAAACGCCGCCGAACTGACCTCGGATATCGCGCTGATCTGCGACACGTCGATGGTCTCGCCCGGCGTGCCCTCGATCGCGGGCCAGCTGCGGGGGATGCTCAAGGATGAGTTCACCCTGCACGGGCCAAAGATCGACCTTCATTCCGGCCATTACGGCGGCCCGGGCCTTAACCCTTTGCGCGAAATCGCAAAACTCATCGCGAGCTTTCATGACGACCAGGGCCGCGTCGCGGTAGCGGGCTTCTATGAGGGCGTGCATGAGGTCCCGGCCGAGCTGAAACGGCAATGGGAACTGAGCGGCTTTGACGAGAAGGACTACCTCGAATCGGTCGGCTTCACCGTGCCGCATGGCGAGGCCGGCTATACGACTTTGGAACAGCAATGGGCGCGCCCGACGCTGGAGATCAACGGGCTCTGGGGCGGCTATCAGGGTGCCGGGTCAAAAACGGTGATTCCCGCCGAAGCCCATTGCAAGATCACCTGCCGCCTCGTGGGAGATATGGATCCCGATGATCTGCGCCGGAAGGTTCGTGCCCATGTCGAGGCCCGCCTGCCGAAGGACGCGAAGATCACCTGGGATAACAATCTCGAAGGCTCGCCGGCGGCGGTGATGAACACCGACCGCCCGGAATTCGAAGCTGCGCGCCTTGCGCTGTCCGACGAATGGAACCGTGAGGCGGTGATTGTCGGCATGGGCGGCTCGATCCCGATAGCGGGGTTTTTCAAATCTGTGCTCGGGATGGATGCGATGCTGATCGGATTCGCGAATGACGATGACGCGATCCATTCACCGAATGAGAAATACGATGTGAAAAGTTTCCATAAAGGCATCCGCTCCTGGGCGCGCGTGCTGGATCGCATCGCATGAGCGGCGCCGTCACACACAAGGCGATGGAGATTCGCGATCTGACAGCGGCGGATGAAGCCGCCTGGCGCGGCATCTGGGATGAATATCTGACCTATTACGAGGTCAGCCTCGCCCCCGAGGTCACCACCCATACCTGGTCACGCCTGATGGACCCTGCCGCACCGCTGAACGGCCGGGTGGCGGTGCAGGACGGTCGCCAGCTCGGATTCGCGCTTTACCTGACGCATGGATCGACCTGGGTGATCGGCGAGGATTGCTACCTCGAAGACCTCTGCGTCACCGAAGCGGCCCGGGGTGAGGGAATCGGCCGCGCACTTCTGGAAGACCTGGTCGCGCTTGCGCGGGAGAGAGGCTGGAACCGGCTCTACTGGCATACGAATGAGACAAACGCGCGCGCCCGGGCGCTCTATGATACATTCGTGCAAAGTGACGGGCATATCCGCTACCGAATGCGCCTCTGACGGCGGGGGATGCCTCTGGCGGGAGTATAGAAGTCAGGAGGAAATGCCAATTTCCTCCTGATACGAATACGCAAAGCAGCCCTGAACGGGCTGTTTATTTGTGTCTTTCAGGAGAAATTATGTACGAAATGGCGCGGTTGACGGGGCTCGAACCCGCGACCCCCGGCGTGACAGGCCGGTACTCTAACCGACTGAGCTACAACCGCGCTATCGTCCCTGTTCGCATCCGGAAAGCAAGTGGCGCGGTTGACGGGGCTCGAACCCGCGACCCCCGGCGTGACAGGCCGGTACTCTAACCGACTGAGCTACAACCGCGCTTTTGGTCTCTTGCTTCCCCGGCGAACCGGGTGTGGGGGCTAGATACCTGGGGTCGCCCCCCCCGTCAAGCGGCGGAATGAGGAAATTTCACCTTGTCCGCCAATACCTCGATTTTTCGTCAAAAATCATTTTTCCGGCGCGGGGATGAACTCCTGGTCATCCTGCGGCGGCAGGCGGAACCGGCCATGTGCCCAGTCCCCAGCCCGCCAGGCCTCTTTCGCGGCATCAATCCGGTCTTTCGACGAGGCGACAAAGTTCCACCAGATATAGCGTGGCCCATCCATCGTCGCGCCGCCCAGCAGCATGATCCGCGCGCCCTGATCGCCGGCTTTCACCGAGACCCGGTCGCCGGGACGGAACACCAGCATCCGTCCGGCCTCAAAGACCTGACCGCCCTGTTCGACCTCGCCGGTCAACACATAGACGCCACGATCCTCATGATCATCGGGCAGCGGAATTGACGCGCCCGGAGCCAGCACCGCATCGGCATAGAAGACCTCCGAAGGCATTTCGAGATCCATCCGCGCGCCCCAGGCATGACCAAGGATGAGACGCACCTGTTTCCCCTCGCCCTCCAGCTCCGGCAGCCGCGACTTTTCGACATGGATAAAGTCTGCAGGATCATCCTCGCGGTCCTTCGGCACGGCAAGCCAGGTCTGGAGGCCGAACATCGTCAGGGGCGCGCGCCGCGCCGCGCCATCGGTGCGTTCGGAATGGGTGATGCCATGGCCCGCCATCATCCAGTTCACCGCACCCGGCTCGATCCACTGATCGGTGCCGAGGCTGTCGCGGTGATGGAGACGCCCCTTCATCAGATAGGTCACGGTGCCAAGCCCGATATGGGGATGCGGACGCACATCGATCCCCTCCCCGGTCAGGAATTCGGCAGGGCCCATCTGATCAAAGAAGATGAAGGGCCCCACCATCTGACGCTGGGCCGAGGGCAGCGCCCGGCGCACCTCGAAACCGCCAAGGTCACGCGCCCGCGGAACAATGACGGTCTCGATGGAATCAACCTGATTGCCGACAGGGATCGAGGGATCGAGGGCGGGGTTCCAGCTCATGGCTTGCCTCCTGGGGTCTGGTGCGGGGTCTGGCGCGTCTCTGAAAGGCCTGCATGACCCGCGCTGTCCCTGCGCCGGTCCTTGCGGCCCCGATCTGAAGATTAGTCGCCTTTTCGCAGCATTTCACCCTTTGCATCCTGCGGCAGGGCTGTTCAAAACCGCACAACAAACCACCAGACCCGCACCCCGGGTGATCTGCCGAACAACCACCCCGCCTGCTGCGCAAATCCCTTGCGTCCAGGCCCTGTCCGGGTTAGGTCCCCGGCGAGGCGGGCGGTTAGCTCAGTTGGTAGAGCGCTTCGTTTACACCGAAGATGTCGGGGGTTCGAGTCCCTCACCGCCCACCATAAATTCAATGACTTACGAGTTATCTACGAAGAGCCCATAGGTTCACGGAACCTAGCGCTCTGATTCCTCCCCACCACGCAAAATCCTCCGAGCGACAGGCCGAGGGCTTCGCAATCCGGATGCCTGCGGTGATCGGCCCGCGCAGAGCGTAGAATGGGAACGGTGGAGATCGGTGATATATACCTGCTGGTGCATACATTGGATGCCAGCCCATCAACCTTTAGGCTCCGATCAGCCTGTCACAGTATCCCTGTGACCGCCGGGGCTATACCTGCCCCACTGAGGTTTGCCGGGCGCTACCCGGCGCGAGACTTTACGCTACCACATCGGGCGAATCGTGTGAATCCCTTACCAGCAGCCCCGTGATCAGATCCGCCCGAAACCCCGACCGGACCTGATCCCCGGCCGCCACCAGCGGCCCTTGCCGCGCCCCGGCGATCACGGCCAGCCGCTCGACCTCTTCCGGCCAGTCTGCCCCTGCCCGCTCTTCATATGCGAGCCCTGCCCGATCCAGCGCGCGTTTCGTCGCAACGCACGGGCCACAGCCCGGCGAGGTGTAGAGGATGATCATGGGTGCCTCACTGATCCTGAGATCGGCTTTTGAGCAACCAGCCATCGCCGGCTGGCCCGGTGCAGACGGGCAATATGATGGTCGACTGCGGGCGCCCGCGCGTGCCGCAGGCGAGGCAAAGCATCCGTTCGAAGACCTCGGGCCGAATGTTCAGCCGGTCACGTTGCCATGCCTCGGGAATATCCTCAGCGCGGATCTGGCGGTGGTGAAGTGGTCCAGCCACAGGGATATGCTTATCCCGTTTTCAGGAGGACCAGATTATGGCTGGCAAGCGAGAGAAGCCCGAAGCTATCGTTCTGAAGCTGCGGCAAGTTGAAGTGCTGCACGGCCAGGGCAAGTCGGTCTCTGATGCTGTGCGACAGATCGGAGTGACGGTGCAGACCTATTATCGATGGCGCAAGGAATACGGCGGTATGAACCGCGATCAGCTCAAGCGGCTGAAGGATCTTGAGGCGGAGAACCAGCGGCTCAGGCGAGCGGTTTCGGATCTGACCCCGGACAAGATGATTTTGGCTGAGGCTGCCCGGGGAAACTTTTGAGCCCTTCGCGCCGCCGCCAATGCATCGACCATGTGCGGCAGCCCCTGCGGATTTCCGAACGCCGGGCCTGTCGCACGCTGGGTCAGCACCGATCTACGCAGCGCAAAGTGCCCTGCGGCCTGGCCGATGAAGAGCGGCTGACCGAGGACATCATCGAGCTGGCGCGAGAGTTCGGGCGATATGGCTACCGCATGATCACCGGCATGCTGAACAACAGCGGCTGGCATGTGAACCATAAACGGGTCGAACGGATCTGGCGGCGGGAAGGGCTGAAAGTCCCGCAAAAGCAGGCCAGGAAGGGGCGGCTTTGGCTGAACGATGGCTCTTGCGTTCGGCTGAGGCCGGAGCGCCCCAATCACGTCTGGTCCTGTGATTTCGTCCAGGACCGGACCCGGGATGGGCGGATCTTCCGCACGCTCAACATCATCGACGAGTTCACGAAGGAAGCACTGGTGATCCGCGTCAAGCGCAAGCTAAACTCGACCGACGTTGTCGACGCCCTGACTGATCTGTTCATCCTGCGCGGCCCGCCCGAGTTCATAAGGTCCGACAATGGCGCCGAATTCATTGCCAAAAAGGTGCAGGCATGGATCGGGGCGGTGGGTGCCAAAACGGCATTCATTGCGCCAGGATCACCGTGGGAGAACGGCTACTGCGAGAGTTTCAACGCCCGGTTCCGGGACGAAATGCTCAACGGCGAAGTCTTCCACACCCTGCACGAGGCACAGATCCTGATCGAAAGGTGGCGACGGCACTACAACACCGTCAGGCCCCACAGCGCTCTGAACTACCGGCCACCGGCCCCAGAGACCTTCGTGCAAATGGACCACAGGCCGACAATGCACTAACATTCAAACCGGACCACTCAGTGGGGGCATTCCAACGGCGCGTTGTAACGAGTGTTAAGTCGGCGGTGGGCATCACGTCCGCCGCCTCTTTCCCCGTCTTCGGGATCACCTCCGCCTCAACTGGCCAGCTTGTCACCCGCGAAAGCGCCATGCGCGTCCCAGCTGTCTCTCGTGCGGTCTCGCTGATCGCCGAACGTGATCCCCTTCCCTCGCCTCATCGAGGTCGATCCCGATCTGATCGAGAGCAACGTGATCTTCGCGGCGGACCGTTTCGGCGACTTCACCCCGCCGACCGGCGCACCCGCTGCGGCTATACCGAGGGCTGCGTGATGGGCGCCGCAGCTTTCCCCACGCACTTTTTCATCGACCAGGCCGATTATGGCGACAAGCTTGGTGGAATTGGCGGCGGAACCGACTTTGTGACCGACATTGAGGACACCGCTGACATGCTCGGTGAGCTGGAGCGCATGGGGATGCGAGACCGCGCGCGCCTGCATCTGCTACAGGCGCTGTATTTTTTCGGCCAGACTGTCCGCTGCGGCAAGCAGCCCGGCCGGATCGAGGCTCGCCACAAAGATCCTGTGGCGGGCCGTGCCGCTTCTTGCCCGGTGTTTCGCGTAGCGCGGGTCGTAATGGGCGGCGATCAGCGCTTCTGACAGCGCCACGTACTCCGCCCGCCGGGCAAGCATATGCCATTCTGCGACACGCTCAGCCGGATGGAACGGGCGCAGCTGATCGATGGTAGTGCTGAGCCGGTCATGATCGGCCGTCAGGTCGCCATAGGCGCTGGCAAGGTATCTGGCCCGCTCATGCGCCGGAACATCAAGCTCGATCCTTGGCGCCGCACACATCGCTTTCCACAGCTGTGACGGAAGCCGGCACTGACCGATAGCCGAGCTTTCGGCCTCAATGACCACAGGGCGGGCGGGATCGAGTTCGCTCAATGCCCGGGCGATGCGCCCCTCGAACATCCGTTGCGACGGCTGAAGGCCCCTGCTGCCAAACAGCGACCCCCTGTGGTTCGCCATGGCTTCAAGATCAATGGTCTGGATGCCGCGCAGCGCCAGCAGTTGCAGGAGCTCCGTCTTGGCCGATCCGGTATTGCCATCAAGCAAGATGATGCGCGACGGCGGCACGGCCTCCAGCGCGCGCACCACCAGCCCGCGCCAGGCCTTGTAGCCGCCGGTAATGATCTCCGCGCGCCAGCCGATCTGAGACAGGATCATGGCCATTGAACCGGAGCGTTGACCGCCGCGCCAGCAATAGAGCAATGGCCGCCAGCCGCCCGGCATGGCGGCAAGCGGCCCTTCGAGATGGCGCGCGACATTGCGCGAAATCAGCGCCGCGCCGAGTTTGCGCGCCTCGAAAGGCGCGACCTGTTTGTAGATCGTGCCGACGCGGGCGCGTTCCTCATCATCGAGGACAGGAAGACTGATGGCGCCGGGCAGGTGATCGGCTGCAAATTCTGACGGCGACCGAACATCGATGACGCTGTCGAAGCCCTGTCTTATAAGATCATGAAGTGAGTTCAGCATGATGGCCATGCGGCAGCGTTATTCCAAATCCCGCGCCTGGAAAAGACGCCATCAGACCCCGCATGACGAAGGGGACGCGTTTCATGCGCCCCTTCCCACAGGCAGATGGCGGGCGTGGGCCGGGGCGGAACCGGAACACCGCGTCATCGGCACCGAAATTCCGCCGTCACCGGCCGCCGCTCTTGCTCCGGGCCGAAAGGAAAGGGACAAAGGTGGCAGATCAGCCGGGGAGTGGCAGAAGATGAGCTTTGACAAGGCGCTTGGCGGGTTTCGTCCGGTTTCGGTTCCGGCAATTGGCGGCGCGGAATATGAAGCGCGGGTCGGGGCTTTGCAGGCGGGGATGCGGGCGGCGGATATCGGCGCGGTCTGGCTCGACGCCTCTTCCTCGCTGAGCTACTTCCTCGGCCACAGCCTCGGCCTTTCAGAGCGGATCCACGGCGCCCTGATCCCCGCCAGAGGCGCGCCGGTTCATATCAGCCCTACTTTTGAAGAGCCGAAGCTGCGCTCGTTGTTGCGCGAAGACGGGCATATAGCCACCTGGCAGGAAGACGAAGACCCTTATGCGCTGATCGCAGCCGAGGTCGCCCGGATTGCCGGCGAAGGCGCGGTCCTGGCGCTTGACCCCGCGACGCCCTGGCTTTTCGCGGCACCGTTGCAGGCCGCAATGGCGGGACGGATCACGGTGGCGAAACCGCTGATCTCGGCGCTGCGCCAGGTCAAATCGGCCGCCGAGATTGCCATTATCCGGACCGCGATGGAGGCCAGCTATCAGGTCCAGAAAGCCGTCTGGCAGAACCTGCGCGCCGGGATATCGACCTCCGAGACCTGTGCTTTCATCTCGGCCGCGCATAAAGCGCTCGGGCTAAAACCGCTTTTCGCGGCGGCACAATTCGGCGTGGCCACCGCCTATCCGCATGGCGTGCCCGAGCCGCAGATCCTCGCCCAGGGCGATATGGTTCTGATCGATATGGGCGGGGTATTGCACGGATATTGCTCAGATATCACCCGCAGTTACGTCTTCGGCACGCCAAGCGCGCGCCAGCGGGAGCTATGGGGACATGAACATGCGGCCCATGCGGCGGCTTTTAAGGCGGCCCGGATCGGAGCCCCCTGCGAAGCCGTGGATCTGGCCGCGCGCGACAGCCTGACCGCTGCCGGTTTTGGCCCCGGATACGCGGTGCCCGGCCTGCCCCACCGCACCGGACACGGGCTTGGGATGGACATTCATGAAGAGCCCTTTATCGTCAGAGGCAACCGGACTCCGCTCGCCCCCGGCATGTGTTTTTCAATCGAACCGATGCTTTGCCTCTATGGCGAATGCGGCATCCGGCTGGAGGATATTGCCTGGATGGCGGAAGACGGCCCGCGCTGGTTTTGCCCGCCTTCGGCAAGTCTGGACCGGCCTTTTGACTGAATGCTGTCCGGCCTGTCATTGTGGCAGGAATTTCGTTCGCTTTTCGACCAAATAAAGTGGAACATCGACATTCTGACGATGTAAGAAATCAGAATAAAGTCCGGACATTTAGCACGAATCCGGAACAAAAAAAACGTCAACAGTGAGTGAAAGGAACCACTTATGAAGCTTCTCTCGCGCAGCCTGATTGCTGCCTCGGCGCTGGCGCTCAGCGCCGCAGCGCCCGCCATGGCGAAAACCTTCATCTATTGCTCGGAGGCCTCGCCCGAGGGCTTCGATCCGGCCCCCTATACCGCCGGCACCACTTTTGACGCCGGCGCGCATCCGGTTTACAGCCGCCTCGCCGAGTTCAAGAAGGGCACAACCGAAGCCGAACCGGCGCTGGCAGAGTCCTGGGATGTGTCGGAAGACGGCACCGAATATACTTTCCACCTGCGTAAGGGCGTGAAGTTCCATTCGAACGACAAATTCACCCCGACCCGCGATTTCAACGCCGATGACGTGATCTTCTCCTTCGAGCGTCAGTCCAGCGCCGACCACCCCTGGCACCAGTATATCCCCGGTATTACCTACGAATATTACACCTCGATGGATATGCCGAACCTGGTGAAATCGGTCGAGAAGGTCGATGATTACACCGTCAAGGTGACGCTGAACCAGCCTGAGGCCCCCTTTATCGCCAATATCGCCATGCCCTTCATGTCGATCGTGTCGAAAGAATATGCCGATGCGCTGGACGCCGCCGGCACCCGCGAAGATTTCAACAATCTGCCGATTGGCACCGGCCCGTTCAAATTCGTGGCCTATCAGAAAGATGCTGTGATCCGGTATCAGAAGAACGCCGATTACTGGGGCCCTGCCCCGCTGATCGACGATCTGGTCTTCGCGATCACCCCGGATGCGGCCGTTCGTCTGCAAAAGCTGAAGGCCGGTGAATGCCACCTGATGCCGTTCCCGGCGCCCGCCGATCTGGCAGCAATCGCGGCAGATCCGAACCTCAAGCTGGACGAACAGGCCGGCCTGAACGTCGGCTACCTCGCCTATAACACCACGCTTGCGCCCTTCGACAATCCGAAGGTCCGCAAGGCGCTGAACATGGCGATCAATAAGGAAGCCATCGTCTCGACCGTGTTCGAGGGCCATGCTGAGCCCGCCAAGAACCCGATCCCGCCGACCATGTGGTCCTATAACAACGCCATCATCGATGACCCCTATGATCCTGAAGCCTCGAAGAAGATGCTTGAGGAAGAGGGCGTCTCGGGTCTCTCGATGGAGATCTGGGCGATGCCGGTGCAGCGGCCCTATATGCCGAATGCCCGCCGCACCGCCGAGATGATGCAGGAAGACCTGTCGAAAGTCGGCGTCAAGGCCGAGATCGTCTCGTATGAATGGGGCGAATATCTCGACAAGTCGATGGAGCCGGGCCGCAAAGGCGCCGTTATCCTCGGCTGGACCGGCGACAATGGCGACCCCGACAATTTCCTCTCGGTTCTGCTGAGCTGCGCCGGTGCGGCACCTGGCGGTGCGAACCGCGCCTTCTGGTGCAACGAGGATTTCTCGGCATTGCTGCAAAAGGCCAAGGTCACGTCGGACCAGGCCGAGCGCACCAAGCTTTATGAAGAGGCCCAGGTCATCTTCAAGGATCAGGCGCCCTGGTTCACCATCGCCCATTCGACGCAATATGTGCCGATGAGCAACAAGGTGACCGGCTTCGTACAAAGCCCGCTTGGCGATTACACCTTCGACACTGTCGATATCGCCGAGTAATCAGCCCGGAACTCTCCACCCGGACGCGCGGGAAGGCCAGGCCTTCACCGCGCGTCTCTTTCAGGGGCAAAGAGGCGTATGATCCGTTTCATCCTTTCGCGACTTTTGTATCTGGTGCCGACCTTCCTTGGCATCACCATCGTAGCCTTCTCGTTCCCGCGTTTACTGAAGGGCGATCCGGTGCTGCTGATGGCGGGCGAACGTGGCGTCTCGCCCGAGCGCCATGCCGAGATCTCGGCGCAACTGGGATTCGATAAGAACATCGTCCTGCAATATTTCGATTTCGTCGGGCGGCTGTTTCAGGGCGATTTCGGCAATTCACTGGTGACAAAAAAGCCGGTCCTGTCGGAATTCCTGACGCTCTTCCCCGCAACGATCGAGCTCGGCTTTGTCGCCATCGTGCTGGCGACGCTGGTTGGTGTGCCAATAGGCGTGCTGGCGGCGATCAAGCGCGGTTCCTGGTTCGATCAGCTGTCGATGTCTGCAGCCCTTGTGGGCTTTTCGATGCCGATCTTCTGGTGGGGCCTGCTGCTGATCATCGTCTTCTCTGGCAATCTTGGCTGGACGCCGGTCTCGGGCCGGATCTCGCTGATGTATTTCTTCCCCAATGTCACAGGCTTCATGCTGATCGACAGCCTGCTTTCGGGGCAAAAGGGCGCCTTCGCCTCGGCTTTGCATCACCTGATCCTGCCTTCCATCGTGCTGGCGACGATCCCGCTGGCGGTGATCGCGCGGCAGACGCGGTCCGCCATGCTGGAAGTCCTGGGCGAGGATTATGTCCGCACCGCCCGCGCCAAGGGGATGCCGGCGCGCCGGGTGATCGGCGTCCATGCTTTGCGCAACGCGATGATCCCGGTCGTCACCACCATCGGCTTGCAGATCGGCGTATTGCTGGCGGGCGCGATCCTGACCGAGACGATCTTCTCCTGGCCGGGGATCGGCAAATGGATGATCGATTCCATCTCACGCCGCGATTATCCGGCAGTGCAATCGGGCCTTTTGCTGGTCGCGGGCGTCGTCATGCTGGTCAATCTTCTGGTCGACCTGACCTATGGCCTCATCAATCCGAGGATCCGCAACAAATGAGCGACACTTTCGTCAAACTCACCGATGCGCAGATCCGTCGCCGGATGCTCGCCGAATTCTGGTTCTATTTCTCGCGCAATCGTGGCGCGGTGATCGGGCTTTGCGTCTTTGTCCTTCTGGTGCTGATGGCCTGCTTTGCCGATCTGCTCGTGCCGCACAGCCCGACGCTGCAATATCGCGGCATGGAGAAACTGCCCCCGGCCTGGGCGGCGGGCGGCAATTCCCAGTTCTGGCTTGGCACCGATGCGGTCGGGCGCGATATGCTGTCGCGGCTGATCAAGGGCTCGCAATATTCGATGTTTATCGGGGTGGTGGTGGTGTCCATCGCACTGGTGGGCGGCATCGTGATCGGGCTGATCGCCGGCTTCTTCGGCGGCTGGGTCGATGTGGTGATCATGCGGGTGATGGATGTGATCCTCGCCTTCCCGTCCTTGCTGCTGGCGCTGGTGCTGGTGGCGGTGCTGGGGCCCGGGCTGACCAATGCGATGATCGCCATCGCCATCGTCTATCAGCCGCATTTCGCCCGGCTCACCCGGGCGGCAGTGATGTCGGAGCTGAAGCGCGATTACGTCTCGGCGGCGCGGGTCTCGGGGGCGGGCAATCTGCGGCTGATGTTTAAGACAATCCTGCCGAACTGTCTTGCCCCCCTGATCGTCCAGGCGACGCTGTCGTTTTCCTCGGCGGTGCTGGATGCGGCAGCGCTTGGTTTCCTCGGCATGGGGGCGCAGCCACCGACCGCCGAGTGGGGCACCATGCTGGCCGAGGCGCGCGAATTCATTCTCAGCCATTGGTGGATCGTTACCTTCCCGGGCCTTGCCATCCTGATCTCGGTGCTGGCGATCAACCTGATGGGTGACGGGCTGCGCGACGCGCTTGATCCGAAACTGAAGCGGAGCTGAGACGATGGCGCTATTGAAAATCCGCAATCTGACGGTGCGCTTCGCCACCTCGACCGGCTCTTTCACCGCCGTCGATGGCATCGATACCCAGGTCGACCGCGGCGAGGTACTGGCCATCGTCGGCGAGAGCGGCTCGGGGAAATCGGTCTCGATGCTGGCGGTGATGGGGCTTTTGCCTGATACCGCCACCATCACCGCTGATGAGATGAGCTATGACGGCCACGACCTTTTGCATATGACAAAGGCCGAACGCCGCCAGCTGATCGGGCGTGAGATCACCATGATCTTCCAGGAACCGATTGCTTCGCTGAACCCGTCCTTCACGGTGGGGTTCCAGATCGAAGAGGTGCTGCGTCTCAACCTCGGCATGTCGCGCCGGGAGGCCCGCGCCCGCGCGCTGGAGCTGTTCCGCCAGGTCGGCATCCCCCTGCCCGAGGAAAAGCTGAGCTCCTATCCGCATCAGATGTCGGGCGGGCAATGTCAGCGCGTGATGATCGCCATGGCGATTGCCTCGAAACCGCGCCTTCTGATCGCGGATGAGCCGACCACCGCGCTTGACGTGACGATCCAGAAACAGATCCTCGATCTGTTGATGGATCTGCAGGAGGAATATGGCATGGCGCTGATCCTGATCACCCATGACATGGGGGTCGTCGCAGAAACAGCCGACCGGGTGGTGGTGCAGTATAAGGGCAAAAAGATGGAAGAGGCCGATGTGCTTTCGCTGTTCGAAGCCCCACAGCACCCCTATACGCGGGCGCTCCTTTCGGCTCTCCCCGAGAATGCGACCTGCGACCGGCTGCCGACCGTCTCTGATTTCTTCGGGGAGGCGGTGCGATGAGCGTGGTTCTTGAAGGCCGGAACATCACACAGGAATATCACACCGGCGGCGGTATGTTCGGCGCATCAAAGACCGTCCAGGCGCTGAAAGGCGTCAGTTTTTCGGTGGAAAAGGGCAAGACGCTGGCGATTGTCGGCGAAAGCGGGTCAGGCAAATCGACGCTGGCAAGGATCATCGCGCTGATCGACGCCCCCTCTGGCGGGGATCTCCTGATCGAAGGCCAGCCGGTCAATATCGCCGTGAAGCGCCCCGATCCGGTGCTGCGCTCCAAGGTTCAGATGGTGTTCCAGAACCCCTATGGCAGTCTCAATCCGCGCCAGAAGATCGGCTCGGTGCTGATGGAGCCGCTGGTGATCAACCGGCCCGGGATCGGAGCCGAAGAACGCCGCGCCCTGGCCGAGGCGATGCTGGTCAGGGTTGGCCTTGGACCCGAACATTTCAACCGCTTTCCGCATATGTTTTCAGGCGGGCAGCGGCAGCGGATCGCGATCGCGCGCGCTTTGATGCTGAACCCGTCTTTGCTGGTGCTGGACGAGCCGGTCTCGGCGCTGGATCTGTCCGTCCAGGCGCAGGTGCTGAACCTACTTGCCGATCTGCAGGAGGAATTCGGGCTCACCTATGTTTTCGTCAGCCATGACCTGTCTGTGGTGCGCTATATTGCCGATGATGTGATGGTGATCAGCCAGGGCCTGGCGGTCGAACAGGGCAAGCGGGAGGCGGTTTTCGCCAATCCGACCGATGCCTACACCCGCCAGCTTTTCGCCGCGACCCCGGTCACCGATGTCGAGGCAATCCGCGCCCGGGTGGCAAAGCGCCAGGCCGCGCGCGAGGCGGCAGGCGCCGCGCGCTGAAGCCCTGCCCGGTTAATATCAGCGCCCGCCCCGGCAGATCCCCGGAGGGACGCAATCTGTGCGCTTGCAACCATCCGCCGCGGCTGTGGTCACGCTGACCGCCCTGCCCCTCCCGATGACGCAAGGCCAGCAGCAGATTGTGGATGGGGAGCCCATCACCGGGGGGCATAAGCCTCGCCCGGTGCCCCATGTTTCTGCGCTTCATGCGGGCAGCACCACAGGGATGTCAGGAGATCACAGCGCTGCATCCCGCGCCATGTCTGACCGCGGCCGGCCATCGAGGCCAGGCTTACGCTCTGCGCGCAGAGCATTTGCGCATTTGATGAGCTGGCTGAATGGCGGCATGCCGGCGAAGCGTTCAGAGCGTCGGTCTGCAGTTTTTCCATCTCTCCACCATTGCGGCAGCGCCGCGTGCGCGAGGAGCAGACGACACGCGGCCTGATCCCACTTCGGTCGGGTGGAAAGCCAAGCCGAAGTGCCGCGCGGGCAAGAATTGACGCGATCCCGGGGCAAACAGAAAAACGGATGAAATGGCCAGATTGTCGCCACATTGTGACCACATTACCCAGACGATACTCAACCCACAGTTGGTTACCGAGTCTTAAGCAATACCTAAGAGGAGGATGCCATGTTTCTTGTCTCACTGACCGCCGCAACCCTTGCCGGAGCTTTCGCAGCCGGAGTCGCCTATTGCCTCGGATCTGATGTCTTTGGCATTGTCGTGACCTATGCAATCGCGGGCAACATCACCTTTGCAGCCATCATTGCAATGCTCACCTCCGGCGCCCAGACCAGCGATATCGACTTCCAGCAACAAGCGGAACTTGATCTTCTCGCGATGAAACTGGACCTCATGCGCCAGAATGAAAGCGGAAAACGCGTAAGCCTGTTCCGTCAGGAGCGTCACGGTCAAAAGCGCAGGTCCCGGGTGGTTCCCCGGCCGATACGTTCTGTGAACTGAGTGCCCATGCGACCATCGGGTCGGGGATGAGCGCGCCCTGCGCCAGACCTTTCCCGGTTCGGTGATTGGCCAGGGGGGCATGCGCGGGCATCAAAAGCCATCGCATGGTCCCCGTTGCCACCAGCGTTACGATCGCGGCGTCGACCGGCGCCTGGCCGCCCCACGCAAAAAACCGCGCCAGTGCCACCCGCATCGCCACAGGTTTTTCGACGGGGCGAAAACGGAGTTCAGGACAACCCCGGCCACCTTGCCCGCCTGGTGTGGAAAAAGCGGGAGCTTCGGCCTGATGCTGATCGCTCGCCATCAAGTCGAGCATGATATGCCCCGCGACGTCAGGTGACAGCCGTGGCCCACCCTGCCCCCCCCGCGATCGGGCGAAGTCAGGCCCACCCCGTCGTTACCGCCGGATACGCCCTGAGGCTCTGCCACGGCCTTTGCGCAGGCGCGCCTGCGATCAGGTGATCATCCGGGGCGACACCGTCGCCCGGCGACAATCCGGATTGCCAGTGCCGTTTTCCCCGACGGCGCCGCTATCCATCGTTCCATAGCCGTCATGAATGAAATATGAACCCGGCTATGGCACAGGGCTTTCCTTTCGCGACACGCGGCATGGTTGTGGGTCTTCTCGGCGGATCATTCGATCCGGCGCATGAGGGGCATGTCCATATCACCCGTGAGGCGTTGAAGCGGATGGGGCTTGATCAGGTCTGGTGGCTGGTCTCGCCCGGAAATCCGCTCAAGGCGCGTCAGCCGGCACCGCTTTCGGTGCGGCTGCAACAGGCGCGGCGGGTCATGCGGCATCCGAAGGTCCGGATCACGGATCTCGAGCGGCGCCTCGGCACACGTTATACCGCAGATACCATCGCGATGCTGCGCGCGATCTACCCGGGCGTGACCTTTGTCTGGCTGATGGGGGCCGATAATCTCGCGGATTTCCATCGCTGGGACCGCTGGCGGCGGATCATGGAGACGGTGCCGGTTGCGGTCCTCGCGCGGCCAGGCGCGGGGCTGCGCGCACGGCTGTCACCGGCGGCACAGATCTATGGCGGCAATCGCGTCGGGCGGGGCGAAACCCTTGCGCGGATGAAGCCACCGGCCTGGGTTTTCATTAATCTGCCGATGAAGGATGCCTCGTCTACCGAGATCCGGGCGATGGGGGGCTGGCGGGCGCCGGAGGGGGGCGCTGCCCCCGGCTCCTGACGGAGCCTCCCCCGGGATATTTCAGGACAGATGAAACAGGCCCTGGCCTCGCGAGGTATTCCACGACCTCTGTGACAGAGATGACTGGCGCGGTGTAGCCGTTCAGAACGGCGATACGGACCCGAGGTTCTGCGAGCTGGCGGTCGAAGTCCCGCATTGTGGCGCGGCCCCGGCAGTTTCGCACACCGCATCTTCGTCCGGACGCGGTCTCGGCGGTGGCATCCCCTCCCTCGTCGCCAGAGGGCACGACCGCGGTACGTCGAGTGCTGCGTTTCGTGCAACTGCGCCTGGCCGGACCAGTTGGATCTGGTTCCGGTCTCCTCGTTTTGTGCCGAACTCGGCCGGGCTGCGATCGCCAAGTGGATTCCCAAATCGCGGAAGCTGCAGCCTGATCGTGCCTGGTGCCCACGTGACGTTGGTTGACGTTCAACCCATCTTTTGCGTTGGTTAGGCGATCGGGGCCAGCTGGACTTCGAGGTAATAGAAGTCGGGCAACAGCATCGCTTCCATCGCGACAGCGCTTTCCAGCTCGCTCTCGAACAGGAAGACCTGCCGCTCCCCCAGAAGATGAGGCGTGAAAAAAGTCGCCGAGACACGGCTGGTAGTATTGCTCCGCGTCAATGGCTTGTGCTGGCCGATAAATGGCAGCGCGCCATGGATCGGAGGGATCACGAGCGCGGGTTGTTTTGGCAAAACTGGGCGGGGTCGGATCCCAGTGCTCAAGATTGAACGTAATTTCTCCTGTCCCGGGCGAGCCTGTGCCGCCGGGTTGAAATGTTGATTTCAGCACAGAAAGCCGTTCTTGCCAGAGCCATTTTGGCTTCTACGGTGGCAATGAACATCCGGCGGCATTCGTCCCAACTCTCGGCGCATCTTGCGCGCGTGTTCTCTTTTCGGTTGTTGAATCCTCTGGTGGTTCACGTCTGTTCAGCAGAATCTTCTGAACCCGTGAAAGTCCAAAGAGGATAATGAATCTTTCCTTATTTTGATTGATGGCATTGAGTCAACGAACCAGAAAATAACGAAAAATGCGAAAAATGTAAATCTGAAAGCCGACGCTGAAAATTGCCCGGAAAGCGCTTCTGGATTGATGCCTGCCGCTATTTGCGGTAATCTCGCGACAAAATGACTTCCCTCCCTCTGACCGTTACACATTTTTCGGGTGAACCGCGTTCAGTCTTCTGGCAAGGCTGGCAGAGCGCAAATTTTGCGCAACGGACGAATTCTGCAATGACAAGGGTATCGCAGGGGATGCTGTCTAGGAGGGCGAGCCCAATAGCGTCAGGCAGGTTGCTGATCTGTCGGGCGCGCCAGCCGATCTCCTGATGTTGACGGTTCCTCGCCATCTCGATGCTCGCAAGACAATGCTGCACGGCATGGTCCTCAATCGCGCGCGCATTTCCGTCAAAGAGGTTCGGTGCTGTCTGGCATGCCTCGCTGAGTGAGGCGATGACAATGGAAGTGGACTCCACTTCGTGTTGACTGGTTGCATGAGCTAAGTTTTGTCTGCCCTCAACATGGACAATGGCTGAATCCTTTGGCCACGGCAGGCGAACTTTGCCGGCGAAGAGATTTCGTCGATAGGCCTGCCGGGAAGATCTCACACGGTGAGGCGAGGATAGCGCATCTGACCACACCCTATAATTTTTTGGGTTTCGTCACGACTGAGGGGACAGGCTGGATCGACATGGCTGGATCGGTTTGATTTTCAGGCCGCGACCGATGCGTGAGATCTGCTCGGCCGAAGCCTTGTGCGAGAGACCTTTCCGTAATCTCGCGATATGACACATGCAGACCGGCACAATGCCATCGCTGTGGCCTTCGACATATTGTCGAAAGGGGAAGACGCCTTTCGGGAAACTCTGTTCAGCATGCAGCGCGCCGGAGGTGCGCCCAACGATGGTCCGTCGTGCCGTTTCGGTGTCCTTTACCGCAACCTGGATCGTTATCTGACCGGTCCTGCTTATGAGCCGTTTCGTGCAATCCTGCGGGACCATATCTTCCAGACCTGGCCGATCGCTACGGGACAAACCGTCCTTGGAGAAGCTCTGTCTACCCGAGGCTGAGATCATGACGGCTGCCGGCGAGGATGGGAGCTGCCCGCCGGAGTGGAGGCTCATCGGCAGCACTGAAGCAAGGGCGCTGTTTGCGCATGGGCTGGCCGAGGCTGGTTTCTGCAAAGCCCTCTCGCTTTCAACCCCACAATTTGATCAGGCGCGAGATGCGGTTTTTTTTGCATCCCATCAAGAGCGGGTTTTGGGACGTTTGGGCGGCGCAGGATCTGATCGACGGGCTGTTAAATGGGGCCGAGCCGATATCTTTCGTCCTGCATGACTGGTGCAGTCTGGCGGAAGCCTCTGACCGTTTGCAGATGACATTTCCCGAGATCATCGACGACATCCGCTCCGGACGGATTGCGCGGGTTGGCAAGTATTTACAGCGGTCCGGCTTTGCCTCGATCCTGATCAATCTTGGCCATTTCGAACAGGAAGGAGGGGCGATTTCGATTGAAACTTTTGCCTTTTCGCTGGGGCTTCGACCAAGTGAACTCATCGCCTTCGTTCGTCGAAATGACCTCTCGTCTCAGCAGTTGCGCGGAAAGCGGGGCAATGCGCAAGTGCGAATGAGCGCGGCGGACAGGCAGGCCTTCCATGACCGCTTCGTCAGCTTTCGTGCTCTGGGAATAGCGGCGGGTTTGGGATGGCAGGCGCTTCAGGCCTGGTTGGACGCAAGTGAAATTGGGCCTGTGGGCCGCAGTGCGAGAATTTATTCCCGCACCGAGGTCAGCCATCTGCTTCCCTGAACGCAGGTCTCATGCCGTTTCTCCTTGATGCCTTTGCGCACGCTATTCCTTGCTTTTGCGCAAGCTTCCCCTTTTTTGGCATCTAGCCGTCACCAGCCATTCACCGCAGCCTGCCCCCCACCCAGACCGCGCGGATGGCGCGGTCGTCGCCCATCATCACGGTCGGGAACAGCGCCTGCCAGAGGGTTTCGGCGCGGGCGGCGGCCTGGGCGATGGCCGGGGTGGAGGCCAGGTCGATCACCGCCAGATCGGCTTCCATCCCGGGGGCGATATTGCCGATCTGGCCTTCGGCATGCAGCGCGCGGGCCGAGCCGACGGTTGCCAGCCACCAGAGCTGCGCCGGATGCAGCGCCTCGCCGCGCAGCTGCGCGACCTCATAGGCAGCGGCCATGGTGCGCAGCATGGAAAACGACGATCCGCCGCCGGTATCGGTGGCCAGCCCGACCCGCAGGCTGCGGGCAAGCCCCATATCGAAAAGCCCCGAGCCGATGAACGTATTTGAGGTCGGGCAATGCACCAGCGAGGCACCGGCCTCGGTCAGCCGCGCCTTTTCGCGTTCCGTCAGCCAGATCGCATGGCCGTAAACCGCGCCCTCGCGCAAGAGCCCCTGGGTCTCGTAAGTATCGAGATAATCGCGCGATTGCGGGAAAAGGTCTTTCACCCAGGCGATCTCATCCGTCTGTTCCGAGAGATGCGTCTGCATCAGGCAATCGGGGTTCTCGCGCCACAAAGAGCCAAGCGCCGCCAGCTGCTCCGGCGTCGAGGTCGGCGAAAACCGCGGCGTGATCACATAGGACAGCCGGTCCCGGCCGTGCCATTTCTCCAGCAATGCCTTGCTGTCATCATAGGCGGATTGCGCGGTATCGCGCAGACCCTCGGGGGCGTTGCGGTCCATACAGGTCTTGCCGGCATAGACCCGCATCCCCCGCGCCTCGGCCGCGCTGAAAATCGCATCGACCGAGGCCGGATGGATCGTGGCATAGGAACAGACTGTCGTGGTGCCGCGCGCCAGCACCAGATCGAGATAGCGACCGGCGATCTCAGCTGCATAGGCAGGATCGGCAAAGCGCATTTCCTCGGGGAAGGTGTAAAGGTTCAGCCAGTCGATCAGCCGCTTGCCCCAGGAGGCGATGATCGCCGTCTGCGGGTAATGCACATGCGCGTCGATAAACCCGGCCGAGATCAGACACTCGCCGTAATCATGCAGCCGTGCAGCGGGATGGGCCGCGCGCAGATCGCCCGCCTGCCCCACCGCCATGATCCGGCCGTTCTCCACGAGGACAGCGCCCCGGCTCAGATGCCTGGCCGCCGCCTCACCCTCCACAAAGGGATCACCGGTGAAGCTCAGCACCTGTCCCAGCAGCAGATCCGCCATTCGCCTCTCCGATCCGTTCACATCCTGTCAGCAAAACACCGCCACCATGTTACAATAAGCCATCATCAGCGAAAGGAAATCCGCCGCTTGCCCCCTGTTTCCCGCATACGGCTTCCGGTAAACCCCGGGAATGCGGTGCCGGGCTGGTGCGGTGAAGGAGTATCCATGAAGGAAACGGTTCAAGAGCGCGACGAAGAGGAACTGGCCGCCGAACGCCTGACCCAGGTGCTTGAGGCCGTTGCGGCAAAGGATACCGCGCGGCTTGATATGCTGCTTGATCCGCTGCACGCCGCCGATATCGCCGATATTCTTGAACAGATCTCCTCAGCAGACCGCAGCGGGCTGCTGGCGCTCTGGCATGGCGGGATCGATGGCGATGTGCTTTCCGAGATCGACGAGTCAATCCGCGAAGAGGTGATCGAATCACTGCCGGACGAGGTGGTGGCCGAGGCTGTCCGCGAACTCGACACCGATGACGTGGTCGATATTCTCGAGGATCTCGACGAGCCGGCGCAGGAAAAGATCCTTGATGCGCTGGAAGATGCCGACCGGATCGCGGTCGAACAGGCGATGTCTTACCCGGAATATTCCGCCGGGCGTCTGATGCAGCGCGAAGTGGTGATCGCCCCCGAGCACTGGAGTGTCGGAGAGACGATCGACTTTCTGCGCGGCGCCGACTGGCTGCCGGATCAGTTCTATCATGTCATCCTCGCCGATCCGAGGATGCGCCCCATCGGCTATGTCACCCTTGGCCGCATCCTCTCGGCCCCACGCGATGCAAAGCTGAAAGACATCACCGAAGAGAGTTTCCGCACCGTCAGGGCGACCGATGAAGAGGCCGATGTCGCCTATTACTTCAACCAGTATCACCTGATCTCCTGCCCGGTGGTGGATGAGGACGGGCGGCTGGTTGGCGTCATCACCATTGATGACGCGATGAATGTGCTCGACGAAGAACATGAAGAAGACATGCTGCGCCTCGCCGGTGTTTCGGATGAGAGCTCGATCCAGGACGGGGTGATCGCGACGGTCAGAAGCCGCCTGCCCTGGCTGGTGGTCAATCTTTTCACCGCCTCGCTTTCCGCATTGGTGATTTCACAATTCGAAGGGGTGATTGCCTCGCTGGTGCTGCTGGCGGCTCTGATGCCGATTGTGGCCTCGACCGGAGGGATTGCAGGCACGCAGTCGCTGGCGGTGGCGGTGCGCTCGCTTGCGACGCGCGATCTGACCCCGGCAAACGCGCGCCGGGTGATCTGGCGTGAACTCCGGGCGGGAATGGTGAACGGGATCTTCCTCGCGCTGGTGCTGGCCTTTGCAGCCGTGGTGTTCTTCCACGACCCCTGGCTTGGATCGGTGCTGGCGATGGCGATGATCTGCAATCAGGTGGTGGCGGCAACGGGCGGGGTTCTGGTGCCGCTTGCCTTTAACCGGATGGGGATGGACCCGGCGCTTGCCTCGGGCACCTTTGTGACTACACTGACCGATGTGATGGGCTATCTTGCCTTTCTTGGCTTCGCTGCACTGGTGCTGTTGTGAAAGAAATCAAAGCTGAAATCCGCAGAAAGGCGGCCGAAGCCCGCGCGCTCGCCTATGCGAAAGGGCAAGGTCAGGCAGCCGATCTGCTGGCGGATTACCTTGCGGCGCATTCCGGCAAGGTGCTGTCGGGCTATATGCCCTTCCGGACCGAGATCGACCCCCTGCCCGCCATGGCTGCGCATCAGGGGCCCGTTTCGCTGCCGGTGATCCCCGGCCGCGACCAGCCGCTCAGGTTTCGCGAATGGAGCCCGGGTGCCCCCCTTATCGAGGGCACTTTCAAGGCGCTGATCCCGGCAGAGGGCGCCTGGCTGGAACCCGAGATCCTGATCGTGCCCATGCTGGCCTTTGATGCGCGCGGCTACCGGCTCGGTTATGGCGGCGGCTTTTACGACCGCACGCTCGAAGCCCTGCGTGCGCGCCGCCCGACGCTGGCAGTCGGTTTCGCCTTTGACGCGCAGGAGATGGACGAGGTCCCGATCGAAAGCACCGATCAGCGGCTCGACGTGATGATCACCGAAAGCGGCGTCAGGGTTTTCGGGTGATCCGCAGCCTGGTCCTCGGCCTCCTCGCCGCGGGCCCCGCAACAGCCGGTTGCTTCACCACAGAGGACCTGCCCGCGCGCGCAGTCTATTCCGACGGTGCCGCGCTTGAATATCTCGACCTGACGGATGATGTGCTGACCTATCGCAGCGGCCAGATCACCTCGCGCCTGGCGGCTGGCCTCTGGCCGATCTCAAGCGAGGCGCCGGGCTTCCGGATCAGCTATGACTGGAACGCCCCCCTGCCCTTGCCCGGGCCAGAAGCGATCCGGGATCAGGGCGGCGAGATCACCCTGAAGGCCCGGATGACGCGGCAAAAAGCAGCGCCGGTGACAGTCTCGCTCACCATCCGGGTCCTGGGCGAAGAGGCGGTGACCTGGGAAGATTGCATCTATACCAGCTTCCGGATCCATAAGGTGATGACGGCGGCGGATGGCCGGAAGATGATGGATGCCAGGCTTTTGTTCGCGCCATCGGCCATGCTGGCCATATCGACCGAATCCTTAGATCTGACGGATGATACATCGCGGGTCAGCCAGCTGAAATCGCTCGAATAGCGCCATATCAGCCGCGCGCGCGGAACACCTCACGGATCGTCTTGACCTTACCCGGCTCCTTCACCTGATAGCCAGGCAGCTGCGAGATCTCGCGCGCGAATTCCGGCCCGCGCATCACCGCCAGCACCCGCTCCATCGCCGGGTGGTCCAGGATGCGGCGATGGCAGATAAAGACGTAATCCTCGGTCAGCACCGGCACGAAATCGAGCCCGAACTGCCGCGCCGCCGCCTCGACGCCAAAGGCCACATCGGCAAAGCCCGAGGCGACATAGGCCGCAACCGCCGCATGGGTGAATTCCGAATGTGAATAGCCGTTGATCGCCGCGCCCTGAACCTGGTGCTGCGCCAGCAGCTGATCGAACAGGATCCGCGTGCCGCTGTCGGGATCGCGGTTCACCAGCCGCACGCCTGAGCGCGTCAGATCATGGCAATGGGTGATCCCCAAAGGGTTCCCCTTGCCCACAATCAGCCCCATCTCGCGCGTCACGAACGAGATCACCCGATGTTCCTCGGGATCAAGCCAGCCGCGTGTCATCGCAAGCGTGCGCGCGCGCAATTCGCCCTGTGGCAGATGCATCCCGGCAAGATCACAGGTGTTTTCCACCATCGAAACCAGGGAATTCGAATTCGAAACATAGCGGAAATCAACGCTGCCCTCGAAATCCCGCGCCAGCAGCTCGCGCAGTTTCGGCACCGCAAAGCCATGGCTTGCCCGCACCCGCAGCTCCAGCCGCCCGCTGGCAAGCGTCTGGTTCACCTCGGTCTGCAATTCCTGCGCCAGGTTTTGCAACAAAGGGCGCAGCCGCGCCTCAAGCCGTTCCGCCGCCCAGACCAGCTTGTCGCCGAAGGCCGTCAGGCTGGTCCCGCTGCCCTGCTTGCGCTCCACCAGATCCGAGCCGAAAAATTCCGACCATTTGACCAGAAGGTTCCAGGCATGGCGATAAGACATCCCCGCCCTGGCCGCCGCGACCGAGAGCTTGCCGGTATTGCGGATATCCGACAGCAGGCCCAGCGTGATCTCCAGCCGTTCCTGGGTCTCACGACGCTGAAACGCCCAGACCGGCGCGATTTCAACCCTGACTGACCTGTCCATCTTATGAAATCCTGTTCATGTATTTTGCCTGCAAGTCCGGCACAAGATTGCCAGACCTTGGTCGGCAAGTCATGTAACCTGTATCATATTCACAGAATTTTTCACCAGGGTAAGGTTATTTTCATCAGGCGATTCCCGGAGGAGAGTGGATCGCCCGGTCAATATATGAACTGACGTGCATATGATGGAGGGAACTATGCTCGACCAGAAGACCGGCGGGATCTATCCGCTGCTGATCGGCGGCGAGACGCGGCCCGCACTTTCGGGGCGCACATTCGAGACGCTGAACCCCGCAACCGGCGCCCATCTTGCCCATGTGGCCGAGGCCGGGGTCGAGGATGTCAATCTCGCCGTCGCTTCTGCGCGCAAGGCGTTTGAAGAGGTCTGGGCCCCGATGCGCGCCGCCGACCGTGGCGCACTTCTTCTGCGTTTCGCCGAGGTGATCCGGAGCCACAGCGAGGAACTGGTCGAGTTGGAAAGCCTTGATTCGGGCAAGCCGGTTTCCGCGATCCGCCGCCAGGATCTGCCGGCGGTGATCGACACCCTGACCTATTACGCGGGCTGGGCCGACAAGATCACCGGCACCGTGACCCCTGCCCGCCCCGATGCGCTGACCTATACTGTGCGCGAGCCGCTGGGTGTGGTCGGCGCCATCATCCCGTGGAACTTCCCGCTGATGATCGGCATGTGGAAAATCGCACCGGCACTGGCCTGTGGCTGCACGGTGGTGCTGAAACCGGCCGAGATCACCCCGCTGACCGCGATCCGGCTGGGCGAGCTTGCGCTGGAAGCCGGGCTGCCGCCGGGTGTGCTGAACGTGGTGCCGGGCTTTGGCAAGGTCGCGGGCCAGGCCATCGTGGATCACCCCGATATCGACAAGGTGACCTTCACCGGCTCGCCGGTTGTCGGGCGCCAGATCCTGCAGGGTTCGGCAGGGAACCTGAAACGCGTGACGCTCGAACTCGGCGGGAAATCCGCCAATATCATCTTCCCCGATGCCGATATCGATGCGGCAGTGCGGGCGGCGGGTTCGGGGATCTTCTTCAATACCGGGCAGGTCTGCTCGGCCGGCTCGCGCATCCTCGTCCATGAATCGATCCATGACGAGGTGGCTGAAAAGCTCGCGGCCCGGGCCAAAGGCATGCGGCTCGGCAACCCGCAGGAGTCGGGCACCTCGATGGGGCCGGTGGTCTCGGAAGTGCAGATGAACCGCATTCTGGACTATATCGAGATCGGCCGGGCCGAGGGCGCAGAGGTCGTGACCGGCGGTGCCCGCCATGGCGACCAGGGCTACTTCATCGAGCCGACCGTCTTCGCCAATGTCCGCCACGACATGCGTATCTCGCAAGAAGAGATCTTCGGCCCGGTCGCCGCAGTGGTTCCCTTCAAAGACGATGATGATGCGCTGCGCCTGGCCAATGGCACTGTCTACAGCCTCGCCGCCGGGGTCTGGACCTCTGACATGACCCGCGCCCACCGCTTCACCCGCAAGCTGAAGGCCGGCACCGTCTGGGTCAACACCTATGGCCCGACCGATATCCGACTGCCCTGGGGTGGCGTGCGCGATTCCGGTTTCGGGCGCGAACATGGCGAAGAGGCCATCGCCAATTTCACCGAACCGAAAGTGGTCTGGATCAATACCGGACCTGCCTGACCTGCCCCCCTAACTCCCTGAAGCCTTTTCCCGAGGCTCACTTCGGGGTCCGTCTGACTGGTCACGGCCAGGGTGACGGACCCCGCTTTTCCCAAAATTCCGATAAAGGATCCTCCGATGCGTATCGCGATCATCGGCCAGCAGGCCTTTGGCAAAGCCGTTCTTGAAGCCTTCCTCGCGCGTGGCGATGATGTCGCCGCCGTCTTCTGTGCGCCCGAAAAGCCTGGTGCCAAACCCGATCCGCTGCGGCTTGCGGCCGAAGAAAAGGGTGTAAAGACCCTGCAGCTCCCCAATCTGACCAGCGAGGCGGCGGCAGAGGCGCTGCGCGCACTCGATGTCGACCTCGCCGTCATGGCCTATGTGCTGCAATTCGCGCCGCAGGGCTTTGTGACCATCCCGAAACATGGCGCCATCTGCTATCACCCCTCGCTTTTGCCGAAATATCGCGGCCCGAGCGCGATCAGCTGGCCGCTGATCCGGGGCGAGACCGAGACCGGGCTGACGATCTTCCGCCCCAATGACGGGCTGGATGAGGGCGATATCGTTTTGCAAAAGACCACTGCGGTCAGCGCCGACGACACGCTGGGCACCGTCTATTTCGACCGGCTTTTCCCGATGGGTGTGGCCGCGATGCTTGAAGCCGCCGATCTGATCCTTGCGGGTAAACACAGCGAGACCGTGCAGGATGAGAGCCAGGCCACCTATGAGGGCTGGTGCCGCGACCCCGAAGCGCGGATCAACTGGTCGGCCCATGCAATCGATATCCATAACCTGATCCGGGGCTGCGACCCGGCACCCGGCGCCTGGATGCTGGTCGGCGATGAGAAAATCCGCATCTATGAGAGCCATCTGATCCCCGCACGCCGCTTTGCTGATGTGAAAGGCAAGCCCGGCACCATCGCCGCAATCGGGGGCGGCAAGGTGCAGGTCGCATTGCAGGGCGGTCTGGTCGAGATCGGCCGCGTCCGCACTGCCCAGGGCGAAAAGCTCAGCGCGGCAGACTATGCCAGCCGCCTCGGCCTTGCGATCGGCGACCGGATCGACAGCCATAACGCCGGTCTGCGCACCGCTGCAGAATGACAAAAAAACCGCCCGGGCCTTACGGTCCGGGCGGTCTTTTCAGAGACAATTGCCCGTCTTCCAGGGCAGCGGCATATCGTAGGCCACGATGCAGCCGGGAGGGTCGATGCAATCGACCACAGCTGCGAGGTCATAATCGCGGATCTGATCCATCATCGCGCCCGCACGCTTACAGCTCTGGGGCAGGCCCTGCGCGAAGCCGATTGCGGTGTGCTGTTTCTCAATCAGATCGACGCGCGCGGCCTAGACTGACCCCTGTATTGCGCTTCTGCGAGTGGTGCTGCGGGCACCTGAAACGATTGACGAATTCGACCACACCCAGCTTGCGGCAATTACCCGTGCCCGCCGCAACTGCACGAGCCCGTCCGAGGCCGGACGCAGGCTTTTTGCAGGCTCGCGTCAGGAAAAGGCCAGTCAGAATGATGCCGACGGGCTGCGCAAATATCTTGCGCGTTTCGGGCTGAACCGGGCGGCGATCCGCGCCTGACTGGCGCCTGAAACCCCGTCTAGAAAGTCCTGTGCTCAGTCCTTTTTCTTCTTCGGCTGCAACGCGTGTTCCAGCCGTTCCGCATAGGTGCGGCGCTCGGTCTCGTTCAGGGTGGCCAGATAGGCACCGATCACCTCGCTGGCGCTGATCAGGCGGCGGCTGTTGCTTTCCGAGATCGTCGCCAGCGCGTCCTGCATCGCTCCGGCATCAAAAGGCTCGGCCCGAAGCGCGGCCAGAAGCGGGTCATAATCGGCGCGCAGCTGCGCATGGCCGCGCTTGAGATCGGGGTTTCGGCTGACCCAGGCCTCGCGCATCGCATGCCAGTCCTCGCCCCGCATCGCCGTTGCCAGCGGCCCGAGCCCATTGTCGCGCCTTGCACCCGAACCATGTTCCCCGCCGCTTCTGGCGCCCGATTGCATATCGGACCAGGCCCCCAGCCAGGCGCCGGCGAACAGGCCGCCAATTGCCAGATTAAGCGCCAGTGAGGCCGCCAGAAGCGCCCTGACCCAGCCGCGCGTTCCAGGTTGTTTCGCGCTGTTGTGCGGATCACTCACACCCATCTCTCCTCAGCCTCCGGCCAGAAAATAGATCGCCACCGGCTCCAGTTCGGGCCCGTCATCGCCTTCGGTCACAGTCATGGCCCCGGCCGCGGTCAGGAACCCGTCGCCGAGCCCGGCCGGATCGGAATAGCCCAGAAACAGTGCAAGTGCGGCCACCGCGCCAAGGCTGGCCACCACGCCGCTGCCGCCAAATCCCGCGCTGAAGGAAGACCAGAGCCGCGCGATCCCTGCAAGGAAACCGGCACCCGCGGGGCGCAAAACCCGTGAGGGCGCGCCCGAAGACGCCGGCATCGCCGCAAGGCCCGCCTGCAGCACATGCGCCATCAGCGCCCCGGATGGTTCGGGTGCGGTCGCCCGCGCAAGAAGAAAGACGCGGTCAAGCTCGGCGCCCGTCAGCTCCGGCGCATTCCGTTCTGGTCCATTCAGCTCTGTCTTGCCCATCGCTCAATCCCCTTCAAACCCCAAAAGCGCCCGATACGGCCCGAGCGCCTGCGCCAGACCGCGGCGCCCGCGTGCGGTCAGGCTTTCGACCGCTTCAATCCCCACGCCCATCACCGCCGCGATCTCGGGGTTCGAGAGCCCCTCGATATGGCGCAGGACCACCGCCTCGCGCTGACGCTCGGGCAAGGCGGCCAGCGCGCGGTCCAGCGCGGCCATCCGCTCCGACGCGATCAGCCGCGCCTCGGCCCCCGGCGCGCCATCTGCCGCTTCGGGCGCATCGCTCAGTTCCAGCGTCGCGCCGCCGGTATGACGGTGGCGGCGCTGCCGGCTGCGGATCCGGTCGGTCGCCAGATTGGCCACCACCCGGTAGAGCCAGGTCGAGACCTTCGCCTCTCCCTCGCGCCAGCCCGGGGCCGCGCGCCAGAGCCGCAGCATTGCCTCTTGCGCAATGTCTTCCGCCTCGGCCCGGTCGCCCGCCATCATCCGGCTGGCAAATGACAGGACCGGCGGCAAAAGCCGCGCCGTCAGAAGCCGGGCCGCAACGGCATCGCCCTGCGCATAGCGCGCGAGCAAAACCGCCTCATCCTCGTCCTCGACCGTATCCCGGGGCATCCTCATTCCCATCTGTTACCCCGGAACCCGGGGCCACCGCAAAGCCCGGCTTGCGGCCCCGCCCTTAACCGATCTTTCTCTGAGCGACCCGCGAAGCAGCCCGCTATCCGATATAGCCTGTCCGAAACCGGCCCTTCCCGTATTGTCTGACAGCTTTATAACGACACGGATCTGCGCTTCCGTCGCGGCATTGCGGATAAATCGCGCCCGCCACCGCCAGAGCATTCCCGATCAGGGACCTGCGCCGGCGCGGGATGCGACTAAACATCCCTGTGAAACAGGTTTCAAACTGCCTAATCTGACGGCAGGGACGAGAATCGAAGAGGCAGAAGACGCGGCATGCAGAGCAGCAATCTGAAAACCGCTTCCGGCTATGATCTGCTGGCGGAAGGGCGGGCTGACAAAGAAGCCGGAGGCACAGCAGAGCAGACAGCGCCAGACCAGGATGCCGGAGAACGGCCTTTGCGCCCGGCCATGTTGCGCGGCTGGCGCCGCCGCTGCCCGTCCTGCGGCGCGGGGCCGCTGTTTCAGGGCTTTCTCAAGGTGCGCGATCACTGCCCGGTCTGCAATGAGGCGTTGTTTCACCAGCGCGCCGATGACGGGCCGGCCTATGTGACGATCCTGATCGTGGGCCATATCATCGGGCCGCTGATGCTTGCGCTCTATATCAGATGGACGCCCGATCCGCTTATTACCGCTGCACTTTTATCGGTGGCGAGTGTGGCGATGTCGCTGTTTTTACTGCCCCGGATCAAGGGGGCATTTGTCGGATTGCAATGGTCGCGGAGGATGCATGGCTTTGGGGATAATGAGCGTGGATGAGCCGCAGATCCGCGATGCGGCCACGGTGATCCTCACCCGGCGCGAAGGCGGTGAGGCGCGGATCCTTATGGGTCAGCGCGGCGCGAAAGCGGTCTTCATGCCGTCGAAATTCGTCTTTCCGGGCGGTGGGCTGGATGCAGCGGATGAGGATGCCGGGGTCGCGGCGCTGACGGCGGATTGCGCTGCAAGGCTGGCGCAGATCAGCCCGGGTGTGCCCGGCGGGGCAGCGCCTGGCCGGCTGGTCACGGCCGCCCTGCGCGAGCTGCGCGAAGAGACCGGGCTCGGCTATCCGCCGGGGGCGGCAAAGCTGCGCTATGTGTTTCGCGCCATCACGCCGCCCGGGCGGCCGCGCCGCTTTGATGCGCGGTTTTTCCTTGCCGATGCGGCCGGGCTGGACGGCGACCCGGATGATTTCTCGCAGGCCTCGGACGAGCTGTCGCATCTGGCCTGGCTGGGGCTTGATGAGGCAAGGCGGCTCGATCTGCCCTTTGTTACCGAAGTGGTTCTGGCCGAGATCAGCAATCTTTTGCGCGGTGGCGATCAGCCCGGCGTGCCGTTTTTCGACAATTCCGGCGCGCGGCCGGCGTTTCGGCGGATACTGTAGGGACGGGTTTCTGGCCGGGGGCTGACGCCTCCGGCGGGATTATCTTCGTCATGAGCAGGCGGCATTGCCGGAAAGACCTGGTCAGAAGGGCTTCAGCCGGTCTTTCGGATAGCCGTTGAAATCGAAGATCTCGGCGGCGGCGCGCAAGCGGTCTGGGCCGATGCGGCCCCGGTCAAGCACAAAGCCGAATTCGCCCCTTGGCGTCGCGATGGCGAGGGTGCGGTAGCCGCTGTCGACCCAGATCACCCACCATTCTCCCATTCCGGGCACGGTGAATCTGCCGGGGCCGGTCACGGTCACGGGGCCGGAAGCGGTGATCTCGCGCCCGTCGAGGCAGAGCCGGGCTTTGACGGAAAGCTGGCCGGAAGCTGTCTGGCTGAAGACAGCGCCGCCGGGTGCGCAACTCTGGGCCGCGCCCCTTGTATAGGCGGCGGCCTGGCGCCAGTCGCCTGTGATCCGGGCGGGCTGGAAGGCGGCCGCGGACCAGATCCCGGCGCCTGAGTTGCGAAACACCGTGCGACCGACGGTTTCAGATGCGCGGGGGGCGCAGGCCTGGAGGGCAAGGGCAAGCCCCGCCCCGGCAAGCACAAGGCGGATCAGACGCGTCATTGCAGGCATTCGGTCATTCTCCGGCCACTGTCATCGAGGATCTCACTGCAGCCAAACAGCGGCGTGAACGGCGCGCAGGTGCCCGACCGCGCGAGGCATTGCCCCTCGCATTGCGTCGACGCCGTACAGCGCTTGCCGGAATCTTTGGTGCTCCAGACACAACTGTTGAAGCCGGACCCGGTTTTGGCCCAGTTGCCCCCGGCCTTTTCACAGGTCAGGCGGGCCTCGGCGGTGAAAGGGTTGGTCTCGACCGGCGCAGCTTCGGGCGGGGCAACTTCGGGCGGGACCGTTTCGGGCGGCGCGGGCGCTGCAGCAGCGGCGGCTTCAGCCGGGGCATTGCCGGAAGTCGCGACTGCGGCCGCGGCGGGTGCCGTCTTTGCCCCCGGCGCGCCAACAGCAGCGCCGGGGGGCCCAAGCGCTGTGGTCTCGATCGCGTCGCCGGTGATAACCGTCGTCGCGGTTTTTTCCACACCTGCCCCGCCCGCGCCGGATTTCTCGAATCCCGGCAGGCAGCCGCCAAGCGTCAGCGCAAGCGCAACCGCCCCGGCCAGTGTCGCAAACCGATACCCGATACCTGTCATCCGGCTGTTCCGCCGCTCTTGCCCATGTTTATCATTATCGCGCGAGACTGCCCCGAAACGGCCAGGCGGGCAAGCGCGAAGCGCCCCGCACCGGCTCAGAACGGGCGCGGATGCAGGCGATAGACCTCGTTCAGATCGTCCAGCACCTCGGGCGACAAATTCAGCCCCGCCGCGCCGATGCAGGTCGCGAGATCGGCAAGCCTGGTCGCCCCGATGATCGGGATCGTGGTGAAGGGTCGCGTGCGGCAAAAGGCAATCGCCATCTGAACCGGGTCGAGCCCATGATCCGCCGCCACCGCAAGGCAGGCCGCCACCGCCGGAAAGACCTGCGGCGTGATGCGGCCACCCAGATCCGGGACCCGCGCCCGGCGGCTGTCAGAGGGGGTCACATCACCGGCATATTTCCCAGACAAAAGCCCCGCCGCCAGTGTCGAATAGGCCAGAAGCGGCAGATCCTCGATCAGGGAAAGCTCGGCATGATCGGTGTCGAACTGGCGGCACAGAAGCGAATATTCGTTCTGCGCGCTGACCATGCGCGGCAGGCCCAGCGTGTCGGCCAGATGCAGCCAGCGCGCCGTGCCCCAGACGGTCTCGTTCGAGAGCCCGATGGCGCGGATCTTGCCCTCGGCGATCAGGCTTTGCGCGGCGGTCAGGATATCGGTCATCGCGGCGGTCTCGGCGGTGCGGTCGATGCCGGTCGGCGCATAGCTCCAGTTCTGGCGGAAATGGTAGCTGCCGCGATTGGGCCAGTGCAGCTGATAAAGGTCGATATAATCGGTGTTCAGCCGCCGGAGCGAGGCCTCTGCCGCCTCTCTCAGGCTGGTGCCGGTAATCGGCTGGCCGGGGCGGACATGCTGGCCGGTCCCGGTGATCTTGGTGGCAATCACCAGCCGGTCGCGCCCGCCCCGCGCTTTGATCCAGGAACCCACGATCTCTTCGCTGACGCCCACGGTTTCGGCCCGGACCGGGTTGACCGGATACATCTCGGCGGTGTCCCAGAAGGTGATGCCGCGATCCAGCGCCAGATCGGCCTGGACATGGCCCTCGGCCTCGGTATTCTGGCTGCCCCAGGTCATGGTGCCGAGGCAGAGCTCTGAGACGGTCAGGCCGGAACGACCGAGGGGAATCATTTTCATGGCAGAGCTCCTTTTGCGGGCGAGACTGCGGGCACCGGAGGCAGGAGGCAAGGCCGCCCGGACAGGCCGGCGCATGAGAGCCAGGGTTGTGCAAAAGGCCGCCAAACCAGCACCCGGCATGGCCCGTCTGAAATCGCAGGTCGGTGATCGGCGGCTGATCCTGCGGTATCGCTGTCTGCGGCAATGCCCGGAACTCCGCCCCCTGCGACCCGGATTTCACATCAGTACATCCCCTTCCGCAGGGACGGTTTGCGCCAGATCAAGGCAGGGACGCCCCGGAAGGCCCAGACTGTACCCTGAGCCCATCCCGGACACAGAGGAGCCCTGAATATGGAAATCAGGTTTGACGGAAAAACGGCACTGGTGACGGGGGCCGGATCGGGGATCGGTGAGGCGGTCGCGCTGGATCTTGCCGCCTCCGGTGCTGTCGTGGTCGTGTCGGATCTGACCGAGGATGCAGCGCAAAAGACGGTTGCAAAGATCATCGCCGCAGGGGGCGCGGCAGTTGCGGCTTACGGCGATGTTGCGGATCCCGCGGTGGTGGAGGCCCAGATCGCGCTGGCCGAACAGCATGGCGGGCTGCATCTTCTGGTCAATAACGCCGGGATCGGCGGCCCCTCAGCCCCGACAGGCGCCTATCCGCTGGACGGCTGGGACCGGGTGATCGCCGTCAATCTGAATGCAGTTTTCTACGGACTGCGTTTTGGCCTGCCCGCAATGGAGCGCGCAGGCGGCGGTGCGGTGGTCAATATGGCCTCGATCCTCGGCAGTCAGGGCTTTGCCGGATCGGCGGCCTATGTCGCGGCGAAACATGCCGTGCTGGGCCTGACGAAAACCGCCGCGATGGAATATGGCGGCAAGGGCATCCGGGTGAATGCGGTCGGCCCCGCCTTTATCGACACGCCGCTGCTTTCGGGCTTCGACAAGGAGACCCGCGACTGGCTGATCTCGAAACATCCTGTCGGCAGGCTGGGGCGCGCAGACGAGGTCTCGTCGCTGGTCCTGTTCCTGCTCTCGGACCAGGCGAGCTTTGTTACCGGAAGCTATCACCTGGTCGATGGGGGTTATTGCGCGCCGTAAAAGAGGGGGGCACTGCCCTTCGATACCTCTCAGGCCCCGCCTTTGGCGGAGCCTCCCCCGGGATATTTCCGGACAGGTGAAAGCCCTGCCCCGCCCAGAGCGATGATCCGGCCCTGCCCCGGTCATGACAGGCGGTCCCCGGGGGGCAGCCCGGCCCGGAGGGGGCGGTTTTTCGCAAAGCACTGGCCCTTGGCGGCGCCCCGCGTTAAACCCCGGATCCGAACCGGTCGAAAGGCGTCTTCATGGCCCGCATTCTCATCACCTCTGCAATTCCTTATATCAACGGGATCAAGCATCTGGGGAACCTTGTTGGTTCGCAGCTGCCTGCGGATCTGTTTGCCCGTTATATGCGCGGCCGCGGCAATGAGGTGATGTTCATCTGCGCGACCGATGAGCATGGCACCCCCGCAGAGCTTGCAGCTGCAAAGGCCGGTAAGCCGGTCGAGGACTATTGCCGCGAGATGCATCTCGTCCAGGCCGATCTGGCAAAGGGCTTCCGGCTGAGCTTTGACCATTTCGGGCGCTCCTCCAGCCCGGAAAACCACCGCCTGACCCAGCATTTCGCCGGGGTTCTGGCCGATAACGGGCTGATCCGCGAAGTCACTGAAAAGCAGTTCTATTCCATCGATGATGGCCGTTTCCTGCCCGACCGCTATATCGAGGGCACCTGCCCCAATTGCGGGTTTGAGAGCGCACGCGGCGATCAATGCGACAATTGCACCAAGCAGCTTGACCCGACCGATCTGATCAACCCGCATTCGACCATCTCCGGCTCGACCAATCTCGAGCTGCGCGAGACCAAACATCTCTACCTGCGCCAGTCGGCGCTGAAGGGCGAGATCGAGGCCTGGATCGACGGCAAGAAAGACTGGCCGGTCCTGACCACATCGATTGCGAAGAAATGGCTGCATGATGGCGATGGCCTGCAGGATCGCGGCATCACCCGCGACCTGAAATGGGGCATCCCGGTGAAAAAGGGGGACCAGCCCTGGCCGGGGATGGAAGGCAAGGTCTTCTATGTCTGGTTCGACGCTCCCATCGAATATATCGCCTGCACTGCCGAATGGGCGGATGCGAATGGTCGTCCGGCCGCTGACTGGGAACGCTGGTGGCGCACCGACAAAGGCGCCTCTGACGTCACCTATTACCAGTTCATGGGCAAGGATAACGTCCCCTTCCACACGCTGTCCTTCCCGGCAACGATCATCGGGTCAAACGAGCCGTGGAAGCTCGTGGATTACCTCAAATCCTTCAATTACCTGAATTATGACGGCGGCCAGTTCTCGACCTCGCGCGGGCGCGGTGTGTTCATGGACCAGGCGCTCTCGATCCTACCCTCGGATTACTGGCGCTGGTGGCTGCTGTCCCATGCCCCCGAAAGTGCGGATTCCGAATTCACATGGGAGAATTTCCAGGTCTCAGTGAACAAGGATCTCGCCGATGTGCTGGGGAATTTCGTCTCCCGCATCACCAAATTCGCGCGGTCGAAATTCGGCGATGATGTGCCTGCAGGCGGCGCCTATGGCCCGCAGGAGGCGGCGCTGATCGCCGATCTGAGCACTCGGATCCGCGAATATGAACGGCTGATGGATGCGATCGAAGTGCGCAAGGCGGCGGCCGAGCTGCGAGCGATCTGGGTTGCCGGCAATGAATATCTGCAATCCGCCGCGCCCTGGTCGGTGGTGAAAACCGACCCCGAGGCCGCCCAGGCTATCGTGCGCTTCGGCTTCAACCTGATCCGGCTTTACGCGGTGCTCTCGCGCCCCTTCATCCCGGATGCCGCGGCGGCGATGATGGCGTCGCTTGGGCGCGAGGACTGGGCCTGGCCCGAGGATGTCGCCGATGCCATGGCCGGCGTGGTCGCGGGCAGCGCCTTCACCGTGCCCGAAAACCTCTTCCGCAAGATCACCGATGAAGAGCGCGCCGACTGGCAACAGCGCTTTGCCGGCATTCGCAGCTGAAGACGCCGCCTTTTCCGGCACCGGGCGCGGCAGGAAACCTGCGCCCGGGCCAGTCCTGACAGGGAAAATCCGCCCTGTCACCATTTCATGACGATGTAATTCATTTGCCGGATTCACAGGGATCCAGCAATCTCGGCACGTGCCGGTCCCGAAATCCTGAGCGAGACAGCACATCCCAATTTCACCCGGAAGGCACCGCGCCCTTCCGGAACCGGAGAAACACATGAAACGCTTTATTACGCTTCTGGCTTTTGCCGCCGCCGTAACTGCTTCCGGCGTTCCTGTAACCGCCGAGACCCCCGCCGCCCCGCCTGCGATGAAACCCGCCGAACAGGCTGAAAAGGGCTCCACCCTGCAAACCGCCAATGCGATGATCAATTATGGTCGTTCCAAAGGTGATGCGCTGGCGATGATCGCGGGCGTCAAGATGATGCTCGACGTGACGGCTGGCACCACGATTGAAACCGGCGGCACGCCGGTCGATCTGGGCAAGGTGCTGGATGAGGCCGTGGCGCTGGCCAAGGATGACCCGCTGATCATCGCCAAAGCCGACAGCCTGCGCGATGCCGCCGAAACCCAGAACCGTGCCATGTGTTACTGGGAATACTGGTGCGACTGGTATGGCTACTGCGAATACTGGTATGTCTGCTACTGATCAGAGCACAGGCATCTCCTGATCAGCACACCCCTGCCGGAGCAATCCGGCAGGCTTTTTTATCTCGCGGCCCCGGCCTTCCGCAATGCTGCAGATGCGAAGAAATTCCTGCGATTGCGAAAAACTCGCCAGATGTATAGCAAATATTTCCCAAAATTTAAACATGAAAGGGAAATAGTTCCGCACCGGGGCAAAAACTGAGAACCACAGGCCTCCCGTTCCATGGCAGACTGTCGCCACTGCTCGTTCCGCTTCCCGAAACTGCCAGAGGGAGAAACATATGAACGACATTTCCCGGAAGCGACACGCTCTGACACGGGGGCCGGTTCTGGCGGCAATCGTTTTTGCGCTCGCCTATGGCTCCGCCATGATGCTCGTGATCGCGCCGCGCGGCCTCCTCGGCGGGTCACAACCGGTGATGGCAGAAGGGGGCGTGTTCTCCGGTGCCATGTTCTCCGGGGGAGCCGCATCTGATCAGCCGCAGCTCCTGCGGGCCGGGTTCACCCCAGTCCCTTCCGACCGTTCTGCCTATGGGATCCGGGACTGACAGACCAGGTGGCTGGTCAGTTTGCCGGATGGCCAAATCGATAAACCAGTTCAATCGCCCGGCCCGGAGCTTTCCGCGCCGGGCGATTTTCTGATTTCTCGCAGCAGCGCCTCGCTTGAATGTGAACACGCCCCTGGGGCAAGCCACTGAAAAGATAGCAAACATTCGGCTTGATCAATTCCGAGTATTTTAATAGGAAATACATGTCCAGCTTTTCGCCAGATATGTCCGGGCGCGCCGCCCGATGTCATCCTGACTTTACGATCTGCGACTTGCCTGCTCTCCCACGCCCGCCCCAGTTTACCGAAACAGCGACCGTTTCCGCACAGGACCAGCATAAGCCGGGACTGTACCTTGCGAAACGGCCCCCGACCGGAGCCACCTGCCCCGATGCCTGAACATCTCGCCGATGCCGATGCTTTGCCGCTTGCCTCGCTGGGGCTCGATGCTTTCGAGACCGGGATGCTCGCCGTCACCCGCCATTTCATGACCGCCTTCGCGCGGCCCGAAAGCCAGGCCTGGCAGAGCGCCTATACGATTGCCGCCGAACGCTGGGGCCAGGCGCGGGGCCCGCAGATCGCGCATGGGCTGCTCGCGGTGATTCAGGCGCTGCGCCAGGCCCGGGACGAGGATTTCCACTACGCCAACCCGCTCTGCATTTCCTGCCGCGATCAGGTGACGCCCGAAGAGGCCGCCTTTTGCCTCATGCTGCACGCAATGCGCCGCGACCGCGCCGATCTCGCGCGCGGCCCGGTGCTGGAAGTCACCGGCGGCCGGATGGATCCGCTTCTGATCCAGGTGGCCTTGTCTTTCGCGGCGCGTTTCCCGGCAGAGGATGCGGAAAATACCGCCGCCGCAAAGGCCGCCGCGAAATCTGCCACCCAGGCCGAGGGCCTGAACCCTGCCCCTGTTGCCGCCGGCACCGCCTCGCAGCGCCCCTCACTGAGACCCTCACTGGCCCCCTCGCAACGACCGGCCCATCGCCCGACCCATCCCCCTGCGGCACGGCATCTGCGTCTCGTGCATTGATCGCATAACTGTCGCAACCTGTCGCGCGTCAGTGCGAATTTGCACGCTCGCACCCCCGGGCTGAGCGTAAACCCGGTCTTGCCCGGCGGAGATTCCGCTCTTAGATCCGGAAGGACAAAAGCGAAGGATCCAGCGATGTTGACATCATCGGCGCGTTTCGAGACCCAGAATGGCTCGAAATATATGCAACAACTGTTCCGGCATTTCGCCCATAAGATCGAGGTCGAAGTGGACGCGCATCACGGGCGGGCCACGCTCGGCCCGGGACCGCTCAAGATGGAGGCCGATGCCAGCGGCCTCTCGGTGAAGGTCTCGGCGGAAGATGTGCGCGGCATCATCGAAGCGCGCTATATCGTCGACAAACATCTGGTGGTCTTTGCCTTCCGCGACGGCTTTTCCGGCTTTGCCTGGTCGCTGGACGAGACGGCCCTTGCCTGAAACGGGGCCGCAACCAGCGGCGCGCCTGATCGGGTCAGGATGCAGTGATCCTGCCACCGGGCTTTGTTACGTAATTCGGATTGAGGCCGCATGTGTCCCTTGCCCGGCTTGTGTCAGCGCATGTGAAGGGTCTCAGGCGAGCCAGGTGATGTGAAGCAGTTCATGGGTGCGTTTCGTCTCTGAACCTCCGCATCCTGCCTGTTGAAGTCTCTCGCCATGACGCGCTCGCCGAGGAGTTTGAGGTCGAGCAGGTGAAGACCACCGGTTCGAGTGAACCGGCGAGGTCATCCTGGCTTCCACGCGACTTCGTCGGTGATATCCGGACCATTTCTTCCAGTTGGCCCGCGCGAAGCGTTTGCAGGCGCGCAACGAAGCGCTACCCGCCTGCAGGCCGGGATCATCTCCCTGCCAGGCCCTGGTATTTTGTCCTGGAGGTATGATGGCATCGGCACCTCGGGCAGCGATGGGGCATGGCGCCCCTTGATGTCATAAATGCCATCGGCAGTGACACTCTCAATCCGCTCATCAGTTGGGACCTGCCCCAGCGGGTCCGGCAAAACGCCTCGCCGGTTCGTTTGAACCGGTGGCACTTTACCGGCTCGACATCACCGATACGGCTGCTGGTCACCCCGACCGCCCGGACTTCCAGCGTATCAGCATCAACAACGATATGAAGCTTACGCCACTGGCGACGGCGACCGGCCCCGTGCTTGCGGACCAGCCCCTCCCCCTCGCGCGGGAACTTAATACCGGTGCTGTCCATCAGCAGGTGCAGCGGCCCGGACGCCGCGCGATACGGGATCTGCACCTTCACAGGATGACCCGCCTTGCCGCTCGGGGTCGTGAACCATGACATCTCCGGATCAAACCACACCAGCAGGGAGTCGCCAGCACCTGGCTGTAGCCGGAGCAGTTCGTTGTGCGGAAGAGGGGGACAGGCTTGCTCATGTGCCTACCCTAAGCCGCTGACTCACAAACATGAATCCGAAGCTCACAGGGATAGTGCAACATGTGTAACCGCCCCTTGCGCAAGAGGGATCTTCAGAGCTTCTTTTGGCGCGTCATCGGCTGCTGACATGTGTCCGGCCTCATGATACGACCGTCTCTCTGCCGCGGGCCCGTATGGTGTTCGAAGGTCGGGTCCAGATCAAAGCCGCGTGCTCGAAGTCACTCTGTTGCACACAGGTTCTCCCGATCCCGTCTCACGACGATTGCGCCAAACTGCTCCTTGCCCTCCTTCGCTCCGACGTCCTCGCGACCGTGACGGCTTACGCCGCTGCGGCCGGAGCCTCGTAGACACCACCTCGGGCCATCAGGGCCCAAACGATGCGTGCCATCTTGTTAGCCAGCGCGACCCGCACCAACATTGGCGGCTTGCGCGTCAGCATGCCGCCGAGCCATGTGCCCGGTTGCGCCGCCGCATGGCAGTGCCGTTTGATGATGACGCTGTTGGCGCCAATGATGAGCAGGCGCCGCAGAGATCGCTCCCCCATCTTCGTCGTAGCGCCAAGCCGCTGCTTGCCGCCTGTTGAGTGCTGCCGTGGCACGAGGCCGAGCCAGGCGGCAAAGTCACGCGCCTTGCGGAACATCGTTGGCGATGGTGCCAGCGCCGTGATGGCTGTGGCAATCAGCGGCCCGATCCCGGGCACCGTCATCAGCCGGCGGGCCACAGCATCTTCTTTGGCTCGGCGCTCGATCTCGGCGTTGAGTTTGCCGATCTCGGCCTCGAGATGCAAAAGCATGGCGACCAGAACCGTCAAAGTGGCAACAGCGTAGGCGGGCAGGCCATTGTCCGGATCTTTCACGATGGCGATCAGCCGAACCGCATTGGCCGCCCCCTGCGGCACGATCAGACCAAACTCGGTCAGATGGCCACGCAGGGCGTTGATTGCCTGAGTGCGCTGACGGATCAGAAGTTCTCGGATGCGGAAGACCATGGCCGCGCCTTGTATCTCCTCGCTCTTCACCGGCACAAAGCGCATCGTCGGCCGCACTGCCGCTTCGCAAATCGCCTCGGCGTCTGCTGCATCATTCTTCTGCCGCTTGACGAAGGGCTTCACGTAGGCGGGCGGGATCAGCCGCACCTCATGGCCGAGCTTGCCAATCTCGCGGCCCCAGAAATGCGCGACGCCGCACGCTTCCATGGCCACGACGCAATGTGGCAACCCGCCGAAAAAGTCGAGCACCTGGTCGCGCCGCAGCCTCTTCCTAAGCAAAGCTCGCCCGAAGGCATCAGCCCCATGAACCCGGAACACATTCTTAGCAAGATCGAGCCCGACCGTGGTAATCTCAAACATGACCGTCCTCCTCTGTGGATCGTTGCTGACCCACCTTGGCACATTGACGCAGTCGGGCGGCGGTCACATCATCAATGCCGCACGGGATTAAATCAGCCGCCTGTCAGGCCTGCGCCCGGCTCGGTCTAAGGTCTGTCACGCAGGCAACCGGGTGACCTGCTCCAGCGCCTCCAGCACGACATCCCCCCCTGCGCCCTCACGGCTCGCTTTCGTTGACAGAACCTGACGCCAGCCCCGCGCGCCGGGCAGGCCGTGAAACAGCCCCAGCATATGGCGGGTAACCTGATGCAGCCGCCCGCCGTCAGCGATATGGGCGTCGATATAGGGAAGCATCTGCCGCACCACCCCGTCGCGCGACAGCGTCCGCTCTTCGCCCCAGAGATCATCCGCCCCGATCAGCACTTGGCCGGGATCGTGGTACGCCGCCCGACCGACCATCACCCCGTCAAGCCCCTGATCAAGCAGGGTTCTGGCGGTCGCGAGATCGGCAACACCTCCGTTGAGGCAGATGGTCAGTTCCGGGAACCGGGCCTTCATCCGCAAGACAAGGTCATAGTTCAGCGGCGGAATTTCGCGGTTCTCTTTCGGCGAGAGACCCTGCAACCAGGCCTTGCGCGCATGGATGATGAAATGCGTGATCCCGACCCTCGCGAGGCGCTCGATAAAGGCAGGCAGCACTGCCTCTTCGTCCTGATCATCGACCCCGATCCGGCATTTTACCGTCACCGGCACATCTGCCTCGGCCTGCATCGCGGTCACACATTCCGCGACGAGATCGGGATCCTTCATCAGCACTGCGCCGAAACAGCCCGACTGCACCCGGTCGGAAGGGCAGCCACAATTCAGGTTCACTTCATCATAGCCCCAGGGGCGCGCGATCCGCGCAGCCTCGCCCAGTTCACGCGGGTCAGACCCGCCAAGCTGCAATGCCACCGGATGCTCTTCGCCGGAGAAATCCAGCAGCCGCGCTTTGGGCCCGTGAAGGATCGCAGGCGCAGTCACCATCTCGGTATAGAGCATGGCGCGTCGGCTCATGATCCTGTGAAAATAACGACAATTTCTGTCAGTCCAGTCCATCATCGGGGCGACAGATAGTCTATGAGATTGATTTTCAAGCATTTTTATAGTATCTTCAATCCGTTGACCCAGTTTACCCTTACGCGAAGTTACGCCCTGATATCCCCGAATACCCCTCTTTACGACGACTCATTGCACACAGAGCGCAAACGAAATGGCCTCGATCTCCAAGCTTCCCTCCGGCGCATACCGGGTCCGGATCAGACGGAAAGGCCGCTACTCGAGCGAGACTTCAGTGCGTCGGGACAACGCCCCGAAATGGATCCGGCAAGCTGAGACGCTGGTCGATCAGGGGTTGCCCCCAACAGATCGTCCGTCGCTCGCCTGCACACCTTCGGTGACCTGACTGATCTTCATATAGCCGATATCTGTGCGGCAAGGAAACCTCCCCGCCGCAGCGAGGAAGCCTCTCTCACGGCTCTTAAGCGCGACCTCGACAAGAAGAAGGCAGGTCGCCAGGGTTTCCCGGACCAGTGGCGCGCACATGGCCCGATGCCCACCGGCAGGTTCAGCGGACCCGGTGCAAGGCGGATCGATATCCGCAGCGTGACCCGGTTTTGTCGGCGGCATTTGCAACAAGGCCCATGACCGCTCTCCTCTGCGGAGCCTCGCAGGCCCACCCTGCACGCAGATGCCATCGCGGAGCGGTCGCATCACCACAGCACAGATCCGGCGGCACTGGCGGCAGGGAAATCTGTGCCGCCGGCGCGCGCCCAAGGCGGATCTGACATTTTTCAGTTGCGTCTTGACAAAAATCAACCGACGCGAAAAAACAGGCGCAGGACGGGGCGCGCAGCTTTGCAGCCCGCCGTCCGGAGGAGACCAGCACAGTCCCAAATCCGGCCAGACCGCGCAGCCTGCGCGGGGCATGGAGGCGGGCTGGCTGCGAACGGAAAACGGGATCAGATATGCAACGCTTCCTCAATAACCCCGACGATATCGTCGATGAAACCGTCGCGGGATTTGTCCGTGCGCATCGCGATCTTGTGCGGCTTGATCCCGACAATCCGCGTGTGGTCGTTTCGACTGCGGCGCCGCAGCCGGGCCGTGTCGGCATCGTGACCGGCGGTGGTTCGGGGCATGAGCCCGCCTTTATCGGCTATACCGGCCGCAATCTGGTTGATGCAGTGGCGGTGGGAGAGCTCTTCTCCTCGCCGACCGCCAAAAGCTTTGCCGACGCGATCCGCGCAGCAGATGGCGGCGCCGGGGTCGCAGTGCTGTACGGCAACTATGCCGGCGACAATATGAATGTGCGCATGGCGAAAGAGATGGTGACCCCCGACGGGATCGAGGTCGCCACAGTCGTCGCCAATGACGATGTCTGCTCGGCCCCGCTGGCCGAGCGCGAGCGCCGGCGCGGCGTCGCGGGCGAGATCTTCATGTGGAAGATCGGCGGCGCGAAGGCAGCCAAAGGCGGTTCTCTGGCCGAGGTAATCCAGGCCGCGCAAAAGGCGATTGATGCCTGTCGGTCGGTCGGTGTCGGCCTTGGGCCCTGCACCCTGCCCGCCGTGGGCCATCCGAATTTCAAAATCGAGCTAGGCACGATGGAGGTCGGGATCGGCCATCACGGCGAGCCCGGCGTCCGCGTCGAGGCGCTGAAAACTGCCGATGCGGTGGCCGATGACATGCTGGACATCGTGCTGGGCGATCACGGGCTGCAGGAGGGCGCCGAGGTTTCGGTGCTGCTTTCGGGCCTTGGCGCGACGCCGATCAACGAGCTTTACGTGCTTTATGACCGGATCGAGAGCCAGCTGGATGCAAAGGGTATCCATGTTCACAAGGCTTTCGTCGGCAATTACTTCACCTCGCTTGAGATGGTCGGCGCGACGCTGACCGTGATGGCGCTGGACGCCGAGCTGAAAGAGCTCCTTGATCTTGCAGCCGAGGCGCCTGGCATGGCCACGGGTGCGGTGGCAGCGCCGAAAAACGCAGGGGTGGCCCATGGCCGCCATGCCGCCAGCGCGGCTGCGACCGCCACCACGATTGCAAAGAATGTCACCCTCACCGGCGCATCTGTGCCGGTGGCGGGCAGCGCCGGGATTGTCCGCGAGATCGCCGCCGTGATCGTCGCCAATAAGGCGCATCTGTCGGAAATCGACGGGCTGATCGGCGATGGCGACCACGGGATCAATATGGCCAAGGGCTTTGGCCGCGCCGCGGACCGGATCCCGGCGGATGCCAGCCTCGATCAGGCGCTGCGGATCCTCTCGGATGTGCTGATGAGCGAGATCGGCGGCTCGATGGGCCCGCTTTACGGCTTCATGTTCCAGGGAATGGCCGATGAGGTTGCGGGCCGCCCGGGCCTGGATGCCGATGGTTTCGCCGATGTGATGAACGCGGCCCTTGCGGGCGTAAGGAAGACCGGCTCGGCCCAGGTGGGTGACAAGACACTGATCGATTGTCTGGTGCCTGCGGTCGAGGCCTTTGATGCGGCGAAATCCCAGGGCCTTGCTGCCGCGCTGACGGCGATGTCTGAGGCCGCAGTCAAAGGCCGCGACTCGACCGTTGATCTGGTGGCAAAGATCGGCCGCGCCAGCCGGCTTGGGGAACGCTCGCGCGGGGTGCCGGATGCCGGCGCGACATCCTGCTGCCTGATCCTGACCACGCTGGCGGATGCCGCCCTGAAGCGGCTGGCCTGATATGACCGATCTGAGCGCCGCAGATGTGACCGACCTGTTCCGCACCGTCTCGTTGCGGATCGGAGAGGCACGCGCGGCGCTTGGCGCGCTTGACGGCGCCATCGGCGATGGCGACCACGGCAATTCCATGGCCGAAGGCTTTGCCGCCCTGACCCGCGCACTTGTCACCGCGACCCGGGAGGGCAAGGGCGCGGGCGACCTTTTCCCCATCGCCGCCGAGAGCTTTCTCGATGCGGTGGGCGCCACCACCGGGCCGCTTTACGCCTCGGCCTTCCTCAGCGCCGCGCAGCTGTTCAGCGGCATGGACACCATTCCTGCCGAGCGCATCCCCGAACTGGTCACCGCCTTCCATGAGGGTATCGCAAGGCGCGGCAAGGCGAGCGCCGGCGACAAGACCATGCTCGACGCCTGGCGGCCTGCGGCGCGCGCGGTTGCCGCCGCCGGCCCCGACCCGCTGGCCGCCCTTGCCGCCGCCGAAGCCGCAGCAAATGAGGGCCGCGATGCCACCCGCGCCATGGTTGCAGCCCTGGGGCGCGCCGCGCGGCTGGGCAGCCGGACGCTGGGTCATATCGACCCGGGCGCGGCCTCGGCGGTGATCATCATCCAGGGCCTGCGCGAAGGTCTGAAGGCCCATCTTGCGCGGGGGGCCGGCTGATGGCTCTGAAACCCGAAAGCGGCGCGCTGGCGGAAATGCCGATGCGCTTTGGCGATGATGCGCTGCTCTGGGCCGCCTGGCTTTATTACGAGGACGGGCTGACCCAGAGCGATATCGCACAGAAGATGGGCCTGTCACGCGCCTCGGTGAACACCTGGCTGGCCGATGCCCGCGCGCGCGGCCTCGTCAATATCGAGATCCAGCCCGAGCGCTTTCGGGCCGTCTCGGTCGCACGCGGTCTGAAGGACCATTTCGGCCTGCATGACTGCCTTGTGATCCCCTCGGAAGGCGATGGCAAACCGCTGATTGAACGGCTTGGACAGGCCGGAGCAATGGTGCTGAAGCGGCTGGTGCGGTCGGGCGACACGCTGGCGGTGACCTGGGGGCGGTCGGTTCTGGCGCTGGCTTCGGCGCTGGATCATCCCGGGCTTTCTGACATTCGCGTGGTTCAGGCCACCGGTTCGACCACCGCACGCATCGCCTGGACGCCCGAGGCCTGCGCCTCGCGCCTCGCCTCGGCGCTTGGGGCGCGCTGGATCCCGCTCGCAGTGCCCGCGATCGTCTCGTCGCCAGCGATGCGCAGTATGCTGATGGAAGAGCCGGTTCTGGCAGAACAGCTCCAGGTCCTGTCCGAGGCCAATCGCATTATCATGGGCATCTCGTCTATGCGGCCCGAAAGCACCATCCACAGCTCGGGCTTCCTCGAAGGCGTCGACCGTCACGCCCATTACCAGGACGCGGTCGGCAGCCTTCTGGGCCGGTTCATCTCGGCCAGGGGCGAGCTGGTCGCGGGGCCGGTCAATGACCGCACCATCGGGCTGGATCTCGACGGGCTGCGCCGCGTGCCGCAAAAGATCGCGGTGGCGGGCGGGATCGACAAGGTGGCCGCAATCCTTGCGGCGCTGCGCGGCGGGCTGATCGATGTGCTGGTGACCGATGCAGCCACCGCGCGCGGCGTGCTGACCGCCGATGGCTGGCAGGAAAGCAGCCGCCGTCCGGCGCCTGTTGCACCCGGCCCCGCAACCACCCGAAACCACGGCAAAAAGCTGATCAACGAGGCACGGAATGCCGTTGATGAAAGCCTTGCAGGCGCGCTTCTGGCGCATGAGGGCCAGATCATCCTGGTTCCCGGCACCAGCCGCGCCGTGATGGCAAAACAGGGCCCGCGCCCGGGGAAAGTCGGCATCGTGATCGGCGGCGGCGCCGGGCATGAGCCGGGATTCTGGGGCTATGTCGGCCAGGGCCTCGCCGATGCAGCGGTGGTGGGGAATATCTTCGCCGCCCCTCCGCCCGGACCGATCCTTGCGGCCAGCCGCGCCGTCGATGGCGGCGCGGGGCTTCTGTATATCTTCGGGAATTTCTCGGGCGATGTGATGAATTTCGAGATGGCGCGCGAGATGGCCGAGGCCGGCGGCATCCCGGTGCGCCAGATCATCACCACCGATGACATCGCCTCGTCAGAGCCCGAAAGCCGCGGATCGCGCCGGGGCGTTGCTGGCAATGTGTTTGTCTTCCGCATCGCGGGCGCGGCCGCCGATCTTGGCGCCTCGCTTGAGGCCTGCGAGGCGGTGACACGGCGCGCAGCGCAGCGCGTCTATACGATGGGCCTCGCGCTGGAGCCCGCCCGCCTGCCCGATACCGGCCGCCCCGGCTATGAGCTGGGCGCGGATGAGATGGAGATCGGCGTCGGTGTACATGGCGAGCCTGGGGTGGAGCGCCAGCCGCTGGTCTCTGCCGATGACGCCGCCGATCTGCTGCTGGACCGGATCCTCGCCGAGATGGCGCCCGCGCGCGGCGACCGGGTGGCGGTGCTGGTCAATTCGCTGGGCGGGACCCCGGCAATGGAGCTTTACATCCTCACCCGCCGCATCCGGCAGCGCCTGACGGCGCATGGCATCACTGTCAGCCACATGCTCGTCGGCCCCTATTACACCTCGCTGGATATGGAGGGCGTCTCGCTCTCGATCCTGCATCTCGATGATGAACTGGCGGCGCTGATGGATCATCCCTGCGACGCGCCGGCGCTGATGAGCAAAGGGGGCCGCGCATGACCCGCTGCCCCGCCGGAAACCAGGCTGCAAACCAGGCCATAAAACAGGCTCGTGACATACGACAGCAGGCATTGACATTTGTCACGGACCTGTGTCGATATACAGAACCGGATCAGGGCGCGCAGTCTGCCCCTGCCCCGGCGGGAGGAAAACCGTGATCAAGACCGCTGACCGCCAGACCGTGTTTCTGGCCCTGATCAATGTGATTGTGCTGGTGGCAGGCGCCCTGCTGGCCGGAGCAAATTTCGTTGACAGCTATAACCTGCAGGTGATGGCCGCGCAGGTCCCGGAACTGGGCCTGCTGGCGCTTGGCGTCGCGCTGGCGATGATTTCCGGCAATGGCGGCATCGACCTTTCCGGGATCGCGCTGGCGAACCTTGCCGGCATCACCGCCTTTCTGGTCGCAAGCCGCATCCTGCCCCCGGGTGATGCGCCGATGGCCTTCTCTTGGACCTTCGCCGGCATCGCGCTTTGCGTGGGTCTGGCCGGCGGGCTCATCAACGGGCTGATGATTGCCTATACGGGGCTCACGCCGCTGATCGCCACGCTCGGCACCCAGCTTCTGTTCACCGGGATCGCGGTCTGGCTGACCAATGGCTCGTCCGTCAGCCTCGGCTATATCCCGCCGCTGGATGATTTCGGCAATCTGCCGGTGCTGGGTGTGCCGCTGTGTTTCGCGCTGTTCGTACTGATCGCGGGGCTGATCGGCTATCTGCTGCGCTTCACCCCCTTTGGCGTCAAGCTGATGCTGCTGGGATCGAACGAGAAAGCCGCACGCTATGGCGGCATCCCGGTGAAGCGGATGATCGTCATCACCTATGCGATCTGCGGCATCCTCGCCTCGGTTGCGGGCATCGTGATCGCCTCGCGGGCAGGTTCGGTGAAATGGGATTACGGCAGCTCTTACGTGCTGATCGCCATCCTGATCGCGGTGCTGGGCGGGGTTAAGCCCGAAGGCGGATATGGCCGTGTGCTCTGCGTGTTGCTGGCCGCCACCGCATTGCAGATGCTGTCGAGCCTCTTCAACTTTCTCGGCATCTCGAACTTCTTCCGCGATCTGGCCTGGGGGGTGCTGCTTCTGGCGCTGCTGGCCTCGGCGCGGGTGAATCTGTCGTACTGGTTCCGACCGGCGCGATAACGGACGCGGCGCCGGCCCCGCAGGGCAGGCCGGATCGCTGCAAGACATATGCCCCTGAAAACCGGAGGAGGACTACCATGAAGACACTCGCGAAACTGGCCGGAAGCGCCATGATCGCCGGTGCGATGGTCGCAGGCGCGGCCATGGCCCAGGACAAGCAGTCGATCACCACCGTGGTGAAAATCACCGGCGAAGGCTGGTTCGTGCGGATGGATGAAGGCGTGAAAGCCTTCGCAGCCGATCACGCCGATATTGACGCGGTTCAGGTCGGACCGGCTCAGGCCGATGCCGCGCAACAGGCCCGCATCATCGAAGACCTCGTGGCCAAAGGCGTCTCGGCCATCGCAGTCGTGCCGATGGACCCGGCGGCTCTTGAAGGCGTGCTGCGTCGTGCCCAGGCCCGTGGCATCAAGGTCATCGCGCATGAAGGCGACAGCATCGTCAACGCAGATGCCGATATCGAAGCCTTCGACAACGCAGCCTTCGGCCGCAAGATCAATGACGGCCTTGCGGAATGCATGGGCGGCGAGGGCAAATGGACGAGCTTTGTCGGCTCGCTCGGCAGCCTGACCCATAACATCTGGGCCGATGCCGGTGCCGAAAGCGCCGCAGCAAACCACCCGGGCATGGAACTGGTCGCCGCCAAGAACGAGTCGTTCAACGACGCGAACAAGGCCTATGACAAGGCAAAGGAAATCCTGCGCGCCTATCCGGATATCAAGGGCTTCCAGGGCTCGTCCGCCATCGACGTGATCGGCATCGGCCGTGCGGTTGAAGAGGCCGGCCTTGTCGGCAAGGTCTGCGTCTATGGCCTCGGCCTGCCGAAAGACACCGGCCCCTACCTCGAATCCGGTGCGGTCAACCGCATCTATTTCTGGGATCCGAAAGACGCGGGCTATGTCATGAATGTCGTCGCCGCCAAAGTGCTGGCCGGCGAGGAAATCGCGGATGGCGCCGATCTCGGCGTGCCGGGCTATAACGCCGTCACCGTAACCCAGGGCCCGGGCAAGGGCATCATCATCCAGGGCGCTGCCTGGGTTGATGTCGGCAAGGACGAATACAAGAACTACCCGTTCTGATCTGCCCTCCCTGACCGGACAACCAGGCGAAGGCGCGGCATTCAGCCCGCGCCTTCGCATCCACAAGCTGAGGACGACCGCGATGCAATCGCAGCCAGGCCAGACAAACCAATCCACCGGCCAGAAGCCCTTTCTGGAAATCCGCAACCTGCGGAAGTCCTTCGGCGGCGTACAGGCGCTGAAAGATGTCAGCCTCACGCTGGAGGCGGGCCAGATCTATCACCTGATGGGCGAGAATGGCTGCGGCAAATCCACCCTGATCAAGATCGTCTCGGGCGCCCAGAATGCGACCTCGGGGCAGATCTTCATCGATGGCGAGGCTACCGGCCCGCTGGCAGGCGATATCGGTGCCATCGGCGCGCTGAAGGCCGGGATCGAGACCGTCTACCAGGATCTCTCCCTGCTGCCGAACCTGTCGGTGGCAGAAAATATCGCGCTGACCGGCCAGCTGGTCGCGGCAGGCGGGCGTCTGGCGCGGCGGCTGAAACGGGCGGAACTGTTCGCCATAGCCGCCAAAGCGCTGGCCGAGGTGCATCTGCCGACCGACGCTGCCTTCCTGACGCGCCGCACCGATACTTTGCCGCTCGCGACCCGCCAGCTCGTGGCCATTGCCCGCGCCATCGCGGCCTCGGCGCGGCTGGTCATCATGGATGAGCCGACCACCTCGCTGACCCGCCAGGAGGTCGAGAACCTGCTTTCCGTGGTGCGCCGCCTTCTTGATCAGGGCGTGACGGTGCTCTTCGTGACCCATAAGCTCGACGAGGTGAAATCGCTGGGCGGGCACGCGATCATCATGCGCGACGGCCTGAAAGTGGCGGAACGCGAGGTCGCCACCACCAATAAATCCGAGATCAGCCAGCTGATGACCGGCCGCGAAATCTCCGAGGCGCGCTACCGGACCGAACCGAAAATCGGCGAGGGGCTGCTGGAGGTCGAGAACCTCACGCAGACACGCGCCTTCCGGAACCTGTCGCTGAGCCTGCGTAAGGGCGAGATCCTCGGCATCACCGGGCTTCTCGATTCCGGCCGCAATGAACTGGCGCTGGCCCTGTCGGGTGTGCGCCCGGCGAGCAGCGGCGCAATCCGGCTGGAAGGCAAATCCGTCTGGCCGAAAAACCCCGGCGACGCGATCCGGGACGGCATCGGCTATGTCCCCGAAGACCGCCTGACCGAAGGGCTGTTTCTGGAAAAACCGATCCAGGACAATGTGACCCTGCCGGTGCTTGACCGGCTGAAAAACGCAATCGGCATGATCAGCCCGAAACGCGCGCGCAAACTGGCCGAAGACCAGATTGCCGACCTCCAGGTCGTGGCGCCGAATGTCGCGGCCCCGGTGCAGTCGCTGTCCGGCGGCAATCAGCAGCGCGTGCTGATCGGGCGCTGGCTGACCATCGAGCCACGCCTTCTGATCCTGCATGGCCCGACGGTCGGCGTCGATGTCGGGTCGAAAGACACCATTTTCCGCATCATCCAGCGCCTTGCCGATGACGGCATGGGGGTCATCATCATCTCGGATGACCTGCCCGAGCTTTTGCAGAATTGCGACCGGATCCTCGTGATGCGCCAGGGCGCGATTGCCGCGACCTATGACGCGGCGACCACCAGCGAAGACCGCATCTATCAGACAATGGCCGGCGGCGCGCCCGCCGCCTCAGACCTGGGTATGCCAGCATGACCGACGCCACTTCTTCCGCCGCAACGCCCGGCCTCGCCGCCCGGATCTGGGATCTGATGGGCCGCCGGCCCGAGCTTTTCACCCTTGCCCTGATCGTGGTCACGGTGATCGGCGTGGCCATCGCAAACCCGAATTTCTTCGCGATGAACAATGTCTTCGACATCCTGCGCGCCTCGGTGGTGCGGGGGATCTTTGCGATGGGCGTCCTTGTGGTTCTGGCCGCAGGCGGCATTGACGTCTCCTTCACCGCCATCGCAGCCTTTGTAATGTATTCGCTGACCATGCTGGTCACGAATATCTTCCCGGGAATGCCGCTTTGGGTGATCCTGCCGCTGGCGGCCCTGGGCGGCGCGGTCTTTGGCGTGATCAACGGGCTTTTGGTGCATTCCCTGCGCGCGCCTTCGCTGATCGTCACCATCGGCACGCAGTACATCATCCGCTCGGCGCTGCTGACCTTTGTCGGGACGGCCCTGTTCATGAACCTGCCCGCCTCGATGGAAGCGTTCGGCAAGGCGTCCCTCATCACCTGGACCGGCGGGACCGGGGTGATCTCGACCCTGCCTGCGACCGTGCTGGTGCTGGTCGTGGTCGCTTTCGCCACCTGGTTCATCCTTGAGCGCACCCTGATGGGCCGCGCGATCTTTGCCTCGGGCGGCAATCCGGGGATTGCAGAACGCCTTGGCTTCAACCTCTTCCATATCCGGCTCTTCGTGTTCGGCTGGGCGGGGCTGCTGGCTGGTATCGCGGGCATCGTGCATGTCGCCTCGAACCGTCTTGCGAACCCTTTTGACCTGGCGGGGATGGAGCTTGAGATCATCGCGGCCGTCGTCCTTGGCGGCGCGCGAATCACCGGCGGCTCCGGCACCGTAATCGGCACCCTGCTGGGTGTGCTGCTGATCACGCTGGTGAGCAATGTGCTGGTCTTCGTGGGCATCCCCTCGACGCTGCAGCTTGCCATTGTCGGCATCTTCATCCTGATCGCCGGCACCATTTTCGCGCTGCGCCAACGCAACTGAGCAAAGCGCGGCTGAACAACCTTTCGGGAGGAACCACCATGAGCCATGATGTTTCGGTCATCGGCCTCTATATTCTTGACGTTCTGGGGCGGCCGGTCGATGCGATCCCGCCGGGCGGCTCTGTCGCCTTTATCGACGAGATCCGCCTGACCGTGGCCGGTACAGCCGGCGGAACGGTGGTCGATCTGGCGAAGCATGGGCTGAACTGCCTCGCGGTCGGTGCGGTCGGTGATGACGAGAAGGCCGATTTCGTGCTGGCGACGCTGGCGCGGTTCGGGGTCGACACGAGCCAGATGCAGCGCCTGGCCGGCGTGCCGACCTCGGCCTCGATCCTGAACATTCGCCGCAACGGCGAGCGCCCTGCCCTGCATCAGCGCGGTGCGTCAGATCATTTCGACATCATCCCCGAAACGCTGGATGCGGTGCTGGCCGCCCCGATCATCCATCTCGGCGGCACCGGTCTTCTGGCCAAACTTGACGGGGAGCCGAGCGCGAAACTTCTGGCCGAGGCCAAGCGGCGCGGGCGGACCACCACCTTTGACCTCCTTGGCGCCGATGAGAATACGATCAACCTCGTCGCACCGCTCTTCCCGCATATCGACTATTTCATGCCCTCGGTCGAAGAGGCTCAGGCGATCTCCGGCGCGACGACCGTCGAGGGCGCGGGGCGCTTCTTCCTCGATCGCGGGGTGAAGCAATGCGTCTTTACCCTTGGCGGGGACGGCGTCTGTTTCATGGACAATAAGGGCGCCGTGGTGCGCCAGCCGGCATTTGAGATCGAAGTGGTCGATACCACCGGCTGCGGCGATGCGTTCGACGCGGGCTTCATCACCGCGCTCCATCACAAAATGGATCTGAAAACCGCGCTGAACTTTGCCCAGGCGACGGCGGCGCTGGTGGCGACCGGGCTTGGATCGGATGCGGGTGTACAGTCGTTTGACCATACGCTTGAGTTCATGAATACGGCGAAGATCAAGGGCTGATCGCCCTTTGGCGAAGCGCCGGAGGGGTGTTGCATCCCTCCGGGCCTTTCCCGATCTTTTTATCGGGTGGAAGAAAGCGTCAGGGGGTCTGTGCCAGCAGGCCCGCGGCTGTTTCGGTATCGGTTACCAGATGGCTGACATAGCCGCCTTTCAACGTGGCACGCAGCGCGGCGATCTTTCCCGGGCCACCTGCCACGCAGACCCGGCGAGGGATGGCGCGCAGCTCATCAAGTTCGATCCCCATCATGCGGCTGTCGAAGTCACGGCGGATCTGCTGGCCTCCGGCATCGAGGAAACGGCAGATCAGCACCGCTTCGGCGCCGTCTGCTGCATAGGCATCGATCTCATCCGTGCCGGCAATGCCGGCAACCCGCATCGTGCTGTCGGGCCCGAGACCTCCGAGACCAAAGACGATGGTGCGCGCTTTGCGGATCAGCGCAAATTGCTCGGAAAGCGCCGGTTCTTCGCGCAAAGCGGTGCAGAGCGCGGCGCTCGACAGCACCGCCGGCGCATGCATCACCATGCTCAGCGCGCCGAGATTGCGCGCCATGATCGCGGTGCAGAGCTCGGCCGAGAAATCGCGCCGCCCCATTGCCGCGCCAGTGACCTGGACCACGCTCAGCCCCTCGACGGGCTGCGAGATCGCATCGGCCACTGCCAGCACCGTGCGCCCCCAGGAGATGCAGAGCGTCTCGCCCGCGGTCAGCATCCGTTCGAGCTGCCGCGCCCCGGCGGCTCCAAGGGCTGCAAGTCGCGTCGCCGCATCGTCTCCGGGCTGTACCGGCACCACCAGCGCCTCTTCGAGGCCAAAGCGCGCGGCGAGGGCCAGCGACAGCGAATGCCGCGCCATTACGCCCGCATCAATGCTGATCCGCACCGCGCCGCGTTCGCGCGCTTCCTGAAGATAATTGACCACGCTGGCACGCGAGACGCCGAGCCGCGCGGCGATGTCGCTCTGGTTCAGGCTTTCCTCATAATAGAGCCAGGCGGCCCAGATCACGATATCGTCGAATTCTGCCGGCACGGCCCCCCGCCCGCGTATCTGCGCCTCTGCCGACATCAGTCCCCCTGCCCGTCACGCCCAGTCATGCCATCAGCTTTGCCACGAAACCCAGGCCTTGGCGAGGCTTTCACCGATCTCTTTCGTACTCGCATTGACATTTGACACCAATAACTGTCATTTGACATCAACTCAGACCTGAATGTCCAAGGAGAAGATCCGATGCAATCCCTGTGGTCCGATGCGGATTTCGAGAAAACCGTTGCCGCCTATGTCGCGGCCGGCGTGAACCGCGATGTGGCGATCCGCACCTGGACGACGCGGCTGCTGGGCCAGGTGCCGCAGCTGGTGCTGCATGGCGGCGGCAATACATCGGTGAAAACCGTGATCAATGACCATGATGGTACGCCGGTCGAGGTGCTCTGCGTCAAGGGGTCGGGCTGGGATATGGGCCAGATCGAACCGGCAGGCCTGCCCGCGCTGCGGCTTGCCGAACTGAAGGCGATGGTGAATTACGAGACGCTGTCGGATGACGATATGGTCATGCTGCAGCGCCGCCTGTTGCTGGATCCGGCCTCGCCCAACCCTTCGGTCGAGGCGATCCTGCATGCGATCCTGCCCTTCCGCCATGTCGATCACACCCATGCCAATGCGATTGTCGCACTGACCAATCAGCCGAATGGCGAGGCGCTGATCCGCGCGCTTTACCCCGAATATATCGTCATTCCCTATGTGATGCCGGGCTTTGACCTCTCGAAGGTCTGCCTCAGGGCCTTTAATGAACGCCCCGATGCGCCCGGGATGATCCTGATCAAACACGGGATCTTCACCTGGTCCGACGATCCGCGTGTCGCTTATGAGGCTATGATCGAGGCGATCACCCGCGCCGAAAACCGCATCGCGGAGGGCAATCCGAAACCCTTCGGCACCGCGCCGGTGCTGAGCGGGCTGGCAGACGCCGCAGAGATCGCGCCGATCCTGCGCGGCGCCATCGCATTGCCGGGCGCGCAGGAAGGCCTGCCCCGCCGCTTTGTGATCGAACATCGCGTGACCCAGGATATCCTGGATTTCTGCGGCGCGGAAAATGTCGAAAGCCTGACCCGGCGTGGCAATGCGACACCGGAACATGTCATCCATATCAAGCGCTTCGGCCTGGCACTGCCCGCGCCAAAAGCGGGTGAACTGCAGGCCTGGGGGGCGCTGGTCCGCGAGAAGATCGCGGCCTATATCGCGGATTACACCGATTATTTCACCCGCAACAATGCGCGGGCGGGCGGCATCAAGACCATGCTCGACCCGATGCCCCGCGTCTTCTACGTCGAAGGCGTCGGCGTCTTTGCCGCTGGTCCGACTGCGAAAGCCGCCCGGATCGGGGCGGATGTCGCCGAGGCGACGATCCAGGTGATCCGGGGTGCCGAAGGGATCGACGCTTTCGAAGCGCTGCCCGAGGCAGACCTTTTCGATCTGGAATACTGGTCGCTGGAACAGGTGAAGCTGAAAAAGGTCGCCGAAAAGCCGCTGACCCGTCAGGTCGCGGTGATCACCGGGGGCGCCGGTGGCCTGGGTCTTGCCATGGCCGAGGCCCTGCGCGCGGAAGGCGCCGAGATCGCACTGCTTGATATCGACGGCGCGAAGGCCTCCGAGGCGGCAAAACGGCTGGGCGGCATCGGCATCGGTTGCGATCTGACCGATGCGGCGGCGGTAGATGCGGCGATTGCGCAGGTGGCGCTGCGGTTTGGCGGCGTTGATATCCTTGTCTCGAATGCCGGGGCGGCCTGGCAGGGCGCGCTGCTTGATGTGTCGGATGCTGATTTCCGCGCCGCATTCGAGCTGAATTTCTGGGGTCACCACTATGTCGCCCGCGCGGTGGTGCGGGTGATGCAGGCCCAGGGCACCGGCGGCGCGCTTTTGTTCAACGTCTCGAAACAGGCGGTGAATCCGGGCCCCGATTTCGGCCCCTATGGCACGTCGAAAGCCGCGCTGATGGCCTTGATGAAGCAATATGCGGTGGAACATGCGGCCGATGGCATCACCTCGAACGCGGTCAATCCGGACCGGATCCGCACCGGGCTCATGACCGATCAGATGATCGAAGAGCGCGCCCGCGCCCGTGGCGTCACGCCCGAGGTCTATATGCGCGGCAACCTGCTGCATCGCGAAGTCACCGCCGCCGATGTCGCCCAGGCCGCGCTCGCGCTGATCCGGGCGCGCACCTCGACCGGGGCGGTAATCACCGTCGATGGCGGCAATACCGCTGCAATGCTGCGCTGAGGCGCTCTTTTCCCCTGGTGCCGGCGCAGCAATGTCGCCGGCGCCTTCGTCTGTCCCGCGCGAGCGGCCCCGGTTACCGCAATCCAGGGGCCTCGCGGACCTGTACGTCCCGATCGCACACAATCTGATGTGGTCACTGCAAACCCGACATTGATGTAAGCTCAGTCTTTGCTGTCTGCCGATGTGCCTCACGAGGGAGATTGACGATGTCGAAACGAAAGCAGCACGTCCGCTGAATTCTGGGAGAAGGAGGCCCTTGAGGCCATGAAAGGCGAGGCGCCCGCGTCGGAACAGACGAGCCTGTCCGGCGTGTTTCCGACGATGATCAATCACCGGCAACGCGCGCTGCTCGATGGCGCATCCGGTGTTTTGAACGCGCTGGCCGCAAAGCGTCGGTGACCGATGAGGTCCTGGATCTGCATGCCAGGATCGGAAAGCTGGCGGTGGCCAACTCTTCTTTGGGAAGAAAGCTGCAGCTATGGGGCGGAAAGTGAGGCGCTGCATGGTGCAGGCAACCATCCGGGTCAGTTGATCGGCCGGCACTGCGCTTTGCCGTCGCTCCCCTGGTCGTCGTTTTACCATATACTGCCGGGTGAAACGGACCAGAGCCTCGCGCTGATGCGGCTGATCAATATGCAGGCCTGGACAGGCCTTTCTTTGGCCTCGGTCAGATGACCTCGCACCTGCGCAATAAGGGCCATAAGGTGAATGAAAAGCGCAAGCGCCGGCTTATGCGCCTGATCGGGCTGATGCCGGTCTGTCAGAAGCCCGACAGCAGCGGGCCAACTGCAGGGCACAAGATCTCTCCCCGCCTTCTGCGCGGGTTGCGGGTGGAACGGCAAACCAGGCCTGGGGCGCGGACTTCCCCTGTCTGCCAATGCCTCGCGGCTTTCGCTGTCTGATGGCGAACATGGATTAACAACATAGCCCAACGGGCCGGGCTCCCGTGCCCGGCAATACCTGAATCCACAGGCTTCCAATCCTGTAAGACATGGCTCAAGGCGCTGAAAAATGAGAACATCTGAGCGCGCCGCAGCGACCGGCTGAACGCCACCGAGCCGGCAGCATTCACTCCGGGTGCGTCATTCCTTGGGAAAGCTACGGAACGCCCGCCTGGTCCGGGCCATCCCGCATCCGCGCCGGGTGTCTCTTCCCCGCCTGCCGCGTTGGCCCGAGGGATGCGGCCCATGGGAGCAGAGGCGGGATCTTCAGCGCCCCTGCCAGCGGTCGGCGAAGACCATGTCTTCCAGCCGGTGACGCTGCCCCCAGCCCCGGACCTCAAGCTCTGGCCGGTCATAAAGGTCGCGCACATGCCCAAGGCACAGGAGCGCCACCGGCACCACTCCATCGGGCAGATGCAGGATGCGCTTGAGATCACCTTCGCGGAAGATGCTGACCCAGCCGACGCCGATCCCCTCGGCCCGCGCGGCGAGCCAGAGGTTCTGCACCGCGCAAACCGTGGAATAGAGGTCGGTCGCGGCATCATGGGTGCGGCCCAGCACCACCGGACCGCCACGTGTACGGTCACAGGTGACGCAAAGGCAAAGCGGCGCCTCAGAGATCCCCTGGAGCTTGAGCTGCGAATAAAGCGCGCGCCGCCCCTCGCCGAACATCGCCGCCGCCTCGGTATTGGCGGTCTCGAAGGCGGCACGGATCTCGCTCCGCACGCCATCATCACGGATCAGGATGAAGTTCCACGGCTGAGAGAGCCCGACCGAAGGCGCGGCATGAGCCGCCGCCAGGAGCCGGAGCAGCAGATCGTCGCTTAACGGATCGGGCAGGAACTGGCCCCGCACATCGCGGCGCTCAAAGATCGCGCGGTAGACGGCGGCGCGTTCCTCTCCCGAAAAGGCAGCGGCGGTGCCGGGCGGGCGAAAGTCCGCACCGGAAGCGCCCGGATCTGCGCCTTGGGGTTTGGAAGCGAGCTGTTCGGCAGGACCGTGATCGCAACGGGCCGCGCGCGGCACATTTATCGGCATGACATTTCCCCTGTCAGGCAAACCGGCGCCCCTGCTGCCGTCCGCGCAGCCGGGGCCGTTCTGGTCTGGCCGGTCTTCTGGCTTGGTTTCACCCCGAAGCGGCGCCTTCCCGGCCAAAGCCAGTGGCATCTGCCGCCCGGTCCGCAAAAGCGGTCCACCTTACAGCGTTGGGCACGCGGCGGATTTGCACCGCCTTCCCGATTATCCCTCCGGCCAAAGGCAGCGCAGGGCCTGCGCCGCTGCCCGGGCCGGAAAGCACCAGACCGCAGCACTATCAGAGAAGTCCGGCCAGAACGCAACCGCGCCGCCGCCTGATTCGCAGCGACGGGCTGCGCCCTGCGATCCGCCCCGGCCGGCATCGCCGCCCGCACCGGACAGGATGCCCCGCCCCCAAAGAGCGCGCCTTCCTGTTTCACGCGCCTTTTCACCGGCTTTGCGCTGACGCTTGCCGCCCCGCCCTGTCGTGATCATTGAGTTTCGGCAGAAAACCGGCTTTCCCCGGCCTCACCGGTCGCACTCCACTTGACCCTTGCGCCGCAATTCCGCCTTATCGCCCCCGAGACGCTTTCAGAAAGATCCCCCATGTTCTCGAAAACTGCCGCTCCGAATGGCGAGCCCGGACAGGCTGGCTCCCAGGTGACCACGCCTCCCGCCGGCGCCAGCCGCAGCAATGCGACCCGCTCTGTGCTTGGCTCTGACCTGAAGATCACCGGCGAGATCAGCTCGACCGGCGCGCTTGAGGTTCTGGGCGAGGTTGATGGCAATATCACCGCCGACGCGCTGGCTGTCGGGCAGCATGGCCGCATCTCCGGCTCGGTCAGTGCCAAATCGGTCGAGGTGCATGGCCGGCTCGACGGCAAGGTCGACAGCCAGCATTTCATCATGCGCGCCACCGCCCAGGTGACCGCCGATATCACTTACGACACCCTGGTGATCGAGAGCGGCGCCACCATCGAAGGCCGCTTCACCCGCGGTCGCGGCTGATCGCCAGCATCTGCATTGGCCGATCTGAACCAGCCCTGGTCGGGCAGTTCGGATCGGGCCGATTCCGCAAAATGCTTCAGCGCAGGCCGATCTCGGCCAAAGCGCGTTCCAGCTCAGGCGGCAGGCTGTCATCGCCGTCCCGGCTCAGCGTCAGGTCACGCGGCACGTCCTCTGGCCCGATATAGCGCCAGCCCTGAAACGGGCGGCGCGGCGCGGATTCGGTGCGGATGATCTCTCGGTCCATCACGATGGCGCAGCGGCTGATACCATCGCCGGTCTCGACCCGCTCCAGCGCGGTGATGCGCTGCCGGCAGAGGATCACCCCCTTGATCACCCAGTAAAGCGAGCCACCCGCCAGCACTTCTGCCTCGCGTTTGGGCCACATACGGGTGACGTGCACCGCCTGCCCTGCCGGCCAGCGCGCCGCATTTTCCTCTTGCCAGGTCGCAAGATCCCCGATGCTTTCGGCACCGACACAAAGCTTGAGTATATTCACGAATCCCATGGCCGGATCATAGGCGCCTGCCCCGCCGCCGCAAGATTGACCGATGGCCTCCGCCTCCCTATCCTGTGGCTCTGGCCGGATCCGGCGCAAATGCTGGCCCAGTCCTCGCGCCGCTGACGGCCCTCTTTGCCGGAGGGTCTGCGCCTTGCCCGATACTGAACCCGATGCCGCCGCCGCCGACCGCCTGACCGGACCCGCTGCTCAGGCCGGGTCTGTCGCGCAGGGTGGGTTTGCCACCCCCATCGCGGCCCGGATCTGGGATATGAAATACCGGCTGAAGAACGCAGATGGCATGCCCATTGACCTGACGGTCGCCGACAGCTGGCGCCGTGTCGCCCGCGCCCTTGCGGTGGACGAGCCCGATCCCGCAGGCGCTGAGGCCCGGTTCATGTCGGCGCTGGAAAGCTTCCGCTTTCTGCCCGCCGGTCGCATCCTGGCCGGGGCCGGCACCGACCGCGCCGTCACGCTGTTCAACTGTTTCGTCATGGGCGCTATCCCCGATTCGATGGAGGGGATTTTTCAGGCCCTGAAAGAGGCCGCGCTGACCCTGCAACAGGGCGGCGGCATCGGCTATGATTTCTCGACCATCCGGCCGAAAGGCGCATTGGTGGCGTCTGTGGCGGCGGATGCTTCGGGGCCTTTGTCCTTCATGGATGTCTGGGATGCGATGTGCCGCACCATCATGTCCGCCGGCGCGCGTCGCGGCGCGATGATGGCGGTCCTGCGCTGCGATCACCCTGATATCCTTGACTTTATCACCGCCAAACAGGATCCCGCGCGGCTGAGGATGTTCAATCTCTCGGTGCTGGTCACCGATGCCTTCATGGCGGCGGTGAACGCGGATCAGAGCTGGGAGCTGGTCTTTGGCGGCACGGTCTATCACAGCCTGCCCGCCCGCGCGCTCTGGGACCGGATCATGCGCGCGACCTATGATTATGCCGAGCCGGGCGTGATCTTCATCGACCGCATCAACCGGATGAACAACCTCCATTACGCCGAGGTGATCAGCGCCACCAATCCCTGTGGCGAACAGCCGCTGCCGCCCTACGGCGCCTGCCTGCTCGGGTCGGTCAACCTGGCCGCGCTGGTGCGGGACCCTTTCACCGAAGCGGCCCGGATCGCGGGTGATGAGCTAGCCGATCTTGTCGCAACGGCCGTGCGGATGCTGGATAATGTGATCGGTCAGTCACGCTTTCCCCTGCCCGAGCAAGAGGCCGAGGCCCGGGCCAAGCGGCGGATCGGCCTTGGTGTCACCGGGCTTGCCGATGCGCTTTTGATGTGCGGGCTGCGCTATGGCTCGGATGAGGCGGTGGTGCAGACCGATGCCTGGCTCAAAGCACTGTCGCGGGCGGCCTATCTTGCTTCGGTGGATCTTGCGAAAGAACGCGGCCCCTTCCCGCTGTTCGAGGCCGATGCCTTCCTCGCCGGCGGCACCATGGCGGCGATGGACAGGGATATCCGCGACGCCATCCGCAGCCATGGCATCCGCAATGCGCTGGTGACCTCCATCGCGCCTACGGGGACGATCTCGCTTTATGCGGGCAATGTGTCTTCGGGGATAGAGCCGGTCTTTGCCTGGAGCACAAGGCGCAGGGTGCTGCAAAAGGATGGCAGCGCGCGCGAGGAGGAGGTCGGGGATTACGCCCTGATGCGCTGGCGCGCGCTTCAGGGCGAGGCGCCCCTGCCCGCGCATTTCGTGACCGCACAGGAGCTTGCGCCGATGGATCATCTGCGGATGCAGGCGGCGGCACAGCGCCATATCGACAGCTCGATCTCAAAGACGATCAACTGCCCGGCGGATATCCCGTTCGAGGCCTTCCGCGATGTCTATCTTGCCGCCTGGGATATGGGCTGCAAGGGGTGCACCACATACCGGCCCAATGCGGTAACAGGATCGGTGCTGAGCGTCGCGCCCGCCCCCGGTGACAGCGAAACGCCCCGGGATGCGCCGCTGCCGCGCCCCGCCACGCTTTCGGGCGAGACCTATAAGATCCGCTGGCCGGGCTCGGAACACGCGCTGTACATCACGGTGAATGATATCGTCTCGGGCGGGCGCCGCCGCCCCTTCGAGGTCTTCATCAACTCGAAAAACATGGAGCATTTTGCCTGGACGGTGGCGCTGACGCGAATGATCTCGGCGGTGTTCCGGCGGGGGGGTGACGTGTCTTTCGTGGTGGGCGAACTCAAGGCGGTGTTCGACCCGAGGGGGGGCGCCTGGATTGACGGGCGCTACATCCCCTCGATCCTTGCTGCGATCGGCGGTGTGATCGAACGCCACCTGATCGCGACCGGCTTCATCGCGGGCGAAGGAATGGGGCTGAACTCCGACCCCGGCGCCCTGTCGCCGGGCGAGGCCCCCGGGAGCGGGATGGGAACCAGGGCCGGAGAGCCCGGACCCCAGGCCATCTGCCCCAGTTGCGGATCCTTTGATCTGCGCAGGGAAGAAGGCTGCCTGATCTGCGCCAGTTGCGGCTTTTCGCAATGCAGCTGAGGCGCGCCCTCAGCCTTGTCGGTATTTCCAGAGCGCCGGCAGCGCCATCGCCAGCAACAGGCATCCCAGCGGCAGCGAGAACCCGAACCCGACCCGCGCATAGCCAAGCGCCCCGGTCACCCCGCCCAGAAAGAAGGTGAAAACCAGCTGCGTCATCAGCCGCATCCGGTGCCAGTCAACCCTGTGGACCGCGTCGGGCGCATGGCGGCGATACAGGGCGCGACCGAGACCTATGCCGATATCGGTGATCATCGCCGTGGCATGGGTGGCGCGCAGCCTGCCGCCCGAGATCTTGGTCACGGTGGCGTTCTGCATCCCCATGGTGAAACAGAGACACGCCATGCACCAGAGCCGCCAGGCCGCGCCCTCATACCAGCCGCCGGTGGCGAACAGCATCAGGCAAACGCCCTGCACCGCCACGCTCACCGCATATTGGCGCCCCGGCAGATGCAGCCGCGCCCAGTGGATCAGGGCCGAACAAAAGGCGGCGCCGCTGACAAAGGCGCCGATGGCGATCACGGCAACAAGGCAGATCCACCACTCAGCCACCACCAGGTGATCGGCCAGCTGCGACAGATAGCCGGTCACATGCGAGGTATATTGACCAAGCGCGAAGAAGCCGCCCGCATTGGCCGCGCCGGCGGTGAAGGCGATGACCGTGGCCAGCAGCAGATCCGCCCCGGCAGATCGCCTGTGCCCCAGGATGATCCGCGCCGATTGCAGCGGATGCAGAATATGACGGTGCCGTTTCACAGCAATGCCTTTCGGGAATGCCTTTCTGGCGATTTACCCGCCGGGGCCGGGTCAGGCGTCGGGGCGAGGCCTCATTGCCATAGCGCGGCTGCTCTGGCGGGAAAAGCCTTAGCAATAACGTAACGGATACCGGCGTCGCATGTATGCCAGTACCCGAGCGGCGATGATGGTGAAAGCCACCATTATCACAGCCGCGATGCCGGTTCTTACGACCTGAGGCACAGGTGAGCGGGCTGAAACGGGGGGAAGGTGCAGGTTTCTGTTGCCAGGTACCTGCGAACCCCGCCTTACGCGGCTAAGCGCAAGGACTTAGGTTTGGTATTGAGAGCTGCTTACGCAGCCATCGCCACCGGAGCACTGTTGTCATTGGCAACTGTGATCATGGACCGATAACGGTGGTACCTTACCGAGCGAAAGCTGGCCTCTTTGAACGTCCGTCGATCCTGTTTCGGCCCCACACGCCCGCAATGAACGGGAGATTTGGTGGAGCCGCCGGGTACCGCCCCCGGGTCCGAGCCGCCTATTACAGGTGCGTTTATCGCCATAGTCCGGGTTGCCCCGGACAAGATGGAATATAGGACCACACCTGCCCGGGCGCAAGCGGCGGCAGAGACCGGCGCGATGAAATCCCGACCCCCCATCGCTTATGGCCCGGACCTGTCTGCGATCCGGACGTTATGCTCCGACATGCGATGACCCGAACTGGCATTCCGGATCTGCCCGACAGCGGTGCCCCGTCCGGCACAGGTAACTGACACTGCAAAACTGGGCTTTGCCGGTCACGCGACAGCGAGCCGCCTGCCTTCCAGCGCGGGCCTGGACCTTTTCCCGTCTTTTTCAGCCCCCGGGTATAGGCCGAAGGCTGCAATGACGGCAGGCAAGAAATCTGTTGCCGATTACATACCAAGCGGTATGTAATCGGCCGCATGACCGCTGCCCCGCCCACTCGCCCCCCGGCCTTGCCATCCCCGTCGCCGCCCCGTCGCCGCCAGCCCGAGATTCTGCGGCGCCGGCTGCTTGATGCAGCGGCGGCGCTGGCGGTCTCTGGCGGGCTCCAGGCGATGACCATCGCGGCGGTGGCCCGGGCCGCCGGAGTGACCAAGGGCGGGCTTTTCCACCATTTCCCCGACAAAGAGGCGCTGATCACCGCGCTGTTGCGTGATCTTCTCGATCATTTTGATGCGGCCATCGACCTCAGCATAGCGGCCGATCCCGAGCCGAAGGGCAGCTTTACCCGCGCCTGGATAGCCGCCACGCTTGACCCGGGGCTGGCGGCTTCAGCGCCGCTGAACGCGGTCCTGCTGATGAATCCCGGGATGCGCAGTCTCTGGTCCGACTGGCTGCGCGCCCGCCTCACGCGCCATGCCGCGACCGATTCCGGCCCCTGGTACGAGATCCTGCGCCACGCCGCGGATGGCTTCTGGCTTGCCGATCTCTGGCAGGTCGAAGCCGATCTGCGCCAGCCGATGGCGGAATTATGCGCAACATTGCTTGACCTGACCCGAAGGAACCCCGGCTGATGAACTCAACGCTGACAACCTATGTCACGCTCCTCCTCGCGGTCTCGCTGGAGGTGATGGCGACCTCGCTTTTGCCCCAGACAAAGCAATTCACCAAAGCGGTGCCGACCATCATCATGCTCTGCCTTTATGGCGGCGCCTTTTTCTTCCTGTCGCAGGCGCTCAAGACCCTGCCGGTGGGGATCGCCTATGCGATCTGGTCGGGATTTGGCATCGTGCTGATCTCGATGATCGGCTGGATCTGGCTGAAACAGTCGCTTGATCTCGCGGCGGTGATCGGGATTGGGCTGATCCTTGCCGGTGTGCTGGTGATCAACCTGTTTTCCCAGGCCGCTCCGCATTGATTTCCGTCACCAGACCGTCATGCTTCCGTTACGCTGTACTGCCATTGAGATCCCGAACTCCCCTCACGCGCGACGGATGCCATGAACGAACAGACCCCGATGGACTGGCTGGAAGCCGAACTCTCGGATTCCTTCGATGAGGATTACGAGCTTGAGCTGGAAGATGCCGAGCTGTCCGAAGAAATCGCGAAGATCTACAAAAGGCGCCACGGGCCGGGGATGGAGCGCAAGGATTATCTGCGCGCGCTGATCCGCCTTCAGGCCGAGCTGATCCGGCTGCAATCCTGGGTGCAATATCACAAGGAACGCGTGGTCGTGATCTTTGAGGGCCGCGATTCCGCCGGCAAGGGCGGCGCGATCAAGCGCATCACCCAGCGGCTGAACCCGCGCGTGGCGCGCACCGTCGCCTTGCCGGCCCCGTCCGACCGCGAGAAAACCCAGTGGTATTTCCAGCGCTATGTTCCGCATCTGCCGGCGGGTGGCGAAATGGTGCTCTTCGACCGCTCCTGGTACAACCGCGCGGGGGTCGAGCGGGTGATGGGCTTTGCCTCGGAAGACCAGGTGGAACAGTTCTTCCAGGACGTGCCGGAATTCGAGCGGATGCTGGTGCGCTCGGGCATCAAGGTGGTGAAATACTGGTTCTCGATCACCGATGAGGAACAGCAGATGCGCTTCCTGATGCGGATCCATGATCCGATGAAACAATGGAAGCTTTCGCCGATGGATCTGCAAAGCCGCGTGCGGTGGGAGCAATATACCAAAGCGAAGGAAGAAATGCTGGCGCGCACCAATATCCCCGAGGCGCCCTGGTATATTGTCGAGGGCACCGACAAGAAACGCGCGCGGCTGAACTGTATCGACCATCTTCTCGGCCTCTTCCCCTATGAGGATGTACCGCATGAGGAAATCCAGCTGCCCGAACGCGTCTTCAACCCCGATTATGAACGCGCCGTTCTGCCGCCCGAGCTCTACGTGCCGCTGAAATACTGATTACACTGATGCCCCGGGGGGCTGCAGCCCCCCGGAGGAACAGACGAGCCGGTCATTTCCCGCTGCTTTCGGCCGTGTTTTGATATTCCGTTTGCGTTTCGGGGCGATCACCCGGAGCATATGCGGGAAATGCAAACTGTGATCCGGAGGAGTTGATCATGGCAAAGCAGACCCCAGGTTACATTGACGGCTTTCTGATCCCGGTCCGCAATGAGGATCGCGAGACCTACCGCGCCCATGAGGCGAAATGGTGGGGCGAGTTCAGGGCGCTCGGGGCGCTGTCCCTTGTGGCGGGCTGGGGGGATGAGGTGCCCCCGGGAAAGCAAACCGACTTTCTGCGCGCGGTAGATCTGCAGGACGGCGAAAGCGTGGTCTTTTGCTGGATGACCTGGCCCGATAAGGCGACCCGTGACAAGGCCTATGCTGCCATGGAGGCGCGGTCAAAAAGCGATCCCGACATGAAGCCCGAAGCCATGCCCTTTGACGGCAAGCGCATGGTCTATGGCGGCTTTGTGCCCCTTTTGGTCGAAGAATGAGGATCTGAGCCATGACATTGCAAGGAACCCCGTGCTGGTACGAGCTCTGCACCATGGATGCAGGGGCGGCACGCGACTTTTACGCTCCGCTGCTGGGCTGGACCTTCCAGGATGCCGGAATGGAGGGCTTTGACTATGGCCTTGCCACCAAAGACGGAGCGATGGTTGCCGGACTGATGACACCCGACAGCCCGATGCCGGAATTCTGGATGATCTATTTCGCGGTTGATCACTGCGATCATGTGGTCGCCAAAGCCAAAGCTCTCGGGGCCAATGTTCATCGCGCGCCAGAAGACATTCCCGGCACCGGCCGTTACGCGATCCTCGTCGACCCTCAGGGCGCGGTCTTCGGTCTGTTGCAGCCCGAAGACGGCACGCCCGGCCATGCCTTCGACCAGGCCAGATCCGGTCATGGCAACTGGATCGAGCTGCATTCTTCGGACCCTGAGGCCGGGTTCCAGTTCTACGCCGCCCTGCTTGGCTGGAGCGCGACCGATGCGATGGATATGGGGCCGGATGGCAAATATCAGCTTTTCTCGCATGATGGCCGCGATATTGGCGGCATGATGGGGATGCTGGGCATGGAGGGCGTGCCGCCGCACTGGCTGCCCTATTTCGGGGTGCCCGGGATTGATGCGGCGACGGCTGCGATCCCCTCGCTGGGGGGCAAGGTGCTGCATGGCCCGGTCGAAGTGCCGGGCGGCGCCTGGATCACCATGGCAAGCGACCCGCGCGGGGCGGGTTTTGCGGTCGTCGGGCCGCGATGAGGCATAAGCGCTGCCCTGTGGCCCCGTCCTGGCGGCATAGTTCCACATCAGGAGATCGTCGATCCGGCCTCTCCTGATGGCCATTGACGATGGCGGTGAGCGTGCCGGCCAGTAAGGCGTATGGATCGGCGCCGTTCCTCTTGCAGGTGTCGGCCATCGAGACGTTGACCGCCCGGTTTTCGGCCCCGGCGTCCAGGCCGGCGCGGAGGCATTTTGCAGTTCAGGGCGATGGGACGGATTGCGCGTTCGATAGAATTGCCGTCAGTTCCTGCGCGACTTTCAGTCAGCAAGAGGTCCCGGCCATCACGGTATTTGGCGAAACAGGCCAGGGCCTCACCGGGCGTTCCGGTAAAATCGCTGGCGTGGTGATGGCGCAGCCCTGCATGAGGACGGGGCAGGATCCGGACGGTGCGATCCTGGCGCGCGGTGAGGCGGATGGGGATCGCTGCCGCAAATCCCGGAATTGATGGCGCAGAGGTCGCGGATCTGGTCTAATTCAACAATCAAAGCTGCCCTTCTCTCTGGGGAGATGTGGTTATCGGATCCGGATTTTTACGATCATTTTCCCTTACTTTCATGGGTGTGTTCAAATTCTCCGAAGCCCTTGGGCACTCCCGGCGCCTGTATTGCCAGGATTGCCTCAGGGTTCCGAAAACCCTGCTGCCGCGTCAGCATAGCCCGAACGGCTCTGGCCATTTTACGGGCGGGTGCTATGCCGCCCGGCGGTCCGGGCTTTCTCTCCCACATGGACACAAGCCATTTGGTCTTTGTTTTCCCCTATCGCGTGGCGGCTGACACAACGGCCATCGCGCTGATGATCAACGGCCGGCGTATGTCACGCTGCGTCACTTTCGACATGCGGCCCATGACCTGTTGGCCGCCGGACGACCGCTGTCGAGGCCTCATGCCAAACCATGCTGCAAACTCGCAGCCGCGCCGCAAACCCTTGATGTTCGACGCCATGGTTTCGATCATCATGGCAGTAATCGGCCCGATCCCCGGCATGGTCTTTAAACGCCGCGCTGTGTCCGACCGATCCGAAACTGTTTTCAAACGATGTTCGAGGCCTTCGATCCTGGTCATCGACTGCCGGATCGGCATTGTTGCAGAAATCCCCATCGAGCAGGATTCACACGGGGCATCCATGTGGTTAGTCTTCATGCATAGCCTCACGCGATCCGGACCGTCAAACAGCCGAGGTGCAGATCCGCGTTGCGCTCATGAACCACTTCAATGCGCTCGGCACGGCGGAGATCATGCGCGTGGCGTGAGATCAGCGGGAAAAGGGGCACATCCTGTCAACGGCAGACTTTTGCAATACTGTGGATCGGATGAACAAAGACAAAAGCCGCGCTTTCAGCGCGGCTTTATCATTCAGATCAGGCCTTTATCAGACTTAGTCAGACCTTTGATCTGGTCATCTGTCTCAGCCCGCATTGCGCAGCAGCGGTGTGATCAGACGCACGAGAACCCGGCGATTGGCGCGCTCTGCCGCCTCGGTCCGGATCTTCAGCTCAGACTCCCCATAGCCCTGCACCACGAGGTTTTCCGGCGGAATGCCGAAATATTCAGTCAGCGCCAGTGCAAGGCTCTCTGCCCGCCGGTCCGACAACAGCAGATTAGAGCTCGCAGAGCCCACCGCGTCGGTATGGCCTTCGATCAGGAAGACATGGCCCGGGTTCGATGCAAGCAACTGCTGCATCAGCCGGCCAAGATCGGCAAGCTTCTTCGCCTCGGTCGCATTGATCACCGAAGAGCCGGTGTCAAAGGTGATGCTGTCCACTTCGACCGTCGCCGCCAGGGCCCGCACCTGAGGAATGTCACGCACCTGGCGCAGGCTGAATTTGCGGCCAAGGCCTTCAACCTCCAGCGCTGCCATTTCCGCCTTCAGCGCCGCGTTCTGGTCAGAGGTCGAGATCACAACCCGGTCCGGGCGCGGCTTGGGCAGCTGCGTCACGATGATCGGCTGCTCCGGCTCCAGATCGTTGATCAGAAGCACTTCCTGACCATATTGATCATAGGCGGCACGGCGCAGCACCCTGCCGGACGCGTCGCGGATCGTCACCACCTGGGTGCCATCGGCGCGGCTGACCACAGTGCGGGTCGAGCCGTCATTAAAGCTCTCGGTCTGGGTGCGCACGCCGGGACGGCGCAGCACGGCATCATCATCCTTATAGACGACGTAAGAGCCATCCGCATTCTCGACCACCACCCGGTCGCCGGAATTGCTGACAACGCGGCGTTCATCCTTCTTGCCGCCATTGATGATGGTGCCCACCGCCAGCGCGCCCAGCGCCAGCAGGCCGACCTTCTCAAGGTCCGAGAGGCCGGATTTCTTGCCTTTACCGACCGCGACCGGGGCGGCGGCAAATTCATTGACCGAAGTCCGGGTATTGGCTTCGGTGATGATCGCATCAACCACCGAAACGGGTGCAGCACCCGTCGCCGGAGTGGTCCCTTCCCCTGCGCCCGGCGCAGAAGTCGCCGTGTCCGTACCAGTTGCCTCGCCGGGAACATTCACCCCGCCCGGGACGCCTTCAAGGAAGGAAGCCGCCGCGACAGCGGGCACCGCGAGGGCTGTTGCATCCGCTTTCGTGCCAGACTCAGATTCCGCACCCGCATCGGCCTGTGCCTCCGGCATTCCGAGAATATCCGCGAGGCTGCTGACCGCCTTCTCTTCCGGCACCGGGACGTCGATCGCATTGGCGAGGTCCTCGGGGGAGACCTCTGCCTCAACGGCATCGGCCGGCTCAATCGCATCTGCAACATCCGCCGGCAAAGCAGGTTCAGGCGTTTCGATATCCGGGGTCGCAGCTTCGGCTTTCGCCGCTGCATCGCTGGCGGCTGCGGCACTGGCCTCTGCCGCTTCGGCCGCAGCTGTCTCAGCCGCAGCCTTGGCCTCCGCTGCCGCCTGAGCATCCGCCACTGCCTGAGCCTCTGCCGCTGCCTGAGCATCCGCTGCTGCCTGGGCCTCCGCCGCGGCCTGAGCCTCCGTCGCCGCCTTAGCTTCCGCCGCAGCCTGTGCTTCCGCCGCAGCCTGAGCTTCCGCTGCGGCCTGAGCCTCCGCCGCAGCCTGAGCCTCTGCCGCAGCCTGTGCTTCCGCCGCAGCCTGAGCCTCCGCCGCAGCTTGTGCCTCTGCCGCCGCCTGAGCCTCCGCCGCAGCCTGTGCTTCCGCCGCAGCCTGAGCCTCTGCCGCTGCCTGTGCTTCCGCCGCAGCCTGAGCTTCCGCCGCAGCCTGTGCCTCTGCCGCTGCCTGTGCTTCTGCTGCTGCCTGAGCCTCCGCCGCCTGAGCTTCTATCTCAGCCTGTGTCTCTGTCTCATTTTCCTGCGCATAGACCGGCAGCGTGTGGAACGAGCTCAGCGCGACCGAGAGTGCGGTCGAGGAGATGAGTAATTTGCGCATTGGTCTTCCTCTGAGATCCTGGCCCTGATGCTGACGCCGCGTCCCGGGGCCCTGCCGGCATCTTTGCCCACATAGAGCCCGAAACACTCTTCCGGATACTACTGCGGGCAATGCCCCGAACAAGCCCCGGGAATCGCGGTATCTTCAGCCTCTGACCCTGCACCGGACAGGGCGTGCTATGCGATAGCAACGCAGGTTCCGGAGCGGGGTTCCGCCTGTCATCGGATATCAGTCGCGCCCCCGGCGGCTCCCGGCCCCTCGCCCGTGCCGCCCCCTGCAGCAAGCCAGCGCCGAAACGAAGTAAGCGGCGCGCGTTCCGCGCGTGTGGCGGGCCAGACGAGGTAATAGGCGCCCGAGGCCGCGACCGGCCCGCCCCAGGCCGGCACAAGCCGCCCCGCAGCGAGATCCCCCGCCGCAAGAAAGGTCGGGAGCAGCGCCACCCCCATCCCATGCACTGCCGCCTGGGCCATAGTGGCGAACTGGTCGAACAGCATCGCGGGCGGGCGCTGACCCGGCAGATCATGGCAGCCGAACCAGCGCCCCCAATCCCCCATCCGGCTTTCCAGCTGCAAAAGTGGCAGCGCCAGCAGATCCGCCGCCCCGGTCAGCGGGCGCGTGATCAGCGAGGGCGCCGCCAGCGCGATCACCTCTTCCTCCATGAGTTTCATGTAATTCACGCCGGGCCAGTCTTCGCGGCCATAATGGATGGCGGCATCGAAAAAGGTGCCGTCGAAATCAAAGGGCCGAAGCCGGGTCGAGAGGTTCACCGTCACCTCCGGGTGACCGGCCGCAAACCCCGCGAGGCGTGGGGCCAGCCAATGCATGCCGAAGGCCGGCAGGATCGACAGATGCAGCGTGCCGCCCGACGGGTTCGCCCTGAGCGTCAGTGAGGCATCTGACAGCAATTTCATAGCCTTGCGCACCTCTGCCACATAATCCCGCGCGGCCGGTGTCAGAACCAGCCGCTGGCGTTCGCGCGTGACAAGGGGCGCGCCAAGCTGCCCCTCGAGAAGCTGGATCTGCCGTGAAACCGCACCCTGGGTCAGCGACAGTTCGGCCGCCGCCGCCGAGGCTGTGCCCAGCCGCTCCAGCGCCTCAAGCGCGGCAAGCGAAGCGATTGACGGCAGATAGCGACGCGGCAGCATATGAGTTTTCCTCATGATCCGGTGACAGAGTTTCGATACCCTGACCGCGCCCTTCCATGCAATATGGCAGCAGATGATTCCGGAGGATCAGCCCATGTCAGATGCCAGCAGCACACGCCCGAAACTGAAAGCCAAGGATGCGCCGGACCTTTCGCGCTTTGACTGGGAGGACCCCTTCCGTCTCGAAGACCAGCTTTCGGAGGAAGAGCGCGCCATTCGCGACGCCGCCCGCGCCTATGCCGATGGCAAGCTGCAGCCCCGCGTGATTGAAGCCTTCCGCAATGAGGAAACCGACCCGTCGATCTTCCGCGAAATGGGCGAGATGGGCCTTCTCGGCGTGACCATCCCCGAGGAATATGGCGGGCTTGGCGCCTCTTATGTGTCTTATGGCCTCGTCGCGCGCGAGGTCGAACGCATCGACAGCGGCTATCGTTCAATGATGTCGGTGCAGTCGAGCCTCGTCATGTACCCGATCTACGCCTACGGGTCCGAAGAGCAGCGCCGGAAATACCTGCCGAAACTGGCCTCGGGCGAATGGATCGGTTGTTTCGGCCTGACCGAACCCGATGCCGGGTCCGACCCCGCCGGCATGAAGACCACCGCGAAGAAAACCGCGAATGGCTATGTGCTCAACGGGTCCAAAATGTGGATCTCGAACGCGCCGATCGCCGATGTTTTCGTGGTCTGGGCGAAATCCGAGGCGCATGGCGGCAAGATCCGTGGCTTCGTGCTCGACAAGGGCAGCAAAGGCCTGACGGCGCCGAAGGTGGGGGGCAAGATCTCCCTGCGGGCATCGATCACCGGCGAAATCGTGATGGATCAGGTTGAGGTCGGCGAGGATGCGCTGCTGCCGCATGTCGAAGGTCTGAAAGGGCCGTTCGGCTGCCTTAACCGCGCGCGCTACGGCATTTCCTGGGGCGTGCTGGGGGCTGCGGAATTCTGCCTCCATGCCGCGCGCCAATATGGGCTGGACCGCAAGCAATTCGGCAAACCCATTGCCCAGACACAGCTTTACCAGCTGAAACTGGCGAATATGCTGACGCAGATCAGCCTTGGTCTGCAGGCCAGCCTTCGCGTCGGGCGGCTGCTGGACGAGGCCAATGCCGCGCCCGAGATGATCTCGCTGATCAAGCGCAACAATTGCGGCATCGCGCTGGAAGCCGCCCGCCACGCCCGCGACATGCATGGCGGCAATGGCATTTCCGAAGAATTCCAGGTCATCCGCCATATGGTGAACCTTGAAACCGTCAACACTTATGAGGGCACACATGACATCCATGCGCTGATCCTTGGCCGCGCCATCACCGGGCTGCAGGCGTTTTTCTGATCCCGGCGCTGCCGCGTCAGTGACATCAAAGGGCGGATCCTGACGGATCTGCCCTTTTCATTTGCCTTCTCCCGGCGCGACAGGACCTGCCCTGCGACCTGCGCGTCACATTGCGCAGCCGTCAGACAACAGATTGTTCACGAATGCAGAGTTCACATTCCGGCGTGATCCCTTGCAGCAACCGTCCCGACTGCCGATACTCGACAGCACGTGGTTCGCTGTGATGCCTGCGGCGTCGCAATGGCCTGACCCTTCGCCAGACCTGAGCCAGATATCCCGGCCAGACCCGACAAAATGCAGCTTAATGCTACAGGAGTGACGATGTCCTTCCCCGACAGTGCCGACAACTTTCCGGCACATCCCGGCACTGAATGGCTGGCGGCGATGGAACGTGTCGCTGATGAGGATGGCTATCTCGATCCGCTTGGCCCGAACCACTGGGCGTTTTTTGCCGAAACCGGCACGACATTGCTGGTCACCTTTGAACGTGCCGAACAGATCGAGGCCAATGACGGCAATATGCCCGCGGCATGGGATCTCGCGAAACGCAATGGCTGGTCGCTGCTGTGCCTGATCGCGCGCGGCGAGACCTTCTGGCGCGCGCCCGAGGTCTGGGGTTACTTCGACCGCCTCGTCGATGACGCCTTTTTTGACGATTTCGACCAGGTGCTGTTTTACGGCTCGGGCGCGGCAGGCTACGCCGCCGCCTCTTATGTCGTGGCAGCCCCCGGGGCCCGGGCGCTTTTGCTGGCGCCGCGCGCGACGCTCGCCCCCGATATCGCGGGCTGGGACCGTCGTCACCTGGAGCAGCGGCGCCTCGATTTCACCAGCCGCTACGGCTATGCCCCCGACATGACCGAAGGGGCCGGGCATGTCTGGCTGATCCATGATCCGCTTTCGCCCGGCGATAACGCCCATGCGGCGCTGTTCCGGCGCAGCTGGACCACCATACTCCATACCCGCTGGGGCGGCGAGCAACCCGAGCGCAGCATGCCCGCCGGGGTTCTCGATCAGGTGATCCAGGCGGCGATGGCCGGCACCCTGACCCCGACCGATTTCGCCAGGCTCTGGCGCGCGCGCCGCCGGTCACCGGCCTGGGTGCGCTCTCTCCTGACCGCCATTTCGGCCAAGGGCGATCGCAAACGGCAGATCCGCGTGTTGCGTCAGGTTCTGTCTGAACAGCAGTTCCCGCGATTCGAGCGGCGCCTCGCAGCACTCCTCGCGCAAGAAGAGACCGAAGGCTGAGATCTGAGCCACCGGCTCAGATCTCAGCCTTCAGACTGGGCCCGGATGACCGGCCCGCCGGCAGACCCTGTCAGTGCTCGCCTGCTTCGATAAGCCCCACGAGGTCTTCGGTCCTTGCCTCGGTCAGCCGCGCCTTACAGCCATAGACAAGCAACGGCTCTGCACTGCCGCCGCGCATCGCGTAGCCCTCGGCGGCACAGGCGGAATCGCGATAGGTGATCCAGGCGCGCTGTGCCGCGCGCAGCTCTGCCGGCCCGCCCTTCAGCGCCTCGGGCAGATCCGCGTCCCATGCCTGCAACTGCGCCATCGCCTCTTTATATCGCTGGTTCAGCAGCACATCCGCCGCCTGCCATTCCGCAGCGGCGCATTCGTTCAGATCGGCCTGCACCATGGCAGTCGCGCAATCGGCATTCTGCGCCGCCGCCTGCCCGGCCTGCCCCGCCAGAGCCATCAGAACAATCAGTGCGAATCGTGTCATCTCGACGCTCCATCCACCAGTTTCGCCTGCGCCGCCAGCGCATGGCCATCCACGCCGTCAAGGCAGCGCGCATTCACCGCCACAATCTCGCTGCCATCCGGCATCGCGCCGAGGGAATAGCTTTGCACCCCGCAGGTCTTACAGAAGTAATGCCGGATGACGTGATCATGGAAAAGATATTCCGTGCTGGCGCCGGCGCCCTTTTCCAGCGCAAAACCGGCCGCAGGCGCGAAAACCAGCACCGCGCCGATCCGGCTGCATCGCGAGCAATTGCAGATCAGCGGCGCCTCCAGCGAGACATCGACACTGTAGCGCACGGCCCCGCACTGACATCCGCCCATATGGCTGGCCATTGGATTCCCTCCTCTGCGATCCCTCCCGATCCTGACGGAAGTCTCTGGCAAAGACACGCGGTTTCGGCTAGCTGCGGGGTATGGAAAACAGCTTTGAGATCCGCCGCCCCGATGACTGGCATCTGCATCTGCGCGATGGCGCGATGCTGAAGGGCGTGCTGCCTGAAACCGCGCGCGATTTCGCCCGCGCAATCATCATGCCCAACCTGGTGCCGCCCGTTGTGACCGCGAAAGACGCAAGCGCTTACCGCGACCGCATCCTGAGCGCCCTGCCCGAAGGCATGGCGTTCGAGCCGCTGATGACCCTTTACCTGACCGAGGAAACCGACCCCGCCGATGTGGCGCAGGCGGCGGCTTCGGGGCTGATCAAAGCGGTCAAGCTCTACCCTGCGGGCGCCACGACCAATTCTCATTCCGGCGTGCGGAATTTCGATAAGGTCATGCCGGTGCTTGAGAAAATGGCAGGGATCGGCCTGCCGCTCTGCACCCATGGCGAAGTGACAACGGCCGAGGTCGATATTTTCGACCGCGAGGCGGTGTTCATCGACACGGTACTGGATCCGCTGCGCAAACGTCTGCCGGAGCTGCGGGTGGTGATGGAGCATATCACCACCGAAGAAGGTGTCGCCTATGCGGGCGAAGGTGGAGAGACGCTGGCGGCCACGATCACCACGCATCACCTGATCATCAATCGCAACCATATCCTCGTGGGCGGGATCAAACCGCATTACTATTGCCTGCCGGTCGCCAAACGCGAGAAACACCGCCAGGCTTTGCGCCGTGCCGCCACTTCGGGCAGCCCGCGCTATTTCCTAGGCACCGATTCCGCGCCCCATATCGACGCGCTGAAAGAACATGCCTGCGGCTGCGCCGGCTGTTTCACCGCGACGAATACGATGCCGCTCCTCGCGCATGTCTTCGAAGAAGAAAACGCGCTCGACCGGCTCGAGGCCTTCGCCTCGCTGAATGGCCCCGCTTTCTACCGGCTGCCGGTCAATGAGGCGAAGCTGCGTCTCACCAAACGCGATGCCCCCACCACTTTCCCGGAAAAAATCGAAACCGGCGCTGGCCCGGTTACCGTCTTCAACCCCGGCTTCCCCGTCCACTGGTCGGTCGAAAACTGACTTCCTCCTGATCTGAATATTCCCGCCGGAGGCACCTCTGGCCAGTCGGGGAAGCCCCGCGGGAGTATTTTCTCAGAAGGACGCTGCAAAGGAGCAAAGAATGATCCCCGCCGCCTTCCCGTCGAAAGAAGAGATCGCCCGTCTCACCGCCCGCGCCTTCCTGGAAATCGGCGCGGTGCATTTCAATGCGCGCGAACCCTTTACCCTGGCCTCCGGCCTGCCCTCGCCGACCTATATCGACTGCCGCAAGCTGATCTCCTATCCGCGCATCCGCTCGATGCTGATGGATTTCATGGCAGTGACCGTGATGCGCGAGGCCGGGTTCGAGGCATTCGACAATATCGCAGGCGGCGAGACGGCGGGCATTCCTTTTGCGGCGCTGGTGGCCGAGCGGCTCGCGCTGCCGATGACCTATGTGCGCAAGAAGCCGAAAGGCTATGGGCGCAATGCCCGGATTGAAGGCACCATGACCGAGGGGCAGCGCGTGCTGCTGGTCGAAGACCTGACCACCGATGGCGGCTCGAAACTCAGTTTTGTCGATGCGATCCGCGAGACAGGCGCCACCTGCAACCATACGACCGTGATCTTCTATTACGGCATTTTCAAAGAGACCGAGGCGCGGCTGGCCGAACATGGCGTCAGCCTGTCCTGGCTCTGCACCTGGTGGGATATGCTGGCCGAGGCGAAAGCTCAGGGCTCCTTCGACCAGGAAACGCTGGAGGGTGTCGAAGACTTCCTCAATGACCCGCGTGGCTGGCAGGCGGCCCGCGCGAAGTAGAGCGGGAAACCGCCGGGCTGGCCCGGGACGCGGATAATATTTCAGTATTCCGCCCCCCGGCCCCGCCGAGGCCCACATACGAATCGCGAAACCTGTCTTTCCTCCAGACAGGATACGCAAGATATGGTATGCTCAGGCTCAGATACCCCAGGCCACTCTGCCAGAGCAGGCTTATCCTGTCACTTTTCCACAGACCTGTGCAGCGGTTGCTCTGACGCGCCCTGACAGGCTAAAGCTGATCCCTTAATGGGGCGCAGGTGATCATGAACGAAGTCGCGAAAATCCGCAGCGATCTGCCGGCGCCGGCCGTGACAGAGGCGCTGCCGCAGAATATCGAAGCCGAGCAGCAGCTGCTCGGTGCGATCCTCGTCAATAATGACATTTATGACCGCATCGCCAGTGTGGTGAAGACCGAGCATTTCTACGACCCGGTGCATCGCCGCATCTTTGACATCGCCGCCTCGCGGATCCAGAGGAATGCCCTGGCCTCGCCGGTAACGCTGAAGGCGTTTCTCGAAGAGGATGAGGGGCTGAAAGAGCTCGGCGGTGCCGCCTATCTGGTGCGCCTGGCGGGTGCCGCGATCTCGGCCTTTGCGGCCCGCGACTATGCGCAGATGATCTATGATCTGGCAGTGCGGCGTGAGCTGATCCAGCTCGGCAAGGACATCGCCGACCGCGCCGGCAAGATCGATATCGACTCCGAGCCGCGCGCCCAGATCACCGAGGCCGAACAGCGGCTTTACAAGCTGGGCGAACAGGGGGTAGCCGAGCGCGGCTTCCAGAGCTTCCTCAAGGCCGCAACCGATGCGGTCAATGTGGCGAATGCCGCCTATCAGCGTGGTGGCGGTCTGGCAGGGATTTCGACCGGGCTGGTCGATCTCGACAAGAAGATGGGCGGGCTGCATGAGAGCGACCTGATCATCCTCGCCGGGCGCCCCTCGATGGGAAAAACCTCGCTTGCGACCAATATCGCCTTCAACGTGGCCAAGGCCTATAAGCGCGGCCGCAAGCCCGACGGGCATGAGGGCGCGGTCGAGGGCGGTGTGGTCGGCTTCTTCTCGCTCGAGATGTCGGCCGAGCAGCTGGCAGCGCGGATCCTCTCCGAGGCCTCCGAGGTTCCGTCGGAACAGATCCGGCGCGGCGATATGACCGAGCCCGAGTTCCGCCGCTTCGTCGACGCCGCGAAATCGCTGGAGAGCTGCCCGCTTTATATCGACGACACGCCGGCGCTGCCGATCAGCCAGGTCGCAGCGCGGGCGCGGCGGCTGAAGCGGACGCATGGGCTGGATGTGCTGATGATCGACTACCTGCAGCTTCTGAAGGGCTCGTCGAAAAGCTCAGAGGCGAACCGGGTCCAGGAGGTCTCCGAAATCACGCAAGGCCTGAAGGCCATCGCCAAAGAACTGAACGTGCCGGTGATCGCGCTGTCACAGCTGTCGCGCCAGGTGGAGAGCCGGGAAGACAAGCGGCCGCAGCTCTCGGATCTGCGGGAATCCGGCTCGATCGAGCAGGACGCGGATGTGGTGATGTTCGTCTATCGCGAGGAATATTACAAAGAACGCGAAAAACCCGGCGATCATGAGCTGGAGAAAATGGCGGCCTGGCAGCAGATCATGGAACAATGCCATGGCAAGGCAGAAGTCATCCTCGGCAAGCAGCGCCACGGGCCGATCGGTTCGGTGGAACTCTCCTTCGAGGGCCGTTTCACCCGCTTTGGCAACCTCGCCCGGCCCTGGGATGGCGGCGCCGGCCCGGATGGGGGCTTTTGATGGCTGAGGGCGCAGAGGGGGCTCTGCCCCCTCACCCCCGGGATATTTAAGGACAGATGAAAGACAATGCCGATTTCATCTGTCCTTAAGTATCCCCGCCGGAGGCTCCCTGCCTGACCAGAGGCGCCGCGATTTCCCCCTTGACCCCAGATTTCCAGATGCCAGGAAGTTATCCTCATGGCCACATCGTCCCTCACCATTGATCTCGACGCCATCGCCGCCAACTGGCGCGCGCTGGACCGTCTTTCCGCGCCCGAAGTGCAGACCGCTGCCGTGGTCAAAGCCGATGCTTACGGTCTGGGCGCTGGCAAGGTGGCGCGGGCACTGGCCTGGGCCGGGGCACGGCGGTTCTTTGTCGCGGCCGCCGAAGAAGGCGCGGCGGTGCGTCAGGCGCTTGGACCCGGACCGCAGATCAATATTCTCTCGGGTCATATGGCCGGCGACACCGAGATGCTCAATGATCTTGAGCTGACGCCGATGCTCAACAGCCTCGAGCAGATCACCCGCCATCTGGAGGCGTTGCCGGGCCATCCGTTCGGGGTGCAGCTCGACAGCGGGATGAACCGGCTCGGTGTTGAGCCGGTGGAATGGCAGGCGGTGGCGCCGATCATCATCGAGGCCGGCCCGGTCATGCTGATGAGCCATCTCGCCTGCGCCGACGAGCCGGACCATCCCATGAACCAGGCGCAGCTGGAGGCCTTCCATGAGATGACCGATGGCACCGGCCTGCCGCGCAGCTTTGCTGCCACGGGGGGCATCCTGCTGGGGCCGAAATATCATTTTGACCTGACCCGCGCCGGGATCGGGCTTTATGGCGGGCGGCCGTTTGAGATGGCCGAACGCGTTGTCACCCTGTCTTTGCCGGTGATCCAGACCCGCGATGTGATGCCCGGCGAAGTGGTCGGCTATGCCGCCTCATGGGAGCCGGAAATGCCCTCGGTCATCGCCACGGTGGCTGCCGGCTATGCCGACGGGCTGCCGCGCAGGCTTTCGAACAATGCGGTCTTGTGGGATGGCGACACACCCTGCCCGCTGATCGGCCGGGTTTCAATGGATCTGATCACCGTCGATGTCACCCATCTGAAAGAGATCCCGAAAAGCCTCGACATTCTCGGCCAGCATCAGTCGGTAGATGATCTGGCCGATGCGGCCGGCACCATCGGCTATGAGATCCTTACCGGGCTCGGCAAGCGCTACAGCCGCCGTTATCTCGAGACGCGCGGGTGACGGGGATGCTGAACGGACGGCCGGCGGCGTTTCTGGCGGCACTCGGGCGGCCGGTGCTGGAGCTGCTTGCAGCGATCGGGCGGGTGGCGCTTTTCGCGATGGTGGCGGTGAGCCACATCTTCCGGCCGCCGTTTTACTGGCGCGAATTTGGCCAGGCGGTGATGCAGATCGGCTGGTTCTCGCTGCCGGTTGTGGGCATGACCGCGATTTTCACCGGCGGCGCGCTGGCGCTTCAGATCTATGCCGGCGGCAACCGTTTCGGGGCCGAGGCGGTGGTGCCGCAGATCGTCGCCATTGGCATGGCGCGCGAGCTTGGCCCGGTTTTAGGCGGGCTGATGGTGGCGGCACGGGTGGCCTCGTCCATCGCCGCCGAGATCGGCACGATGAAAGTCACCGAACAGATCGATGCCCTGACCACGCTTTCGACCGATCCGATGAAATATCTGACCGTGCCGCGTCTGCTGGCTGCGGTGCTGACGCTGCCGGTGCTGGTCGCGGTTGGTGATTCCATCGGGATCATGGGCGGCTGGCTTGTGGGCGTGACGCGGCTTGATTTCAACTCGGCCACCTATATCAGGAACACAGTCGATTTCCTGCAGGTCTGGGATATTGGCTCGGGCCTCGTGAAGGGTGCGGTCTTTGGCTTCATCGTGGCGCTGATGGGCTGCTGGCATGGGATGAATTCGGGGCGTGGCGCCCAGGGCGTGGGGGCTGCGACCAAATCTGCCGTGGTCTCGGCCTCGGTGCTGATCCTCGCCGCCAATTACCTGCTTACAGAGGCCTTCTTCTCGGCATGATAGAGCTCAGCGGCGTATATAAGGCCTTTGGCAGCAACCAGGTCCTGAACGGCGTCGATCTGAGCATCGCGCGCGGCGAGAGCATGGTGATCATCGGGGGCTCGGGCACCGGCAAATCGGTGATGCTGAAATCGGTACTGGGGCTGGTCAAGCCGGATCGCGGCACGATCACGCTCGACGGCCAGGATGTGGCGCGTCACGAGCGCGACGCCTTTCTGGCGCGGTTCGGGATGCTGTTCCAGGGCGCGGCTTTGTTCGATTCGATGCCGGTCTGGGAGAATGTCGCCTTCCGCCTGCTGCGCGGCAGCCTGAAACGCCCCAAACGCGAGGCGCGGGAAATCGCGATCGAGAAACTGCGCCGCGTGGGTCTTGGCCCCCAGGTCGCCGACCTCTTCCCGGCCGAGCTCTCGGGCGGCATGCAAAAGCGCGTCGGCCTCGCCCGCGCCATTGCCGCCAATCCGGAGATCATCTTCTTCGATGAGCCGACCACTGGTCTCGACCCGATCATGTCGGGGGTGATCAATGAGCTGATCCGCGAGATCGTGCGTGAGATGGGCGCGACCGCAATGACAATCACCCATGACATGACCAGCGTGCGCGCCATTGCCGACAAGGTCGCGATGCTGCATGGAGGCATCGTACGCTGGACAGGGTCTGTCACTGAAATGGACCAGACATCAGACCCTTACGTGCAACAGTTCATTCATGGTCGCGCCGAAGGCCCGATCCCTTCCCTGCGCTGAGGCTGTGATGGAAAGCGACTTTCTCAACCGGCTCCTGACGCCGTCGCCGGTGATGCAATGGCTCTTGCTGCTTTTCCCGGCGGTGGTTCTGGTGGCCGGGCTGACGGGGATACGGCGGCGCCATAACGGCGCGTTCCGCCTGACGGGTCTTGCGCTGATCACGCTGGTATGGCTGGCGCTGCCGCTGCATTTCGCCGATCCGTCGGGCCATGCTGTATCGGTGCTGGTCTCGACCCTGCTATGGGTCTCGGTGCTGGCCGCCTGGGGCGCCCATGTCTGGAACCGCTGGCCCAGCCCGGTCTGGGCACATGGCTGGGTGGTGTCACACCTGGTGACCATCGTGATCGCCTGTCTGGTGGCGCTGGTGCGCGCGCTGTCGCACTGAGCCAAGCACAACCACACCGCGCAGAACGTTGACAGGATGGAAACAGTCCCGGATTTCCACAGGATTCAGTTTCTCACTCACCCGTAAATTCTGGTTTTTCCTTGCAAATTTAAGATGTTCAGCCTTTGCCTGAAAAGGCCGTAACGGGGGTTGGGCATGTTTTCAGATGATCGCGCAGCTTTGCGCAGGGTTTTAGCTGCCGGCCAGGTCTGTGCCCATGCCGCGATTTTCGGGGCCTGCCTGATCCTGATTGGGGCCAGCCTTTTCGCAGCCCTCGGCTGGAGCGCCTGGCCGGAAGTCGCATTGTCGCTGGGTGGCGCGCCGGTTGCCAATGCAGGCATGTGGCTGCAGATCGGCCTGACCGCGCTGCTGGCGATGCTGGTCTTCTGGTTGCCCGCAAACAGCCGCATGGCGCGGCTCGAGGCCGGGCATCGCAGCTTTGCGATGGGCGTCTCGGATGTCGCCCGCGCCTATCGGATGTCGCATGAGGCGGACCGCAGCGGGCTCTTCGGTCTGTCTGCGGAATTCGATTCGATCCGCGCGCGGATGGAAGAACTGCGCCGACACCCCGATTTCGCCGGGCTGGAGCCGGAGCTGCTGCAGCTCGCGGCACAGATGAGCCATGAGACCCGTGCCCTGGCCCAGACCTATTCCGACGCAAAAGTGGCGCGGGCAAAAGGCTTCCTGGAACAGCGCCAGCAGGAAATCGATGCGCTGAACGAGCGGCTGCGGCTCGCGCGCGGCATCTGCGACGAAATGCGCCGCTGGCTTGCCGCTATTGAGGCCGAGGAACACCAGGCCAGGACCCAGCTGAAACGGCTCGAGGCCGATCTGCGCGAGATCCTGCCCGGGCTCGGCTATGCCGTCGATATCGAAGAACGTGGCGAGCCCGAAGGCAACGTCGTGACCCTGCCGAAACCCGGCCCCTTCCGGCCAGATCCCCGCAGCTGAACGCCTCTGACAGATTGCGGAAGCCTCCGGCGGGGATATTTAAGAGACAGATGAAATCAGCGCAGCGCAGTTCTTTTCATCTGTCTCTTAAATATCCCCGGGGGGGACCGGCGGAGCCGGGCCGGGGGCAGCGCCCCCCTCTTCCGCGCTCCCCTTGACCTCGCCCCGAGCGGATGCAAGCTGCCGCCATGCGCTGGCTCAATCTCTCGCTTCTGGTTCTCTTCCCCATCGCCTGGTTCGCACCGCTGATGCGCGCGGCCTTGCTGCCGCTGTTCGGCATGGATGAGATATCCGTCATCACCGGGTTGCAAACGCTCTGGGGCACGGATCCCGCCCTTGCCTTGCTGGTGACCTTTCTTGCGGTGTTTGCGCCCTATCTCAAAACCATCGGACTTGCGCTTTTACAGTTTGACCTGCTTTCCCGCGCCGTGTTGCCGGTGCTGCAGTTCCTTGGCAAGCTGGCCATGGCGGATGTTTTCCTGATCGCGCTTTATATCCTGGTCGCAAAAGGCGCCGGCTGGGTCACAATAGAAACCGCCTGGGGCCTCTGGCTTTTCACCCTTTGCGTGCTTACCTCGATCCTGATCGCCTGGGATGCCGGGCGCATTCCCGGCACGGAGAGACCTGCAAATGACTGACAATATTCCACTTTCCCTTCTTGATCTTGTCCGGGTGCGCGAGGGATTTGATGCGGGCAACGCGCTGTCCGAGGCCCAGAGCATTGCGACCGTTGCGGACAGGCTGGGCTATCATCGCTATTGGGTGGCCGAGCATCACAATATGGAAAGCATTGCCTCGGCCGCGACTGCGGTGGTGCTGGCCCATGCCGGGCAGCACACCAGGCGGATCCGGATCGGATCGGGCGGGATCATGTTGCCCAACCATTCACCCTATATCATTGCCGAGCAATTCGGCACGCTGGCATCGCTTTTTCCAGGCCGCGTCGATCTGGGCCTTGGTCGCGCGCCGGGAACCGATCAGGCGACGCTGCGCGCCATCCGCACCCCGGCCGGAGCCGCCGAACGCTTCCCGCAAGAGGTGATGGAGCTGATGCACTGGTTCGCGCCTGCCGATGAGCCGGGCTATATCCGTGCCTGGCCCGCCGCCGGAACCGAGGTGGATTTCTGGATCCTCGGCTCGTCTGAATTCGGTGCCATGCTGGCGGCAGAACTGGGCCTGCCCTATGGGTTCGCCTCGCATTTCGCGCCAGATTACCTTGATGAGGCGCTGCATATCTACCGCTCACGTTTCAAACCATCGGCGCAACGGAACACGCCCTATGCCATGGTCGGCGTCAATGTGATCTGCGCTGAGACCAGTGCCGAGGCCCGCCGCCTCTTCACAACAGCTCAGATGAGCTTCACCGGTATTTTCCGTGGCGCGCGCGGCCTGTCGCAGCCACCGATCGACGATATCAGCACCTATTGGAACATCCGCGAGGAAAGCCAGGTCTCGCGGATGCTGGGTTGCACTGTGGTCGGCACGCCCGATGAGGTGAAAGCCGGGCTTGCCGCCCTTCAGACCCGCACCAAAGCGGATGAATTCATCATCGTCTCGGATATCTGGGACCCCGCCGCACGGCGCCGCTCGCTGGAACTGACCGCAAAGGCCTGGGGGCTGCCGGCCGTCTGACGGGTTGCCCGGTCTCCTCTGGCCGGGCGGCGGAAGCCTTCGGCGGAGCCATTCAGAGGCTACCACGCGGTTTTTGGATTTCAGATTGGCATGTTTACCCATCTGATCGCCGCGAGGTGATCCACAGATTGGCGTTGATGATGTAACCGCCCCCGACGGCATCGACGTGCCAAGGTGGGATCGCAACACTCCATTCTGGGAGGCGGTCATGTCGGAGATTACCATTGTCGGACTCGATCTGGCGAAGAATGTATATCAAGCCCACGGCGCTGATGCTCGCGGCGCCGCCGTGCTCCGAAAGAAGCTGCGGCGCGCGTAGGTGTTGGCTTTCTTCGCGACGCTGCCGCCTTGTTTGGTGGCGATGGAAGCTTGCGGAGGCGCGCATTTCCGGGCGAGGGAACTGGTCAAGCCTGGCCATGACGTCAGGCTCATTCCGCCCGCCTATGTGAAGCCGTTCGTCAAACGTCAGAAAAACGATGCGAACGATGCCGAGGCGATTTGCGAGACGGCATAGCGTCCGAGCATGCGTTTTGTCCCTATCAAGACCGAGAAAACGCAGGGCGCGGCCAGCGTCTTTCGCGTCCGGGCGCTGTTGATCCGACAGCGGACCCAGGCAATCAACGCCCTGCGCGGACATCTGGGCGAATATGGTCATGTCGTGCCTCAAGGCGTGAGGAACGTGAGCCGGTTGATCGCACTGATCGAAAGCGAGGCTTCGGACCTGCCCGCCACGGCGCGGGCCTCACTGGGGCCGCCTCCGGAGGTCTTTCGCAAGGGGCGCGACTTTGCCGCCTGGCTCGGCTTCACCCTGCGGCAGCATTCGACGGGCGGGAAGCAGGGGTTGGAGGCTACAACCAGGATGGGCGAACGCTCCCTGAGGAGGCTGCTGATCATCGGCGCCAACAGCTTCATCATCAAACGGCACTGCCATGCTGCGGCACAACCGGGCACCTGGCTCGGTAACATGCTGACGCGCAAGCCACCGATGTTGGTCAGGGTGGCATTGGCCAATAAGATAGCACGGATCGTCTGGGCGATCCTGAAGACGAATGAGGTCTGCCGGGCTCCGGCCATGGCGGCATAAACCCCGTCAGCGGTCGCGAGACGTCGGAGCGGAGGAGGGCTGAGAGCAGTCTGGCGCAACGGTCGTGAGACGGGGTCAGGAGAACCAGTTATGCAACACGCGCCTTTGAGCACGCGGCGTTGATTTGGACCTGATCCGAGAACACCATACGGGCCCGCGGCATGGAGACGGCCGCATCATGAGGCCGGATACATGTCAGCATCCGACACCGCGCAGAACAGCTCTGAAAACACTCTGGCGCAAGGGGCGTTTATACATATGCACTATCCGGTCGGTTCACGGATTCATGTTTTTGAGTCAGCGGGGCAGATTGGCGCCATGAGCAAGTCGATCCCTCTTTTCCGCACGACGAACTGGTTCAGTTACAGCCAGGCTCTGAAGCGGCGCGGGGCACTGATGGTTTGGTTTGACCCGGAGATGTAGTGGTTCGCGGCGCCGAACGGTAAGCCGGGTCATCCTGAGAGGTTCTCGGCGGTGGCCATCCCGTTTTGCCTCTCGCTCAAGGTGCTGTTCGGGCTGCCGTACGGCAAACGACGGGGTTCGTGGAGAGCCTTCTGGCACTGGCCGGGCTCGACTGGCCGGCGCCCTTCGTCGGGCGATCCTTCCACTGGAAGGATCGCTGATCCTCCTCAGTACATGACGCTCTGCCGTCGGCAGAAGCACCTGAGGGTGCAGATCCCATATCCTGCGGCGTCCGGACCGCAGCATCTGCTGGTTGACATCGAGCCGGTAAGCGCCACCGGTTCAAGCGAACCGGTGAGGTCGCATCAAGTTCTCGGGCGAAGGCGCGTGGCAGGTCCGTAAACACGGGGCCAGCCGCCGCAGGCAATGGCACAAGATCCACATTGGCATTGACGCTGATACTCTGGAAGTGTGGGCCGTGGAGATGTCCAACAACCGTATAGGGGACGCCTGGTATTGCCGGATCTTCTGGCACAGATCTCCGCGGAAGAACAGATCAGCAGCGTTACCGCCGATGGCATCTACAACACCAAAGGCTGTCACACCACCATCGCGGCACTGGGTGCAGATGCAACGTCGGGCATTCTCTTGAACCAGTGACGTTCATGCCCTCCACCCGCCACGCCGGAATGCCCGGAACTGGAAGAAATTGTCCGGATATCACCGACAAAGTCGTGTGGAGGCCAAAATGAGATGCCTCAAACTTCTGGGAGAGCGCATCATGGCGAAAGACTTCGACAGGCAGAATACAGAGGTCCAAATCCGCATCGCACTCATGAACCGCTTCACATCACACGGAACGCCCGAGACCGTACGCACGCGCTGACGATAGCCGGGAAAGGGACACGCCCGGCCTCAATCCGAATAGCACAACAAAGCCTCGCCAGACCTTTTCATCTGTCTCTAAATATCCCCGGGGGTGAGGCCCTGAAAGGGCCGAGGGGGCTGCCCCCTCTTGCCCCCGCCTGCCCCGCCATGCGAGGTCAGAGCATGAGCAAATCCGCCCCCTCCTTCACCTGCACCGCCTGCGGCGCGAATTCGCGCAAATGGGCCGGACGCTGCGATGCCTGTGGCGCCTGGAATTCGATCATCGAGGAGGCGCCGCTCTCCTCAGGTCCGAAACCGCTGGGCCCCAGGGGCAAGCAGGTCGCTCTGACGGATCTTGCGACGGAAGAAGCCCCGCCGCCCCGCGCCACTTCGGGCATATCCGAACTGGATCTGGTGCTGGGAGGCGGCCTGGTGCCGGCCTCGGCCATTCTGGTCGGCGGCGATCCGGGGATCGGGAAATCGACGCTTCTGTTGCAGGCCGCCGCCAGTTTCGCGAAGACCGGGCTGAAATGCATTTATATCTCCGGCGAGGAGGCGGCAGCCCAGGTCCGGATGCGGGCGCAGCGCCTTGGTCTCACCGATGCGCCGGTCATGCTCGGGACCGAGACCAGTCTGAGAGACATCCTCACCACGCTGGATGCCGAACGCCCCGGCCTTGCCATTATCGATTCGATCCAGACCATGTGGCTCGACTCGGTCGCGGCGGCGCCAGGCTCGGTCTCGCAGGTTCGTGCCGCCGCGCATGAGCTGGTGAACTTCGCCAAACGGTGCGGCGTCGCCATCATCATCGTGGGCCATGTCACCAAAGAGGGCCAGATCGCCGGCCCGCGTGTGGTCGAACATATGGTCGATACCGTGCTGTATTTCGAAGGCGAGCGCGGCCATCAGTTCCGCATCTTACGCGCCGTCAAGAACCGCTTTGGCGCCTCGGACGAGATCGGCGTTTTCGAGATGACCGGCCGGGGGCTTTCCGAAGTCACCAACCCTTCGGCGCTGTTTCTCGCGAACCGCGATGCGCCCGCCCCCGGTTCCGCTGTCTTCGCCGGGATCGAAGGCACAAGGCCTGTCCTGACCGAGATCCAGGCCCTTGTCGCGCCCTCACCTCTGGGCACGCCGCGCCGCACAGTGGTCGGGCTTGATTCGGGCAGGCTCTCGACCATCCTCGCTGTGCTCGAGGCGCGGGTCGGCATCCCTTTCACCGGGCTTGATGTTTTTCTCAATGTCGCGGGCGGCATGCGCGTGACCGAGCCTGCCGCCGATCTGGCCGTTGCCGCCGCCCTCTTATCGGCGCGCGAAGATGTGGCAATCCCGCGTGACATGGTGCTTTTCGGGGAAATCTCGCTCTCGGGCGCGCTGCGTCCGGTATCCCAGACCGAAAACAGGTTGAAAGAAGCGGCGAAACTTGGTTTCACACAGGCGGCACTGCCCAAGGGATCGAAACCCGGCGCGCAGGGTGGGTTGAAACTGCGCGAAATGGCCGATCTCACGGCCTTTACGGGCGAGATGTTCGGGGCGGGCTGAGGCGCGTCCGGCAGGAGAGAGCGAATGGACAATTTCACCTGGGTCGATGGCGGCGCGGCCCTGATCATCCTGCTCTCGGCGGTTCTCGCCTATTCGCGTGGCCTTGTCCGCGAAGGCATGGCGATTGTCGGCTGGATCGGCGCCGCCATCGTGGCCTTCATCTTCGCGCCCTCGGCCATGCCCATCGTGCGCGAGATCCCGATGGTCGGCCAGTTCCTCGCCGACAGCTGCGAATTGTCGGTGGTGGCTTCCTTTGCGGCGGTCTTTGCCATCGGCCTGATCGTGGCGGCTTTGTTCACGCCCCTGTTCTCGTCGATTGTGCAGCGCTCGGCGCTTGGCGGCATCGACCAGGCGCTTGGCTTCGTCTTTGGTGTGGCGCGCGGCGTGCTGCTCATCGCAGTCGCCTTCATCGTCTATGACCGCGCTTTGGCGAATCACTCCATCACCGCGATCGACAATTCCCGCACCGCCAAGGTCTTCGCGAATTTCCAGGCATCGATCGACAATGCGATCCCCACCGATGCGCCTGGCTGGATCGTGGCACGCTATAATGACCTGACCAATGTATGTTCGGCCGAAACCGCCCAGCCGGTGACGCAGCCGCCCGCAAATGGCGAAACCACGCCCGGACAGGACCCGGCAGCGGCCCCCGTTCCTGCCCCCGTTCCGGCCCCGGCCCCCTGATCCGCGCCGGCTGTGCATTTGCGCAGCGCCCGACCTGCAACATATGCATGACAACGGGGGGTGACTCTGGCACTCTCAGCGACTACATCAGCCGCGAAGAAGCAGCCGGATCGGAGGCCAGATGCGCCGTTTTCCCGCCCACCCGTTTGAACCCCTGAATGACTGGGACAAGCTGAAGGAAGAATGCGGGATTTTCGGGGTCATTGGCCTCGCCGATGCCGCGAATTTCGTGGCGCTCGGGCTGCATGCCCTGCAGCATCGCGGCCAGGAGGCCGGTGGCATCGTCACCTATGAGGCCGAGACCGGTTTCCATTCCGAACGCCGTTTCGGCTATGTGCGTGATAAATTCACCTCTTCTGCCGTGATGAACCTGCTGCCGGGCGATCTGGGCATCGGCCATGTGCGCTATTCCACCGCCGGATCGAAAGGCACCGCCCAGATCCGCGATGTGCAGCCCTTCTTCGGCGAATTCGCCATTGGTGGCTGCGCCATTGCCCATAACGGCAACCTGACCAATGCAGCACGGCTGAGAAAAGACCTGATCGCGCGCGGCGCCATCTTCCAGTCTTCCTCTGATTCGGAATGCATCATCCATCTGATGGCGCGCTCCCTGCAGAAAACCCAGGCCGAACGTCTGAAAGACGCGCTGCGTCTGGTCGAAGGCGCGTTTTCCGTCATCGCCATGACCCGTACGAAACTGATGGGGGTACGCGACGCGCTCGGCGTGCGCCCGCTGGTGCTGGGCCGCCTGGGCGAGGGTTATGTGCTGGCCTCGGAAACCTGTGCGCTCGACATCATCGGCGCCGAATTCATCCGCGAGATCGAACCGGGCGAGATGGTCGTGATCGAAAACGGTCATATCGAAAGCTCGCGCCCCTTCCCGCATGCCAAAGGCCGCTCCTGCATCTTTGAACAGGTCTATTTCTCGCGCCCCGACAGCATCGTCGGTGGCCGGTCAGTCTATGAGACCCGCCGCCAGATCGGCGTGGAACTCGCGCTGGAATCTCCGGTCGATGCCGATCTCGTCTGCCCGGTGCCGGACAGCGGCACGCCCGCCGCCATCGGCTTCGCCGCGCAGTCCGGCATCCCTTTCGGCCTCGGCATCACCCGCAACCAGTATATGGGCCGCACTTTCATCGAACCGACCGAGCAGATCCGCAATATGGGGGTCCGCCTCAAGCTCAACGTCAACCGCGCTTTGATCCGTGGTAAACGCGTGATCCTTGTCGACGATTCGGTCGTGCGTGGCACCACGTCGCGCAAGATCAAAGACATGATCCTCGACGCCGGCGCCGCCGAGGTGCATTTCCGCATCGCATCCCCCCCGACCGCCTGGCCCTGTTTCTACGGCGTCGACACGCCTGAACGCTCGAAGCTCCTCGCTGCCACCATGACCGAAGACGAGATGCGCGACTGGATCGGCGTCGACAGTCTGAAATTCATCTCGCTGGACGGGCTCTACCGGGCGGCAGGCGAGGCAAAGGGCCGCGACAATCGCAGCCCGCAATATTGCGATGCCTGCTTCTCCGGCGAATATCCGGTCATCCCCGCCGACAAGCTGGATGAAGGTTTCGAGATGAAAACCGCCGCCGAATAACGCAGGCAGGACAGAGGCGCGGCCCCCGGCCGCATCCTCGCTGCCCCTTTTCATCTGTCCAGAAATATCCTCTGGGGGTCCGGGGGGCGAAGCGCCCCCGGCTTTCCAGCACCAGCTATCGGAGCCAGCTCATGTCCAGAACAGCCCTTGTGACAGGTGCTTCCCGCGGTCTTGGTGCCGGCCTCGCCGAACAGCTGGCACTGCGGGGCTGGCATGTCATTGCGGTCGCGCGCACCACCGGCGGGCTGGAAGATCTCGATGACCGGGTCAAGGCCCAGGGCCTGCCCGGTGCGGGCAGCCTGACGCTCGCGCCGATGGATGTCACCAATGAAGATGCGATGCGCCACCTGACCGACTCGATCGCCGCCCGCTGGGGCAGCCTCGGCTTCTGGGCCCATACTGCGATCCATGCGACCGCCCTCGCGCCGGCCTCTTCGGTCGATCTGAAAGACCTCGATAAATCCATCGCCACCAATCTGCGCGCGACCTCGCAGCTGATCACCCTGGTCGAGCCGCTGTTGCGCGCGGGCAAGGGCACCGCCCTGATCCCTGATGACCCCTTCCCCGGCACGGCCAATTCCGCCGCTTACGGCGCCACCAAAGCCGCACAGCTGGCACTCGCCCGCGCCTGGGCGGCCGAGACACAGCGCATCGGCCCGAAAGTGGTGATCGCCGCCCCTGCCCCGATGCCGACCGCGCTTCGCGCCCGCTTCCATCCCGGCGAAGACCGCGCGCCCCTTGCCGATCCGAAGGCCGAGGCCGCGCGCCTCCTCGATCTCGCGCTCAGCTGACCGACGCCATAGCCCGCGCGATCTTCTGGATCCCCTCAGGGATCCGCGCCGGCTGGATCGACGAATAAGCCAGCCGGTAGTAATTCCGCGCCACACGCTCCGGGTCGAAAAAGCTCTGTCCCGGCTCGATCAGCACGCCCTCTTTGCGCAGATCCTGCGCCACACGGGCGGTATCCACACCCGCCCCCGCCCGCATCCAGAACGAGGACCCGCCATAGCCGCCCTGGCCCGCTATGGTCAGGCCCTCGGCCTGGATCGCCTCTTCCATCCCCTGGCGGCGACGCCGGAACGCAGCCCGCATCCGGTTGATCAGCGCATCATAATGGCCCTCGGCCAGGAAATAGGCGACGGTGCGCTGGATATGACCCGGCGGATGTTTCAGCGCCATGGCCCGCAACGCCCGCGCCTCGGCGATAAACCCGGGCGGCGCCACCAGATAGCCCAGCCGCATCCCAGGAAAGATCGACTTGGAAAACGAGCCCGCATAGATCACCCGCCCCGCCTTGTCCAAAGACTTGAGCGCCGGTGAGACCGGCTTCAGAAAGCTCATCTCGAATTCGTAATCATCTTCGATGATGATGAAATCCTCGCGGCTTGCAGCCTCGAGCAGCTTCAGCCGCCGCTCCAGCGCCATGGTCGCATTGGTCGGCGCCTGGTGCGAGGGTGTGACATAGACCACATCGCCGCGCCGGACCTGACCGCCCGGCGCAAAGCCCGACAAGGGCAGCCCGCCCTCATCGACATCCAGCGAGACCACCTCGGCGCCCGAAACCTCCAGCACCCGCCGGATGCCCTGATAACACGGGTTCTCGATCACGGCGCGATGGCCGCGCGCGGGCTCGCCCAGCAGGATCTCGGTCGCGATCCAGAGCGCATTCTGCGCCCCCATCGTCAGCAGCACCTCATCCTGCCCCGCGGCGATTCCGCGCCGTGGCAGGATCACCCGCAAAACCTGTTCGATCAGCGCCGGATCGTCACGCTCATAGAAATCCGAGGTGAGGGTGGAAAAATCCCGCCGCCCCAGGGCCCGCAACGCGCAGGCCCGCCAGTTCTGATGGTCAAACAGTGTGGGGTCGGTCTGGCCATAGATAAAGGGCCAGGGATAGCGCTCCCAGTCATCCGGGCGCTCGACACCCTGCATCGCGCGGGTAAAGCGCCCACCGGAAAAGGCATGATAATCAACCTCTTCCGCGGGACGGGCGGGGCTTGGAAAATCCGGTGCGCGCGGGGCATTGTCCGAGACATAATAGCCCGAGCGTCCGCGCGACGTGAGATAGTCAGAGGACACCAGGTCGCCATAAGCCAGGGTAACGGTGATGCGCGAGATCCCGAGATGTGCCGCAAGCCCGCGCGAAGAGGGCATCTTCTGCCCCGGCCGGAAGCGCCCCGAAAGGATCCCCTCAGTCACCATGGCCCGGATCCGGCTTTGCAGCGTCCCCGCCGCGCCGGAAGCCAGAAAGAATGCCTCGACTGGAATAGCCATCTGCCGCCCCTCCGACTGGACCGAAACCCACGACAAGACTGGCCATATACGACGCGCGCTACAATGAAAAGCGGCTTGCCCCAGGCCCGGGATGCGAGAGGCGCGTCTGCCGGTCAGGCGGCCTCGACCAGGATGTTCAGGACCAGATGAAAGATGCTGGTGATCTGCTCGTGGATAATTTCTGCCGGCGAAGACGGCAGCGGATCATCTGTAGGGTATTGAAGTCACGCCTCCCTGTTTCGCGATTTTAGCAGTTGCGTCATGGTTGTCTGCACCAGGTGACGCGCGGACTGACGGCATGGCACATAACCGGCGGCGCGGGCCGCTGACAGTCATTCCAACCATCAGAAGATCGGACCCATCCGCCCCCGCCGCCAGCTGCGGGCCTCATCACTTTGATCTGAAAAGTCGCAGAACCAGTCAGCGCTCGGCCTGCGATGCGGCACATGTTTCCCCCTGTTCCGGTCGGGGTGGGAAACACAGATGCGCGGGACAGACGCCGAGGGCGGCTCGCTTTTCAGCTATGCAGATGAGGCGCATCCCCGCGCGCCGCCCGCTGCGCGAGATCCGGCAGGTGGCAAACAGGGCACTGGTGTAACGTAGTGCCGAAATCGGGGGCTTTATCCCGGCTTCGGCCGCTCCCCGATGGCGCCTGTACTGCTGATCCCGGCTGGGCTGATCCAGATCCTCTGTTCGGTCCGCGCCAAGCGGCAGCTGACAGAGCTGACGCGGTATGATCCTCCATTTCGCGGGTTCGTCGGTACCGGCGTAGATGATCCCGGCGACCTTACCGGAGCCGGCGCCCCCGACACCGCGCCCGCAAAGCCCCTTGTAGCCGGGACCGGTCCGGATGCGCGGCTTTACAAGAAGTCCCCCGGCACCGGCGCGGAGTTCTTCCTCATCGGTGGAGGAAGGGGCCTAAACCGCCAGGGGAGCGTTTTCCCGACAACGGCGCTGATGGGGAACCGCCCGGTCCTGATCGTGCAGGGTGATCTCATCCGCCGCGAGGGCCACGCCAGACGGCACCCGCCCCTTGCCCCTTTTTCATGGGCCATGGGCCTTGACCAGTGGCGGCAGCATGAATCATCCTCTGCCACTTTCCGGGTTCACCCCGCTCGTCCGGGCGGCTGAGGCTCTGCGCCGAGTTGTGCCATACCTGCGTCACACCGCAAGGCGCGCAGACCGTCTGTTGCGGCCTCAAGACGCCGCTCCCGCGTAATCTTCGCCGTCGCGGCCCACACTTCCACCCGACTGCCGGGCTGCCCGCCGCCTGAACGTTGCGCACGGAAAAAGGCGTATCGCCCATTGAAACAGTGGAAAGCCATAAACCAACCGAAGGCGAGGCGAGGAAAACAGTCCGGCCGCGTGACTGTTTCAGGTGCCTTTTAAAGCTAAAAGCTGGCGCGCCCATTCCCGACTGGTCCCGCCAGAGACTGCGACGCGCAACATCTGGCACCTGGCAAAGCCGCCGGCCTCAGAACGCCCCTTCGGCAAGCGCAAGCCGCACCTGATCCATACCCTGGCCGATATCCTGCGCAATCGCGGCGGCAAGGGCCTCGGCATTGCCCGCCTCCATCGCCGCCAATGCCTCGACATGCTGATCCGGCAGGCCTGCCCCTCCAAGCCGCCCCATCACGAGGCGCAGCGAAGGCCCGGCCCGCAGCCACAGCGATTGCGCGATATCCAGCAGCACCGGGGCATCCGCTGCCTCGTAAAGCGCGAAATGGAACGCATGATTGAACCGCAGATAGGCGGCGATATCGCCCTCGCTGATCGCGGTGTTGATCCGGTCGTCCAAAAGCCGCAGCTGCCGGATCAGCGCCGGTTGCATCGCCCGCATCGCAAGCCGCGCCAGCTGTGGCTCGATCGCAAATCGCGCCCAGCCCAGCTGATCAAGCACCGATTCCGTCATCTGCGGCACCGAGACCCGACGATTGCCCTGGGGCATCAGTGCGCCCTCGGCCGCGAGCCGCCGGATCGCCTCGCGCACCGGCGTCATGCCGGCGTCAAGCTCTCCGATCAGCCCCTGGATCGTCACCGGCTGCCCCGGCGCCAGAGCCCCAAAAAGGATCATGTCGCGCAGCCGCGAATAGGTGACCTCATGGGTCGGGATCTTGCGGCTCTCTGCATCCATCTCGGTCAATCCGGCCCTGAAATCCCCGGCATTCCACCGGAGCCGCACCCATCAACCCACCCCATGGCGGCCTCCCCGGCGACTGAGGCAGAGTTATGACCAGCCGCCAGGCCCGGATCAAGTGTAACAGGCGTGAAACCTGCGCTTGCGTGACAAAACGCACAGCTTTCCCGCCCCGGGCGCGGCGCATAGGCCGCCCCGGGGTCTCTGGTCAGCCCTGGCCCGCAGCTGCACGCAAAGCCGGCCGCTGCCGCGCCAGCCAGAACAGCGACAGGATCAGCGGCGCATTGGCCAGCCGGCCCTCGGACAGCCAGGCCATCGCCGTGTCAAAGGGGATCACATGGGTACGGATATCCTCGCCCTCGGTCGCAAGGCCAAAGAGCCCGCCGCTTTTTTCAGGCAGATCCGCCAGCCCGACCAGTGACCAGATATATTCGGTATGGGCGCCGGGAGACGGGTAGTAATCGCTGACATGCAAAAGCTCGCCGATGGTCAGGCCGGCCTCTTCCTGCGCCTCGCGCCGCGCGGCCTCTTCCGGGGTCTCGCCTGCGTCGATCCGGCCCGCGACCGCCTCGATCAGCCAGGGTCGCGCTTCGCCCCTGATCCAGGGGCCCATGCGAAACTGTTCCACCAGAAGCACATGATCGCGCACCGGATCATAGGGCAATACGGTCACCGCATCCGTCGCGACAAAGGCCTCGCGCAACAGCCCCCCGCTCATGCCCCCGGCAAATTGCCGGTGCCTGAGCCCGGCCCGCGCCACCGCAAAAAAGCCGCGAAACGGGTGGTCCATACTGTCGGTCTCGACCAGAGCATCTTCGGGTCCATTGGCGCGGGTTTGCCCGGCCGCGCGCAAAGCAGAGGCCGCACAGGACAGCATCGGCCCGCGCAACGCATAAAGCCGTTCTGCTGACGCGGCCCCCTCCTGCGCCAGAATATCCTGTGCAAGCCGCAGTTCCAGCGCCGGATCGCCGGCCTCTGCGCCGCGGGTGGCCGCCTGCCAGAAGGCGAGACGCGCCTCCCCTGCGGCACCGCCCGGCCCGGCGATCAACGCGCGCAGACCAGGACATTTCGCGAAACGGGGATCCTCGCCCGGCACATCCGCCGCGCTCACCGCCAGCGCCGCCTTGTCCATTCGGCAAGCGGCCCGCCAAAGACCCCCGCCAGGATCAGCACGCCCAGGACGCCGACCGTCAACATATCCCAACCGTTTTCCATCATTTTGGTGAACCAGCCCAGCATGGCATCCATCGGCCCTTCATAGCGCATCTTCATCGAATCGGTGATCATCTGCCGCCCCGAAAACACCATAAGCGCGAGAATCGCCATAACAATCGAGGTCTTGAGCCCGGTGCCGATGGAATCGGCATAGCTGGACCCAACGCCATTTCCCATGATTTTCCAGCCGCAAATCAGGCCGATCGCTGCCGAAACCCCGCGAAAGACCATGGTTCCGCCGGCCCCGCCATCGGGAAGCGCGGGGATATGGGCATTGGCCGCAAGCCAGCCCATCAGGGCAAACCAGACTGCGGCCACCATTTTTGCGGATGTCGGCATGTCACTCCTCAGACCCCGGAAGGCCCATCCAGACTGTTTCACTACAGCTGCAAACTCACGCGGGATTTTGTCAATTTGCGGGACGAGTTAAGACAATCTCTGACAGATCAGCACTCTGCGCGCGAAAAACGGCACCGCAGGGCCAAGCTCTTTTGCCCTCTTCCTTATGACCCGGATACTTCGGGGGGCCGGGCTGGTCCCCCGCCCCCCGGCTGTCTCAAAGCACCTGATCCAGCGCCCGGATCAGCCGCGCGACATCATCGGCGCTGGTATAATGTGCAGCCGAGAGCCGCAGCACCCCCTTTTCGCGCGCAATGCCGAGTGCCTCCAGCGGCCTGACCGCGTAGAAATCCCCGGCCCAGCAGGCGATCCCGTGTCGGCCAAGCTCTTCCGAGACCGGTTCCGCCGCGCCGGACAGCTCCACCGCCACCGTCGGCGCGCGCCGCGCGGCGTCGCGGGGGCCGATCAGCCGCAGGTCGTTGCGCGCTGCAAGGTAGTCCAGCAAGGGCTGGATCACCCGTATTTCCTGGGCGCGCATCAGATCATGAACGCCGCGCCCCCGTGCACCTGCATCGCCGGTGATGCCGTGATGCGCCGCCAGGGCGTCGACATAATCGGCCATCCCCGCACAGGCCGCGACCTGGGCGTGATCTGGCCCGGCGGGCGTATGCCGCTTGTAAAGCGAGCCATGATTGAAGAAATGCCCCTGCCCCGGCAGATCCATCCCGAACGCCTCGTCCAGCACCATGATCCCCTGATGCGGGCCATAGGTCTTATAGGCGGAAAACAGATAGGCATCACAGCCAAGCGCCGGGAAATCCGGGAAACCATGCGGCGCGTAAGACACGCCATCGACCACCACCTTCGCCCCCGCCGCATGGGCCAGCGCCGAGATCGCCCCCACATCATTCACTTCGGCAATCACATTCGAGCAATGCGGAAACGCGACCAGGCGCACATGCCCATCCGCCAGCAGCGCGCTCAGATCCGCCGGGTCGAGCGAGCCGGTCGCAGGATCAAGCCGCCATTCCCGGACCTCGATCCCCTCATCAGCCAGACGCCGCCAGACACCGCTATTGGCCTCGTGATCCTGGTTCGTCACCACGATCGCAGCCTTCGCATCCCCCTTCAGCCAGGCCCGTACCGCCTGAGCCAAAACATAGGTATTTGCGCTGGTCGAGGGGCCGAACGAGACCTGCGCCGGCTTTACCGCCATCATCGCGGCCAGCTTTTCCCGCGCCTCATCCATCTCGGCGCCCGCCGCCTGCCCACCCGGATAGGGCCCGTAAGGCTGCACTTTGCGGTCATGGTAGAACCGCGTCAGCCGGTCGATCACCTGGATGCAGGGATAGCTGCCGCCGGCATTCTCGAAAAACGCATGTGAGGACAGAACCGGCGAGGCAAAGGCCGGAAACTGTTTGCGGGTAAAGTCCAGATCAAGTGCGGTCATGCCATTTTCCCAGTCATTCTGATCCCTGTCATTATGGTCCCAGTCATTCTGGGGCCTGTCTTTAGGACTGCTGAAAAGTGGGCGGCAAAAACCTGCGGCCCGGGGCGCATCCGGTCTCCCGGCCCCCCTTTTCGCAGCAGGTCTTCCAGCCAGAGCCGGCGATGTCTCCCGCCGGCCCAGACCCCGCGACAGAGCAGTTTGCCCCCGGGGATCGCTGCCGAGATTTATCCGGCGCCTCCTGAAAGGCAAGCCCTCTCTTGCGGGGGCGGCCCTGACGCTGTTCAGGCCCGGGTCGCGACAAAGAAGGCGCGCGGGAAGGGCAGGAGAACGCGCCCGTCTTGTTCGGGATAGAATGGCGCGATCCGCGCGCGGAAGGCGTCGAGGAAATCCGCACGTTCCGCTTCACTCAAAGGCGCGAGCAAAGGTCGCAACGCCGAGCCGAGGAACCATTGCGTCACCGCATCCGTGCCGGTCAGCTCCACCTGGTAGACTGTCCGCCAGATATCAAGCTGCCGGCACTCCGCGCGCAAAAGCCCGTGCAGATCCGCGGGGGTCAGAAGCGGCACGCGCCGTGCCCGGGCTGCCGTCAGCCGCTCGGCCCAGCGGGGATCGCCCGAGATCTCGCGCATGGCGATATGGGTCGGCTCGTCAAGATTATCGGGCATCTGCACCGCAAGCACGCCGCCCGGGCTCAGCTGTGCCAGAAGCCGGGGAAAGAGCTGCCGGTGATCCGGGATCCATTGCAGCGAAGCATTGGCATAGACCAGATCCTGCGGCGGCGCCGCCGTCCAGGTCGCAATATCCGCCGCCTCAAAATGACAATCCGGCAGCGCCTCGCGCGCGGTTCGCAGCATATCCGCGTCAGTATCAGTCCCGGTGATCCGCGCCGCGCCGAACCTTGCGCGCAAAAGCGCCGTGGAATTCCCCGGGCCTGAGCCAAGATCGGTCACCTCCTGCGCCGTTTCCAGCGGCACCGCCGCCAGCAGATCGCGGGCCGGGCGCGTGCGCGCATGAAGGAATTTCGCATATTGGCTCGCAGACCATCCGCCTTCCGTCTGTTCTGCCCCGGTCACTGCCATTGTCGCCCCCGTTTCTTTTCAGCTCTGGCCCCGTCTCATCGCGCCGGGGGCCTCACGCCTGACTTCACGCAGCCACAAATCAGCCGCCCGGAAATCAGCCAGCGGAATTCTTTCCCATATCCGGGACGGCGGAAAGCCGGTTTTGGGTGTCAAAGATGCTTGTGAGAGAATTTCACCTGTCATAGCCTCAGAGAGATCACCCGTGCCCGGATCTGCCCCACGGGGCCAGACTGACGGCACCTGCCTGATATTAACCGCCAGAGGAGTCACGATGACCCGTTGCCTTTCTTACCTTGCCGGAGCCGCTTCGGCCATCGCGATTGCCACCGCAGCGCAGGCCGCCGACCCCGAGCTGACCGTTTTCGACTGGGCTGGCTGGGAAATCGATGGCGCGCTCGCCCCTTATGTTGCGAAACACGGCCAGAAGCCGACCTATGCGTTCTACGCCGATGACGATGAGGCGTTCCAGAAAGTCTCCTCGGGGTTCAAGGCCGATGTTGTCCACCCCTGCCCCGGCGCCGTGCCGAATTACCGTGAAGCCGGGCTGATCGAGCCCTGGGATACCTCGAAAATCGAGGCTTTCGCCAATATCGACCCGGAATTGCTGGAATCGCATCACATCAAGGATGATGAGGGCGTCTGGTTCATCCCCTATGACTTTGCCTATACGGCCATCGCCTATAACAAAGACAAGGTCTCCGACGACAAGGTCGCCTCGCTGAGTGTTTTCCTGAACCCCGACTTCAAGGGCAAGATCGCGATTTCGGACAATTCCGATGACGCCTGGGCGCTTGGCTTCCTCGCAACCGGCACCGACTCCTGGGATGAGGTGACCGATGAGCAGATCGAGAAAGCCGCCGCCTGGCTGCGCGAAGCCGCGCCGAATGTGCGCTCCTGGTGGTCGGATCCGTCGGAACTGGCGCAGCTGATGGCATCGGGTGAGGTCGAGGTCGCCTGGTCCTGGAATGACCCCGTCGCCATTTTGCAGGCCGATGGTTTCCCGGTGGGCTTCAACCGCGCGCCGGCCGAGGGTTCCACCACCTTCTTCTGCGGTTTCGTCAATATGAAGAACGGTCCCGGCAAAGAAGACAAAGTCTATGACTGGGTGAATTCGATGTTCGCAGTCGAAAGCCTGCCGTCGATCATCGAGGCGATCGGCTATGCCAATACCAACAAAGCCGCGACCGATGCCATCGATCCCGAAAGGCTGAAATCCGCCTTCCTCGACCCGGTCGAGACCACGCTGTTCCGCCAGACGCCGATGGACCCCGATCTGCGCGCGCGCCTGCTGGAAGAGTTCGAACTGATCAAGATGGGGCTCTGATCCCGTTCTGACCCGAAAAGAAACCCCCGGCGGAGCGATCCGCCGGGGGTTTTTCTGTGAGTGGCGGCGTCGCAGGCCAGGGGCCGACCACATCTCCTGCCCGCCCCCCGCGCGCCTGCCGCAGACACCTTTGGCAGAGTTTGCGTGGCCCGGGCGGCGTGTTCGATCTCCCAAAAGAACTGCAAGGTTTGCGGCTACGGGATCAGGCAAGGTGCCGTCCGCGACGCCAGCTGCGCCTGCACCGCGCAGGTGGTGCTGTAACAGACCCATGATCGCGCCTGGCGGCACATGCAGCCCTGGCAAGAGATTTCAGCCTTCACCTCTGCCGGCAACACCAGCCATAGCTTTCGGATCAGCCCACAGGGTCGAAGCAACCACCCAGATGAGAAAAGGCGCATCGGTTGCCCGATGCGCCTTTGTCTTTGCCACATAGTCTCAGGAAGACCAGGGCCTCAGTTCACCTGTTCCGCCCTTGCCTCAAGCGCGGGGGCTTCTGCCCTGACCGGGCCAGAAATCTCGATGCGGCGCGGCTTCATTGCCTCGGGGATCTCGCGCGCGAGGTCGATATGCAGCATGCCAAGCTCATGCGTCGCGCCGGTGACGCGAACATGATCAGCCAGCGCGAAGCGACGCTCAAAGGCGCGGGTCGCGATGCCACGATGCAGGAAGCTGCGGGGGGCCTCATCGGTGGCCTTGCGGGCGGTCACAAACAGGCTGCCATCGCGGACTTCGACCGTAAGATCCTCGGGGGCAAACCCGGCAACGGCGACCGAGATGCGGTAAGCATCTTCGGCGGTTTTTTCGATATTATAGGGCGGATAGCCCGGCTGAGCGACATCGGATGTCAGAACCCGGTCCATCAGATCGGCCACACGGTCAAAGCCGACAGTGGCACGGTAAAGCGGTGCGAAATCATAGCTGCGCATGATCATCCTCCTTGGGAAGCGATGCTCTTTGGATCAGACCCTCCCCTCACGGGGCCGGGCATTGGCGCCGGACCCATCATGGCGCCCGGCATGACCCTGATCTGGGAAGCGCGGCCCCCTGCGTCAAGGGGCCTGCAACAGCCGGGCAGAGGTCACATCCGCGTGAACACCGCGCTGTGTCGGGAGGCCCCCGCGAGATGCGTTACGGCCGGATGAATTTGGCGCCGCCCTGCCCCATGCTAGTAGCCTGGCCGCCACCGCTGGCCGGGTCCGCTGTTTCCGCCGCTGTTTCCGCCGCCGCTCCGCCACCGCGATTGGCGCCACCGCCAGAGATCACCCGTACTCCCGCCGCCCCGCGCCCGGGCAAATCGAGCCCAAGTTCATCGCGCAGCCGTTGCAGCGGCGCGTCCACCGCGACGGCAAGCGCGACTTTCTCGCCGTTGTAATCTGCCTTGGCCGAGATCACCGCCACGACCTCGGGCCGCCCGTCGCGCAGCGCGAAAACCGGTGCACCCGAGGAGCCGAAATCGATGTCACAGGTCAGGACCAGCGCCGATGTCTCAAGTGCGAGCACGGCACAGTCGCGCTCGATCGAGGGCACTTCCGAGCGGTCCTTCGCATAGGAAACCACGCTGACGGCGGCGTCACGCATCGGGCGCGGGCCGGTGGGGAAAGGCTCGATCTGCGGCAACATGATCGGTTTGTCGAGTTCGAGAAGCGCCAGATCCCAGGCAACGCGGCCCAGATTGTCACTGCCGGAATAGACGTAATCCGGATGCGCGACCGAACGGCGGACGCCGCGATAGGCCTCAGCCCGGCCATTGCGCCAGCCGGCCTGGAAGGTGATCATTTCATCCCTGAGCCGCGCGCCGGTATCCTTGTCAAAGAGGCAATGCGCCGCTGTCAGCACCAGTTGCCGCTCGATCAGCACCCCGGTGCAGAACCCGCGATCCCCAAGCACCAGCTTGCCCACCGGCTGCCAGCCCCGTGCTTCATCGGCAGTCTGCATCCCGATCACCGCCTTCGGATCGGCCGCAGCCGGCGCCGGCCAAAGGATCGGTGCCAATGCGGCCCCGACCAGCGCGATACCGGTCAGTGGAATTCGGAGCAGCGAGAGCGCCAGCCTGACCGCACCTACAGCCCTTACGACAAAGAAACCCGGCAAACTGATCATCGCTGGTGCAATCGCCCTTTGTATCCATCCGGACCGGCGCGCAGCCGGACTGGCGCGCATACTCACCCGGGCAAGCTCTCGCATCATTCTGGTGAATTTGCGGCAAAAGCAACCCAATCTCATGCCCCTCATTGGCCCGGGGAAGATTTCCCTGCATCCTTGCATGTTTACCCCGGAGCCCCCTTGCCTCTTGCGCCAATCCGTAATCATCTGTGCGCTGACGCACAGCCAGCCGGGGGAGTTTATGGAAAACTGGGACGAGATCCGCACCGCCTATCAGGTCGCCCGCCTTGGAACCGTCTCGGGGGCTGCGGAAGTGCTGGGCGTCCACCATGCCACGGTGATCCGCCATATTGATGCGCTGGAAAAACGGCTCGGCACGCGACTTTTTCAGCGCCATACCCGCGGCTATACGCCGACCGAAGCCGGGCGCGACCTTCTGACCGTCGCCCAGACCACCGAAGAGCAATTTGCCCAGCTCGGCTCGCGCATCAAGGGTCATGGCGAGACGGTGCAGGGCGAGTTCATCATCACCTCGATCGCCGGACTGTCGGGCCTGCTGGTTCCGGTGCTGGCGGATTTCCAGCGCCAGCATCCGGCGGTGATCGTACGGCTTCTGACCGACATGCGCATCTTCCGGCTGGATTATGGCGAGGCGCATGTGGCGATCCGCGCCGGCGCGGCCCCCGAAGAGCCCGACAATGTCGTCCAGCCGCTGATCCGGATCCGCTACGGGCTTTACGCATCGAAATCCTATGTCGAGGCCTGGGGCAAACCGGAATCGGAACATGATTTTGCCGGCCACCGCTTTGTCATCGCCGAAAGCGAGGGCAGCCGCGCCGCGTTTTTCCGCTGGCTGCGCGACAAGGTGTCGAACGAACAGCTCACCTTCCGCTCGACCGAACCGGCGGCCTGGGATGCGGCGCTGGAAGATGGTGTGGGCATCGGTTTCCTGCCCGCCTGGGAGGCCGCGACCCGTCCCGACCTCGTCGAGGTTCTGGCGCCGCGCCCGGAATGGGATTCGCCTTTGTGGATCGTCACCCATGTCGACCTGCACCGCACCCGCAAGGTCCAGGCCTTTGTCGGGCTGCTGAAGGAAAAGGCCCGCAGCTGGCCGCAATGCGCCGGATAATCCCCCTGCGCTGACCCTGCAGGCCCGGACACACTTGCGTGTCGCAGGCCGGGGCGGCGGGGAGGCTCTGGAAACCCGCCCGCCCGCATGCGAAGATAGCCGTATGCGTTCAGCCAGCCAGGGCCGCCACAAGCCGCGCGCCCCGCTTTCGCCAGAACGGCAGCGCCGACCTGCCCCCGAGGGCAGAGCGGAGGCGGCTCAGAGATGGGCCTGAGGCGAGGACAGGACGATGCCGGAACAGGATCAGGACTGCGTGATCGCAGGCGGCGGCCCGGCGGGCATGATGGCGGGGCTTTTGCTGGCCCGCGCGGGGCTGCGGGTGAGCGTTCTCGAGAAACACCCTGATTTCCTGCATGATTTTCGCGGCGACACCATCCATCCCTCAACCCTGCAACTGATCGCCGATCTGGGCTGGCTAGAGGAATTTCTCGCCCTGCCGCATCAGAAGGCACCTGATCTTCATGCCGAGATCGGCGGGCGGCAGGTGACCATCGCCGATTTCCGCAGGCTGAAGACCGAATGCCGCTTTATCGCCTTCATGCCGCAATGGGATTTCCTGAACTTCCTTGCCCGAAAAGCCGCCGCGCTTCCCGGTTTCACCCTTAAAATGGGGCATTCCGTCACCGGTCTTCTGCGCGATGGCGAAAAAGTCTGTGGCCTTGCCTGGCAGTCGGATACCGGGGCGGGCGAGATCCGCGCGCCGCTTGTGATTGGCGCCGATGGCCGGCATTCGGTGATCCGGCGCGAGGCGGGGTTTAGCGTCACCGATTTCGGCTCGCCGGTGGATGTGGTCTGGCTGCGGCTCTCGCGCCGGGCCGATGACCCCGCGCCCGCGATGAGCCATGCCGGCCCGGGCCAGGGCCTCGTGCTGATCGACCGGGGTGAGTACTGGCAATGCGGCTATGTGATCCGCAAAGGATCCTATGACGATCTGCAGGCCGCTGGCCTGCCCGCGTTTCGTGCGGCACTGGCCGCGCTGGCGCCGCTTCCGCCCGGCCGGTTTGACGAAATCACCGCCTGGGATCAGGTCCATCTTCTGTCGATCCGGATGGACCGGCTGACGCGCTGGTGGGCGCCCGGCGTGCTGTGTATCGGCGATGCCGCCCATGCGATGTCGCCTGTCGGGGGCTTTGGCGTCAGTCTGGCGATCCAGGATGCGGTGGCGGCGGCGAATATTCTGGCTCGCCCCCTTCGCGAAGGAAGGTTGAGCCCGCGCGACCTCGCCCGGGTCGAGACGCGCAGGCTCTTTCCGACACGCGCAACGCAAGGCTTGCAAAAGATGATGCGCCGCAAGCGCCGCCCTGACGGCGAGACCAGCCCGCGCCCGCCGGGCTTTATCCGCATGATCACGCGTTGGCCGGTGCTGGCGCGGCTGATGGGGCGGCTGATCGGACAGGGGTTCCGCCCGGAACGGATCGCGCCCTACCTCCTGAAACCCGGGTTACCCGATGACCGCTGAACGCCCCCCGACCAATGATGCAGCCGCGCCTGAGCACATCGCGAATGCCTGCCCTGAGAGCCGCGCGGCCAGCGGAACCGCCCTCACCCGTGCGCTTTTTCTCATCCTCGGGCTGTTTTTCACCGGGCTAGGCTTTGTCGGAGCCTTTCTGCCGGTGCTGCCGACCGTACCCTTCCTGTTGCTCGCCGCCGCCTGTTTCACCCGGTCCTCGCCCCGGCTGGAGCGCTGGCTGCTGGATCACCGCCATTTCGGCCCGCTTTTGCGCGACTGGCGCGACAAGGGGGCGATCCCGCGCCGCGCGAAATGGATGGCAGCCGGAGGTTGCAGCCTTGGCTTCGTGCTGTTCCTCTGGGGCAGCAATCCCGGCTGGCCGCTGATCCTGGTGGTTGCCGCGATTATGGGGTTCGGCGTGGTCTTCGTCTTCACCAGACCTGATGCCTGAACGATAAATCCCGCACCCGGCCGCGACGGAAGCTTGCATCGCGCACGTATAATCCGGCAACAGACGAGCAGCACAAGCAAGCCGGATCAAAGCCAGATGCGCAAAATCCTTTGGACCACCCTTATCCTCGCTCTTGCCGGCGGCGCGGGCTTTGGCCTGTGGCGGATGCAGATGAGCGAGGGCGCCGCCCAGGCCGCGCCGGCCTCGGAGGCGGTGATCCGCGGCACGTTCCGCAAGACCGTGCTGGCAACCGGCGTGATCGAGGCCGCGAGCCTTGTCTCGGTCGGTGCCCAGGTCGGCGGTCAGATCCAGTCCCTGCCGGTTGAACTGGGGCAGAAACTCGCCGCCGGAGACCTGGTCGCACAGATCGACCCTGAAGATCAGAAGACCGACCAGCTGCGCGCCCAGGCCTCCCTGGCCCAGATCCGCGCCCAGATCGCGGCCCAGGAGGCCAGTATCGAAGAGGCCCGCCTCGCGCTGGAACGTCAGCGCGAGCTGAGCAGCCGCAAGCTGGCCACCGCCCAGACGCTTGAGGCCAGCGAAGCGCAGTTCAAGGTCGCTGAAGCCAATCTCGCAGCGCTGAAAGCCAGCGAATCCCAGGCCGAACTGGCCGTTCAGGCCGCGAATATCGCATTGGAACGCACAAGGATCACGGCGCCCTCAGACGGAACGGTCGTTGCCCTGGTCGCCCGCGAAGGGCAGACGATCAACGCCAACCAGTCCAGCCCGACGCTGATCAAACTGGCCGATCTGGACCGCATGATCATCAAGGTCGATATTTCCGAGGCCGATGTGATCGCGGTCCAGCCCGGGCAAAAGGCGAGCTTCACCCTCTCGGGGGCGCCGGATATGCGCTTTGACGCGGTCCTGCGCGATATCGAGCCGGCCCCGGCCTCGATCGCGACCGCAGACGAGGTCGATACCAGCTCGGCGATCTATTACCGCGCCATTCTCGAAGTGCCGAACCCGAAAGGCATCCTCAGGATCGGCATGACCGCCGAAGTGGTGATCGTGATGGAAGAGATCCCCGATGCGCTGATCGTACCGACCGCCGCCGTGATTTCTGGCCGGAGCAGCGGGAAGAAAGTGCGGGTGCTGGACCCGACAAGCGGCGCAGTCGAAATCCGCGATGTCGAGACCGGGGCCGCCACCGCCAGCCAGACCGTGATCGTCACGGGGATCAGCGAAGGTGAACGTATCGTGACCGCGCCCTCCGGCGCCATGTCGCGTGGGGCGGGCCAGTCCGGTTCGCAACCGGGCCAGGCGGGCCGGACACAAGGCGCAACGCACCGGCCTTCGGGTGGGTTGTTCTGAGGCCCGATGGATGAGTGACGACGCATGAGTGACACCGTCAGAAGCGGCCCGCCGCTGATCGATTTGCGCGGCATCAGCCGCAGCTTCACCAGCGGCGGCGAGAGCCTCACCGTGCTGAAAGATGTCAGCCTGACCATCCATGCCGGTGAGATGGTGGCGATTGTCGGCACCTCCGGTTCGGGAAAGTCGACGCTGATGAACGTCATCGGCTGTCTCGACCGTCCCACGACCGGCAGTTACCACTATGGCGGCATTGATGTGACCGCCCTGCCCGAAGAAGGCCGCGCCCGGCTGCGCCGTCTGCATTTCGGTTTCATATTCCAGCGCTATCAGTTGCTTGCCGACCTCGATGCCAGCGGCAATGTCGAAGTGCCCTCGATCTATGCCGGCCGCCCTGCCGGTGAGCGGTCGCGGCGCGCGAAAGAACTGCTCACGCGGCTCGGCCTTGGCGAACGCAGCGACCACCGCCCGTCAGAGCTTTCGGGCGGCCAGCAGCAACGTGTCTCTGTCGCGCGCGCGCTGATGAATGGCGGCGAGGTGATCCTCGCCGATGAGCCGACCGGCGCGCTCGACAACCGCTCCGGCAAAGACCTGCTGGCGCTGCTCGATGAGCTGAATGCGCGCGGCCATACGATCATCATCGTCACCCATGACCGCGATGTCGCCGCCCGCGCCGGACGGGTGATCGAGATCTCGGATGGCACGATCCTTTCAGACAGCGGCCCCGCCCCGGTGACCGGAGCGACGCCCGACCCCGCGCCGCCTGAAAAAACCGGCCCTCTCGCCCGGGCCGGCCGGCTGCGCGACGCCTTCACCATGGCACTGCGCTCGCTCAATGCGCATCGGTTGCGCAGCTTTCTGACCATGCTCGGGATCATCATCGGCATCGCTTCGGTCGTGTCGGTGGTGGCACTTGGCACCGGATCGCGCGAACAGGTGCTCGAAAACATCGCTTCGCTCGGCACCTCGACCATCACCGTACGACCGGGCACCGGTTTTGGCGACCGCAATGCGAGGCGGATCAACACGCTGATCGACACTGATGCGACGGTGCTGGCCGGCGAAGCCTATACCGCCTCGGCCTCCCCCGAGATCTCCACCACGGAGAATGTGACTCGCAGCGCGGTGACGGCGAGCCTCTCCGTGCGCGGCGTCGGCGCGGCCTATTTCGATGTCGGCGGGTTCACACTCGCCAGCGGGCAGCTTCTGACACAGATCGCCGTCGACAGCCGCGCCCAGGTCGGCGTGCTCGACAGTGATGCGCGCAACGCCTTCTTTGCCGCGGGCGAGGATCCGATCGGCAAAGTCCTGTTGATCGGGCGGGTGCCGATCGAGGTGATCGGCGTGGTCAGCGCCTCCGGCCAGAGCTTTGGCCCGTCAACCCCGCGGATATTCCTGCCCTATACAACCGTCAGTCAGCGCATCACCGGCCAGAACCGCGTGGATTCGATCACCGTGCGGGTGCATGACGACGCCGATATGGCCGAGGCCGAGGCCGGGATCACCCGGCTCCTGACCCAGCGCCATGGCAAGGAGGACTTCTTCCTCACCAATTCCGACACGATCCGCGAAAATCTCACCGCCAACAACCGGACGCTGACCCTCCTGATCTCGTCGATCGCTGTGATCTCGCTGATCGTCGGCGGCATTGGCGTGATGAATATCATGCTGGTCTCGGTGACCGAACGCACCCGCGAAATCGGCGTCCGTCTCGCAGTGGGGGCAAGACGCTCCGACATCATCGCACAGTTCCTGATCGAAGCAGTTCTGGTCTGCTTCATCGGAGGTGTGCTGGGCGTTGCCCTCGCCCTTGGTGGCGGCTGGCTGGCGGGCCAGATCGGCCAGGAAATCCGGCTGAGCTATTCCACCCTCACCATCATCGCAGCCTTTTTGTCCTCAACGACTATCGGCATCGTCTTTGGCTATCTGCCGGCCCGCGCGGCCTCGAAACTCGACCCGGTTGTGGCGCTGGCACGCGAATGATCCGCGCGGCGCTCCCTGCCCGGCTGCGGAAGCCTCCGGCGGGGATATTTAAGGGACAGATGAAATCAGCCTGCGGCATTCATCTGTCTCTAAATATCCCGGGGGTGAGCGGCAAAGCCGCGAGGGGGCTGGCCCCCTCCTGCTTCTCTTATCGAAAGAGCCGCGGCAGGTTTCCCCTCCACGGCTCTTCAGGATCAGATATTAAGGCTGTTCTTATTCGGCTTCATTGGCCGGCGAAGCATTCAGCAGACCGTAATTCTTGTCGCCCAGCTCTTTGAACAGACCCAGCTGGGTTTCGAGGAAGTCGATATGGCCTTCCTCATCCTGGATCAGCTCGTCAAACAGCGCGCGGCTGACATAGTCACCGGCTTCGTCACAATAGCGGCGCGCCTCGATATAGAGGGCGCGAGCGCCGTGCTCGGCGGCGAGATCCGCCTCGAGGATCTCTTTCACATTCTGGCCGATCCGCAGGCTGTCGAGCTTTTGCAGATTCGGGTGGCCTTCGAGAAAGATGATGCGGGTGATGAACTTATCCGCATGCTGCATCTCTTCGATCGACTCGGCGCGCGCCTTGGCGGCGAGCTTGCCATAGCCCCAGTCGTCGAGCAGGCGGTAATGCAGCCAGTACTGGCTCACCGCGGTCAGCTCGGAGCGCAGGCCGGCATTGAGATATTCGATGACTTTCTTGTCGCCCTTCATGGCAAACCCCAATCGTTGCGCGGGCACAGGGCCCGGCTTGCTACGGATGGGCTGAAGGTAAATCGCCCCGGAGCCGCTGTCTATGGGGCGAAGGGCATTTTTTAGAATTATTCTAAATCCGACAAAAACGCCCGGAAAAACCGGGACTTTCTCTCAGCCCAGACGGCGCGCGCGCATCGGTTTCAGCATCGGAGCCGCCGGTCGCGCCGGATCTCCGGCCACACCAAAGCTCTCGCAGCTGCGCATCGTATCAAGGAAGACCGGCATGCAACCGCCGCAATCCGCCTTCTTGCCAAGCGCGTGATAGACCTTGCCAGGGGTGATGATGGTCGAGGGATCCGCCGCCCGCATCCAGTCCACGGCGGCGCGGATTTCGTGATCCGAGATGCTCATGCAATGACAGACGATCATGGCGGCGGTTCTCTCAGCTTACTGGAAGACGGCGTTGGGGTTGTCGAGGCTGTCGGACCCCTCGAAATCGATCTTCGACAGGTCCAGCACGGAAACCGCGCGTTCGATCGAGGCGGTCTGGGTCACCAGCGCATTGACCGCGCCCATGATCAGTTTCTCGCCCTTCTCATTGCCGGCTTCCAGCATCTGGTCATAGGCGAAGCCTTCCTCGGCCGCGGTCTTGATCGCGTTCAGTGCCGCAACCGAGCTGTCCAGTTCGGCCTTCAGCTGGGTATCGACTGCGGCATCTTTTGCTGCCACCAGCTCCGACACCGACGGGCCGGTCAGTCTCGTGCCATCAATGCGGGTATATTCGCCGAGATAGACATTCCTGATGCCCAGCCCATCATAATAATGGCTGTTATGGGTATTGTCCGAGAAGCAGTCATGCTCCTCTTCCGGATCCGAAAGCATCAGGCCAAGCTTCATCCGCTCGCCTGCGAGCTCACCGTAAGACAAAGAGCCCATACCGGTCAGGATCGCCATCAGCCCGGCCGACGGGTCCTGGACAACCGCCTTGCGGGCCTCGCCCTCGGCGCCCCAGTTGCCGGTCATCTCTTCGAGATCCGAGACCAGAAGGTCGGAGGCCGCGATCAGATAGGCGGCGCGGCGGTCGCAATTGCCGCCGGTGCAGGCGTCACCCGTGGCATAATCGGTCCAGGGCCGGTTGCCCGCGCCCGGGCCGGTGCCGTTCAGATCCTGACCCCAGAGCAGGAATTCAATCGCATGATAGCCCGAGGCGACATTGGCCTCGATCCCGTCGGCCTCCTGCAACACATCCGCGATCAGCGCGGGCGTGATGGTGGTGGCGTCGATCTCAGTCCCCGAAAGGGTGAATTTCGGGTTCGCGATCACATTCAGGGTCGCGAGCGGGTTCTCTTCGCTCTCGCCATAGCTGGCGGCGTCGACATAATCGATCAGACCCTCATCCAGCGGCCAGGCGTTCACCCTGCCTTCCCAGTCATCGACCAGGGCATTGCCAAAGCGGAAGGCCTCGGTCTGCTGATAGGGCACGCGCGCGGCAAGCCAGGCGCTGCGCGCCGCATCCAGCGTTTCCTGCGATGGCTGCGCGACCAGGTTTCCAAGTGATTCCCGCAGCACCCGCGCGGTGGCGAGGCTGTCACCATAAGAAGCTTCGGCGATATCGGCATAATGTGCCACCACGCCGGCAGGATCTGCCGCGAGCGCCGGAGCCGCGAGCGTGGTGCTCAGCAGGGCAGCGAGGACAAGACGGGAGTTTTTCACAAGACGCGGATTTTTCAAGACTTAACTCCGGCGGGAAAAGGGGAACCGGCCAACAGGACAGCGCAGGGTGCAGCATGCGATGCCACGCAGAACGAGCGGGCGGACCTGGCAGGGCAACTGAACGAACCGGTCATATGGCCTCGCGGCGGCAAAGGGATGGATTGGAACCATTGCCTGGCTGCCGGAATGGATGACAAGTTTTATCAGAAAAGTAAAGCCGAGAGTTTTAGTTGGTTAGGACCTGCTGGCCGATCAGCCAGCCTGACGCCACGGCAGCGTGACTGCCAATGCAGCGCTGTCTGGCCCCCGAACCTGCGCCGATCGAGCTTTGTACAGCCTGCGCTGAGCCCCCCTGCCCGCCCCAGGTCAAACGCCCCCTAAAGCTCTGCAGAGATCCCCTCGCCGGCCTCACAGAGAACCCGAAGGTGCAATATGGGACGAAGCGGTCATAGCCCGAGATGAAGCGCTCTGTCCCACGCGAGCGATTCAAGGAATTCCGTGTCGTGGCTGATGACCAACACCGCACCATCATAAGCAGCCAGCGCAGCCTCCAATGCGGCGATCCCGTCCAGATCGAGGTGATTGGTCGGTTCGTCCAGGATCAGCAACATCGGCGGCGGCGTTGCACCAAGGGCGCAGGCCAGTCCGGCGCGAAGGCGCTCGCCGCCACTCAATTCACGCGTATAGCGCAAGGCGTCCGATGCACGGAACCCAAACCGGGCCAGTGCGGCATGGGCCATATGGCTATCCGCCACGGGGTTCAGGTGCAGGAAGTTATCGCGAAGGCTGCGGGCCGGATCGAGTAATCCGACATGCTGATCCAGCAGCGCGAAGGGCACCATCACCTCCGCACGCCCGCATTGCGGCGTGATCTGGCGGGTGATGATCTTCAGCAGCGTGGTCTTACCGCTGCCATTCGGCCCGGCGATGACGAACCGTTCGGGGCCGGTGACGGTCAGCGACAGATCGCGGATCACAGGATGGGCAGGATCATAGCCGCCGGTCAGGCCATCCAGTGTCAGCACCGTCTTGCCGGGGGCAAGGCCGGTCGGAGGAATGTCCATACGGAGCGGTTGCAGGATTTCGACCTTTTCGCGCGCGGCGGACATTGCCTCATCCGCCGCTTGGCGCCGGGCATCCCGCAGACGCGCCCCGGCACCACCCGAGGCTTCCGCCCTTCCCCTCGCGAAATCCATCAGTATTTTTGGCTGATCCCCTCTGGCGCGCGCCCGATGCCCGGCACCGTCCTTGCGCGCCTTACGCTCGGCCGCCTGCTGCGCGCGACGCGCAGCATCCGAGAGGGCTTTTTCCGCATCGGCAAGATCACGGGCCGCTGCATTCAGCTCCGCATCCCTGCGTTGCCGGAAGGCACTGTAGTTCCCGCCATATCGGGTTGCCCCAAGCGCGGTCAGTTCGACGATGGCGTCCATTTCTTCCAGAAGTTCGCGATCATGGCTGACAATAATCGCCCCGCCCGTCCATCCCCGAAGGAGGTCGATGACCGCCCTGCGCCCATCACGGTCGAGATTGTTGGTCGGTTCATCCAGAACCAGGAAATCCGGCTCTGCCAAAATCAGGGCGGCCAGGGCGGCGCGACTGCGCTGTCCACCGGAAAGTGTCGCAAGCGGTGTGTGCGGTGCGGCGGAGAGGCCACAGCGCAAAAGCGCGGCCTCGATCCGGGCTGGCAATGTCCAGTCCGCATCCGCCAGTTCATCGGCCTTCGCAAGCCCCGCCTCGGCCCGAGTGAGCAAATCAAGCGCGGGCCGGATACCGAACAGGTCAGCTATGGTGTCGTCAGGATGCTCCATCGCGTCCTGTCGCATCATCGCTATGGCACCAGAAATCCGCACCTGACCGGAAGCGGGTGGTAAATCACCAGAAATAAGGCGCAGAAGCGTGCTTTTGCCGGAACCATTGCGGCCAACGACGCCGGTCCGTTCAGGGCCGAAAGCCAGGCTGAGATCAGTGAAAAGCGGTGTTCCGTCAGGCGTGGACCACGACAGATGGGACAGAAAAACGGATGCGGGCATGGGTCTGAACTTCTCGTAGCGAAACCGGGAGGGTGGTGGCGGCGAGGTTCAGACGCATAGGGACAGCTTCTCCGGAAGGAATTTGACTGAGAGGTAGTGCCCGTTCGGCAATTTTACAAGCCAGAGCCAGTGGGGGCCTTGGGCGCAACCTGGTCCGCTGCCCCATCGCAGCGGGATCGCTGCCTGCCACGCAAGCGCGGCTCTCCCCATTGCGACATCACTGGAACGGGTTTGACGGTGCCGGAGGCGCGCTTTTGCCGGTGATCGCATCGCCGCATTCGAGCAGCGACGTGATCGAGGCTTTCGACCCCGAAAGCGAGTAATTCTGCACATCCTTTCCGTCTTTCGAACGCAGGAACAGCTTGTTGCCCCCCGCGATCTCCATCACGAAACTCACCGCCGCATCACTGTCGGGCAGATTGAAGCTCACTGAATTCTGCTTGAGACTGGCGGCGGTCAGATCCCAGCCTTCACGCTTGTCGATCTGGACCCGCAGATCTGCGACCTGGCCTTCGGTGCCGAAATCCCAGGAGGTGGAAAAGAACTGCAGCTGGATCATCGCATCCTGAAAGATCCAGATCGCAAAGCTTTCCTTGTCGTCGCCGACAACGGCACGACAGCCGACCTCGCCATCATCCCAGCCATGGATATCCACTTTCCAGTGCTTGTGCTGGAACAGGATCTCGCTGGAATAGGCCAGCGCCGGCACAACCTGAGCCAGCGCAAGCAAAGCGGAAAGCGCGATACCGGAAACACCCCTGGCCAGTTTCATTCTGTGATGTCCTTCAACTGTCGTTCAACTGCCGTTCACAGGGGCGAGAGTGCTGCGAAAGCCGGGAATCATCAAATGAAAACTCCTGTCATAAAGCCGGGCAATCCCGTCAGTCGTCCCATTCCCAGGGGCTGGTAAAGCCGCCCAGCACCGCTTCGACCGCGGCCTGTGTCACGCCGGCCTCTTTGCTGACCCGGGCGACGAGGCCGCGTTTCTTATCCTCGATCACCGAAATGACCCGCACCGCGAGCCCCGCTTTGTCGAGGGCTGCATTGAAGCAGCGGATGATCGCCAGCCTTCGCAGATCGGGTTTAAAGACCTTGCCGACAGCGGTTTTCGGCAATTCCGGCAGGATCTCGATATATTTCGGCACCGCCGCGCGCTCGGAGATATGGCTTTCGGCGTAAGACATCAGCTCGGGCACCGTCACCGAGGCCCCTTTGACCAGTTCGACATAGGCCGCAGGCAGCTCTCCCGCATGCAGATCGGGCTGGCCGATGGCGCCGACAATGGCGACTGCCGGATGGCCGGACAGCGCCTCTTCGATCACTGCCGGGTCGATATTGTGGCCGCCGCGAATGATCAGATCCTTGGCGCGGCCGGTGATGAAGAGATAGCCGTCCGCGTCGATCCGGCCCAGATCGCCGGTGCGCAGGAACCGGCCTTCGGCGAAGAGATCCTTGTTCTTGTCGTCCTCGGTATAGGTCGAGCCCTCATAGACCCCGGGCGAGCCGACGCAGATCTCGCCGACCTCATCAGTGCCGGCCTCGGTAAAGCCGCCCTCTCCGTCGCGGTTCAGGATCCGAACATGGCTATAGGGAAAGATCAGCCCGACCGAGCCGTTTTTCTTTACCCCTGCCGGTGGGTTCACAGCCACCAGACAGGTGCATTCGGTCAGGCCATACCCCTCGACAATCTCGACCCCGGTTTCCTTTTTGAACCGGTTATACAGCTCTATCGGTAAAGGGGCAGAGCCCGAGAACCCGGCGCGCAGGCTTGAGATATCGGCATTGACCGGGCGCTGCATCAGCGCGGCCAGGGCGGTCGGCACGGTGATCAGATAGGTGCAGCGGTAGCGCGCGATCAGCTTCCACAGATTGTCGAAAACCCCCTCGCCCCGGTATCCGGCCGGGGTGGGGAAAACGACCTGTGCGCCAGATGAGATCATCGACATCAGGATCGGATAGACGGCAAATACATGGAACAAGGGCAGCGGGCACATGACCACATCGGTCTCGCGGAACAAAAGCGTGCCGCCGATCCAGCCGTTATAGATCATCCCCGAGACTTTGTGCTGCGCGACCTTGGGCATGCCCGTGGTGCCGCCGGTGTGGAAATAGGCAGCAACACGGTCGGCGGGATCATCCTGGAAGGTCAGCCGGTCGCCAGGCTGACGCGCCAGCGCGGTATGGAAGCTTTGCACATCCGCCGTATGCGCGACCGGGTTTTTCGGGCGGACCAGCGGCACGATGAATTTTTTCACCCCGGTCAGATAGGTCAGAAGATCAATTTCCAGCACATGTCTGACATTCGGGGCATGGCGCACGGCCTCGGCCACCTTCTGCGCGATATCGGTCTTGGGAAAGGCGCGCAGCGTCACCACCACCTTTGCCTTTGTCTCGCGCAGAATCGAGGAAATCTGCGACGGCTCAAGCAGCGGGTTGATCGGATTGGCGATCCCCGCAACCATGCCCCCCAGCAGCGTCACCGCCGTCTCGAGCGTATTCGGGAGCACATAGGCCACGACATCTGTCGGCCCGACCCCAAGCGTGCGAAAGAGGTTCGCGGCCCGCGTCACCTGGTCATGCAGCCCGGCCCAGGTCAGGGTTGCGTTTGCCGCCCCGGGATCCGAGAGCAGTTGGTAGCTGATTGCCGGACGCGCGCCATGGGCGGCTTTCACCCGGCTCAGCGCCTCATGGATGGTGCGGGGAACATCGCGGTCCGCCCAGGGCATCTCGGCTTCCAGCGCCCTGAAATCTTCCCTCGTGGCGTAGACGTTCTGCCCTGCACCTGCAGCGCCTGTCGCGGTTCCTGCCATGCCGTTCTCCCCTTCTGCGCCCCGTCTCGCGCGCGGCTCATCACAGGAATGTGGCGACGGGGGCGAGGCTTGCCAACCTTTTTCGCCGCTTTTCACCGCAAGGTCAAAGCAACAGCCGGGTCAGGCATGGCGGAATACCTGACCTGTCAGGCCGCCAGCCCGTCGGTGAACTGCAGTTTTGCCAGCCGCGCGTAAAGCCCGCCTTCGCGCACCAATGCGTCATGCGTGCCTTCGGCCACGATCCGGCCGCCCTCGAAGACGAGGATCCGGTCAGCGCTTTTGACGGTGGCAAGGCGATGCGCCACGACCAGCGTGCTGCGCCCTTCCGACAGGCGGCTGAACGCTTTCTGAACCGCATGTTCCGATTCCGAATCCAACGCGGAAGTCGCCTCATCCAGCAGCAGGACCGGCGCATCGCGCAGGATCGCCCGCGCGATGGAAATGCGCTGGCGCTGGCCGCCTGACAGCATCACGCCGCGTTCGCCCAGACGGCTGTCATAGCCGCCGGGAAGCCCCATGATGAAATCATGCGCCTGCGCGGTGCGGGCCGCAGCCTCGACCTCGGCATCGGTCGCATCGGGGCGGCCAAAGCGGATATTGTCGCGCGCCGTCATCGCGAAAATCACCGGATCCTGCGGCACCAGCGCAATTTCACGGCGGAAATCTTCGCGCGAAAGGCTGTCCAGTGCGATCCCGTCCAGCGTGATGCGCCCCGATTGCGGGTCATAGAACCGCTCGATCAGTTGCAGAACCGTGGATTTCCCGGCGCCGGACGGGCCGACCAGCGCCACGGTCTCGCCCGGGTTCACGGTGAAGGACACCCCGTCCAGCGCCAGCTGGCCCGGGCGCGTCGGATAGGAGAAACCGACATTGTCAAAGGCAATCGCGCCTTTCACCGGGCGCGGCAGCAAAGCCGGGCGCGCAGGATCACGGATCTCGTCTTCGGTGTTCAAAAGCTCGACCAGCCGTTCGGTCGCGCCGGCAGCGCGCTGCAATTCGCCCCAGATCTCGGACAAAGACCCGACCGAACCCGCCACCAGCACCGCATAGATCACGAACTGGATCAGCTCTCCGACACTCATCGCGCCGCCACGCACATCGCGCGCGCCGATCCACAACACGCCGACAATCCCTGCGAACACAAGGAAGATCACGATCACCGTCATCACCGCGCGGGTGCCGATGCGGGTCTTTGCCGAAATGAAGCTCTCTTCCGTCACCCGGGCAAATCTGGCGCGGGTCGCCTCTTCATGGGTAAAGGCCTGCACGGTCTGGATGGCCCCAAGCGCCTCAGACGCCATGCCCGAGCTTTCCGCGATCCAGTCCTGGTTCTCGCGCGAGAGCCGCCGCAGACGCCGCCCCATCACCACAATCGGTACCACCACGGCGGGCACGATCAGCAAGACCAGCCCGGTAAGCTTGGCCGAAGTCAGCAGCAGCATCACCATGCCGCCGATCAGCATCAGCAGATTGCGCAGCGCAACCGAAACCGAAGAGCCGATCACCGACAGGATCAGCGTGGTATCGGTGGTGATGCGCGAGACCACCTCGCCGGTCATGGTCTTCTCGAAGAATGACGGCGAAAGGCAGGTCACCCGGGCGAACACCGCCTTGCGGATATCTGCGACGACCCGCTCTCCCAGCCGGGTCACAACGTAATAGCGCAGCCCCGTCCCCAAAGCGAGCAGCGCCGCGATCAGCAGAAAGGCCGAGAAATAGGTATCCAGAAGTTCGAGATGATTGCCAAAGCCATCAACCACCCGGCGCACCGCCAGCGGCAGCACAAGCGTCACCCCCGCCGTCAGCACCAGCGCAAACAGCGCCAGCAGCAGCATAAGACGGTAAGGCCGCAGGAAAGGTCGCAAGCCCCCAAGCGCCGAGACCTTGCGCGACGCACGCTCCTCGCCATTGGCGGCCGGACTGCTTGCGGCCGCGCGGGCATTTGCTGGCTTACGGGCCATGGGGGCTCCTGTGGCTGGTCGGGCGGTTTCAGGCCGGTATCCCCGGTTCCCGGGGGGGGCGCAAACCGCCCCGGCTGGGGTTTAGGCAAGGAGAGCGATGAAATAATGGCGACAGGTGTAGCAACGGTCTGGGGGGATTTACGGCTGAACCCCCCGCGCGGCAAGCGGCGTGATGCCGCGCCTGCGGTTTTTGCGCGGCCCCGGGGCCGTGAAAGCCCGGCATTCCCGGACAAACCGGGGCCAGCCCCCCTTCCCCCTTCGCCCCGCAGCGGGCAATCTGAGCCGAGGCCACCAGCCTCCACCGCCCAATATCCCTGCCCCATCCGCAGCCAATGCAGACCCAGGAAGGAGATGCCATGCCAGACCAGAACAGGCTCAGTGCCGAAGACCAGATGGGCGAGACCCTGTTCTTCACCAGCCCCGACGGCACCCGGCTGGCCTATTGCCTGGACGGGGCAGAGGATGGCCTGCCGGTCCTGTGCCTCGCCGGTCTGACCCGCACGAAAGAGGATTTCATCCCCGCGCTGCCAGCCCTGGGCAGCTGCCGCGTGATCCGGATGGATTACCGCGGCCGCGGCGAGAGCGATTTCACCGGCGCCGCGACCTATACCATCGCGCAGGAGGGCGCCGATGCGCTGGCGCTGCTGGATCATCTGGGGGTCGGGCGCGCGGCGCTCCTTGGCACCTCGCGCGGCGGGCTGATCGGCATGGTGCTGGCCCAGCTGGCACGGGAGCGGCTGATCGGGCTTTGCCTCAACGATATCGGCCCCGAAATCGCCCCCGCAGGGCTGTCAGGCATCGCTGCCCGTATCGGCCGTACCCCCCAGGCCCGCAGCCTTGCCGAAGTGGCGCTGCAAATGGCCGCCAACAGCCCGGGCTTTACCGGGCTCAGCGCTACGGACTGGCTCGCTCATGCGGCGCGGCTGTTTATCGAGGTGCCCGGCGGGCTGGCCCTGCGCTACGACCCGGCCCTGCGCGATGCCTTTCTTTCGGGCTATGACCCGACACGGCCGCTCCCTGATCTCTGGCCGCAATGGGAGGCAAGCCGGGGCCTGCCGGTTGCACTTATCCGGGGCGCGAATTCCGACCTGCTTTCATCTGCGACGGTCGCGCAGATGCTCCGGATCCGGCCAGATCTTGCTGTCACCGAAATCCCCGGGCGCGGCCATGTTCCTTTTCTTGACGAACCAGAGGCGCTTGCCGCATTGACCGCCTGGATCGGAGCCCTTGCATGAACATCACCATGATCGAAGCCGCCGCTGCACGTCTGCGGGGAAATGTGCTGCGCACGCCGCTGCTGAATGCACCGCTGCTGGACCGGATCGCCGGCCGGCAAGTGTTTGTGAAAGCGGAATCGCTCCAGGTCACCGGCAGTTTCAAGGCGCGCGGCGGCTGGGCGGCGGTCTCGGCATTGCCGCCGGGTACGCCGGGCGTGATCGCGATGTCTTCGGGCAATCACGCCCAGGGCGTGGCGCGCGCGGCCTCGGGCCATGGCATCGCGAGCGTGATCCTGATGCCTCAGGACGCGCCGCAGGTGAAGATCGCCAATACCCGCGCCTGGGGCGGCGAGGTCGTGCTTTATAACCGCGCGACCGAGGATCGCGAGGCCATCGCCACCCGGATCGCGACAGAGCGCGGCTATGCCCTGATCCCGCCTTATGACCATGCCGAGGTGATCGCAGGTCAGGGTACGGTCGGGCTGGAGATCGCGGAACAGGCGCAGGAGGCCGGACTGGCCCGCGCCGATGTGCTGGTGCCCTGCGGCGGCGGCGGGCTATCCTCAGGGGTTGCGCTGGCTTTGGAGGCACGCGCGCCCGGACTGCGCCTGCGCACCGCCGAGCCCCAGGGCTTTGACGATATGGCGCGCTCGCTTGCCGCCGGCGAACGACTGCGCAACCCTGCCCTGACCGGATCGGTCTGTGATGCGATCCTGACGCCCATACCCGGAAAGATGACCTTCCCCCTGCTCTCTGCCCTGGCCGGTCCGGGGCTTGTGGTCAGTGATTCCGAGGCGCTGGAGGCCGTGACACTCGCCTTCCGCCATCTGCGTCTGGTGCTGGAGCCCGGCGGCGCAGTGGCGCTTGCGGCAGCGCTCTTGCGCCCTGATCTGCCTGATCAGGTGATCTGCATCGCTTCGGGTGGCAATGTCTCGGAAGATCTGTTCCGCGATTGCCTCACAAAGAACCCCTGACAAGATCCAACATTTCCTGCCCCTGACTGCCGGATTTCCGGCAAATAATTACAGATTTCGAACATGCCCCTCATCTATCTGCCCGATCTGCGTCTCAATGCCAGCCTCACCGGCCCCGAAGATGGCCCACCCCTGGTGCTGCTCCACGCGCTTGGCCTCAGCCATGAGATCTGGCAACCGCTGATCGACCACCTGCCCCGGCACCGCATTCTCAGTTTCGATCTGCGCGGCCATGGCGCCAGCGACTGCCCGCCCGCGCCCTATAAGATGGGCGCGCTGATCCAGGACACGGAACGGCTGATCGGGCATTTCGGCCTGAAAGACTGTGTGGTGATCGGCCTTTCGATCGGGGGCCTGATCGCCCAGGGCCTGGCGGTGAAACGGCTCGATCTCGTGCGGGGCCTTGTGCTGTCGAACACCGCCGCCCGTATTGGCATCGCTTCGCAATGGCAGGACCGTATCGCGCTGGTGCGCCGCGCAGGGCTCGCCGCCCTGCATGACGCCACGATGGAGCGCTGGCTGGGCCGCAACTGGCGTGAAAGCCCGGCGCTTGCCGGTCTCAGCTCCCGCTTTCTTGCCACATCCCCTGAGGGCTGGGCCGGCTGCGCCAGCGCCATTGCCGGCACCGATTTCTACGAGACCACCGCGACGCTGCGGCTCCCGACCCTGGTGATCGCCGGCAGCCATGATGGCTCCACCCCCGTCGATCTGGTACGCGAAACCGCCGATCTGATCCCCGGCCACCAGTTCCGTCTGATCCGGGGCGCCGGCCATATTCCCCTGGCCGAAAAGCCCGATGACTATGCCGAGGCGATCCGCGATTTCCTGACCCGGATCGGGCATGGCTGACTTTCTGCTGGTCCATGGCTCGGGCTTTGGTGCCTGGTGCTGGCCCTGGTTGACCGAAGCCCTGACCGGCCACGGCCACAGCGCCCGCGCAATCGACCTGCCGCGCGGCCCCGGGATCAGCCTCAAAGACCAGGCGCGGGCGATCTGCGACAGCCTCACCGGCCCCACTTTGCTCGTCGGCCACTCAGCCGGTGGCTTTCCGATCACCGCCGCTGCCGAAACCGATCCGGATAAAATCCAGGCCCTCATCTGGCTCTGCGGCTATATCCCCGGGAACGGCAGTTCCGTCGCCTCACGCCGCCGCAGCCAGAGCGAACAACCGCTGCGCGCCGCCCTGAAAACCGACCGCGCCAGCGGCAGCTACAGCTTCGCCCCCGAAAGCCTGACGCCCCTGTTCTTCCACGACTGCCCGCCAGAGACCCGGGCCCTCGCCGCCCGCCAAATGGCGCCCGAATCCATTGCACCGCAGGAAACCCCGCTCCGTCTTACCGCACGTTCACAGAACCTGCCGCGCTTCGCCATCACCTGCGAAAACGACCGCGCCATCCCTCCCGCCTTCCAGCACGCTATGGCCGGTGCTGTCCCGCCCGGTCACCGCTTCTCCCTTGCCTGCGGGCACGCCCCCTTCTTCGCCAGGCCGCAAGAGACCGCCGCCCTGCTGCACCGGATCACCGGCCTCACCCCCTGATCCCGACTCCGCCACGTCGAAAATCACCCTGGCCCCTGAAGAAATCCCTGCTACCTTCCTTATGTCCCAAATACTCCACGGGGGCCCGGGAGAGTAAAAGCCCGGCGCTCCCCAAACAGGAGACGCCCGTCATGATCCTGCAGGACCTAGAGATTTTTGTTGTTGCCCCACCCGCGCCCGGCTGGGGCGGCCGTTACTGGATCTTTCCGAAACTCACCACGCGCTGCGGTATCACCGGATATGGCGAATGCTACGCTTCGAGCGTCGGACCCAAAGCGATGCAGGCCGTCATCGAAGACGTCTTCACCCGCCATATGCAGGGCGAAAACCCCGAAAACATCGAACTCATGTATCGAAGGGTCTATTCCTCCGGCTTTACGCAGCGCCCTGATCTCACCGTGATGGGGGCCTTTTCCGGGCTTGAGATCGCCTGCTGGGACATTATCGGCAAGGCGCGCAACCGCCCGGTCTGGGCGCTGAATGGCGGGCGGATGAATGACCGACTGCGCGCCTACACCTATCTCTACCCCGAGCCCGGCCAGGACCCGACCGAATTCTGGGCCAGCCCCGACCAGCAGGCCGAGGCCGCGCTTCGCTATGTCGATCAGGGCTTTACGGCGCTGAAATTCGACCCCGCCGGCCCTTATACGATCCGGGGCGGGCATCAGCCCGCTCTGTCCGACATCTCGCGCTCGGTCGCCTTTTGCAAAACCATCCGCGAAGCGGTCGGCGACCGCGCCGATCTGCTGTTCGGCACCCATGGCCAGTTCACCACCGAAGGCGCCATCCGGCTTGGCCGCGAGCTCGAGCCATGGAACCCGCTCTGGTATGAGGAACCGATCCCGCCCGACAATCTTCTGGAATTCGCCGAGGTCGCGAAACAGGTCCGCATTCCACTTGCAACCGGCGAGCGGCTGACCACCAAGACCGAATTCGCCACGCTTTTGCGGGCGGGCGGTGTGCGGATCCTGCAACCCGCACTTGGCCGGCTTGGCGGTATTTCCGAAGGCCGCAAACTCGCCGCCATTGCCGAGGTCTATAATGCCGAAATCGCGCCGCATCTCTATGCAGGGCCGGTGGAATGGGCGGCGAATATCCATCTTGGGGTCACGATCCCCAATCTTTTGCTGGTTGAGACCATCGAGACCGGCGGCGCCTTCCATCAGCGCCTGATCAAAAACACGATCCGCTGGGAAAATGGCTATATCCTGCCCCCCGAAGGCCCCGGGCTCGGCATTGATTTCGACGAGGATCTCGCCCGCGCCCATCCCTATAACGGCGACAAACTGCATCTCCAGATGCAGGAGGCGCCCTGTTCCTATCAGGCCGAGAACCGGTTCGAAGGTGGCGCGCCCTCCGAGGTTTAGCCTGCCTTCGCAACGGCTTAGCCGCTGTTTTTGCGCAAGCTTACAGATTTTTACATTTCCCCTCTTGCGCCCCGGCGCAGGCGGGGTTAGATCACCGCCATCCGGACCGGTTGCGGGCGTAGCTCAGGGGTAGAGCATAACCTTGCCAAGGTTAGGGTCGGGCGTTCGAATCGCCTCGCCCGCTCCAGTCCAGGATCATCCTTTAAGATGTGATGTGAAAAAGCGGCCACAGGCCGCTATTTTCATTTGCATATCCTCACCATGTCAGCCTGCCGCACCGGTCATCTGCAAGCGTCGTTGCTGATGCGCCGTTCAAAGCGCATCAGCCTGTAAGCTCTCTCTCAGCGATGGTCGATGCGCCGTGCCAGCGCATCTCCGGCCCATTGCATGATCGACACCATCACGATCAGGATGATCACGACTGCGACCATAATCACCGTCTCAAAGCGCTGATAACCATAGCGGATCGCGATATCGCCAAGCCCGCCGGCCCCGACCGCCCCCGCCATTGCAGAGGCGCCGATCAGCGTCACCATGGTCACGGTAAAGCCCGAAACGATGCCAGGCAAAGCCTCGGGGATCAGCACATCGCGCAGGATCGTCATCCGGGTCGCGCCCATCGCGCGGGCCGCATCGATCAAAGCGCGGTCGACCTCGCGCAGCGATACCTCGGCCACCCGGGCGAAATAGGGCGCCGCCGCCAGCGTCAGCGGCACAATCGCCGCGCCGATCCCGATGGCCGTGCCCACGATCAGCCGCGTCAGCGGAATAGCCGCCACCAGCAGGATGATGAACGGAACCGACCGCAGCGCATTCACCAGCCAGCCAAGGCTCCGGTTGATCAGCAGGTTCTGAAAGATACCGCCTTTGTCGGTCGTCACGAGGATCAGCGCAAGCGGCAGGCCGATCACGAAAGACAGCGCGCCGGAAACCCCGGTCATCACCACCGTCTCCCACATCCCCTTGACCAGAAGGTCGAACATCGGCCGCGTCATCGCCCAGCCCAGCAGCGTATCAAACATTTGCGGGGACATAGCCGAGCACCTCGATTGCGGTCGTTTCCGGTTTCAGCTTTGCCACCACCGCAGCCAGCTTGTCCTTGTCAGCGGTCCCAAGTGCCAGAAATAGCCTGCCGTAAGGCTCGCCCTGAACATCATTCAACCCGCCATGCAGCAGCCGCGCGGGCTGGCCCGTGATCGCCTCGACCCCGGCCAGAAGCGGGCGGCGGGCATCGGGCCCATAGACATCAACGCGGATCAGCGCCTGATCCCCTTCGGACGCGATCTGCGCCAGCAGATCCGCCGGCAAGACCGGCGAGAGGCCGCGCAAAAGGCTGCGGGTGGTGTCGGTCTGAGGACTGGCAAGCACCTTCGCCACCGGGCCTTCCTCGACGATACGTCCCGCATCCAGCACGAGGACACGATGGGCGATCTGGCGCACCACCTCCATCTCATGGGTGATCATCAGGATCGTCAGGCCAAGCTGGCGGTTCACATCTTTAAGCAGCGTCAGGATCTGTTGTGTGGTCTCGGGGTCGAGCGCCGAAGTAGCCTCATCCGACAAAAGCAAAAGCGGCTCGGGCGCCAGCGCCCGCGCGATGCCGATCCGCTGCTTCTGCCCGCCCGAAAGCTGCGCCGGATAGGCATTCGCCTTGTCGGCAAGCCCGACCAGATCCAGCAATTCCATAACCCGTTTCATCCGGGCGGCGCGGGTCACGCCTGCGATCTTCAAAGGCAGCGCGACATTCTCGGCCACGGTTTTCGCAGATAACAGATTGAAATGCTGGAAAATCATCCCGATGCGGCGACGCACCGGGTTCAGCGCCTGTTCTGACAGCGTCGAGATATCGGTGCCGTCGATCACAACCCGCCCCGCCTGCGGCCGGTCAAGCCCGTTCAGGCAGCGGATCAGCGTCGATTTTCCCGCGCCAGAGCGCCCGATCAGCCCGACGATCTCGCCCCGCCCCAGCGTCAGTGAAATATCGTCCAGCGCCGGCCGGTCATTGAACCGCCGGACCACATGGTCAAGCTGCACCGCCGGCACTTCCGCGCCCGGCCCCGACCCTGCTCCGGCCACTGTTCCCGCCCCTGCCATCGGCACTGCTCCTTCAATCAGTCAGGGCGCCCGAAGCTGATCCGGGCGCCCTGATGCGTATGCTTTAAACCAAATCTTACCAGGCGGGAACTGCCGCGCCTTTGTAAGCGTCTGCATAAGCCGCCTTGACCGCATCGGACTGGAAGGCTTCGCGCAGTTTCGCAACCCATTCCGCGTCTTTGTCAGCGGTGCGGATGGCGATGAAGTTGGTATAGGGGTTGTTCACGCCCGATTCCTCGGCGATCCGGTTGTCGAGCAGGTCTGCCTTGGCCGCCCAGTCGGTATTGACCACTGCCGCGTCAAGGTCATCAATCGCGCGCCCGACCACACCGGCATCCAGCTCGCGCAGGTCAAGGTTTTTCGGGTTCTCGGTCACGTCGATCACGGTCGCCAGAATACCGGCCTCCGGGTTGACCTTGATCAGGCCCAGCTGTTCCAGCACCTTGAGCGCGCGGCCGCCATTCGACGGATCATTCGGCACGCCGATCACGGCACCGTCCGGCAGTTCCGCCAGCGAAGCATGTTTCTTCGAATAGACGCCGATCGGGAAGATCGCGGTGTCGATCTCCGGGATGATCTCATAGCCATGCGCGGCGATCTGTGCTTCGAGATAGGGCAGATGCTGGAAGGCATTCGCGTCGATCTCATTGCGGGCCAGCGCCTCGTTCGGCTGGGTGTAATCGTTGAAGATCACGGTCGAGACATCGAGGCCCAGCGGCTTCGCCTGTTCCGCGACCACGGCCCAGACTGCTTCATCCTCGCCCCCCATGATCCCGACCTTCAGCGCGGCATTGTCAGCGAAAGCCGCCGGAGACAGCGCGGGGGACATGAGGGCGGCAGCGGCAAGCGTAAGGGCCGCACGACGGGACAGGGAAAAGAACGACATGGGGTCAGCCTTCAGAAAATGAAACACGGCGCGAAAAGCCCGCCGCGAGCTGAACGGAATATCATTCCTGCGGCAAAAAGGTGCAAGCCCCGCGAAGAGAACATTGTTTTGATCTTAGCGGCATTGGCAAGACAGAGTTGTCGCTTTCCCGCTTACCGCAGGAGTTTTCGTCAGCCCGCAACTTTACCCGCCGAAGGCCCGCGCGAATCCCCCTTCCGATGCTTCGGGCCGCGCAATAGGGTCAGCCGGAACCTCCTCCGCATCTCCGGTGTCAGACATGCTCAATCTTCCCGTTCCCCTGGTGACGGTCCTTTTGCTGATCGCCTCGAATATCTTCATGACCTACGCCTGGTATGGCCATCTGAAAGACGGCGCCTCCATGCCGATGTTCAAGGTCATTCTTATCTCCTGGGGCGTCGCCTTCTTTGAATATTGCCTGATGGTTCCGGCGAACCGCATTGGCTACACCTATTTCAACGCAGCCCAGCTCAAGACCATCCAGGAGGTGATCACCCTCGCGGTTTTTGCGGCATTTTCGGTGCTTTATCTCAAGGAATCCCTTGGCTGGAACCATCTGATCGGCTTCAGCCTGATCGCTCTGGGCGCGTTTTTCATTTTCCAGAAATGGTGAAGCTCCGCAGGTAAAACCAGGGTGCAAAGACCGGGCGGTAAAGGAAAAGGGGGCCTCGCGGCCCCCTTTTTTTATCTCTGCGCGGGTCAGCGGCCCTGCGACCACCAGCCCTTTTTACGCGGGCGGTCATCATCGCCATCTGTGTCACCGGCCTGACCGGCATCAGCGACCGGGGCCTCACCCGCATCCGCCACACCGGAAATGACAGGATCTGCCGCAATCCCCGCCGGAACCGGTGCCGGAGAAGCCCCGGCCGGGCCACCTGCGGGCGCCTCAGGCGCGGCTTCCGCAGGTACAGCCTCAACCGCTGCATCCACAGCCACCGCAACATCAACAACTGCGACTTCGGCCTCTTCGGCTTTCTTCGACCGCGAACGGCTGCTTGCGGCTTTCGGCTTCGCCGCTGCACGGCTACGCGCGGGCTTCTTCGCGGCGGCCGGCTCAGAAGCGACAGCCTCAGACGCGGCGTCTTCCCCGATAACTGCTGCGCTGGCTTTCGCCCGGCTGCGGCGCTTTGGTGCCGGGGCGGCGGCAGGAGCTTCCGCCTCAGACGCCACAGCTTCGCCTTCCACGACCGGATCGGTCACAGCAGTTTCAGCGACAACTGTATCGGCCACAACCGTATCAGCCACAGCCTCCACAGTCTCTGCCTCTGCAGCAGCCTTTGCCGCTGCAGATTTCGACCGCGACCGCGTCGCCCGCTTCGGTTTTGCCGGTGCTTCGGCTTCTGGCGCCACTGCCTCGCTCACGTCACCCGCTGCAACCTCTGCATCGGTGCCGTCTGCGTCATCCTCATCCGCACCTTCTTCATCGGACTCGTCGCCCGCATCAGCGCTGCCCTCGGCGCCCTGACCATCACGACCACCCCGACGACGGCGACGACGACGGCGCTTCTTCTTGCCGCCCCCTTCCCCGCCTTCCGCTGCAGGCTCGGCCCGGGCCGGAGCGGCAACTGCGGCCGCCTCTTCCGCGACCTCTTCTTCCTCTTCGAGGATCTCGTCGACCAGATCCTCGTCTTCCTCTTCGACCAGATCGCCCATCAATCCGGCATGGCCGGAGATGACCTGGCTCGGCTCGGGCAGGCTGCGGGTCGCGGTCTTGAACTTCTCCAGTTCGAAATCGGGAGAGACGAGCGCCGGATCGGCCTCCATCCGGACCGCCATGCCGTAGCGGGTTTCGATCAGCCCGATATGTTCGCGCTTATGGTTGAAGAGGTAGTTAACAATCCCGATCGGCGCCTTCAGCAGCACCTCTTTCGACCGCTTGCGCGTACCCTCTTCTTCCAGCGCGCGCAGGATGGTCAGCGCCATGCTGTCATCCGAACGGATCAGCCCGGTGCCATGGCAATGCGAGCAGGGCTGCGTGGTCGATTCCAGCATCCCCGGACGCAGGCGCTGGCGCGACATTTCCATCAGACCGAAGCCCGAGATCCGGCCAACCTGGATCCGCGCACGGTCGGTTTTCAGCCGGTCTTTCAGCCGCTTTTCGACCGAGGCGTTGTTGCGACGCTCTTCCATGTCGATGAAGTCGATCACGATCAGCCCGGCCAGATCGCGCAGACGCAGCTGGCGGGCGACCTCGTCACAGGCCTCGAGGTTGGTCTTGAGCGCGGTATCCTCGATGGATCCCTCTTTCGTCGCCCGACCCGAGTTCACGTCGATGGCGACCAGCGCCTCGGTGATGCCGATGACGATATAGCCGCCGGATTTCAGCTGTACGACCGGGTTGAACATGCCGCCGAGATAGCTTTCGACCTGGAAGCGCGCGAAAAGCGGCATCGGCTCGTTATAGAGCTTCACCTGTTTCGCATGCGCCGGCATGATCATCCGCATGAAATCTTTGGCGGAACGGTAGCCCGCCTCGCCTTCAACCAGCACCTCGTCGATCTCGCGGCTATAGAGATCGCGGATGGTGCGCTTGATCAGATCGCCTTCCTCATAGATCGCGGCAGGCGCGACCGAGCGCAGCGTCAGATCGCGGATCTGTTCCCAGAGCCGCATCAGATATTCGTAATCGCGCCGGATCTCCGGCTTGGTGCGCTTGGCACCTGCAGTGCGGATGATCAGGCCAGCGCCTTCCGGCACCTCCAGTTCGCCCGCGATTTCCTTCAGCTTCTTGCGGTCGGCGGCCTGGGTGATCTTGCGCGAAATGCCACCGCCGCGCGCGGTATTCGGCATCAGCACGCAGTAACGGCCGGCAAGCGAGAGATAGGTGGTCAGCGCCGCGCCTTTGTTGCCGCGCTCTTCCTTGACGACCTGGACCAGCATGATCTGCCGGACCTTGACCACTTCCTGGATCTTGTATTTGCGCAGGCGCTGCCGGCGCGGAGCGGCGATCTCTTCCGAGACATCCTCTTCCGCGATGGTTTCGATCTCATCTGCGCTGGCAGCGGCGTGATGGTCATGATCGCTGTGGTCATGATCGTCATGATCATCCCCAGCCGCTTCATCGCTGCGGGTCTCGTCGCCCGCATCATCTGCAACCACAGCCTCTTCAGCGGCAACCTCTTCGACCGCGACGGGTTCGGGCGGCGCGACGGCCCCGGTCTCAGTCGCCATCAGATCCTCAGCAACCGCGAGCGTGGAGACGCCCTCATCGCCATCCCCTACCGAGAGGTCGATCACATCCATCTCGCTGTGCGAGGCCGCAGCCTCCCCCGCCAACGGCGCCGAAACGCTGGGATCGGCGGGTGCGCGTTCAGCCCGCGGCGCCGGCTTGCGGCGGCGGGCACGACGATTGTCCTCTTCCTCTTCCTCACGCGCCATAGCGCGCTCTTCGGCGAGGAGCGCCTGGCGGTCCGCAACCGGGATCTGGTAGTAATCCGGGTGGATTTCGGCAAAAGCGAGGAAGCCGTGGCGGTTTCCACCATAATCCACGAAGGCTGCCTGGAGCGAGGGTTCGACCCGCGTCACCTTGGCGAGGTAGATGTTCCCCGCGAGCTGGCGCTTGTTTATTGTTTCAAAGTCAAATTCTTCGACTTTGTTTCCGTCCACCACAACAACCCGGGTCTCCTCGGGATGGGTGGCGTCGATAAGCATCTTCTTAGCCATGTTTTTCCATTGCGCCCCGGTGGCATAAAGACCCCCGGCGGCCCTGAGACAGGGCCGGAGAGCAGATCATACGGTTCGGGGCGGCTTGTCTGAGCGCGGACGGCGGGCGCGAACGGGCTCAGCCGGCCTCTGGGGCCAGTATCGCCAATCGTTACACTGCTCACGCGCCTCATCGCGGTTACGTCCTGGGGGTTCAGGCCCCCACCTTACTGGCCAGACAGGCACTTCACAGGGAAGCGCTGATCCATCTGACAATGTGCACAGCCTTACGGCCGATCCGGCTCCCGGTCATGGGGCGGCGCGTAACGTCGCGCCATGCCCGCGAAGGGGAGAGAATTTCTTTGACCGTTACAAAACGGCCATAGTGGGCAACTTACGATCAAAGCCGACTGAAGAGCAATGAAAATCTCTCGCCCGCCATGTGGCACCTGCCCGAAGAGAGGGGGCGCGGCCCCCGTCTCTTGTACCGGGTGCCTCCCCCGGCGCCCTCAAACCAAGAGGAAATACGCTTCCCCCGTATCCTGACACCTCCACCGGAGGTATGCGCAAAGCAAAGCACGCGGCGCTCAGGTATAATCCGAACGCTGCAGGTTATATTTCGCCATTTTCTCATTCAGCGTGCGGCGCGGCAGACAAAGCTCCTCCATCACAGCAACGATCGAGCCCTTATGGCGGCGCATCGTATTGTCGATCAGCATCCGTTCAAACGCCTCGACATATTCCTTCAGCGGCTTGCCTTCGGTGGTCATCGCCGGGCCCGAGGCCTCGTTATCGGCCATCAGCAAAGATGCAATCGAGCCGGAGCCGCGACGGTTCTGCAAGACCGCGCGTTCTGCGATATTCACCAGCTGGCGCACATTGCCCGGCCAGGGGGCCTGCAACAGCTGCGCGGCCTCCTGCGCCGTGACCTGAGGGGCATCACAGCCATATTCTTCGGAAAACTGCTCTGAAAGCCGGGTGAAGAGCTGAAGGATATCCTCACCGCGCGCCCGCAATGGCGGCAATACGATGGTCATCGCGCCCAGCCGGTAGAAGAGATCGGGGCGCAACGCCTGTTCCAGCGTCAGATCCTGCGCCTGTTGGTTGCGGATCGCGATGATGCGGGTTTCCGGCGGCAGGCCCTGATCGTTGATGAAGGTCAGAAGCCGCGCCTGCAGCCCCTGGCTCAGTGCCTCGATATCTTCCAGCAGCAACGTGCCGCCCCGTGCCTCTTCGACCAGCGGGATCGCGCCGTCTTCACCAGGCCCGAAGAGCTTGGCGGAAAGCTGATCCTCGGACCAGGCAGCGCAGGAGATCGTCACGAATTTCTTCGACGCGCGCGGCCCCACCGCATGCAGCGCATGGGCGACAAGTGTCTTGCCGGTGCCGGTCTCGCCATCGATCAGAACATGTGAATCCGCCTGACCCAGATCGAGAATGTCTTCGCGCAGCCGCTCCATCGCGGGCGAGGTGCCGACCAGCTTTTGCATGATGGTGGTGCCATCGGCCAGCTCGCGGCGCAGCGCCCGGCTGTCCAGCGTCATCCGCCGCGCATGGGTCGCCTTTTTCGCCAGTTCCGTCATCCGGTCCGGGTTGAACGGTTTTTCCAGAAAATCGAAGGCGCCGACCCGCATCGCCTCTACCGCCATCGGCACATCGCCATGCCCGGTGATCATGATCACCGGCAGGCCGGAATCGAGGCTCATCAGTTTCTTGAGAAACGCCATACCATCCATACCGGGCATCTTGATATCCGACACCACGACGCCGGAAAAATCCGCGCCGATGGATTTCAGCGCATCTTCCGCCGAAGGATAGGTCTCGGTGTCAAAGCCCGAGAGCGCCAGCCACTGGCTGATCGAGGCGCGCATATCCGCCTCGTCATCCACGATCGCCACTTTCATCGCGCGTGCCATATTGACCTCATTCTGCTGCTTGTCTTGCGTCGCCAAGGATCGGGAGCTGCATCTCGAAGACTGCGCCTCCCTGCGCCCCATCCTGCGCTTCGCCATTATGGGCGGTCAGCCGGCCGCCCAGATCGGTTACAATCCCGGAAGAGATCGCAAGGCCAAGCCCCACGCCCTCGCCGGGTTTCTTCGTCGTGTAGAAGGGCTCGAACAGGTTATCGAGATCGATGATCCCCGGCCCGTTGTCGCGCACCGTCAGTGTCGCCGTCTCGCCTGCGGCGAGCAGAAGTTCGATCTGCGGATTGGGAACCTCGCGCAGCGCATCAAGCGCATTGCGCAACAGATTGATAATCACCTGTTCCAGCCGGATCCGGTCTGCCATCACCATGACCGGCTGGCGCGGCATGCCGCGCACGATCTTGACGACCCGGCTTTTCAGCTGCGGCTCCATCATCGCCAGCGCCGATGAGACACAGGCGCGCAGATCCACCGGCTCGAAGGCCTCGCCGCCTTTGCGGGCATAGGATTTCAGCTGGCGGGTGATCGACCCCATCCGGTCGATCAGATCGTCGATCCGCTGGAAGGAAGACAGCGCCTCTTCCGGCCGTTTGCGCTGTAACAACAGCCGCGCACCCGCGAGATAGGTCTTCATCGCGGCCAGCGGCTGGTTCAGCTCATGGCTGACCGCCGCCGACATCTCGCCCAGAACCGCCAGTTTCGACGATTGCTCCAGCGTCTGCTCGGCAACCTGCAGGTTGGCCTCGACCTTTTCGCGCTCGGCGATCTCGCGTTGCAGCCGCACATTCAGCGCCCGCAGTTCCGCCGATTCGCGGGCCAGCGACCAGGAACGCGACCAGGCCCGCCGTGTCAGGAAATAGAAGGCAATCGACATCAGGATCGCGAAACCCATGATCTCGAGCGCGAGGATACCATTCACCCTTTCGCGGACCTGGGTGTAATCGGTGAAGGTCACGATGCGCCAGCCGCGAAACGGAATACGCGCCTCGGTCTTCATCACCGGATCGCCCTGCATCCAGGCATCGGTGCGTGGCCTTGCCCAGTCAGTCGAGGCCTGGATCGCGCGTTCAAGCGCGCTCATGGGTTCGCCGCGCGCCATGGCCTCATTCAGCGGGCGGCCACGCCAGGAGGGCACAGTGGTCAGAATGACCGTACCCTCGGAATTCGTGACCACCACCGCGTCATTCAGCCCCGACCAGGCGCGTTCATATTTCAGCAGATCGACCGAGACGACGATGACACCGAGGATCTTGCCATCCGAGCGGATCGCCCGGCTGTAACTGAAATCATAACCGCCCGATTCGCGCGGAGAAGAGGTAAAGATCGTCTCATTGGTGCGTTGCGCATCAACGAAATACCCTTCCTGACGGAAGTTCGACCCCAGGATATTGCGGTTGGTCGCCCCCACCACGCGGCCATCGATATCGAGAAGCCGGATCGCCGCCACGCCGATTTCCGCCTGGAGCGCGATCAGTTTCGCAGAGGTGCGCGAGAAGTTCCCGTCTTTCAGCGCCGCGATCAGATCCGGGTCGCGCGCCAGCAGCAAAGGGACCACCGAGGTGCGCTGCAATTCCGAGACAAGGTTCCCGGAATAAAGTGCGAGGCGCACATCCGAGCGGTTGCGGTTGGTTTCCGTGAACCGCTCGGTCAGCCAGCGATTCGAGACCAGCACCACACCGATAGCCGCCACAACCAGCGCCAGAATGACAAGCTTTACCCGCCAGGGAAGACCCTGTGGTTTGTCATTCGGCTGTGTGCTCTCGCTGCGAAACATTGCGCTAAAATAGGCGCCGCGCCGGATTGCCTCAAGGCGATGGGGGTCAGGCCAGCGCCAACCCGCCCATGAGCGAGGCGAAAAGCGCTGCGCCATCTTTCGACCCGTGCAGCGGCTCGAAAGCGCGTTCGGGATGCGGCATCATACCCAGCACGCGGCGGTTCTCCGACAGGACGCCGGCGATATCGCCCATCGAGCCATTCGGGTTGTCGCCATAGGTAAAGGCAATGCGGTCTTCGGCTTTCAGCGCCGCCAGCGTTGCCTCATCCACGGTGTAATTGCCATCGTGATGCGCGATCGGCACGCGGATTTCATCGCCTTTTCCGTAATTTGCGGTAAAGGCGGATTGGGTGGTCGCGACCTTCAGCGTGATGGTGCGGCAGATATATTGCAGGCCCTTGTTGCGCATCAGCACACCGGGCAAAAGCCGCATTTCCGTCAGGATCTGGAAACCATTGCAGATGCCGATGGCGTAACCGCCACGCCCGGCATGGGCCCTGACCGCAGCCGAGATCGGCGATTGTGCCGCGATGGCGCCGCAGCGCAGGTAATCCCCGTATGAGAAGCCACCCGGCACGCCGACAATATCGGTGCCCGCCGGAAGATCGCTGTCCTTGTGCCAGACGCGGGTGACATCGAAGCCGGCCTTTTCAAAAGCGACGGCAAGGTCACGGTCGCAATTCGAGCCGGGGAAGGTGATGACGGCGGCTTTCATGGGCGCACTCCGATGGGCACTGGGTTGGCGGCGGTGCCCTTCCTTACTGCGAGCCCGGGCCTTACTGCAAGCCCGCGCCTTACCGGAGGCCCATGCCTTACTGCAAGCCGATGGCCGGTTCCGGCCTCAGGTAAGCGGCTCAGCCCCGCGGGCGCAACCGGCGCTCGAAAACCTCTTGCGAGGGGAAGATCACCGGCAGGCGCCAGGCGGTCAGGATGGATTTCAGGGCAGTCATGTCTTGGCTCCGAAGGAAAAAGGCCTCCCCCGTGCAAGATAGCAGTGCGGCGCTGCGGCGAGAACCCTCAGCCCGGCAAAGCCGTTGGTTGCGGGCTGCATGTCTGACGTCGCGTCAGGGGAAGATCAGGCGCTGATCAGGCTGCGCGCGGCCTCGCGGGCGGCGTCGGAAATGGTGTCACCCGAGATCATGCGGGCGATTTCCTCGACGCGCTCGGTGTCGGAAAGCGCCACCACGGTCGAGAGGGTGACATTGTTTTCGACCCGCTTTTCCACCCGCCAGTGATGCGCGCCAAGGGCCGCGACCTGGGGCGAATGGGTGACGACCAGCACCTGGGCCTCATCTGACAGCGCGCGGAGGCGCCGGCCGACCGCATCGGCGGTGGCCCCGCCGACACCGCGGTCGATTTCGTCAAAGATCAGCGTAAGGCCGCTCGCGCCGCCGGTCAGACAGACTTTCAGCGCAAGGAGAAAGCGCGACAGCTCGCCCCCGGACGCTATTTTGTTCAGCGGGCCGGGCGGCGCGCCCGGGTTGGTGGCCACGGTGAAGGTGACCTGATCCTGACCGTCGGGACCGGGGTCCGAGCTGGTGATCACGCTGCGAAACACCGCGCGCTCCATCTTCAGGGGCGCGAGCTCGGCGGCCATCGCGGCATCGAGCCGCTCGGCCGCCCGCTGCCGCAGGCCTGTGATCCGGACAGCCTCGGCCTGATAATCTGCATCGGCTTTGGCCAGCGCAGCAGCGAGGCGGCCCAGTCCGGCCTCGCCCGCATCAAGCGCCGCGAGACGGGCGGAGAGATCGGCGGCATGGCGCGCCAGATCATCCGCCGGGATACCATATTTGCGCGAAGCGGCGCGGATCGCGAAGAGCCGCTCTTCGGCAGATTCGAGCGCCGCCGGGTCGAAATCCAGCGCCTGAAGCGCGGCCTCCACCCCGGATTGCGCCTCGGAAAGCTCGATCATCGCGCGGGACAATGCGGCCAGCGCCTCGTCAAGACGGCCCGCCGCCTTGTCCGCCGCCGATTCCAGCCAGCGGGTGGCGTCCCGCATCCGGCCCTCCGCGCCCTCTTCCGACAAGGCCCCAAGCGCCTTGGCGACATCTTCGCGGATGCGGCCCGCAGCCTGCATAAGCCGCCGTTTCGTATCCAGTGCCGCTTCTTCGCCCGGTTCGGGCGCGAGCTTTTCCAGCTCGGCCACGGCATGGCGCAGAAAATCCTCTTCGGTCCTGGCCCGCTCAATCTGCACCTCAGCCGCAGCGATCGCCTCGCGCGCGCCGCGGCGCGCCGTCCAGAGACCGCGCAACGCCCCGAGATCAACGCTGCCGAAGAGATCGAGCAAAGCCCGGTGCCCGCGCGGGTTCAGAAGCCCCCGGTCGTCATGCTGGCCGTGCAGTTCAACGAGCGTTTCCGACAGGCCCCGCAACACCTCGGCCGAGACGCGGCGGTCATTGGCCCAGGCCTGGCGGCGACCATCGGCATGGGCCAGGCGACGGAGGATAAGCTCGCCCTCGGTTTCTACACCGGCCTCTTCGAGGATCGCATGGGCCGGATGCCCGGCGGGCAGATCGAAAATAGCCGTGACCTCGCCGCGGTCGGCGCCCTGCCGCACCAGATCGGCGCGGCCCTTCCAGCCGAGCACCATGCCAAGCGCATCAAGCAGGATCGACTTGCCCGCCCCGGTCTCGCCGGTCAGCACATTGAGCCCCGCGCCGAGATCCAGCGTGAGGCGGTCAATGATCAGAATGTCGCGAATGTCGAGCGAGATCAGCATGAGAGGATCAGCATATGAGGTCTGGCATGGATCGGCGGGGACGCATCACGCCCCCTGCCCGACCGTTACAGCCATTCACCACGGACCATCTGACGATAGGCTTTCGACAGCCAGCTGTCGCCCTTGACCTCGGGCGAGAGGCCTTTGCCTTTCAACAGATTATAACCGTCCTGGTAGAAGGGCGAGGACTGGTAGTTATAGCCCAGGATCGCGCCGGCGGTCTGCGCCTCGGCCTCGAAGCCAAGCGCCAGATAGCATTCGATCAGACGATAGAGCGCCTCGGCGGTATGGGTCGTGGTCTGGTAATCCTGCACAACGGTGCGGAACCGGTTCAGCGCGGCGGTATAATGGCGGCGCTTGAGATAATAGCGCCCGATCTCCATTTCCTTCGCCGCAAGATGGTCGAAGGCGAGATCGAATTTCATGATCGCCGAAGTGCTGTATTCGCTGTCCGGATAGCGTTCGATCACATCGCGCAGGGAGACCAGCGCCTGATAGGTCAGCCCCTGGTCGCGGCCGACATCCTCGATCTGGTCATAATAGCTGAGCGCCATCAGATAGGCCGCATAGGGCGCGTCTTCGTCATCGGGATAGAAATCAAGGAAGCGCTGCGCGGCGGCGCGGGCCTCTTCGTATTTTTTCGTCTTGTGATTGACGAAAGCCTGCATGATCAGCGCGCGGCGGGCGAATTCCGAATAGGGATATAGCCGTTCGACTTCCTGGAAATACATCAGGGAATCACCGGCGCGGCGGGCCGTTTCCAGCTCCAGCTCGCCCTTGCGGTAGATTTCCTCGGCATTGAGGGCCTCAAGCGACTCAGTCTTTGAGGTTTTGCCGCCACCGCAGGCCGAAAGCGACACCGTGAGCAGCAAAGCTGCCCCGATCTTCAGCGCCGGAATGCCTGATCCCGGTCCCTTGCCTGCCATCTTCCGCTTATCCAAACCTGACTTCCTTGCCCGGATCCGCCACGTCGCGACCGGGATACTCCCCTGCCCCAGACCGATGGACCCGGTTTACCCGGGGCTCATCCTGGCGATTTGCCTGTGTCCTAGCACAGAAAAATCGGTTGCGCAAAATGCCTTTCTTATCCGCCATAAAGCCGCCTGCCTGTGGGGTGAGGGCCGCCGAACTGCCACTTTGCAAGGCCGGCCCGCCCCTCTGCGGCGCGCAATCAGGCGGCGCGGCGGCGCGAGGACGGCAGATCGCCGCGATGAACGCCGATTCCAGGCAGTTTCCCGCCGATACCGCTGCTGCATTCCTCGATCCGGAAATTGGTCGGGTCGGCGAACAGCGCGCGCAAGAGGCGATTGGTCAGCGCGTGACCGGCACGAATGCCGGTGTAACGCCCGAGAATCGGCCCGCCGGCAAGCGAGAGATCGCCTACGGCATCAAGCATCTTATGGCGCACCGGCTCGTCTTCATGACGCAGACCGCCGGGCGAAACCACACGGTCACCGTCAAACACAACGGCATTGTCCAGCGTGCCGCCAAGCGCCAGCCCGCGTTCGCGCATCGCATCGACATCGGCCTGACGGCAGAAGGTGCGGCTGTCGGACAGTTCGCGCACGAAAGCGCCGTTCGACATGCGCAGATGGCGTTCCTGGGTGCCGATGGCTGCCTCGGCAAATTCGATGCGGAAGTCGATTTCCAGCATATCGGCGGGCTCGAGACGGGCAATCGCCTCGCCTTCGCGCACCTCGACCGGTTTCAGCACGCGGATGGCACGGATTTCCGAGGCCTGTTCACGAATGCCGGCGGCCAGAAAGCCCTGCACAAAGGGCTCGGCCGAGCCGTCAAGGATCGGCACTTCACCGCAATCGATCTCGATCAGCGCGTTATGGATCGCGCAGCCGGCAAGGGCCGCGGTCAGGTGTTCAACGGTCGAGACCGAGACACCATCGGCATTCTCGACGACGGTGCAAAGCCGCGACGGCGTCACCGCCGACCAGATTGCCGGGATATCAGCGCGCTGCCCGCTGGTTCCGGCCAGAATATCGGTGCGGCGGAACCAGATGCCATGATCGGCCGGAGCCGGGCGCACCGTCATGCGCGCAGACTGCCCGGTGTGGAGACCCACCCCGCTGAAGCTGACTGCCGTGTTCAGTGTGTTTTGCACCCTGGTGCCTCTTTCTCTCGCCGTCTGGTCCTGCCTCAGGACAATCGGAACGGCTCCGCATCATTTCCGGCCCTTGGGGAGTAAGCCCCACGCCTTCGTTAAGATTAGTTAGTAAATGGTGAGGGGGATCACAATTCACCTTTTGCAACGGTTTGTGACACAGTTTGCGACTGCAGCAAGATGATGATTCCAAAAGAAAAAGGGCCGGTTTCCCGGCCCTTTTTGTAACATAGGATTCTGCTCGTTTCAGTTGGCCTGTCTTCTGAGGAATGCAGGAATCTCGATCTTGTCCTGATCGTTGCCGGCCTCGCCTTCGTCATCATAGGCGGTAACCGGAGGTTGCTGGCGATGCGACTGGGCCGGGCTGCGCTCGGCCTGGGTGCCACTTTCGAGATGGCCGGCCATACGGTTGATCAGCGAGCCGATGCCAAAGCGCGGGCGTGCAGCCTGCGCTGGTTCCTGGGCAATCGGCTGCTGCTGCGGCTGCGGCTGACGCGGGTTTTTCTGTACCGCATTTGCCAGACGGGCCAGCGCAGCCGGGGTCGGCGTGCCGGGCACATGCGGGCGCGGTGCGACGAAGGAGCCTGCTTCGGCTTCGATCGAAGAAGGCGTCGGACGGGCCGAGGTCATGCCGGCCTGGCCAGCGGCAGGACGCGGGCGATAGACCGGCGGCGGCACGTCATTCACGTGGCCGTGGTGATCTTCGTTCTCATAGCGCGGCTGGAAATCATGGCCATGGTTTTCACCGGCCCCGAAAAGATCTTCGGTCTGCGCTGCGCGCGGTGCAGGCGCAGGCTGGGCAGGCGCATAGGCCGGAGCGGGCGCGTAAGCCTGGGGCGGTGCCGGAGCATAGGCTGCAGGCTGCGGAGCCGGCTGGGGCGCAACGGGCTGCGGGGCGGCCGGGGCATGCATCGGTTGCTGCGCGGCAGGCTGCCAGTTTTGCTGCGGCGCGGCGGCGGCCGGCACGAAAGCCACTTCCGGCACATCGTTGTGTCCGGCGCCATGGCCCGGCTGCAACTGCAGCGGCTGCGCCATCGGGCGGCGCGCCAGGGGTTGTTCGGGCTTCAGCTGCTGGCCCGCATCGATGCCGGTGGCCACGACGGAGACGCGGATGCGCCCTTCCATCGTATTGTCCAGCGTCGAGCCGACGATGATATTGGCTTCCGGATCGACTTTCTCGCGGATGATATTCGCGGCTTCGTCCAGTTCGAACAGGGTCAGATCATGGCCGCCGGTGATCGAGATCAGCACGCCTTTAGCGCCATTGAGGCTGATTTCATCAAGCAGCGGGTTGGCAATCGCCTTTTCGGCGGCCTGAACGGCGCGATCATCGCCATCGGCCTCGCCGGTGCCCATCATCGCCTTGCCCATCTCATCCATCACCGAACGGACATCGGCGAAGTCGAGATTGATGATGCCCGGACGAACCATCAGATCCGTCACACCTTTGACGCCCTGATACAGAACGTCATCGGCCATCGCGAAGGCTTCGGTAAAGGTGGTGCGGTCATTCGCCAGACGGAACAGGTTCTGGTTCGGAATGATGATCAGCGTATCGACGACCTTTTGCAGCGCCTCGATACCTTCTTCGGCCTGGCGCATGCGCTTGCCGCCTTCAAACGAGAAGGGCTTGGTCACGACGCCGACGGTCAGCACGCCCAGCTCACGCGCGGCCTGCGCGATGATCGGGGCCGCACCGGTGCCGGTACCGCCGCCCATGCCGGCGGTGATAAAGCACATATGCGCGCCGGCCAGATGGTCGACGATCTCTTCGATGGTTTCTTCGGCAGCGGCGGCACCAACCGACGGACGCGCCCCTGCGCCAAGCCCCTCGGTCACTTTCAGACCCATCTGGATCCGGGCATGGGCCATGGACTGCTGCAGCGCCTGGGCATCGGTATTCGCCACGACGAACTCGACGCCTTCAAGCTGCTTGTCGATCATATTATTGACCGCATTGCCGCCTGCCCCGCCCACACCAAACACGGTAATGCGCGGCTTCAGCTCTTCCCGCTGGTTCGCCATCGTCAGATTGAGTGCCATGGTTCCGCCTGTCCGTTTTTTCCCAGGTCAACATCAAGGTTATCGCCCGTAAACCTTAATGAGCCGTTTTTGTGATCGTTACGCGCGAGGTATTCTTTTTCAGCTCTGGCCACCCGTCCCGGGGCGCGCCACACCGATTTGGCTCCGAGTCTATCGACATCGGTCAGGGAGGTCACGGAAAAAATAACTCAGTCCCACAAAATATGGGGTCTTCGCCGCCCCTATCGGCGGGATTTCGCGAGTGACGCTGTATCCTGGGGTTACCAGTTGTCCTTGAACCATCTGAATGCCCTGCGCAACGACCTGGCCGGATAGCGTTCGGCGGGAACTTCAAAGTCCCACCACTCATCTTGCGGATGCGCCGCAAAGAGACAAAGCCCGACAGCCGAGGCAAAGGCCGGCCCGGTCGCAGCCTGCGGCAGGCCCTGGACCCGCAGCGGGCGGCCCAGACGGACGCGCTGCCCGAGGATCCGGTTGGCCAGCATATCAAGCCCCGGGATCTGGCTGCCGCCGCCCGTCAGCACGATCTGCTGCGAGGGCAGATGGTCGAAGCCAGCCGCATCCAGCACGGTGCGCGCCTCTTCGAGGATTTCTTCAACACGGGGGCGCATGATGCCGATCAGCTCGGTGCGGGAAATGCGGCGACGGTCTTTCTCCCAGTCGCCGCTTTCGCCGCCAAGCTCAATCATCTCGCGGTCATCCATGCCGGTGGCAAAGAGACCACCATGGCGGGTCTTGATTTTTTCGGCATCGGCTGCGGGGATATAAAGCCCTTTGGAAATATCCGCCGTCACGTGATCGCCGCCCATCCGCACGCTGTCGGCATAGATCATGTGCTTCTTCATAAAGATCGAGACGCCGGTCGCACCGCCGCCCAGATCGATACAGGCCGCGCCCAGTTCCTGCTCGTCTTCCACAAGGCTGGAAATCGCCGAAACATAGGCCGAAGACGCAATCCCCGCCAGTTCCAGATCACAGCGCTGGATGCAGTAAAGCAGGTTCTGGATCGCGGAATCTTCCACCGACAGAAGGTGCATGTCACAGGCCAGCCGGTTGCCGATCTGGCCGCGCGGATCGGCAAGACCCGAGCGGTGATCCAGTGCGAAATTCACCGGCTGCGCATGCAGCACCTCACGCCCTGGCCCGATATCGGGCACATCGCAAGAGGCAAGCACGCGGGCGATGTCATGTTCGGTGACGACATTGTCTTCAAGATCGATCTCGCCCGCCAGCCCGTAAGAGCGCGGCTCGGCGCCCGAGAAACAGGCGATCACGTGATCGACACGGACATTCGCCATTTTCTGCGCCGCCTGGACGGCGGTGCGGATGGCGCGTTCGGTCTCGTTCATGACCGAGATTTCGCCGAACCGGACGCCGCGCGAGCGGGTGGTTGCAGCCCCGATAATGCGGAATTTCGACTGACCGGCCATAGGGCCAACGCCCTCGACTTCGCGCAGGCGGGCTTCGCCGTCGAATTTCAGGATAAGGCAGGCAATTTTCGAGGTGCCCACATCAAGAATAGCAATCACGCCCCGCTGCATGGCAGCCCGGCGCATGTTCCGCATGACGCGTTGGGTCTGGTAGAGGTCGGTCACAATTCGGTCTCCACGGTTTCGGGCAGGGGCTGAAGGCCTTTGGCACGACGAATTTCGTTCATCGCATAGGTGGTCAGGCGCAGGGTCGGACGGTTCGGCAGTCGCAGATCGACCGCAGCCAGATCGCGGGCCAGCATGTCCTGGGCCTGATCCAGCGCCAGCAGACGTTCCAGCGCGCGCACCGGACGGTCTTCGGGCAAAAGAATGCGCTGGCCGCGATCCAGCACGATGTCCCAGCGGCGCTCGCCCATGCGGACAAGGCCCCGGATCCGGGGCGCAATCGGCCCGGCGGCGGCAAGGATCTCAAGCGCTTCAGGTGCGGCGGCATCCGCCCCCTCGCCTGCGATCAGCGGCAGGTCGTCGCGATCGGCCCGTTCAAAAAGGCCTGCGACGCGGTGACCGGTCTCGTCGACCAGCGAGAGCCCCGAGGCCTGGCGCCAGACCAGGACGGGCTGGCGTTCGGTGATCAGGACCGAAAGCACGCCCCCCGACCGCACCCGCAACTCCGCGCCCTTGACGGCGTCAAGTTCCACGACCCGCGCGCGGGCGGCTTCAAGATCAAGGTCAAACGAGCTTTGCGGCAGGTTCAGATCCAGCCGCGAGCGCACGGCATCCGCCAGTTCGACCGAGGAGCCCTCGATCGAGACCAGCGTCACCATGAATTCCGGGCGGCTCTGGAACTTCTCGCGCAGGTCGGTGAAGACCTGGACCACGCCATTGCGGCGCTCTTCGCTCGACATATAGACGCCGGCCATCGCCGCGACTGCAAGCACCGGCAACCCGACCCGCAGGAAAGCGCGCAGGTAAGGCGTCAGCATCACCCGCTGCATCCGGTACGCCCAGAGCGAGGGCGACGGATCATGCACGACTTTCTGACGGGTCAGCGGCGGCTCGGCCCGGCCAAAGGCGGGCTGGCGCCCATGGCGCGCCGGGCGGATGCGAAAGGGGATCAGCGATCGCATGACGCATCCTCGACCAGCCAGGAACAGAGCTCGGGGAAGGAAATGCCCTGATATGCCGCCTGTTCGGGCGCGAGCGAGGTCGGCGTCATGCCAGGCTGGGTATTGACCTCCAGCAGGATCAGCCCCGCAAGGCCGCGGCTTTCATCCCAGCGGTAATCGGCGCGCGACAGGCCACGGCAACCAAGCGCCTTATGCGCCTTTACTGCGATGTCGAGACAGGCGTCAGAGATCTCCTGCGGCAGATCCGCCGGGATCACATGGCGCGATCCACCCGCCTTGTATTTCGCATCGTAATCATACCAGCCATCGGTGACAATATCGGTCACACCAAGCGCGCGGTCCCCCATCACGGCAACCGTCATCTCACGACCCGGCACATAGGTCTCGACCATCACCATCTCGGGCATGGTCTCTGCGAGACGCGGCGCATTCGAGCCGGGATGCACCAGATAGACCCCGACCGAGGAACCCTCGTTATTCGGCTTCACAACATAGGGCGGCGGCAGCACATGGCCGGCCTCAACGTCGTTGCGGGACGCGATCACGCTTTCGACCACTGGCAGGCCGGCGGCGCGGAACACTTCTTTCGAGCGGGTCTTATCCATCGCCAGCGACGAGGCCAGCAGGCCGGAATGGGTATAGGGGATGCGCAGCCATTCAAGAATGCCCTGGACGCAGCCATCTTCGCCCCAGCGGCCATGCAAGGCGTTGAACACGGCATCCGGGCGCAGCTCGGTCAGACGCGCGGCCAGATCGCGGCCCGCATCGACCTCGATCACCTCATAACCCGCCTCACGCAGCGCCGTCGCACATTCCGCACCCGAGGAGAGGGAAACCTCTCTCTCGGCAGACATGCCACCTTTCAGAACCGCCACGCGGGGAAATCTGCCCGATCCCGCCGCCATTTACTGCCTCTCAGGGCCTTACTGACCCCGTTCTTGTTATTCCCGGCTTTATCGCCGCTTTATAACCCGGATCACACGCCTGGATCCAGGGCCTTGACTCTTGTCAGCGACCTGGATCACCAACCCGCATGATTTCCCATTCTAGCGTGATCCCGCTGGATTGGAACACCTTTTTTCGCACCTCTTCCCCAAGTGATTCGAGATCCGTGGCTGTAGCGCCACCGGTATTGATCATGAAATTAGCGTGCATCGGCGACATCTGCGCTGCGCCGACCGATGCGCCGCGCATTCCGGCGTCATCAATCAGCTTCCAGGCTTTCAGTTCATGGCTGTCATCCGCCCGCCCGGTCGAGGAAAACCCGGCCGGGTTGCGGAAGGTCGAGCCTGCCGTGCGCTCTTTCGTGGGCTGCGAAGCGTCGCGTTTCGCGAGTTGCTCTGCCATGCGCGCGACCAGCGCCCCGGGGTCGCCTTCGGGTGCGCGGAAGGTGGCCGAGATCAGCACGGCACCCTCTGGCAGGTCCGACTGCCGGTAGCGCAGATTCAGCTCCGCCGCCGGCAGAACCTTTGTCTCACCCTGGCGGGTGATGATCTTCACCTCCTCCAGATGATCGGCGACATACAGCCCGTAACAGCCCGCATTCATCCGCACCGCACCACCGATACTGCCGGGAATGGTGCGCAGGAAGGTCAGATCCCGCCCCGCCTCGGCGGCCTTTTTCGCGACATGTGCATCCAGCGCGGCTGCACCGGCAATCACCCGGTCGCCGTCGATTTCAATCCCGTTGAACCCCCGCCCGAGCCGGATCACCACAGCGCGAAGCCCGCCATCGCGTATGATCAGGTTTGAGCCGACCCCCATCGGGAAGACCGCGATCCCGGGCGGAAGAGCGGCCAGAAAACCGGCCAGGTCCGCCTCATCCGCGGGCTGGAAGAACCAGTCCGCCGGGCCTCCGACCCGAAGCCAGGTCAGGTCGGCAAGCGGGCGATCAGCGGTCAGCGGGCCGCGCGGAGTGGGGAGAGCCAGAGCATATGTCATGGGCCCCAGCTATCCGCGAAGCCCGGCTTTGTGCAAGGGGGTGCCCATGGGTCAGCGCCGCCTGCGGATCAGCCCTGGCGGCGTTTTGCCCGGATATGCAGGAATTTCAGCGCCAGCACTGTGACCACGACCAGTCCAAGCGCCAACAGGGGCAGCCATGGCAGGATCTGGAGAAGCAGGCCCTCGCCGGCGCCTTCGCGACCCCCGCCCCCGGCGCCTCCGCCGTTCATGAGCCACACGAGGGGTGCCAGCAGCACAAGTATCCAGATCGCGAAGAAGTCGAAGACATTGCGCGCCTCGAGCGCCGCAATCGCCGGGGGCAGCCCCACAAGGCACAGGATCAGGATCAGCCGCAGCGCCATGCCGGAGGCCTCCCCTCTGACAAAGGGGATCACCACCAGCAACAGCATCGCGACTGAAACCGGGATAACATAGGAGAGCGGCATGACAGACCCCCGATCGGACACAGGCCGCAATATTGCCCGGAGCTTTGTCCGGAATATGGCTTTCCGGCTCAGCCCGTTCTGCGCATCGAACGCCAGAACCAGATCAGCGGCCAGCGCATCACACTCGCGCCCCCGATCAGGAAGACAAGGCCCCAGACCGGGCCGTTGCTCCATGTCACCCAGCCCAGCAGCGGAATGCCGATCACCACCAGCATCATCGCGGCCCGGATATGTTTGTCGCGTGTGGGAAACATCGCGATCACATTGGCCAGAACCAGCCAGAGACAGGCCAGGATCAGAGAAAGGTCAATCATGGCAGCCCCGTGCGTTCGGGCGCGTTGCAAGGCGCCTTCGGTGTCAACAATGTTACAGTCAGGCCCGTCACAGGCTATCGGCCAGTGTGAGGGCAAGAATACAGAGGTGAAGGACCGCACAACCGATCCCCACCGGCATGGAATAGGCTGCGATCACGCCGATGATCAGACCGATCCCCGGCCCGGCCGCCAGCCCGACCGCGACCAGCATCTCACCGAGACCGGCCAGATAACTGCCACTCGCAATGGTCGAGAGGTAGAAAAACAGCCCCACAAGCCCCGCCACGACCAGCAAGGTCAGAAGGACCGCAAGTTTCCACCCGCGCCTCCAGGCCGCCCATGCCCCCGCCGCGCTCAGCCAGGTGGCGGCAAAGAACGCAAGGAGCAAGAGGGCCACATCCACCCGATCAGGCCGCCTGGCCGAGAAGTTTCGCCGGCAACCCGTTCGCCCAGGCCGAGATGGTCCCGGCGCCAAGGCAGACAAAGATATCGCCCGGCCGCGCCTGTTCACGGAAGAGCCGCGCGAGGTCAGCCTCGTCGATCACCGCCCGGGCATGGCGGTGGCCATGGGCAATCAGCCCCGCCACGAGATCATCGCGGCTTGCGCCCTGGATCGGATCCTCGCCCGCCGCATAGACCTCGGCGATGCCAACCACATCGGCCTCGTTGAAACAGGTGCAGAAATCATCGAACAGGTTCGAAAGCCGCGAATAGCGATGCGGCTGATGCACGGCGATGACGCGCGCGCCCGGCGTGCCGGAGACCGCCTGGCGTGCCGCTTTCAGCACGGCGGCAATCTCGACCGGGTGATGACCGTAATCATCGATGATCGGCACGCCGCTCACCTCGCCCACCCGGGTAAAGCGGCGGTTGACACCGGCAAAGCCCGCAAGCGCCGCGCGGATCTCTTCTCGCTTCATCCCGAGATGGCGGGCGACAGCCACCGCCGAAAGCGCATTCGACACATTGTGGTCGCCCGGCATCGGCAGCTCGCACCCTTCGATAACCGAGCCTTCGCCCTCGTTTTGCAGCTGAATATCGAAGCAGGACATGCCCTTTTCGAACCTGAGATTCACTGCCCGCACATCGGCCTGGGCGTTAAAGCCAAAGCTGATCACCCGGCGGTCGGCGACGCGGCCGACCAGCGCCTGGACTTCGGGATGGTCGGTGCAGCACACCGCCACGCCATAGAACGGGATATTGGAGACGAAATCGAGGAAGCCCTTGCGCAGCGCCTCGATGGTGCCCCAGTGCTCCATATGTTCGGGGTCGATATTGGTGACAATGGCGATGGTCGCGGGCAGCCGGTTGAACGAGCCGTCAGACTCGTCGGCCTCGACCACCATCCATTCACCGGCGCCTGCACGGGCGTTGGACCCGTAAGCATGGATCACGCCGCCATTGATCACGGTCGGATCAAAGCCACCTTTGTCGAGCAAAGTCGCCACCATCGTCGTCGTGGTCGTCTTGCCATGGGTGCCCGCAACCGCGATGTTTGACCGCAGGCGCATCAGCTCGGCCAGCATCTCGGCACGGCGCACCACGGGAAGCTTGCGGCGGCGCGCCTCTTCCAGTTCCGGGTTGCCACGTTTGATCGCCGAGGAAATCACCACAACCGAGACGTCTTCGCCGATATTCCCGGCCCGCTGCCCCTCGTGGAATTCAGCGCCAAGGCTGACCAGCCGGTCGGTGATTTTCGACGCTTTGCTGTCCGATCCCTGCACCCGGTAACCCAGCGTCAGCAGGACCTCGGCGATGCCCGACATGCCGATGCCGCCGATGCCGACGAAATGGATCGGCCCGAGCTCCAGCGGGAGTTTGGTTGCGGCATTCATCTTTTATCTCCTGCGAGCTCTTCGACCAGCGCCACCAGAGTTTCGGTCGCATCCGGGCGACCGCAGCTCAGCGCATTGGCGGCCATCTGCCGCGCGCCCCGGGGATTTCCGAGGACGGCGGCGACTTGCGCGCTCAGACTGGCGGGGTCAAGCAGTTTCTCGGGGATCAGCACCGCTGCCCCTGCGTCAACCAGGCCGCGCGCATTCGCGGTCTGGTGATCGCCCGTCGCGGCGGCAAAGGGGATCAGCACCGACGGGCGCCCGATCACCGAAATATCCGCCACCGACGAGGCGCCGGACCGCGAGATCACCAGTTGCGCCTCGGAAAGCCTGCGGGGGATATCATCGAAGAACGGCCTGATCTCGGCGCGGATCCCGGCCTCGTAATAGCCGGCCTGCGCCCGTTCGGCATCCTCGGCCCGGGCCTGATGCGCCACGCGCAGATTGTCGCGCAGGCGCTCGGGCAGCAAAGCAAGTGCCGCCGGCACCACATCTGAAAGGATGCGCGCGCCCTGGCTGCCACCGATTACCAGAAGGCTCATCGGGTAGTCACCCGGCTCGATATAGGGGGCGCCGGCGCGTTCCAGGACGCTCGCGCGCACCGGATTTCCGACAGGCTGGCCCTCGATACCAGCCGGCAAAACGGTCGGCCAGGTGCCGCAGGCGACAAGATCAACGCGTTTGGCAAAGAGCTGGTTCACCCGCCCCAGCACGCCGTTTTGTTCATGGATCATCCGCGGGCGGCGCAGCAGGAACGCCGCCGACAGCGCGGGGATGGTCGGATAGCCGCCAAAGCCCACCACGACAACGGGCTTGTCGGTCAGCATCCTGGCCGCCGCTGCGATCACGCCCCCCGCGATGCGGAAAGGTGCTGCCAGTTTCGCCACCACTCCACCGCGCGCGAAAGTGGCCGAAGACACTTTCTCGACAACCACCGCTTCGGGAAATCCGCCGGCATAGCGCGCGCCGCGCTCATCGGTCGACAGCCTGACCCGCCAGCCGCGTGCCAGCATGGCTTCGGCCAGGGCCTGGGCGGGGAACATATGCCCGCCGGTGCCCCCGGCCGCGATCAGCAGCAAAGGCGCCATCAGCGCCTCCGCCCGAAGAGTTCCGCCATCCGGTCACGCGGCCGGGTGCGGGTCAGCGCCAGAAGCATCCCCACCGTGATGCCGGCAGCGATGATCGAGGAGCCACCGTAGGACACGAAGGGCAGCGTCATCCCTTTTGCGGGCAGGAGCCGCACGGCAACGCCCATATTGATCATGGCCTGAACGCCGAAGATGCAGGCAAGGCCCGATCCGGCAAGGCGGGTGAAAGTGTCGCGTTCGGCGGTAAGGCGGACCAGCGAGCGCACCACGACGATCCCGAACAGCGCAAGGATCACCAGAACCAGCACAAGGCCGTATTCCTCGGCCGCGACCGCGATGATGAAATCGGTATGCGCATCGGGCAGCGACCATTTCACCTGTCCTTCACCGACGCCGACGCCGAAGAAACCGCCCTCCTGGATCGCGTTCGCCGCATAGCCCAGCTGGGTGCGCGGATCGACATCCGGAGACAGGAACCCGTCGATCCGGCGGGCAAAGTGTTCAGAAGCGCCATAGGCGGTAAAGCCGCCAAATGCGACAATGCCGATGACGGATCCAATCAGCACCATCGGCGCCCCGGCGATGAAATAGATCACCCCCCAGGAGAAAACGATCAGCGCAGATTGCCCGAAATCGGGCTGCATGGACAGAAAACCGACCACAAGCCCAAGGATCCCGAAGGAAATCAGCTTGCCGGGCGGGCCGTTGATATCCTGGGCCGCCGCCATCATCCAGGCGGTTACGATCACGAAACCTGGCTTGAGAAATTCAGAAGGTTGCAGCGAAAAGCCACCCAGCGACAGCCAGCGAATGGCGCCCTTGCCGTGGTCCTGACCGACGAAAGGCAGCGCCATGACAAGGATCAGCGCGATCACGAAGCCAAGGATCCCGAGCCGCCGCACCACTGAAGGCGACAGGGTCGAAATCGCCAGCATCACCACCAATGCGATACAGCCGAAAATCGTCTGACGCTGCACGTAGAAGAACTGGTTCAGCTCGTTCCGGCTTGCAAGCGGCACCGAGGCCGCAAGGCCCAGCAAAAGCCCGATCCCGAACAGCATGAAAACCGAACACATGGTCCAGCGATCAACCGTACGCCACCAGCGCGGCAGCACAGGCTCGCGCACAGCAACAGGTGAGGAACCATAGACCATCTCAGTCATGGGGAGCCGCCTCGATAAATCGGTAAACCGAATTTCTGCCTCTGGCCCGGGTGTCCCCCCGGGTCCGTGATGTGAAACTCTACCGGCAAAGAGGCAGGAAGGCCAGCGAAAATCCAGCAGGATTATGGCGGTATCAGCCGGGTTTTGCCGGCCAGGCCGGGGGCTTTCCTGCGGCCTGGCGCAGGTCGTTTCAGTTCAGCCAGCTTCACTTTCTTTCAGGCCGTATCGTCGGGGTTCCGCGTCAGATGCTGATATTGCTGCAAAAGACGCATCTCGCGCGCGGGACCAAGGGCATAGCTGCCCGCCGCATGCAGGCAGGCCGCCCAGAGCCGGTAGGCTCCGGCCTGACGGATCAGCTGATCAAAGCGCGCGCGATGCCAGGCGAGCGCCGCCTCATGCAAGGCGGCCACCTGCGGAAGCGCCATCAGCGCGGCGACCTCTTCGGCCAGCGGCACCGCCAGCGCGAGGGCTGCTGTATTCTCCTGATTGTTGAAATTGCGCTCGACCCAGTAATGCAGGTCGATCTCTTTCTGGCTGCGATTGGGCAGGCCACGATCTGACTTCACCACAAAAGCCGCCGCCGAGCGCAGCGAATAATGGTGCATTTCGGCAAGATCACGATAGCCGGTCAGCGGGATCAGCGACAGCCGGCCATCCTGGCTCAGGACGGGGGATAACACGCGGCCGCTGCCATCAACCCAGGCTGCCGGTCCCTGCCCTGCGCGACGCTGCGGCCGATGCACCCCCGGGCGCTGAAACGCCGCTGGCCGGAACAAGCTCTTGAACATTGTGGCCGCTACCGGATGCATCATATCGGGCGGCGCCGAACGGAGGAACTGCGCCGTGACCGGCCGCTCTTCGAACCCTGCGATACCGCCCGCGCCGAACAGACGCCAGGCCAGCGCGACAGCCTCAGTCTCTTCGGGCAAAGCCGCGATCAGATCGGCAAAGCGCCCCTTCCCGCAATGGATCACCGGGAACTCATCGACATCCGAGATCAGCATCCAATCCGCGGCCTTGCGCTCCGGCTCGGCCCAGATCGCCTTGAGCGCGCGCCACTGCACACTGGCAGCTTTGCCTTTCGCAGAGGCAAGCGCGGCCATCGGCGGCTGTGGCAGATGGCGCAGCACGCCCGCCCGGGCCAGGGCGTCCAGCAGCCGGTCGGTCCCGTCGCGACAGTCATTCGAGGCGATCAGAAGATCGCTCGCCCCAAGCAGCCGGTGCCAGGCGAGCCATTCAATCAGATAGGGCCCTTCATCGCGGACCGAGGTGGCACAGAGAATACGCATCTTTCATGCGTTGCGCAGATCAGGCGGCGGGGCAAGCCCCCCTCGCCCGGGCGCGCGCCCTCAGCCGTCGCGCAGGGCCTTTTTGCCGGCCATTTTCGCCAGCGTGCCGTCTTTCCACATCGCCTCATGCAGGCCGACCATCGCGATATGGCCGATCAGCAGCACACCGAAGACCCAGCCCAGCTCGCCATGCACGGCATCCCCGAACCCGACCATCCAGGCAATGGGCTCTTCGCGGGTCGGGAAGAGCGGGAAGCCAAAGGGCGAAAAGCCGCGCCCCGAGCCGAAAGCCCGTGACAGCGCCGCCAGCGGCACGATCAGCATCACCAGGTAAAGGATGCCATGCCCGGCTTTGGCCGCGATTCCGATGATCCCGCGCCCATGAGCGGGCCGGCGCCCTGCATTGACGAAAGCCCAGATCACCCGGATCACGATCAGGATGAAAACCGCAGTGCCAACCGGCCCATGCGAGCCGACTATGGCGCTTTCCCTTGGCGAGACGCCAAACGCCACCTTGAGGATCATCGTCATGAACTGCCACAGCACCAGGGCCGCGATCGACCAATGCAGCGCACGGGTCACTTTGCCATAGGCGCGGGGCGTGTCTTTCAGGGGGAGCCTCATCCGGGTCATGCTCGTTATCTGTTTCACCTGGTCTTGCAGCACGGGTCTTCGGTTTCGGGTTTTGGCCGCGCCTTCCTTACCGCCTAAGGGATAATGCTGCACCTGCCAACCGCCAGACGTAAAGTTGACTATTTTTCCAGGTGGCTTTATCCCGGCCCAAAGAGCGTCATCCCGGCCCGCCGGACATGCCGCAAAACGCCGTCACTGTTCCGCAGGTGCGCCATGACCGAAGCCCCCCGTCCTGATGTGGCCCTGCCTGATGTCGCCACGCCCGATATTTCCGCGCCAAACCAGACCTGGCCCGCAGATTTCGCCGCCCGCTACCGCGAAAAAGGGTATTGGCGCGGCGAAAGCTTTGGCGATCTGTTGCGCCGGCTCGCCGACGAACACGGGCCACGGATCGCCGTGGTCGCAGGCGAAACCCGGCTGAGCTATGCGGATCTTCTGACCGCCGCCGAACAGGCGGCAAGGGGATATCTGGCTCTGGGTCTGCAGCCCGGCGAGCGGGTGGTGGTGCAGCTTCCGAATATCGCGGGCTTCTTTCCTTCGGTCTTTGGCCTGTTTCTGGCCGGGCTTATCCCGGTCTATGCCCTGCCCGCGCATCGTCGCACGGAAATCTCGCATTTCATCGCCCGCTCGGATGCGAAAGCGCTGGTGATCGCCGACAGCTGGGAGGGGTTCGACTACCGCACCCTCGCCCGTGAGCTGCGCGCAGAGGCCGAAGGCCTGGAGGTCATTGTGATCGGCGAGGCGCAGGAATTCACCAGCTTCGCAGACCTTGCTGCATTGGGTCAGGGGGTTGGAACGCTGCCTGAGACCGACCCGTCCCGGGTCGCCTTCATGCAGATTTCCGGCGGCACTACGGGGCTTTCGAAACTGATCCCGCGCACCCATGACGATTACATCTACAGCTTCCGCGAAAGCGCGGTGATCTGCGGGCTGAACTCTGTGAGCGTCTATCTCTGCGCCCTGCCGGTCGCGCATAATTTCCCGATGTCATCGCCCGGCGTGTTCGGGGCGCTGTCAGTGGGCGCGAAGGTGGTGCTCAGCCCCAACCCCGCGCCCGCCACCGCCTTCCCGCTGATCGAGGCCGAGCGGGTCACCATCACCGGCCTCGTGCCGCCGCTGGCGCTTTTGTGGATGCAGGCGGCCCCCGGAAGCACGCATGACCTTTCCAGCCTCGAAGTGCTGGGCGTGGGCGGTGCGAAATTCATCCCCGAAGCGGCGGCGCGGGTGCGCCCCACGCTCGGCTGCACCCTGCAACAGGTGTTCGGCATGGCCGAGGGGCTGGTGAATTATACCCGCCTTGATGACCCGGAAGAGATCATTATCTCTACGCAGGGCCGCCCGATCAGCCCCGATGACGAGGTGCTGGTGCTGGATGATGAAGGCCAGCCGGTCGCCCAGGGTGAGGCAGGCTATCTCCACACCAGAGGCCCCTATACGATCCGCGCCTATCACAACGAGCCGGCAGCCAATGCCCGCAGCTTTACCCCTGACGGGTTCTACCGCACCGGCGATATAGTGAAGCAGCTGCCCGGCGGCTATCTGGTCGTCCAGGGCCGCGCCGGCGATCATATCAACCGCGCCGGCGAAAAGATCTCGGCCGAAGAGATCGAAGATCACCTGCTGGCCCACCCGGCGGTGTTTGACGCCGTCGTGGTCTCGATCCCGGATGCTTTCTTAGGCGAGCGCAGCTGCGCCTTTGTCGTGGTGAACCCGGGCGCCGATCAGCCCAAGCCCACCGCTGTGAAGGCCTTTGTCCGCGGCCGCGGCATTGCCGCTTTCAAAGTGCCCGATGAGGTGGTTTTCGTGACGGAATTCGCCACCACCGCCGTTGGAAAGATCAGCCGCAACAAACTGCGCGCCGAGCTGCGCGCGCGCTATCTGGAAGAAGAAGCCGCAAAATGACTGTTTCCGGTGAGACTGTGACCCTTGAAAAAATGCGGGCCGACATCGCGCGGCTGATCGACCTTGAGCCCGAAGAGATCGGCAATGACGATCACCTGCCCGATCTGGGGCTGGATTCGCTCCGGCTGATGCGGCTGGTCAGCGCCTGGGAACAGGCCGGGCTGAAGGTGGATTTCGCGGTCTTTGCCGAAAGTGCAACGCTCGGCGAATGGTGGGAGGCGATTTCGCACCTGCGGGTGGCTGGCTGAAATGACCCGGGATGTTCAGGAGACGCGCCCTCTGACCGAGGCGCAGGAGGGGCTCTGGTATTTCCAGGCGCTTGACCCGGCCAATCCGATCCTGAACACCGGGCAATATCTGGAACTGACCGGTGCGGTCGATCTGGCGGCCTTGCGCGAGGCCGTGGCGCGGACGGTGCAGGAGACCGAGGCGCTGCATCTGCGCTTTCGCGCCGGAGCGCAGGGGCCGGAACAATGGCTTGTCCCGGGCGAGATCGATTTGGGCGAGGTCGATCTGACCGCATATCCCGATGCGGTGGCTGCCGCGCTGGCGCAGATGCAAGCCGATACCGCCCGCCCCACGGATCTGGCGACAGAGCCTGTGGCGGCTTTCACCCTCTTCCTGCTGCCCGACCGGGTATTTCTATACGAGCGCATCCATCACCTTGCGACCGATGGCTATGGGATGGTGCTGGTCTCGAACCGGTTCGGCGAGCATTACGGCCATCTGACCGGCGCGGGGCCTGCGCCGCTGGCCTTCCCGCCGCTGGCCCGCGCCGATGACGAGGATGCGGCCTATCGCACCGGCCCGCGCAGGGCGGTGGATGCGGCCTGGTGGAAGGCAGAGCTGACCGGCGCGCCGGTGGTGACAAGCCCGGGCACGCTTGCGGGTGAACGCGCCGTCAGCGCCCATGATTTCCACCGCGAAAGCCTCTGGCTGCCTGGCGCGCTGACCAGGCGGCTGGCGGCGTTTTCCGAGGAACATGACCTCGGCTGGCCCGATGTGCTGACCGCGCTGAGCGGCGCCTGTCTCGCGCGCTGGTCGGGGGTGGATGGTGCCGGTGGCGAGACGGTGATCGGCATGCCCTTCATGGCCCGGATGGGGCGCAAAATCGCCCGCCTGCCCTGTATGGCGATGAATGTGCTGCCGCACCGGATCCGCGCCGAGGAAGAGACCCCGCTGGCGCAATGGCTGAAGGGCGAGGCGCTGCGGATGCGCGAGGCGCGCAAACACGGGCTTTACCGCTCGGAACAGCTGCGCCGCGATCTGGGGCTGATTGGCGGGGTAAGGCGGCTGCACGGGCCGCTGGTCAATGTGCAGCCCTTTGACCGGCCTCCGGTTTTCCCGGGGCTGGATTGCCGGCTGCATATTCTGGGCGCAGGCGCGGTCGAGGATCTGACCTTTACCTTCCGGGGCGATCCCGAGGCGGGGATCCTGTTCGAAACCGACAGCAACCCTGCGCTGTACAGCGCAGAGGAGACCCGCAGCCACGGATTGCGGCTGGTGGCATTCCTGGAAGGTGCCCTGGCGGCGGACCGGCTGCGTGATGTGCCCTCGGCCAGCCCGGCAGAGATTGCGGCGCAGGACGCAAGGGCGGCGGCGAGCCGCTGTGATCTGCCCGATGTCACGCTGACCGATCTGATCGTTGCTCAGATGCGGGCGACACCGGAGGCCCCGGCGCTGCGCTTTGGTGCGGCAGGGCTGAGCTATGCCCGGCTTGATGCGGCGAGTGCGGCGCTTGCGGCAGAGCTGCGCGCGCGGGGCGCCGGACCGGACCGGATCGTCGCCGTGGCGATCGAACGGTCACTGGAACTCTCGGTGGCTCTGATCGCGATCCTGCGGGCCGGAGCCGCCTGGTTGCCGCTTGACCCGGATCACCCGCCCGAGCGCCTGGCGCGGATCATCACAATGGCACAGCCGGTGCTGGTCATGACCAGCGAGGCAATCGCGCCGCTGCTGCCGCAGGATGCCCCGCTCTTTCGCCCTGGTGACTGGCCCGAAACCTGGTCCCTGGATGGCAGTGCTGCGCCTGCCGCCCGGCCTGTTGCCGCAGCGGTCTCATCCGCGCTACGTGAAGATCCGGCACCCGCCATTTCCGGCGACAGCCTCGCCTATGTCATCTACACCTCCGGCTCGACCGGCGAGCCGAAAGGTGTGATGATCGAGCACCGCGCCATTGTGAACCGCCTGCTCTGGATGCGTGATCATTACGGCATCGGCCCAGGCGACCGCATCCTGCAAAAAACCCCTGCCACATTCGACGTCTCGGTCTGGGAATTCATCCTTCCCTGTATTTCCGGCGCCGAACTGGTCATGGCGCCCCCCGGCGCGCATCGCGACCCGTCGGAAATCGCCAGGCTGATCCGTGACCACCGGATCACCACGCTGCATTTCGTGCCCTCCATGCTCTCGGCTTTCCTCGCGGCCCCCGCCTCAGAGGGGCTCGCCATCCGCCGCACCTTCTGTTCCGGCGAAGAGCTCACCGCCGATCAGCGCGCGCGCTTTCACCGTCGCATCAGCGGCGAATTGCACAATCTTTACGGCCCGACCGAGGCCGCGGTCGATGTTTCCTTCTGGCCCGCAACGCCAGAGGACCAGTCCAACCCGCTGCCGATTGGCTGGCCGGTCTGGAACACCTCACTGCCGGTGCTGGATGAATATCTGCGCCCGGTACCTGCGGGCATGCCCGGCAATCTTTATCTTGGCGGCGTGCAGCTGGCGCGCGGCTATCTTGGCCGCCCGGATCTGACAGCCGAGCGGTTTATCGAAGACCCGCGCCATCCCGGCCTGCGCCTCTATGCCACTGGCGATGTTGCGAAAACCCGGCCTGATGGTGCCGTGGTCTATCTCGGGCGTTCGGACAACCAGGTCAAGATCAGGGGCCTTCGGATCGAGCTGGGCGAGATCGAGGCGGCGATCATGGCGACCGGTCTTGCGCGCGAAGCCGTGGTGCTGGCGCGGGAGGACCGCGCCGGGGAAAAGCGCCTCGTGGCCTATCTGGTGCCTGAAACCGGAACGGCGGCGGATTACCGTCCGGGAAGTCTTGCGCCTTTGCTCGCAGCCCGCCTGCCCGCTTATATGGTGCCCGCAGCCGAGATCGCGCTGAACGGGCTCCCCGTCACCTCAAACGGCAAACTTGACCGTAAGGCCCTGCCCGCGCCCGAATTTACCGCATCGGGCCGCGCGGCCGGGACCGGGGCAGAACGCCTCCTTGCCCGGCTCTATGCCGAGGTCCTGCATCTTGATGCTCCCGCCCCGGCCGAGGCCGATTTCTTCGCGCTTGGCGGCGACAGCCTGTCGGCGGTGCGCCTTGCGCTCCGGATCGGGGAAGAAACCGGTCGCGCGCCTGGGCTTGGCACGATTTTCGCCGCGCCGGTCCTTGATATGCTGGCGGCACAGCTTGACGCATCGGGGCCAACCGATGACGGACTGGGGCCGCTGATCCGGCTGGCGCAGGGCAACCCCGACAAAGCGCCGCTCTTCCTGATCCATCCGGCGGGCGGGCTTGGCTGGGGCTATCGCGCCCTTGCCCGCGCGCTTGCGCCAGAGCGCGCGGTCTATGCGGTCCAGCATCCGGGTCTCGATCCGGCGCAGCCTTTGCCCGAGAACCTCGGCGCGCTGGCAAAGAGCTATGCGGCACTGGTGGCGCAGGCGCAGCCCGAAGGCCCGATCCACCTTGCGGGATGGTCGGTGGGCGGCATCATCGCCCAGGAAATGGCGGTTGAGCTGGCGCGAATGGGGCGCGAAGCCGGGCTCGTGGCGCTGCTCGACAGCTACCCGACCGATGTCTGGCGCGACGAGCCGGAACCCGATCCGGCGGCCGCGCTCCGGGCGCTGCTGGCGATTGCCGGGCATGACCCCGAGGCGCATCGTGACCTCGACAGCCGGGACAAAGTGGTCGCGTTCCTGCGCGCCGGAGACAGCGCCATGGGCGCCCTGCCCGAAGAGGTGCTCAATGGTGTCGTGCGGCTGGTGACGGATACCAATCGTCTGGTGCGCAGCCATCAGCAGCGGCATTTTGCAGGCCAGATCACCCATATCCGCGCCGGGCACGACCATGCCGGGCGCGATCTCACCGCCGCGCTCTGGGCGCCCTATGTCGGCCAGACAGAGATGCTGGAAGTTCCCTTCCTGCATTCGGAGATGATCTCGCCTGCCGCTGTCGCCCTGATCGCACCGGAGCTGGCAAAGCGGATGGGCTGAGTGCCCATTCGCTTCAGCCCAGTGCGAAAGGCAGCGCGAGCGGCAATGATCCCGCGATGGTCTGGATATGGGCGTGATCGGGCAGGACATGGATTTCCGGCGCGAAACCGGGATGTTCTGCCAGGCCGTTCACGAAATCCATCGTCGCGGGCGCGGGCCCGTCGGGCGGCGGGCCAGAGGCGCCGCTGCGCTTTTCCTTATCGCCCAGGGCCATCATCAGCGCCGGAGGGGTGTCGAGCTTTGCCGCCCCCGCCGCAACCCGGCGGATCAGATCCTCATCCCACCAGATCGACGGGCTGATCGCGGCATAGCGTGCAAAAGCCGAAGGCCGCGTCAGCGCCGCGTAAAGCGTGAAAAGCCCGCCGAAGGAATGCCCCCAGAGGCTGCGGCGCGCAGGGTCGACGGGCAGGCCATCTTCCGCCGCCAGACGCAGATCGCCGGTCAGCCGGTCGAGAAACTGCGCCGCGCCCCCCGCCATCCGCCCCTCATGGACATGATCCGGGCGGATCCCGTCCCCCGGTCCGTCCGGCGCGGTGAAATCCAGCGTCCGGCGCTCGCGCGAAAACTGGCGGTCGGTATCATAGCCCACCCCCACCAGCATCAGCCCGGGCACCAGCGCCAGGTGGTCTTCTGTCAGGAAATCAAAGGCCGCATTGCCGTCGAGCATATACAGAACCGGCCAGCCCGCCGCCGGCGGCTCCCCCTTCGGGACCGCGAGATAGAGCCGGTGGCCCGGCCCGGTCTTCACGGTTTTTTGCGACAGGCTGTGGCTGGGAATATCGGCATCCATGATCTTCAGCTCTGCCGGTTTTCGGGCATGATCGGGGCCGGTCTTGCCGTTTACAGACATGGTATTCTTCCTCTGGCAGCGGAAAACACAGCTATGACTCCATAGCGGCCACCGGCAAACGCGGCAGCGGCCCATTCGGACGCATGGCCCTTTGCCAGTTAGCCCCGGGCGAATTAGTTGACAATCCCTCTCAAGAATATACTGCTGCACCGGAAGACCGGCGACAGACCGAACGGAGTCGCGCGGAGAATTTCGTGACACGGCCTCCTGTCTGACCGATTATTGCCTGACCGATTGCAGCCCTGATGACGACACCCGGAAGACCACCCGCTTCAGATCCTGCGTCCGGCCCGGTGGCCGCCGCCCCACAGAACCCTTCCCGCGCCAGACCCGCCAGGGACCATTTCTGAGCCGATCCAGCATGATACCGAGGAGACCGATATGGCATTCCCCCCGCTGCGCCGCTTTCGTGGCATTCTGGGCGCCTCTGCCCTGGCCTTTGCCGTGATGGCGGGCCCGCTGAGCGCCGAGACCATCTTTTCGGCCACGACCGACGGCTTCCCCGGCGTGGTGCGCGCCGGTGCGGTGGAACCGGGCGCGGCTGTGGTTGCAGGTTCGGTCGTGTCGATCACCGGCGAGCGCATGATCCCGGGCCAGGAAATCACCCTGATGCGCGGCAATACCGTCCTGAATGAAGGCGGGCCGATCCGCGTGGGCGAGAGTGGTAAATTCCGCTTTGACCTCACGCTTGACGCCAAAGCCGTGACCGGGTTGCAGCCGATCCTGGTGATTGCCGAGAAACCATCAGCCGCGACGGTGGTGGATCTGAAGATCTCGCCGAACCTTGCGATTGAGGGGGCCGACAAATTCGACATCACCAGCGCGCCGGTGACGCGTGGCCTCTATCAGCTGGCCTATAGCCCCTCGCGGCATGTGTTCTATGTCACCTCGGCGGTGGGGCGCCCGCCGGTGAAAGACTCGGCACTGTCAAAGGTCGATCCTGACACGCTGAAAGTGATCGAACAGATCACCCCGGCTGCCGCGCCTGTTCCCGAAGGTGGCCCTGCCCCTGCGGCGGATGATGATGGCCGCCCGGCGCTTTACGCGGTTTACGGGCTTGGCCTTGATGAGGCGGCCGGCCGACTCTGGACCACCAATACCCGCCAGAACACCATCGCCGTCTACAGCGCCGATGACCTCTCGCTGGTGAAACAGTTCGAGCCGGATTTCATCGCACATCCGTTCTCGGTTCAGGTCGATGAGGGCGCGGGCCGTATCTACATCTCTTCGGCGCGTTCGCCGGTGATCGAGGTGATCGATTCGAAAAAGCTCGAGAAGCTCGAGCCTTTCACCATTCCCTCGCAGTTGCGCGGCGAAAGCTTTGGCACCCAGGACATCCATTTCGACGCAGAGACCGGCAAGCTCTTTGCCGCCTCGAACGCGACGCCGGAGCTTGCGGTGATCGACACCAGAACCGGTGATATCCGGGTGACGCCGCTGCCGGGCTCGATCGGCGCGGCTTCGGTGGCTTATGATGCGGCGGATGATCTGGTGTTCGTGGCCTCGCAGACCACCGACAATCTGCTGATCGTGAATGGGGCCGATGGGTCGGTGCTGCATGATGTCGAAACCGGGGCCGGTGCGCTTTATGTGACCTATGAGCCGAAATCGAAGCTGGTTTTCGTCGGAAACCGCGGCGCGGGCACCATCACCGTGGTCGATACCGAAGGCCAGGTCGTGGCCAATTTCGACGCGGGCAGCCTGCCCAATGAGCTGGTCGCCGATGCCGGGGGCACCGTCTGGGCGGTGAACAAATCGCGCGGCCAGGATGATGACAGCGGCGACCGCATCTGGCGCATCAGACCGAAAGCCGATTAAGCGGCCCGCTGCCGCGACTGCTATGCGACAGGGGCGGATCACCGCCCCTGTCCTCGTCAGAAAGCCGCCCGTCACAGGCATCGCGCCCCGATGCCAGAGATATCCGGTGCCAGAGGTAACCCGATGATCCGCTTCCGCCCGCTTTCCCTGACCGCTGCGCTGCTGACAGCGCTGGCACTGCCGGCACTGGCCGAGATCCGCGCCACCGATATTCTCGGGCGCGAGGTGGTGCTTGAGGCGCCTGCGACCCGGATCGTGCTGGGCGAAGGGCGGCATATGGCGGTGCTGGGCCTCCTCCATGACGATCCCGTGGCGAAAGTGATCGGCTGGCGCACCGATAAAGGGCTCGATGAGCCGACGCTGGCGGCCTACCGCGCGAAATTCCCCGCGATAGACGCGATCCGCCCGGTCGGCACCGGCAATCGCGAAATCTCGGTCGAGACGATCATCTCGCTTGATCCCGATCTGGTGGTGCTGTCGCTGATGGATCAGGGCGATCCGGCGATGGAGCGCGCCCGCGAGCAGATCGAGGCCGCCGGTATCGCGGTCGCCTATGTCGATTTCTTCGCCCATCCGCAGGAAAACTCGATCCCGTCACTGCGGCTTTTGGGCCAACTGACCGACGGCGCCGCCCGGGCGGAAGAGTTCGCCGAATTCTACGAGACCCGGCTGAAGCGCATCCGCGACCGGCTCGCCGATCCGGCTATCAGACGCCCGCGCGTCTTCTTCCATGTCCATGCCGCGCCGTCGAATTGCTGCTCGACCGTTGGTTCCGGGGTGTTTCGCGATTTCATCGAGACCGCAGGCGGCGCCAATATCGGATCCGAGGTGGTGCAGGGCGTGCTCGGAAATGTCAGCCTAGAATTCCTGATCGGCGCCGATCCGGAATTCTATGTCGCAACCGGCGGCGATCACATGCGCGCGCGCGGCGGCCTGGTGCTGGGGTCGGATATCACCGCACCAGAGGCACGCGAAAGCTTCGACGCGCTGATTGGCGCCACCGGCTTCAACGCGCTGACCGCTGTGGCCGAGGGTCGTGCCTATGGGGTCTGGCATCTCTTCAACGACACACCGAGCCATATCGCGCTGATCGAATATCTCGCAAAAGCCTTCCATCCGGACCTTTTCGAAGATGTCGATCCGGCCGCAACGCTTAAGGAAATCGAGACCCGTTTCTCGCCGGTTCAGGTGCCCGGGACCTGGTGGATTTCGGAAGAGACCTGATCCAGGATGTCCGGCACCGAACTTCTTGACCGCTATCACCGGCAAAACCGCCGCCGCGCCGCTCTTGTGGGGGCGATGGCCGTTTTCGCGCTGATCGCAGTGCTTGTCGATCTGACCACCGGACCTTCGGGCCTGCCTTTGTCCGAGACGATCCGGGCGCTGACTGGGGGCGAAGTGCCGCGCGGCACTTCGGTCATTGTCTGGCAGGTGCGCCTGCCCGTGGCCATCATGGCGCTGCTTGTCGGGGCCGCCCTGGCGCTCGCGGGGGCAGAGATGCAGACGGTGCTGGAAAATCCGTTGGCCGAACCTTTCACGCTGGGGGTTTCCGCGGCCGCAGCGCTTGGCGCCGGGGTGGCGATTGTGCTGGGGCTGACGATCCCCTTCCTGCCCCCCGCCTGGGGGATCACCGCGAATGCATTCCTGTTCTCGCTGGGGGCGCTCGGGCTGTTGCAGCTGATGGGGCGGCTGAGGGGCGGCGGGCCTGAAGTGCTGATCCTTTTCGGGATCGCGCTGAATTTTACCGCTGCGGCCTTTCTGTCGCTCCTGCAATTCCTGGCCTCGGCCGAGGATCTGCAGCAGCTGGTGATCTGGACCATGGGCAGCCTACAGGCTGTCAACTGGGGCTCGGTCACGATCCTTGCCCTGGTCATCGCCGTGACTGTGCCCTTCGCGCTGATGGCGTCCTGGAAGCTGACCGCCTTGCGGCTCGGCGAGGAACAGGCGCGCGGATTTGGTGTCGATGTCACGGCGCTGCGCCGCTGGGCGCTGCTCCGCGTGAGCCTGCTGGCCGCCACCGCCGTTTCCATGGTGGGCGTGATCGGGTTCATCGGCCTTGCCGGACCGCATATCGCCCGCATGCTGGTGGGCGAGGATCACCGTTTCCTTCTGCCCGCCAGCATTTTTACCGGCGCACTTCTGATGTCCGCGGCCTCGACCCTCTCGAAACTGCTGATCACCGGCACTTTGCTGCCCGTGGGGCTTGTGACTTCGCTGATCGGCCTGCCGGTCTTCTTCTGGCTGATCCTGCGCGGGAGACCGGGAAGATGAGCCTCACGCTCCGCGATGTCTCGACCGGCTATGGCCGCCGCCGGGTGATTGCCGGGCTCAGCCTGCCCGATCTGCGCCCCGGTGAGGTCACGACGCTCGCCGGTCCCAATGCCGCCGGGAAATCGACGCTGCTGAAAGCGATTGCCGGCCTTGCGCCCTTTACCGGCCAGATTGCGCTGGACGGGCAGGACCTTGCGCAGCTGAGCGCGCCCGCCCGTGCGAAGATCGTGGGCTTCATGCCGCAAAGCCTGCCTTCGGGCGCCTCGCTCAATGTGCTGGAAACCGTGATCACCGCGCTCAGGGCCAGTGGTGAACGCGCGGTAACCGAGCCGCCCGAGACCCGCGCTATGGCGGTGCTGTTACGCCTCGGGATCGGTCATCTCGCACTGGCGGGGCTGGATCAGCTTTCGGGCGGGCAGCGCCAGATGGTGAGCCTCGCCCAGGCCATCGTGCGTGCACCGCGCCTTTTGCTGCTGGACGAGCCGACCTCGGCGCTGGACCTCGCGCGTCAGGTGCGGCTGCTGTCCGAGGTGCGCCGCATCGCAACTGAGGGCCGTATCGTATTGACTGTGTTGCACGATCTCGCGCTGGCGGCGCGCTGGTCGGACCGGATCGCGATCTTGCACAAGGGCGGCCTTTACGCCTTTGGCCCGCCCGCCGAAGTTGTAACCCCCGCCATGCTGGCCGAGGTTTACGGCGTCATCGCCCGGGTCGAGCGCTGCAGCCAGGGTCATCTGATGGTGCAGATCGATGGCGAGATTCCGGCGAAAAGTCCGGGAGGGCTTCCCGGTGAAACTGCAGGGGACGGGCGCAGAAGATGACCGAAATCCCCCTCAGCCTCCCCCCGCGCCGGGCGGGTGGTCTGGCACGGCTCAGCAGAATGGTCCTGCGTCTGGAAAAAGGGATCGGCGCCCTGCTGGTCGCGCTGATCTTCCTGGCGATGGTCGCGGGCGCCGTGTCGGGCTGGCTGCGCCGCCCGTTGGCCTGGACCGATGAATTCGCCGTGCATCTGATGGTCTGCCTCGCCTTTCTCGGCGCTTCGATGGCGATCGCGCTCGGCCAGCATATGACGGTCGGGCTTTTGCCCGATGCGCTGAACCCGAAAAACCGCGCCCGGCTCGCGCTGGTCAATGATCTTGCGCTGCTGGTCTTTCTGATCGTGATGGCGGTGATCATCTGGCGCTGGCTGGATCTGCCGGGCCTGATCCGCGCCGGATCGGGCGCCGCGCTGGCGCAGGAGACCTTCAGCTTCATCTATACCGACCCGACCCAGACGCTGGGGGTCCGCAAGATCTGGTTCTGGCTGGTGATGCCGGTCACCACGCTGACCTCGATCCTGCATATCCTGGCGCAGATCGCCGCCGACCTCACCACGCTGCGGGAATTGCCATGATCGCGGGCCTGTCTTTCACCGTGCTTTTGCTGATGGGTGCGCCGATTGCCTGTCTGCTGGTCGCGACCACGCTGATCCTGATCGTCGCCTCCGGGAATGAGGTTCTGCTGACCGGCTTTCCGCAACAGCTCTTCGCCGGGATCGAGAGCTATTCGCTTCTGACGCTGCCCCTCTTCATTCTGCTGGGCGAGCTGATGGGCGCAGGTGGTATCGGGCGTCGCCTCTTCGCGCTTGCCGCCGCGCTGATGTGGCCTTTGCGCGCAGGTCTCGCCTATATCAATTTGCTGGCAAATCTGATGATGGCCTCGGTGCTGGGCTCGACCGTGGCGCAGCTCACGATCATGTCGCGCCTCGCCGTCCCCGAGATGGAGCGCGGCGGCTATCCGAAAGATGTCTCGGCCTCTGTCACCGCCGCCGGCGGCCTGCTGGCTCCGGTCCTGCCCCCTTCGATGAACCTGATCGTCTTTGCCGCCGTGGCGCAGCTGCCGGTCGATCAGCTGTTTCGCGCGAGCCTTCTGCCAGGCCTGGCACTTGCCGCGAGTTTCGCCGCCGTGATCGCCTGGCTCGGCTGGCGGTACAACCTGCCGAAAACCGGGCTGATGGCGCTGAACGCCCGTCTCATCGCGCTGCGCGACGCGCTGCCCGCGCTGATCATTCCCGGCGTTGTCGTCGGCTCGATCCTCGGCGGCTTTGCCACACCGACACAATCGGCGGCTCTGGCCTCGCTGGCCACGGTGCTGATCGGGCTGTTTCTTTACCGCGAGATGCGGCTTTCCGACCTCATCCCGGCGCTGGTACGCACGGCGATCACCTCGGGCGCGGTGCTGTTTCTGGTGGCCGGCGCGCAGATCATCGGCTGGGTGCTGACCTATGGGAACCTGCCGGCCGAGGCCGCGCGCCTGATCCAGGATCTCGCCCATTCGCCGCTGATGTTCCTGATCCTGCTGAATATCCTGCTGCTTTTGCTGGGCACAGTGCTGGAGCCGATCCCCGGTATCATCCTTACCGCGCCGGTGCTGCTGCCGGTCGCAACCGATGTCTATGGCATCTCGCCCACCGCATTCGGTGTGATCCTGTGCCTCAATATGGCGCTTGGCCTTCTGACCCCACCAGTCGGCGCCGGGCTTTACACCGCGTCCCTGATGACCGGTGTGTCGTCAACGCGGCTCTCCTGGCTTCTCACCCCCTTCTTCATCGCAACCCTTGCGGTTCTCGCAGGGCTGACGGTGATCACCGCGCTGCAATCCACCATGACCGGAGGCTGATATGGCATTTCCGAGACCCACGATCCTCGCCCTCGCGCTTCTCGCCCTCGCAGCCCCAGCCAGGGCCGAAGACCTGCGCATCGGCCTCATCACACCGCCGCCGCATCAATGGACCCGCTCGGCCAATCACCTTGCCGCGGAACTGAGCGCCGAAACCGATGGCCGCCTGAATCTCGCGGTCTTCCCCTCGGGCCAGCTCGGCAATGAGGCGCAGATGCTGCAACAGCTGCAATCGGGCGCGCTGGATCTGGCCTTCCTAACAGTCGGAGAGCTGAGCAATCGCGACGAGAATTTCGGCATCCTGACCGCGCCTTTCCTGGTCGATACCGCCGAACAGGCTGCGCAACTGCTTGAAGGCCCGACCGCATCCGCATTGCAGGACAATCTCGGCGCCCTCGGATTGCATGGCCTTGGCTATGGCATGGCGGGGATGCGGATCGTTCTTCTGTCCAAACCGCTGGAAGAAGGCGGCACCGTGGCGGGGCGCAAGATCCGCACCGTGCCACTGACGCAGGAGCTCGACTTCTGGACCCGGGCCGGCGCCGCCCCCACGCCCCTGCCGCTGCCCGAACTGTTCGACGCCTATACCAATGGCCAGATCGACGGCATGCAGCTTGATTTCGAAGGCACATTCAACAACCGCTTCCACGACTATTCCGCCGTGGTGCTGGATACGGAACATATGATCTTTCCGATGGTTGCGGTCGCCTCGGCGCGGAAATGGCAAAGCTACAGCGAAGAAGACCGCGCCCTGATCACCAGGCTCGTCGCTGCCGAGACCGCGCAGATCCGCGAGGCCTATCCGCAGATCGACGCCGATTACCGCGCGAAACTGGTCGGGGCCGGCGCCACTGTCGTCAAAGCCGGGCCAGAGATTTTCGGTGACGCAGTGACGACCTGGTACGAGGCCTGGCGGCAGAAAACGCCCCTGCTGATCCAGCTCGAAACCGAGGCCAAAGCCCTCAGGGAACAGGAATAAGCCCCGCCAAAGCGGGGCTTTCCATCTGACATGCGGCGCAGGCGATGGTCAGGCGATCACAAGACCCGGCGCGCCGTCCCCGACCTCGCCGATGACTGCGGCCCCGGCGAAGCCCTCTTCCGCAAAGATCCGCAACACCTCGGCCACCGCCTCCGGCGCGCAGGCCACCAAAAGCCCGCCCGAGGTCTGCGGATCGGTCAGCAGCGCCTGATCCACCTTCGACATCTCGCGCGTGAAAACAATCTCGGCGCCATAGCTCGCCCAGTTCCGTGCTGAGGCACCGGTGATGAACCCGGCCTCTGCCAAAGCCGCCGCATCCGTCAGGACCGGCACCGAGGCCCAGTCGATGCGGATCCCTTTCCCCGCACCGCGCGACATCTCAAGCCCATGGCCGCCAAGCCCGAACCCGGTCACATCCGTCATCGCGTGAACGCCGTCCAGTCGCGCGAGCCGCGGCCCCGGCGTGTTCAGCTTTGTCGTGGTGGAGATCATGCGGGCATAGCCTTCGGCGCCCAGCTTTTCCTTCTTCAGCGCCGCCGAATAGATGCCCACGCCCAGCGGCTTGCCAAAAACCAGCACATCCCCGGCCTGCGCCGCTGCGTTCTTCTTCACATGCGCCGGATCGACGACCCCCAGAGCCACCAGACCGTAAATCGCCTCGACCGAGTCGATCGTATGGCCGCCGGCAATCGGGATCCCCGCCGCCCGGCAGGCCTGTGATCCACCCTCAAGGATCCGGCCGATGGTCTCAACCGAGAGCACATTGATCGGCATCCCCACCAGGGCCAGCGCAAAGATCGGCGTCGCCCCCATCGCATAGACATCCGAGATCGCATTCGTCGCCGCGATACGCCCGAAATCCACCGGATCATCGACGATCGGCATGAAGAAATCGGTGGTCGCGACGATCGCCTGATGCTCGTTCAGCTGATAGACCGCCGCATCATCCGAGGTCTCGATGCCCACAAGCAACGCCTCGGGCACCGGCAGCGCAGAGGTGCCGCGCAGGATCCCCGAAAGCACCCCTGGCGCGATCTTGCAGCCACAACCACCGCCATGGGACAGCGATGTCAGGCGCGGTTCGGGCTGCGGGGTCTGCATCTGGGTCATGGCTGTCACCTCTCAATCTGGACGGACCTGCGGTCAGGCCCCTCATCGGGCGCGGGATACGCCCCATTGCCGGTCCGGGGGGGCAAAAAACACCCATACCCCGGCCGCGCCCTGACTTTGCCAGTCCCGCTCCGCCGGGGCAAGTCTGAGGGGCAGACAGGACGGTCAGCTCTTGCAAATCACCCTGCCGGAACGGCCCTGAACCCTGCTGCAGATCCGATTTTCGGGGGTCCTGACCGGCGCCCCATTCGTTATGTACGCAAGGAAATAACGTGTTTTCCTTGACTTCCCCGACCACAGACCGGACCATTTGATCTATCTATGACGCGATTGAAGCAACCCATCGCGCGCGGATCCGGCCGGCACCCTGCCTGCCGGATCCGCGCGCAGACAGGTAGTAAAAGGAGGGGTCACATGAATATCGACCTTTCGCGCCGCAGCTTTATCAAGCTGTCCGGGGCGGGGGTGGCAGCAACGTCTCTGGCAGCCATGGGCTATCATGAGGCAGAGGCAGCAGAGGCCGCGCATGTGCGCGATTTCAAGCTGGCCACCATGACCGAAACCCGCAATATCTGCACCTATTGCTCGGTCGCCTGCGGCGTCATCATGTATTCCAAAGGGGATCTGGCCGCTGGCGAAAAAGCCGAGCTGATCCATATCGAAGGCGATGCCGACCACCCGACCAACAAGGGCACGCTCTGCCCCAAAGGCGCGGCGCTTAAGGATTACGTCAAGGCGGAAACCCGGCTGACCCATCCGCGCATCCGCCGCCCCGGCTCGGACAGATTCGAGGAAATCTCCTGGGATGAGGCCTTCGACAAAATCGCCCGCGCCGTCAAAGACGACCGCGATGCGAACCTGATCGAGAAGAATGCCGATGGCGTCCAGGTCAACCGACTGACCACAACCGGCTATCTGGCAGCCTCGGCCACCACCAATGAAACAGCCTGGGCGACCTGGAAAGTGGTCCGCTCGCTGGGCATTGTAGGTTTCGACAACCAGGCGCGCGTCTGACACGGCCCCACGGTGTCCAGTTTGGGCCCGACATTTGGCCGTGGAGCGATGACAAACTCCTGGACCGATATCAAGAATACCGACCTCGTCGTCATCATGGGTGGCAACGCCGCCGAAGCGCATCCCTGCGGCTTTAAATGGGTGACCGAGGCCAAGCACCATCGCGGTGCGAAACTGATCGTGGTGGATCCGCGCTTTAACCGCTCTGCCTCGGTGTCGGATTACTATGCGCCGATCCGTCCCGGATCTGACATCGCCTTCCTGATGGGGGTGATCCGCTGGTGTATCGAGAATGACAAGGTGCAGTGGGACTATGTCCGCAACTACACCAATGTCGGATATCTGGTGCGCGAAGACTTCGGCTGGGCCGATGGCATGTTCACCGGCTATAACGAAGAGACCCGCAGCTATGACCAGACCAGCTGGGAATATGAGCTGGGCGAGGATGGCTATGTCATCACGGATGAGACGCTGACGCATCCGCGCTCTGTCTGGCAGCTGATGAAGAAGCATGTCGATATCTACACGCCTGAATTTGTAGAGAATGTCTGCGGCACGCCGAAAGATCGCTTCCTGAAGATCTGCGAGATGATCGGCGAGACCTCATCTCCGACCAAGACCATGACCTCGATGTATGCGCTTGGCTGGACCCAGCATTCCAAGGGGTCGCAGAACATCCGTGGCATGGCGATGCTGCAGCTTTTGCTGGGCAATATCGGGGTTCCGGGCGGCGGGATGAACGCTTTGCGCGGGCATTCCAATATCCAGGGTCTCACCGATGTCGGTCTGATGTCGAACCTGATCCCCGGCTATCTAGCGATGCCGCGGGAGACGGAGCCCGACTTCACGACCTATATGTCGACGCGCGGCAACAAGCCGCTGCGCCCGAACCAGATGAGCTACTGGCAGAACTACGGCAAGTTCATGGTTTCCTTCATGAAGGCGCTGTGGGGCGATAAGGCGACAGCTGAAAACGGCTGGGGCTATGACTGGCTGCCGAAGCTGGACATTGCGCAATATGACGCGATGCGCATGTTCAACATGATGAAGAATGGCGAGGTGAATATTTACTTCTGCCAGGGCTTCAACCCGCTTTTGTCTTTCCCCAACCGGGGCAAGATGACCGAAGCCTTCTCAAAGCTGAAACTGCTGGTTGTGATGGACCCGCTGGCGACCGAAACCGCCGCTTTCTGGGAAAATCACGGTATTTACAACGATGTGGATACCGCCAGCATTCAGACCGAGGTGCTGGAACTGCCGACCACCTGTTTCGCCGAAGACGAGGGCGCGACGGTGAATTCGGGCCGCTGGCTGCAATGGCACTGGGCGGGGGCGACCCCTCCGGGTGAGGCGCGGACCGATGTCTGGATCATGACCCAGATCTATCAGCGGATCCGGAAGCTCTATGAAACCGAGGGCGGAAAATCGCCCGAACCCGTGCTGAACCTCGCCTGGGATTACGCGGATCCCGAAGAGCCCACCGCTGCCGAACTGGCGATGGAGCTGAACGGCCGCGCCCTGACCACGCTTTACGACGCCACAGACCCGACGAAAGTCGTGCTTGAGGCGGGTAAGCAGGTCTCTGGCTTTGGGCAGCTCAGGGATGACGGGTCCACGATGGGCGCCTGCTGGATCTATGCCGGCTGCTTCACCGAGGACGGCAATATGATGGCGCGGCGCGACAACAGCGACCCGTCCGGGATGGGGGTGTTCCAGCAATGGTCCTTCGCCTGGCCGGCCAATCGCCGCGTGCTTTACAACCGCGCGTCTTGCGACCTTGACGGCAAGCCCTGGGATCCGTCCCGCGTGCTGATCGAGTGGAATGGCGAGAAATGGGTCGGCCCGGATATCCCGGATATTGCCGTGACCGCCAAACCGCGCGAGGTCGGGCCCTTCATCATGAACCCGGAAGGGACAAGCCGCTTCTTCTCGCGCAAGCTGATGCGCGACGGCCCCTTCCCCACCCATATGGAGCCGTTCGAAAGCCCGATCGCCAATCCGCTCAACCCGGAAATGCGCGGCAACCCCGTGGCCCGCGTCTTCCCGGATGACATGGCGAATATGGCCACCAGTGCGGAATTCCCGCTGGTTGCCACCTCCTACCGCCTGACCGAACATTTCCACTACTGGACCAAGCACAACCATGTGAATGCGGTGACCCAGCCGGAATTCTTCGTGGAAATCAGCGAAGAACTGGCGGCGGAAAAGGGGATCAAAAAGGGTGGCATGGTCCGCGTCTGGTCAAAACGCGGCCAGGTCTGGGCGAAGGCGGTGGTGACGAAACGGATCCGTCCGATGATCTGCGACGGCAAACCCGTTCATGTCGTCGGTATCCCGATCCACTGGGGGTTCAAAGGTGCGGCGCGCAAGGGCTTTGGCCCCAACACGCTCGGCCCCTTTGTCGGTGACGCCAATATCGAGACGCCGGAGTTCAAGGCCTATCTCGTCAATATCGAACCCGCATCGGAGGGCCTCGCATGACAACCGAACGCGCTCCTCAACCCACCACGGCGGCGGCGAACCCTCCGGTTCAGCCGCTCGCCTCGAACCTTTTGCCCTCGGATGTCGTGCGCATTTCGGCCACCGCCAATGTGCCCGCCCCCGACCGGCAACTCGAAAAGGTCGCCAAGCTGATCGATGTGTCGAAATGCATCGGCTGTAAGGCCTGCCAGTCGGCCTGTATCGAATGGAACGATACCCATCCCGAGATGGAGGAGAATGTCGGGGTCTATGAAAACCCGCATGATCTGACGCCGGAAATGTTCACGCTGATGCGGTTCGACGAATATGTGAACCCCGAAGGCGATCTGGAATGGCTGATCCGCAAGGATGGCTGCATGCATTGCGAGGATCCGGGCTGTCTGAAAGCCTGCCCGGCCCCTGGCGCCATCGTGCAATATTCCAACGGCATCGTGGATTTCGTTTCCGCCAATTGCATCGGCTGCGGCTATTGCGTCTCAGGCTGTCCCTTCGACATCCCCCGCATCCACAAGACCGCGCATGTGTCCAAAAAATGCACGCTTTGTTCCGACCGTGTGGCGGTGGGGCAAGGGCCGGCCTGCGCGAAAGCCTGTCCTACTCAGGCCATCACCTTCGGCACCAAGGAAAGCCAGATCGCGCTGGCCAATGAACGGATCGAAGATCTGAAATCGCGCGGCTATGAGAATGCCGGGCTATATGATCCGCAGGGGGTTGGCGGCACGCATGTGATGTATGTGCTCCACCACGCCGACAAGCCCGGCCTTTACGCCGGTCTGCCGGATGATCCGCGCATCTCACCGGTGGTGGAGAGCTGGAAAGGCGCCACCAAGACCGTCGGCCTTGCCGCCATCGGTCTGGCGGCGGCGGGCGCGGTGCTGCATGGGCTCTTCTCGAAGGGCAATACCGTTACCGCAGAGGAAGAGCATGAGGCCGAAGAGCTGGTGGTGAAGACCGCAGCGGTTCAGCCCGAAAACCGGGAGGAGCTGTGATGCCCCATCAGTATTCCGCCCCCGGCGACCATATCGAAAGCACGAAACCGGTGACGGTCAGCCGTTACCGGGGCATCACGCGCCTGAACCACTGGGTCACGGCCGTGTCGCTGATCCTGCTGGCGATCTCTGGTCTGGCACTGTTCCACCCGTCTTTGTTCTTCCTCTCGGGTCTGTTCGGCGGTGGCCAGGTGGTGCGCTGGCTGCATCCGGCCATCGGGATCGTGCTGTTTCTCAGCTTCTTTCTTCTGTTCCTGCAGATGTGGAAGCTGAACCTGCCGCGGCGCGAAGACGCGACCTGGGTCGCGCATATCGGCGATGTGGTCCAGGGCAATGAGGATAAGCTGCCCGAGCTTGGCAAATACAATGCCGGGCAGAAATTCGTCTTCTGGGCGATGACGGGGCTGATCCTGCTGCTGATCCTCACCGGGCTGATGATCTGGGAGAAACAGGTGCCCTTGTGGGAACCCTACGCCCCATGGGCGGCCACCATCCCGGCGCGGCGGATTGCGCTGCTGGTCCATGCGCTCTCTGCTGTCGGGATCATCCTGGTCTTCATCCTGCATGTCTATGCGGCGATCTGGACCCGGGGCACGCTGCGCGCGATGACCACGGGCAGCGTGACCGGTGGCTGGGCCTTCCGCCATCACCGCAAATGGCTGCGCGAGCTGGCGAAGAACCGCAAAGCCCCCGATAATCATAACACCCCGGCGGAGTGATCCGCCGGCCCTCTCCCCGGCCCGTCCCCGGCCCGGGGAGGATGCAATGCGGCCGGAGAGACCCATGACCCATGACATCCAACCCGACCCTTCGGTCATCGGCGGCGTCCCTGAGGCGCCGTTCGCATTCCTGCCCGACCCGGTCGCGGTCTTCACCCGTCGCGCCGGGCGGTTTGCTTTTCTGGCTCAGACCAGCCGGCTTGCGCCCTATCTGACATTCCTCGCAGAGCTCACAGAGATCCAGGCCCGGCTGGCGAAATCCGGCCCCGCGCCGGTGATCGCACCGGATCAGCTGGCACGTGCCAGGGCGGCCCAGATGCCGCCCATTGACCGCGCCGCACTGGCCGCTGATCCCGCGTTGCACTACCTGCTGGCGCGGCTTTGCGAGGCCGCCGCCCGCATCACCATGCCAGACCCCGCCCGCACCGCACTTGAGGCGGTGACGGCGGCGGATGAGGGGGATCGGACCTGGCTTTTGACCAATGCGCTGGCGGGCGAGATCCCCGAAGACAGCGCCGCGCCGCATCTTTTCGCCTCGGCCGCCGTGCAGGTTTACCTCGCGCGTCTCGCCTCGGGGCTGGAAGTGGAAAACCTGCGCCCGATCCGCACCGGCATCTGCCCCTCATGCGGCGGGCGGCCGGTCTCGTCGCTGGTCACCTCCACCCCCGGGATCGAAAGCATCCGCTACGCCGTTTGCTCGGGTTGCGCCACTCAATGGAATGAGGTTCGCATTCATTGTCTTGCCTGCCGCACCAATAAAGGGCTGACTTACCGCTCTGCCGAGACGACCGAGGCGACGGTGAAAGCCGAATGCTGCCGGGAATGTCACTCCTGGATCAAGATTTTCTACCAGGAAAAGAACCCGAGCCTTGACGCGGTGGCCGATGATGTCGGCAGTATCGGACTTGATATGATGATGAAGGAAACCGATCTGAAACGCGCAGGATGCAACCCCTTTCTGACGGGCTATTGATGGAGGGGTTCCGGGCCCTCCCCTCGGTCGATCAGGCCCTGAACAGTGCCGCGGGCGCCGGTCTTGTCGCCCGCCATGGCCGTCAGGCCGTGCGCGAGGCGCTGCGGGCGCGTCTTGACGAGATGCGCGACGCGATCCGCGCCGGTGAGGATGGTGCTGTACTGGCGCAGCGGTTGCCGGATCTGGTTGCCGCCGATCTGACCGCGCGTGACCGCACCCGGCTCAGGCCGATGCTGAACCTCACCGGCACGGTGCTGCACACCAATCTCGGCCGCGCGATCCTTGCGGATGAGGCGGTGCGCGCGGCGGTGACCGCGATGGCAAATCCCCTCGCCCTGGAATTTGATCTGGAAACCGGCGGGCGCGGTCAGCGTGATGACCATCTGCGCGGGCTCCTGGTGGAACTTACCGGCGCCGAAGATGCCACCATCGTCAACAACAACGCCGCCGCCGTGCTGATCGCGCTGAACACCCTTGCCCAGGGCCGCGAGGCAGTGGTGTCGCGCGGCGAGCTGATCGAGATCGGTGGTGCCTTCCGCATGCCCGATATCATGGCGCGGGCCGGCGCGAAGCTGGTCGAAATCGGCACCACAAACCGCACCCATCCCAAAGATTACCAGGGCGCGATCACCGCTGAGACCGGCGTGATCCTGAAGGTCCATACCTCGAATTACCGGATCGAGGGCTTCACCGCCGAGGTTGCGGCCCCCGACCTGGCGCTGATCGCGCGCGAGGCGCGGGTGCCGATGATGAACGATCTTGGCGCAGGCTCGCTGGTTGATCTGTCGCATTACGGGCTCCGGCGTGAGCCCACGGTGGCCGAGGCTGTCGCGGAAGGCGCTGATCTGGTGACCTTTTCCGGCGACAAGCTGCTCGGGGGGCCGCAGGCCGGATTCATCGTCGGGCGTAAGGACCTGATCGCCGCGATCAACCGCAACCCGCTGAAACGCGCGCTGCGTCTCGACAAGATCCGCATCGCCGCGCTTGAGGCAACGCTGAAGCTCTATCGCGACCCGGACCGGCTGGCGGAGCGGTTGCCCACATTGAGGATGCTCGCGCGCCCGATGGCAGAGATCGCCGCCCAGGCGCAGCGGCTGGCGCCCCGTATTGATGCTCTGCTGCGGCCCTTTGGCTTCGCCGCCACCCCCTGCCCCTGCGCCAGCCAGATCGGGTCTGGTGCGCTGCCGGTCGATACGATCCCCTCGGCCGGGCTGCGGCTGACCGGTCAGGGCGGCGACGCGCCCGACCGGCTGGCAGCACAGCTGCGCGCCCTTCCCATGCCAGTGATCGGCCATATCCAGGGTGGCGCGCTGATCCTTGATCTGCGCTGTCTTGAAGAGGACGCTATGCTGACTGACGCCCTGGCCGCGCTGTGATCATCGGCACTGCAGGCCATATCGACCACGGCAAGACGGCGCTGGTCCAGGCGCTGACCGGGGTGGATGCCGACCGCCTGGCCGAAGAAAAGGCGCGTGGCATTACGATTGAACTCGGCTTCGCCTATACCGATCTCGGCGATCCGGCTGAACCGGAAACCCCATCGGGGCGGATCACCGGCTTTGTCGATGTGCCCGGTCATGAGCGGCTGATCCGTACCATGCTGGCCGGCGCCGGTGGCATCGACTTTGCCCTTCTGGTGGTGGCTGCCGATGACGGCGTGATGCCTCAGACCCGCGAACATCTTGAAATCCTGAACCTTCTCGGCCTCCCCGGTGGCGTGGTCGCGATGACCAAAGCCGATCTCGCCGATGAGACGCGCCGGGCGAATGTCCGGGCGGAAATCCGCGCCGCCCTTGCCGGAACCAGCCTGGCCGACGCGCCGGTTGTCGAGGTTTCCGCCCAGACCGGCGAAGGCATCGCAGAGCTGCGCCGGATCCTTGCCGAAGCCGGGGCAGAAATGCGTGAACGCGCGTCTTCCGGGCCGATGCGGCTCTCAGTTGACCGCAGCTTCACCATTGCGGGCGCGGGCACGGTGGTCACAGGGACAATGATCGCAGGCCGCGTGGCGGTGGGCGATCAGGTGATGATCTCTCCCCTCGGCCTGCCGGCGCGGGTGCGCGGCATCCATGCCCAGAACCGCAAATCTGATCAGGGGCTTGCCGGGCAACGCTGCGCGCTGAACCTGACCGGGGACGGCGTGACGAAAGATGCGATCCAGCGCGGCGACATGATTCTCGCCCCCGGGCTGCATGCCCCCGCCGGGCGGATCGACGTCATGCTTGACGTGCTGGCCTCGGCCCCCAGACCCGTCACCACATGGCTGCCTGTGCATCTTTACACCCATGCCTGCGAGGTCGCGGCCCGCGTCGTGCCGATTGGCGGCGACATCGCTCCGGGCGAGACCGGTTTCGCGCAGCTTGTGCTGGAGCGCCCGATTGCCGCCACCATGGGCGACCGTTTCATTCTGCGCGACACCTCTGCAACGCGCTCGCTCGCGGGCGGTTTCTTCATCGATTTGCGGGCACCCGCGCGCAAACGTGGCACACCCGAGCGGCTGGCCTGGCTTGAGGCCGCCCGCGAAACCTCTTCCGGGGCGGCGCTGCGGCGGCTCCTGCAGGTTGCGCCCGTCGATATGCCGGTCTTCCTGCGTGATCGCGGGCTTGATCCCGCTTCCGGCCCGGATCTCGCGGCACAGGCCGGGGCGGTGCTGCTTGGCCCCCTCGCCCTCTCGCCGGCCCAGATCCAGGCACTGCGCACGGGGCTCGCCACCCATCTGGGGGAATTCCACGCGGCCAATCCCGACCTCGCCGGCCTTGGCCGCGAGCGGTTGCGGCTGATGCTGAGCCCACGCCTGCCGAAAGAGGTCTTCCTTTTATTCCTTCAGGAAGAGGCCGGCGCCGGCCGCCTGGTGCTGGATGGCGCATTTCTGCGGCTTCCCGGGCATCAGGTGCGCCTCTCGCCCGAGGATGAGGCACTGTTCGCCCGCATCTTCCCCCGGCTTCTGGGCGAAGAGCGCTTTCGCCCGCCCCGGGTGCGCGATTTCGCGACCGAATTCGCCGTCGAAGAGAAAGAGCTGCGCCGGCTGATGCGCCACAGCCAGAGGCTAGGCCTCACCGATCAGATCGCCACGGACCATTTCTTCGCCCGCATCGTGGTGCGCGAGATGGTAGCGATCCTGCGCGATATCGCCGCCGCCAGCGCGGATGGCTGGTTCACCGCCCCCGCTTTTCGCGATCAGGTGCAGAACGGGCGCAAGGTCGCGATCGAGATCCTCGATTTCTTCGACCGCAACGGGCTGACATTGCGGCGCGGCGATCTCAGACGGCTCAACCCGCACCGGATCGACCTCTTCGACTGAAGCCACAACGGTCCAGGGTCACGCAAGCTCTGTCCTGGGTCCGTCACGCCGCGCGCAGGGGGCCTGTGACGCGCGAGGCGGATCGCCATCCGGTCGCATGACTTTCCTGCCCCATTTCACAAATGCTGGTGCCACATCCGCTGCAGCCGCCTGCGATATCTGCGCCCCGGAGAGTGGAGGCTTCCCCTCGGAAATGGCAGGCCGCCGGACAAAGGAAGCCGCGCACCGGGCCGAATGGTGCTGGCCAGGGCTCAGCCGCGCGATTGTTTCTCGGCGATGCCGGAGAGCCCCTCGCGACGCGCGAGTTCCTCAAGCACATCGGCCAGCGTGACATCGCGCGACGTCAGCATGACAAGGAAATGGTAAAGCACATCGGCGCCTTCGGAAATCAGGCGCTCGCGGTCGCCTTTGGCGGCTTCGATGATCGCCTCGACCGCCTCTTCGCCGAATTTCGCGGCGCATTTCCCGGGGCCCTTTGACAGCAGCTTGGCGGTCCAGGAGGTTTCGGGATCGGCATTTTTGCGCGCGGCGATGGTGGTCGCGAGGCGGGCGAGGCTGTCTGTATCGGATTGGGTCATGGCTTTACTCCAGCCGCATCGGGATGCCCGCCGCCGCCATATGGGCCTTGGCTTCGGCGATGGTATAGGTGCCGAAATGGAAGATCGAGGCCGCGAGCACGGCCGAGGCGCGGCCTTCGCGGATGCCCGCAACAAGGTGGTCAAGGTTGCCGGCCCCCCCCGAGGCGATGACCGGGATCTTCACCGCCTCCGAGATCGCGCGCGTCAGGGGCAGGTTGTAGCCGTCTTTGGTGCCGTCGCGGTCCATCGAGGTCAGGAGGATCTCGCCCGCGCCTTTTGCCTCGACGAGCCGGGCGAAATCGACCGCGTCGATGCCGGTCGGTTTGCGGCCGCCATGGGTGAAGATCTCCCATTTGCCGGGGCTGACGGTTTTCGCGTCGATGGCAACGACGATGCACTGGCTGCCGAAACGGTCGGCGGCTTCGGCGACAACATCGGGGTTCGCCACAGCGGCGGAGTTGAAGCTGACCTTGTCGGCACCGGCGAGCAGCAGCGCGCGGACATCCTCATGGCTGCGCACGCCGCCGCCCACGGTCAGGGGCACATAGATCTGTTCGGCGGTGCGGGTGACAAGGTCGAACATCGTGCCACGGTTTTCATGAGTGGCATGGATGTCGAGGAAGGTGATCTCGTCGGCGCCGGCGCGGTCATAGGCGGCAGCCACGGCGACCGGGTCACCGGCATCGACCAGATTGACAAAATTCACACCCTTGACCACGCGGCCATCGGCAACGTCGAGGCAGGGGATCAGGCGGGTCTTCAGCATCCGGTCGGGTCTCCTGTGGCGGGCCGGGCCAGGGAAAAAGCAGGGGGCTCTGCCCCCGTCCCGCTGGCGCGGGACTCCCCCGGGATATTTAGCGACAGATGAAAGCCGTTCAGGCCTTCAGGGTTTCAAGGGCGGTGGCAAGGTCGATGGCGCCATCATAGAGGGCGCGGCCCGAGATGGCGCCGGCAATCACGCCTGTATCGCGCAGATGGATCAGGTCTTCCATCCGGCTGACGCCGCCCGAGGCGATCACCGGGATCGAAACCGCACGGGCGAGTGCTTCGGTCGCGGTGATATTCGGGCCCTGCATCGCGCCGTCGCGATCGATATCGGTATAGATGATGGCGGCGACGCCGGCATCCTCGAAGCTTTTCGCGAGATCGGTGACCTGGACGGTGGTTTCTTCGGCCCAGCCCTTGGTCGCGACAAAGCCCTTGCGGGCGTCGATGCCGACTGCGACCTGGCCCGGGAAGGCGCGGGCTGCCTCGCGTACGAGGTCTGGATTTTCGACCGCGACAGTACCGAGGATCACGCGGGAAAGGCCTTTTTCAAGCCACATCGCGATGGTTGCCAGGTCCCGGATACCGCCGCCGAGCTGGGCGGGAACCCTGATCCGGGCGAGGATCGCCTCGACCGCCGCCGCATTGACCGGCTGTCCGGCAAAGGCGCCGTTCAGATCGACGAGATGCAGCCATTCGCAGCCGGCGGCCTCGAATTTCGCAGCCTGTGCGGCGGGGTCATCGCCGAAAACGGTGGCGGCGGACATCTCTCCGCGCAGGAGGCGCACACATTGGCCGTCCTTCAGGTCGATGGCGGGATAGAGGATCATGGGCCCGGGCTCCGTCATACTGGCATCATCGATCCTTTGGCACGGGCGGGGCCGGAAGGGAAGGCCCAGGCCGGCGACCATTACCGGCCTGGACCGTGCCTCCCGCCAAGTTTTGGCTGATTGGCCAAGGACTCCGCCCGAAGTCTGTGCGTTTTCAGGTGGCGGGTTTTCAGCGCAGGAGGAGACAGCAATCAGGCTTTCGCGCGGCCTTTATGACAGCGGCACGCAGTGGTCGTCTGATCGCGGAATGACCTTTAACTCCGGGATGCAGCCGCGCGGCAAAAGAATCGCGATCAGGGCTGTGTTCCGGGGATCTGCCGTGAGTGTGGCACATGCATCCGGGCGACGGGAACCGGATCGAAATGTAAGATACCGCGTTCTACGACTAGCGGGTCCGCTCCAACCCGCGTCAGTTAAGGACCGCAGCTCAGGGCTTCCACGCGAGAAAGTTCGCGATGATCCTGAGGCCGGTGGCAGCACTTTTCTCGGGGTGGAACTGGGTCCCGAAAATATTGTCGCGCCCGACAATCGCGGTCACCTCGCCTGCGTAATCCACCCAGGCGATGCGGTTTTCGGCCGAGGCCGTGCGAAACTGCCAGGAATGGACGAAATAGGCATGATCGCCACTTTTCACACCAGACAGCACCGGATGCGGTCGGTCGATCTGCAGATCGTTCCAGCCCATATGCGGCACTTTCAGGGCGGGATCGGCCGGCGAAATCCGCCCGACCTCGCCCCGGATCCAGTCAAATCCGGGCGTGTCGCCATGTTCAAACCCGCGCGAGGCCAGCATCTGCATCCCGATGCAAATGCCAAAGAACGGCCGTGCCCGGGTGATCACCGCCTCTTCAATCGCTTCGAACAGCCCGTCTTTTGCGGCGAGCGCCCTGCGGCAGGACGGGAAAGCCCCGTCGCCCGGCAAGACGATACGCGACGCGCGCAGCACGTCCTCGGGCCGCGATGACACGATGATATCGCCCGCCCCGGTCTCATCGGCCATGCGCTGAAACGCCTTGGCGGCGGAATGGAGGTTGCCGCTGTCGTAATCCACCAGAACGGTCAGGGTCATAGCGGCGCTCCCGTGGTCAAAGGGCGCAAACCGGAGTTTTGAAAAACTCCGGCCAGATTTCTTGCAAGAAATTTGCGGCGCTCACAGCGCACCCGTGTCACAGGGCACCCTTGGTCGAAGGAAGGACACCCGCCATGCGCGGATCCGGCTCCACTGCCTCGCGCAGCGCACGCGCGACCGCCTTGAAACTGGCTTCGGCGATGTGGTGGCTGTTGATGCCATGGAGACGGTCGATATGCAGCGTGATGCCGCCATGGGTCGACAGCGCCTGGAAGAATTCGCGCACGAGTTCGGTGTCGAAGGTGCCGATCTTCTGGCTGGGGAAATCGACATTCCACACCAGGAAAGGCCGCGCCGACAGATCGAGCGCCGCCGCCACCTGGGTGTCATCCATGGCAAGCCGGAAATGGCCGTAGCGCCGGATACCCTTTTTGTCGCCAAGCGCCTTTACCAGAGCCTGGCCAAGCGCGATTCCGGTATCTTCGACCGTGTGATGATCATCGACATGCAGATCGCCCTCGGCCCGCACCATGATATCGATCAGCGAATGGCGCGCCAGCTGGTCGAGCATATGGTCAAAGAAGCCGACGCCGGTCCGGCAATCATAGCGACCGGTGCCGTCGAGGTTGATCTCGACCTCGATCCCGGTTTCCGCCGTCTTGCGGCTTATAGTGGCCTTGCGCATCTCATCTGCCTCCCGCGGTCTTTGCGGCAGGGAATAGTCGCCCCTCACCTGCGCGGCAAGGGTGTGAAATGCAAAAGGGCGCCACGAAGGCGCCCTTTGCTTTTCCGAATTGGAGCGGGCGAGGCGATTCGAACGCCCGACCCTAACCTTGGCAAGGTTATGCTCTACCCCTGAGCTACGCCCGCACCGTTTCGGTGAACGGGGATTTAGGCGAAGCGCCCGGTCACCGCAAGAGGAAAATATCCGCATTTCCTCCTCTTGAGAAAAATACTCGCGGGGGAGACGGCAGCCCCCCCCCCGTCAGGCTCACTCCAGTTCGATCAGCAGATCCTTGGCTTCGATCTGTGCGCCTGCGCTGACAAGGACCGCTTTCACCGTGGCCTCGCGGTCGGCGTGAAGCCCGGTTTCCATCTTCATCGCCTCGATCGTCAGCAGGAGATCCCCTGCCCTGACCTTCTGCCCCGAAGTCACCGCGACGCTCGCGACCGAGCCCGGCATCGGCGCGCCGATATGGGCCTGGTTGCCATCGACCGCCTTGGGGCGCGCCGCTGTCTTCGCCTTCACCGCACGGTTCGGCACCCGGATCGTGCGGGGCTGGCCGTTCAGTTCAAAAAAGACCTTCACCTCGCCCGCATCATCCACCTCGCCCAGCGTCAGGAAACGGATTTCCAGCGTCTTGCCCGGATCGATCTCCACCGCGATTTCTTCGCCGGGCTCCATCCCGTAGAAAAACGCCCGCGTCGGCAGGGTGCGCACAGGACCGTAAACCCGGTGGCGGCTCATATAATCGAGGAAGACCTTCGGATACATCAGATAGCCGTTCAGATCCTCGTCATCGATCTTCAGGCCACCAAGCTCGGCCGAGACCTTTGCACGGGTCTCTTCCATATCCACCGGCGGCAGATGCGCGCCGGGACGTTCGGTCAGAGGTTTCTCGCCTTTCAGCACCTTTTTCAGGATGCCCTGCGGCCAGCCCTGGTAGGGCTGCCCCAGATTGCCCCTGAGCATATCGACAACCGAATCGGGGAAAGCCACATCGGTGCCCGGATCCTCGACCTGGGCGCGGGTCAGGCCCTGGGCCACCATCATCAGCGCCATATCCCCGACCACTTTGGACGACGGCGTCACCTTGACGATATCGCCGAACATCTGGTTCGCATCGGCATAGGATTGCGCAACCTCGGGCCAGCGGTCTTCCAGACCAAGCGAACGCGCCTGGGCCTTGAGATTGGTGAACTGGCCCCCGGGCATCTCATGCAGCCAGACCTCGGAGGCCGGCGCCGCAGTGCCCGATTCAAACGCGGCATACTGCGCCCGGACATGTTCCCAGTAATTCGACATCTCGCGCACGGCACCGATATCAAGCCCGGTGTCACGCTCGGTATGGCGCAGCGCCTCGACGATGGAGCCGAGGCAGGGCTGCGAGGTGCCGCCCGAAAATGCGTCCATCGCCGCGTCAATCGCATCGACGCCTGCATCACAGGCCGCGAGCACCGTCGCCGCCGAGGCGCCGGACGTGTCATGGGTGTGGAAATGCACCGGCAGGCCGATCTCCTGCTTGAGCGTTCTGATCAGCACCCTTGCGGCGGCAGGCTTCAGAAGCCCCGCCATGTCCTTCAGCCCCAGCACATGCGCACCGGCGGCTTTCAGCTCTCCCGCACGCTCGACATAGTATTTCAAATCATATTTCGAGCGATCCGGGTCGAGCATGTCGCCGGTATAGCAGATCGTGCCTTCGCAGATCTTGTTCGCCTCCAGCACCGCGTCCATGGCAACGCGCATGTTTTCAACCCAGTTCAGGCTGTCGAACACGCGGAAGACATCCACCCCGGTCTCGGCAGCCTGTTTCACGAAGGACTGGACGACATTATCCGGATAATTCGTGTAACCGACCCCGTTCGAGGCGCGCAGCAGCATCTGCGTCATCAGGTTCGGCATCGCGGCGCGCAGATCGCGCAGCCGCTGCCAGGGGCATTCCTGCAGGAAGCGATAGGCCACGTCAAAGGTCGCGCCCCCCCAGCATTCAACCGAGAAGAGCTGCGGCAGATTGGCGGCATAGGCGGGTGCCGCCTTGATCATGTCGATCGAGCGCATCCGCGTCGCCAGGAGCGACTGGTGACCATCACGCATCGTGGTGTCGGTCAGCAGCACCTGGGTCTGCGCCTTCATCCAGTCAGCGACCGCCTGCGGACCCTTTTGCTCCAGCAGGTTGCGGGTGCCGTAAGCGGGCTGACCCTCGCGCGCAACCGGCGCTTTCGGTGCCTTGGCCTCCGCCGGCTTCGGGCGGCCATTGGTCTCGGGGTGACCATTGACCGAGATATCGGCAAGATAGGTCAGGATCTTGGTTGCCCTGTCCTGACGCTTCTTGAAACTGAACAGATCCGGCGTCGTGTCGATGAACTTCGTCGTATAAGAGCTGTCGAGGAAGGTCGGGTGCTTCAGCAGATTGATGACGAATTCGATATTCGTCGCAAGGCCCCGGATGCGGAATTCGCGCAATGCCCGGTCCATGCGATGCAGCGCCTTTTCCGGCGTCTGGGCATGGGCGGTGACCTTGACGAGCAGACTGTCATAATAGCGCGTGATCACGCCGCCGGCATAGGCGGTGCCGCCATCCAGCCGGATCCCATTGCCGGTGGCCGAGCGATAAGCCGTCAGCCGGCCGTAATCGGGGATGAAATTGTTCAGCGGGTCTTCGGTCGTCACACGACATTGCAGCGCATGGCCGTTCAGCCTGACCTCGGCCTGGCTTGCGACCCCGGTCGCCTCGGGCAGCGATTTGCCCTCCTCGATCAGGATCTGGGCCTGAACGATATCGATGCCGGTCACTTCTTCGGTAACGGTATGTTCGACCTGGACGCGGGGATTCACCTCGATGAAGTAGAATTCCTGGCTGTCCATATCCATCAGGAATTCAACGGTGCCGGCGCATTCGTAATTGACGTGTTTACAGATGCGGCGCGCCATTTCGCAGACCGCCTCGCGCTGTTCCTGGCTGAGGTAAGGCGCGGGCGCGCGCTCGACCACCTTCTGGTTGCGGCGCTGCACGGTGCAGTCCCGTTCCCACAGGTGCCAGACATTGCCCTCTTTATCGCCAAGGATCTGCACCTCGACATGGCGAGCGCGGAGAATCATTTTCTCCAGATAGCCCTCGCCATTGCCGAAAGCGGCTTCGGCCTCGCGCCGCCCCTCCAGCACTTTGGCCTCAAGTTCGTCTTCTGAATTGATCGGCCGCATGCCGCGACCGCCGCCGCCCCAGGAGGCTTTCAGCATCAGCGGATAGCCGACCTCTTTCGCCTGTTTACGAATGAGCGCCATGTCGTCGCCCAGCACTTCGGTCGCGGGGATGACGGGAACACCCGCCTCGATCGCAACCTTGCGGGCCGAGGCCTTATCGCCAAGCGCGCGCATGGTTTCGGCGCGCGGGCCGATAAAGGTGATGCCCGCGGCATCACAAGCCTCGACGAAATCAGGGTTTTCCGACAAAAGCCCATAGCCCGGATGGATCGCATCCGCGCCCGAGAGCCGTGCGACCCGGATGATTTCCGGGATCGAGAGATAGGCGCCGACCGGGCTCATACCCTTGCCGATCAGATAGGCCTCATCCGCCTTGAAACGGTGCAGCGAGAGCTTGTCCTCTTCTGCATAAACGGCGACCGTCTTTTTCCCCATTTCATTGGCAGCACGCATCGCACGGATCGCGATTTCACCACGATTGGCGATAAGGATTTTCCGAAATTCGGGCATGGCAGACCTCCCCGGGACTGTTTCTTTGGGGCGCACTCTATGGGCGCTGCACTGCGGCGCAAGGCCGCAGCGCAGAAAACCTGCAAATTTTGCGAAATATGCAGGCACAGTTTGCAGTTGCAAATCTGTTACCGACCGGACACCGCTGGCCCGGCTGCGCGCCCCGGGCGGAAATGCTGTGAATGTCAGAAACGTTCGGGAATTTGCCCCGCCGGGTCCGGCGATTCCGGCCGTATTCCAGCGGATATTCAGGGGTTGCCTTTGGAACGGATGCACCAGCGGCAAAAGCAAAAACGCGATCCAGGCATATTCGCGCAGCTTTCCGACCCGGCTGCCCGGGCCGCTGCAACACCATTCCGGCTGAAAAACCGCAGCTGCATCGTGCCATCGGCAAGTCGCTTTGCCCGGTGGAGGTCGCGCCGGATTTTCCCGATCAGAAACAGCATTCCGAAGATGGCCGCGATCACAATCTGGCGAATGATCAATGCCGACATAGTCCCGAACATTCCCCCGCATCTGATCCGGTCAGGCTTGCCACTCGGGGCGGCAGCTTTATGGAACATGCAGGCAATTGGACCCCGCCGCGGAACGGGTCGCGCAAAAAGCGTTGATTTGCCGGGCAAGCCGGAACATTCCTTGAACATCCGAAACACGCAGGCTAAATCTGACCTTATGGACCCCTGGGATGATCACGAAGCCTTCGAGGCAGCAGCAGCCCCTGTCCCGCTTTCGCAGCGGGCACTCGCGGCACGTCCGAAACCTTATCTCGACGGGCTGAACCCGGCGCAGCTAGAGGCCGTGCTGACGCTGGACGGGCCGGTCCTGATGCTTGCGGGCGCGGGAACCGGCAAGACCAAGGCGCTGACGGCGCGGATCGTGCATCTGATGCGCGAGGGGCGTGCGCGCAGTAACGAGATCCTTGCGGTCACCTTTACCAATAAAGCCGCGCGCGAGATGAAATCCCGCGTCGAGGCGATGAACCAATCTGAAAGCGGCATGCCCTGGATGGGGACATTCCACTCGCTCAGCGTGAAAATCCTGCGCCGCCATGCCGAACTCGCCGGGCTGAAGCCGAGCTTTACCATTCTCGACACTGATGACCAGCTCAGGCTTTTGAAACAGCTGATCCAGGCTGCGAATATGGATGACAAGCGCTGGCCGCCCCGGATGCTGGCCGGGCTGATCGACACCTGGAAGAACCGCGCCTGGACCCCGGACAAGGTGCCCTCATCGGAAGCCGGCGCCTATGACAATAAAGGCACTGAACTTTACGCCCAGTATCAGGAGCGGCTGCGCACCCTGAACGCCTGCGATTTCGGCGATCTGCTCTTGCATTGCGTGACCATCTTCCGCGCGCATCCCGATGTTCTGGCGCAGTATCAGCGCTGGTTTAAATATATCCTCGTCGATGAATATCAGGATACCAATGTCTGCCAGTACCTCTGGCTCAGGCTGCTGGCGCAGGGCCATCAGAATATCTGCTGTGTCGGCGATGACGATCAGTCGATCTATGGCTGGCGCGGTGCCGAGGTCGGCAATATCCTGAAATTTGAAAAGGATTTCCCCGGCGCCAAGGTGATCCGGCTGGAACAGAATTACCGCTCGACCCCGCATATCCTGGCGGCGGCCTCGGCGGTGATCCGGGGCAATGCCAACCGGCTTGGCAAGACGCTCTGGACCGAAGCCGAAGAAGGCGAGAAGGTCCGCCTCACCGGCTATTGGGATGGCGAGGAAGAGGCGCGTGCGATCGGCGAAGAGATCGAAGCACTGGCCAGGGGAACACGCGGCCATCTGCCGGTCGGGCTGAATTCCCAGGCGATCCTTGTGCGGGCCTCGCATCAGATGCGCGCCTTTGAGGACCGGTTCCTGACCATCGGCCTGCCCTATCGCGTGATCGGTGGCCCGCGCTTTTACGAGCGCCAGGAGATCCGCGATGCGATGGCCTATTTCCGCCTCGCGGTCTCGCCCGAGGATGATCTGGCGTTTGAACGCGTGGTCAACCTGCCGAAACGCGGGCTTGGCGAAAAGGCGACGGCATCCATCAGGGCCGAGGCGCGGCGGATCGGCATGAGCCAGCAGGAGGGCGCGCGCAGCCTCGTCTCGACCGGCGGCATCGGCGGCAAGGGTGCCGGGCAGCTGCGCCAGTTCGTTGAGGGGATCGACTACTGGCACTGGTGGATTGTAAACAGAGGTAACCAGAACGTAATTGAGAATTACGAGCTTGACCTTGAAAATTTGGAAGCGGAGGCCTTCCAGCTAAACCGTAGCATCACCGACATCACGCACCCAGAAAATATGCTGGCCGATCTGATCGAACAGTTGAAGGTTTGCCGCGCAAAAATCTCGCTCGTTAATAGGAACATCGAGATATTGAAAGGCAATCATTCGCTTTTAGCGGAATTGATCCTTGATGAATCCGGCTACACTACGATGTGGCAGAATGCCGAAAAGGATAAAAATCCGGATGCCGAGGGGCGGCTGGAAAACCTCAAGGAACTGGTGAAGGCGCTGGAGCAGTTCGACAGCCTTCAGGGCTTTTTGGAACATGTCGCGCTGGTGATGGAGAATGACAGCGAAGAGGCCGCCGAGAAGGTCTCGATCATGACGCTGCACGGGGCCAAGGGGCTGGAATTCCCGGCGGTCTTCCTGCCCGGATGGGAGGAAGGGCTGTTCCCCAGCCAGCGCAGCATGGACGAATCGGGTCAGAAAGGCATCGAGGAGGAGCGCCGCCTCGCCTATGTCGGCATCACCCGGGCCGAGGAACTGTGCTATATCTCTTTCGCCTCCAACCGCCGGGTCTACGGGCAATGGCAAAGCCAGATGGCCTCGCGCTTTGTCGATGAACTGCCGGTCGCGGATGTGGATGTGCTGACACCGCCCGGGCTGATGGGCGGGGGCTACGGCGCGGCTGCGAGCGGGGGGTTTGCCGGGGATTTTGGCGGCGGGGGCTTTGGCTCGGATATCGAGGCCCGGGCGACCAAAGCCGATGTCTATAACTCGCCCGGCTGGCGCCGGCTGCAAAGCAATGCCGGCCCGCGCCCGGCCACGCCACGCCGCCAGGTGACGATCGATCTGGAGGCTCTTTCCGGTTTTTCAGTGGGCGACAGGGTGTTCAATCAGAAATTCGGCTATGGCAGAATTCTCGATATGGAAGCCGATACATTTGAAGTCGATTTCGAAAAAGCCGGCGTGAAACATGTGAAAGCCGGCTTCGTGACCGCCGCCAGCAAGGATGATGAAATTCCCTTCTGATCTGGAGACCCATCAGGGGGAGCAACCGGAATTTTCCAAAATTCCGGTCCGATTTCTTTGAAGAAATCGGCGCTTACCTCTGGCGGGCGGCGTGCAGTCTTTCCAGGCCGAAAATGGCAATGCCGGCCATCAGCCCCCAGAATGCTGCTCCGATCCCGAAAGCTGTCATGCCAGACGCACTTACCGCAAGCGTCAGCGTGGCCGAGAAACGCTGATCGGGTGCGGCACAGGCGGTTGCCAATGCGCCGGTCAGAGGCCCGAGCAGGGCCAGCGCCACAAGCGTCACCATCACCGCGGCCGGCAGCGCTGTAAGCAGCATCAGGATCATAGGGCTGAACAGGCCAAGACAGATCCAGATCGCCGCATAGACGATCCCCACCTTCCAGCGCCGCGCCGGATCGGAATGCACATCCGGCCCCATACAGATCGCAGCTGTGATCGCTGCCATCGTCACACTATGGGCACCGAACAGCCCGGCAAGCGCCGAGAGCCCGCCTGTCACCCCAAGCGCGGGCGAAACCGGCGGCTCGTATCCGGACGCCCGCATCGTCGCAAACCCAGGCAGGTTCTGTGAGGCCATATTCACCAGATAGAGCGGCACCGCGAGCCCGATCAGCACGCCGGGCGAGAATTCCGGCGTGACAAGAACAAGGCCCGGCAGGTGGAAGGTCAGATCAGGCCAGGCCGCCGCTCCGGTGATGACTGTCGCGCCGAGGCCCGCGAGCAAAGCCGCCAGCACCGCCATCGGCGCATTGAAAAGCCGCACCAGCGCAAAGACCGCAACCATCGGCAGCACAAGACCCGGGCTCTCGCCCGCGACCCTTGCCCCTGCCATGGAAAAAGGCAGCAACACCCCGGCCAGCATCGCCCCCGCAATTCCGTCCGGGATCGCCCGGATCAACCGCCCCAGCGGCCCGATCACCCCGGTCAGCGCCACCAGAAGGCCCGCGACGATAAAGGCACCTGCCGCCTCGGCCATGTTCACGCCGGCACTGGCCGCGATCAGCGCCGCGCCGGGCGTCGACCAGGCCAGCACCGCCGGTACCCGATAGCGCCAGGACAAAAAGGCCGAACCCGCCGCCTTTGCAAGACAGAGTGCCAGGATCCAGCTGGTGGTTTGCGCCGGGCTCGCCCCCACCGCAGCCGCAGCTGAAAGCACGATTGCGATGCTGGATCCAAAGCCGATCAGCGCGGCGACAAGGGCTGCGGGAAACATCGCTCAGCCCCGCACGGCGCGGAGGCGCATCGCGAGGGTCAAAACCGGCGCGGACAAAGGCAGAGACAACACGGAGGGGCTCGCTTTCCGTTCAGGATCAGACCGTTGTTAGCAATCGTCCGGCCTCGCAGCAAGCGGGCTCTCCGCCGGGCCGGACAGCCGCCGCCCGTGGCAGGATCAGCGCGACAGAATGCCAGAGGCCGATCCGGCACAGCAGTTTCGCGAAAACCCCATTTCATCCTGCTATGGCGCCGGGCGAGGGCCGGACAAGTCACCCCGGAGCCTGCCCTGACGCGCGCGGCGCCACCTCGTCAAAGAAGGTCCAGGTATTGGTGAAACCGGGCCGTGAGACGCCCAGCTCCGCCCGGCTCTGGTCGTTGCGCGAAAAGACCGAATGGCTGTGCTTCACCCGCAAAAGCAGTTCTTCGAGGATCAGCCCCGCCACCGGATCGGCCGCCGCATAGCTCAGCGCCAGCGCATTGGTGTTGAGCAAAAGGTCCGTGCCGCCAAGGCTGTAGCGATCCATGCCGCGAAAGCCATTCTTTGTTTGCGCCTCGGAACCGGGATAGACCGCATTGGTTTCATGCCCCTCAATGGCACGCTCGCCCTCATAAATCTTCATCATATTGGCGTAGAAATAGCCGATGCCGCCGATCAGGCGCTGCGCCTCGCTCCGGCCGTGATCGAGGAAGGTCTGCAGGCTCGAGATCAGCCAGCGCGTGCTGAGTTCCGCCGCGAGGTTCTTCCCCTCCTCACGCCAGATGCGATGGAAGAGATCACGGGCCTTGTCGTTCAGCTGGGTATCGCGGCGCAGGTACGAGATCGTCAGGCCCAGCGTCCAGGCCAGTTCGCTGCGGCCGCGGAAATGATAGCGCAGAATATCGGCCTGGTCGCGCATATCGCTGCGGCTGACCTGGAGCATTTCGGCGTCAGCGGCCATCTGGCTTGCGCCAAGCGCGGCGAGGTCAGCGTCGGGGCCTGGCAGGATATCGGCGACCTGCTCCGGCGCGCCCACCCGCTCTGCCGCCCGGCGGGCAAGGGCAGAAAGCCCGGGCACATCCGGCTGCGGCGCGGGCGGCCAGGCCGGATCCCCTCCCCCGGGTGCCCCGGCGCGATCTGCCGCAAGCAGCCGGTCTTTATAGACCGGAAGGAGCCTGGAATTGTCGGCAAAACGGTTGAGCCGTTCCAGCCGCGCCAGTGTCTCTGCAGGCAGCGACAGATTTTGCACCATCGCCGAACAGTCAAACCCCTGCGGCAACGCCTGGAACCCGGCATGGAACAAGAGCCGTGTCACCCCATGATCCGGCGCGCGGCGATACTCTTCGATGAACACCGTCCCGGGAAAGGTCTCTTCCAGTTTTGCCGTCAGATCCTCCCAGCGGAAATCCGTGACCGCCGCCGAGAAATCCTCAAAACGCGAGAATTTGGCCTGATAGCGCAGATGCTGGGCATAGCAGCTGCGCAGCCATTCCTTTTCCTCGCGGCGGAAAAAGACGAAAACCGGCCGGTGGCGCGCAAAGATCCGCGACATGATGCGGATGTTCTTCACCAGTGTCGGATAGACCTGCGTGGTATTGGTGCGCCCAAACAGATCGCCGGCGAAATCCTCTTGCGAAAGAATGGTGACCGGGCCCGGGCCTTTGCCGATCTCATGGTCAAGCCGGGTCAGAAGCCCCCTGGCCGCATCGAAATCTTTGGCGGCCAGAGCCTTTCCGGCCTGCGATGGCAGCGGACCGGCAAGGGTGGAAACCCCGGCTGACAGCAAAAGCGCGGTATTCTGGCACAGCATATTCTGGATCGCCGTGGATCCGGTCTTATGCGGGCCAAGATGGACAATCAGCGAGGATTGCGCGGGAAGGACGGACGGAACTGGCACGATACGCACAACTGGAGCGGAACTGGTTACAAGGGGCACGAAAGACAGAACGGGGCAGACAGGACCGACATTGGCGGGAAACAACCGCCCTGGCCGGACAATACAGGTCTTCAAAACACAGATCTTCCGCGAATCGCAAAAGATTAACAAAAGATTAACCCACCCCGCTGAAAGCCGTGACTCCTCTTTGCGGCCCTGGTTAATTCCTCCCCATCCTGGCCACAGACCGCGCAACCCCGGACCACTTGCGATGCTCCCGAAACAATGAGCTTATCCGGCCAGGGCGAGGAGGAAACGCATGGACCAGGATTTCATCATCATCGGCGGCGGGATCGCGGGGATCTCGCTTGCGGCCAGGCTGGCCCCGGCCGGGCGGGTGCTGCTTCTCGAGGCCGAGGATCAGCTGGCGCATCACGCCTCGGGCCGCTCGGCCGCGCTTTATGAGCCGAATTACGGCCCGTCGGCAGTGGTGGCGCTGTCGAAAGCCTCGGAGCCGCATTTTCGCGCGACGGCGGATATTCTAACCCCGCGCGGTCTTCTTTTGGTTGCAGGCACCGGCGAGGAAGACGCGTTCAAGGCCGAGGCGCAGGCCATGGAGATGACGCAGATCCCGCCGGATGAGGCGAGAGCGATGGTGCCGATCCTGAGGCCAGACCGCATCACCCTCGCGGCGCATTCCACGTCCGCAGAGGATATCGATACCGATCTGCTCCTGCAGAATTTCGCCCGTGAGGCCCGGATGGCGGGGGCTCAGATCCGGGTCAAAGCGCGGGTGACCGGGATCCGGCGCGAGGGCAGCGGCTGGCATGTCACCTGGCAGGGCGGCGAGGCGCGGGCACAGGTGCTGATCAATGCCGCCGGCGCCTGGGTCGATGAGGTCGCGGCCCTGGCGGGGCTTTCGCCGCTCGGGTTCAGGCCGCTGCGCCGTTCCATGGCGCGGATCCCCGCACCTCTGGGGGTGGATGTGGCCCGCTGGCCGATGGTCTTCGGCCCGGAAGAGAGCTGGTACATGAAGCCGGATGCCGGCGCGCTGATCGTCTCGCCGGCCGAAGAAGACCCGGTTGATGCGCCGCATGACGCCTGGGCCGATGATATGGTGCTGGCCGAGGGGCTTGCACGCTATGAGGATTGCGTGACCGAGCCGGTGACGCGCCTCCTCGCAAGCTGGGCGGGGCTGCGGACCTTTTCGCCCGACCGCCAGCCCGTGATCGGCTTTGCGCCAGGGCAGGCGGGGTTCTTCTGGCTGGCGGGCCAGGGCGGCTATGGCTTCCAGACCTGCCCGGCGGCGAGCCAGCTCGCGGCCGCGCTGATCCTTGGGAAAAGTCCGGAACTTGCGCCCGACCTGGTCGCCGCGCTCACCCCCGCGCGCTTCGGGTAAAGAAGTCCCACCCAAGGGCAAAATGACCCCGTGACAGCCCGGCCCGGATCGGCGACGATCCGCGCCATGACCCGTATCCTGATCGCACTCGCCCTGAGCCTGACCCTTGCCGCCTGTGGTGGCGTCGGGTCCAGAGACCGCCCCGCCGCGCGGCCTTCCACCCCAATCGCGTCCAATGTTGTGACCGCGCCGAATTTCGGTGATGCAAAGCCGGTGACCGGCTGGGGCGGCAAACCCCCACAGGGCTATGCCGTGCACGGGATCGACGTCGCGCGCTACCAGACCGAGATCGACTGGGCGACCGCCCGCGCCAATGGCGTCAATTTCGCCTTCATCAAGGCGACCGAGGGCGGCGACCGGGTCGATCCGATGTTCGAAGAGCACTGGCGCGGCGCAGGTCGGGCCGGCGTCCGGCGTGGTGCCTATCATTTCTTCTACCATTGCCGTTCCGCCGAAGAGCAGGCGCGCTGGTTCATCCGCCATGTGCCAAAAGTGGCAGGCGGCTTGCCCCCCGTCCTCGATATGGAATGGACCCCTTTCTCGCCGACCTGCACCATCCGTCGCGAGGCCTCCGTGATCCGCGAAGACGCGCGCATCTTCATCGATATCCTGACCCGGCATTACCGTCAGAAACCGATCCTCTACACCTCGATCGATTTCTTCGAAGACAATCAGATGTGGAAAGTGACCGGGGCCGATTTCTGGCTGCGCGCGGTCGCGAAACATCCGCAGGACCTCTATGACGGGCAGCACTGGCTATTCTGGCAATATACCTCGACCGGGCTGGTCCCAGGGGTCAAAGGCGAAGTCGACATCAATGTCTATGAGGGCAATCCCGTCCAGTGGAACGCCTGGCTGGCCGCGCGCGCACCCTAACCGGAGACAAGCGGGGGCCAGCCCCCGCACTCCCGGGATATTTATGGACAGATGAAGAAACCTGCCCTCAACAAAAGGGCAGGTTTTTTTGTTTTCATCTGTCTGAAAATATCCCGGGGTCCGGGGCAGAGCCCCGGACGCTGGCCACAGCTCAGCCGTCGATGCGAATGCGGGTATTGGCCGGATCATGCGGGCTGTCTTCGACAACAACCGCATCCCATTCTTTCAACAGCATCTTAACCTTCAGCTTCGTGCCGATCTCGGCCAGGTCGGGACGAACATAGCCCATGCCGATCTGCTTGCCGAAGACCACTGACCAGCCGCCCGAGGTCAGGCGCCCGATTTTCTCGCCATTCAGAAGCAGCGCTTCCTTGCCCCAGGGATCGGTATCCGACGGGCCATCGATCAGCACAGTCACGCATTTCGCGCGCACGCCTGTGTCAAGCATCGCCTGTTTGCCGCGGAAATCTTTCTCAAGATCGACAAAGCGGTCGAGCGCTGCTTCCAGTGGCGTTGCGTCGCGGCCCAGTTCGGTGCCGAAAGCGCGATAGCTTTTCTCCTGGCGCAGCCAGTTTTGCGCGCGGGCGCCGACCGGGGTCAATCCGTGCTTCTCGCCTGCTTTCAGCAGCAGATCCCAGAGGTAGCGGCCGAATTCGATCGGGTAATGCAGCTCCCAGCCGAGCTCGCCCGTATAGGCCACCCGGATCGCGCGGACCGGGCACATGCCGAGTTCGATGTCGCGATATGAAAGCCAGGGGAAACGTTTGTTCGAAAGCACGGTTTGCGGGTTTGCGTCTTTGACGATCTCATTGAGGATCGCGCGCGAGGTCGGGCCGGCCAGAGCGAAGACCCCCCATTGCGTGGTGATGTCATGGATGTCGATATGCCCGCCACCGGCTGCGATGAAGTCTTCCGCCGCTTTGTGCAGGAAGTCGGCATCATAGGCGGCCCAGGCCCCGGCCGAGATCAGGTAGTATTCATCCTCGGCCAGACGCACGATGGTATATTCGGTGCGGGTGGTGCCGGCATCAGTGAGCGCATAGGTCAGATTGATGCGACCGACCTTGGGCAGCTTGTTGCAGGTAAAATGGTCGAGGAAGGCCGTCGCGCCCGGGCCGCGCACGAGATGTTTGGTGAAGGCGGAGGCGTCGATGATACCGCAGGTCTCGCGCACGGATTTCGCTTCGCGCTCGGCAAATTCCCACCAGGCGCCGCGGCGGAAGCTGCGGGAATCATGGTCGAATGTCGGCGATGCATCGAGCGGGCCGTAATAGTTCGGACGCTCCCAGCCATTGACCTGGCCCATCTGCGCGCCAAGCGCCAGCTGGCGGTCATAGGCGGGCGCGGTGCGCAGCGGGCGGGCCGCTTCGCGTTCCTCATCCGGGTGGTGGAGGATGAAGACATGCTCATAGCATTCCTCATTCTTCTTCACCGCGTATTCGGTGGTCATCCAGGCCCCGTAGCGCTTGGGATCAAGCGACGCCATGTCGATCTCGGCCTCGCCCTGCACCATCATCTGGGCGAGGTAATAGCCGGTGCCGCCAGCGGCGGTGATTCCAAAGCTGAACCCTTCCGCCAGCCACATATTGCGCAGGCCCGGCGCCGGGCCGACCAGCGGGTTGCCATCGGGCGTATAGCAGATCGGGCCGTTGAAATCATCTTTCAGACCAACGACTTCCGACGAGGGCAACCGGTGGATCATCGACATATATTCTTCCTCGATCCGCTCCAGATCGAGCGGGAAGAGGTCGGCGCGGAAGCTGTCCGGCACGCCGTAGGGGAAGCGGGCGGGTGCGCCGCGCTCATAGGGGCCAAGGATCCAGCCGCCGCGTTCTTCGCGGACATACCATTTCGCATCGGCATCGCGCAGGACGGGGTGTTCCGAGTTTCCGGCGGCGCGATATGCGACCAGCGCCGGGTCGGGCTCGGTCACGATGAACTGATGCTCGACCGGGATCGCGGGGATCTTGATGCCGAGCAGTTTCGCCGTGCGCTGCGAATGATTGCCGGTCGCGGTGACGACATGTTCGGCATGGATCTCGAACTTCTCTTCGGTCGGCACCAGATTGCCGCCGACATCGGCCATGCGGGTGACCGAAACGATCCATTCCGAACCCGTCCAGCGATAGCCGTCGACCTGGATCTTGCGCTCAATCGTCACGCCCAGCTGGCGCGCGCCCTTGGCCATGGCCTGGGTCACATCGGCGGGGTTGATATAGCCGTCCTGCGGGTGGAAGAGCGCGCCTTTCAGATCATCGGTCCGCAGGAGCGGCCAGCGCTCTTTCATCTGCGAAGGTGTCAGGAATTCATGGTAGACGCCTGCGGTCTCGGCGACCGAGGAATAGAGCATATATTCGTCCATCCGGTCATCGGTCTGCGCCATGCGCAGGTTGCCACAGATGGAAAAGCCCGCATTGAGGCCGGTTTCAGCCTCCAGCCCCTTATAGAAATCGACCGAGTATTTATGGATATGGGTGGTCGCATAGCCCATGTTGAACAAAGGCAGCAGGCCGGCCGCGTGCCAGGTCGAACCGGAGGTCAGCTCGTCGCGTTCGACCAGCATCGTCTCCCAGCCCGCCTTTTGCAGGTGATAGGCAATCGAAGTGCCAACGGCACCGCCGCCAACGACGAGGGCTTTGACATGGGTTTTCATCTGGGCTTCTCCGGCGGGATGATCTTGGCGGAATGTGGTGGGTCATTACTGCCAGAGCGGCAGAAGACGGGGCTGCACCGCACGACCCATAGCGTCAAAAAGCGACATCGGCGCAGTTCGCGGGAGTGATGGCTGCCCCTTTGCGGGGGCCCCCGTGCAGGCCTCGCGTGATTGCGAAGCCCTCGCGCGGAGGCGGCACGATGACATAGGCGCGCCGCACGGTGATTGATCCGCCGGCCGGGCCGTCCCTGCGCACGGCCTTCGCAACCAAAGGCGCGGGCCCGGGCCAGGCTGGCCGGCGGCGGCAGGCGCCTATTCTGCCTGGGGCGCCGCCACGCCACAGGTCTTGCGACCGCCGACCTTCTTGCAGTCATCCTGCAAACCGCTGTCCTTGCCGCCGGTCCTGAAACTGCTGCGGCCAGGATCATTTTTTGCGACACCCCGCCGGATCGCCACCGTCTCTTTCGGTGCAGCGGCAATGGCCGCACCCGGTTCCCCCTCAGCCACAACAGGCCCGGCTTCGCTCAGCCCGGCCCGGAGCGCCTCGCGCGCGGCGGTAAGGCGGGCATAATCCGTGCTGAACCCCGCGCCGGCCTCTTCCAGCACAGCCCGCTGGGCATCGGACATGCCCGCAACCAGCACGGCGAGGCGCTTTTTGCCGTCCTTCACCTCGCCCATGCCCGCAATTGGCGCCGCCAGGCGAGCATTCATCGCCGCGACATTCAGCGTGGCGAAAAAGCTCAGCAGGGTCTCGTCCGAGATCCGTTTCGGCGCCGAGACGCGCAGCACGATCTGCCCGTCAATCCCTGCGCGCAACACGCGGGCCGGGATCTGCGGCGCCAGCAGCGCCTCGCGGATCTCAAGCCCCGCGATGTTCATCAAGGGCTGATTGCCGATCTGGCCAAAGGGCGCGCGGTTCTGGTCCAGCAGGCTTACGCCAACGGGCGTTGCAAACAGCGTGTCGGGATAGCGCACCAGTTCCGCGACCAGGACACCGTCGGGTGTATCCCAAGCCGCGCTGGCCTGCTCGACACCCGCGCCGCTGTCCTCGATCGCGGCATCTTTCAGCAAGGCCTGGCGGCGCGCGTCCAGCCCCCTGACCGCAAGCGCCTTGCCATCTGCCCTGGATACTGTCCGGCGGGTCCAGCCCTCTGGTGCCTCAGGGAACATATCGGCCAGCGCCGTCACGCCGCCGCCGGGCAGATGCGATAAATCGGCACTGCCAGGGCCCGAGGCCCAGGCAAGGACGTATTGATCAAAGGTGACCTGATCGCGCCCCTCATCCAGATTGGCCTGATTGGTCTTCTGAAAGCCGACCCACAGCCAGGCAGTCAGGGCCGCCACCGGCAGGACGATACCGATCAATATATTGCTAAAACGCATTCCACACCTGCAAAGCCGTCGGGCACCATGCCGTCCGGGCCCCGGGGTATTGCAGAAATCGGGCAGGTCTCGGGCAATGGCGCGGCAGTTTTCAGCCGGATGCCGCACCTTCCTGCGGGCGCTGACGCCCTCAGCCCTGCCGGGATGCGGGCCTGATCCGGGTCACAAGCCCCGAGACCAGCCCCGCCAGCGCGAACATTCCTGCCGCCGCGACAATAACCGAAGGCCCTGCCGGCGTGTCCTGCCAGAGCGAGAGCTGCAGCCCCAGAAAGACCGAAACCACGCCAAACCCCACCGCCAGCACTGCCATCGCCTCGGGTCCGCGCGCCAGCCAGCGCGCGCTTGCCGCCGGGATGATCAGCATGGCCGCAATCAAAAGCGCGCCGACCAGCTTCAGCGCCACTGCAACCACCACCGCCAGCGCCACGACCAGCACCAGCCGTTCCCGCGCAGGGTTAAGGCCCGAAGCATGGGCGAGATCCTCGTTCAGCGTCGTGGTCAGAAGCGCCTGCCAGCGCCAGGCGATCAGCGCCGCCACAAGCCCTGCGCCGATCCATATCCAGGCCAGGTCGCCAGTGCCGACCGCGAGGATATCACCGAAAAGCCAGGAGGACAGATCGCTGCGCACGGTCGGGAAATAGCTGACCGCCACCAGGCCGAAGGCCAGCGCAGAATGCGACAGCACGCCCAGCACCGTATCCATTGCCCAGCCCCTGACCGCCAGCGCCGCCACCGTCACCGCCATCGCAAGCGCCACGACCAGGGTGCCCAGGCTCACCGGCAGATCAACCGCCAGCGCCAGCGCCACGCCAAGGATCGCGGCATGTGCGGTCGCATCGCCGAAATAGGCCATGCGCCGCCAGATGACGAAACAGCCAAGCGGGCCGGTCGCAAGCGAAAGCCCTGCCCCCGCAAGCGTCGCGCGGGTTACCAGATCGTCAAACATGCGGGGCGTTTCCGTGATGGTGGTGGTGATGGTCATGATCATGGCCGCAGCGATGATCCTGCGGTCCGTTATGATCATGATCGTGTTCATGGCGATAGAGCGCCAGTGCGCCATGGGTGCCCATGCCGAAAAGCGCGCGATATTCCGGCGCGGTCGAGACCACCTGCGGCGTGCCCTGGCAACAGATATGACCGTTAAGGCAGATCACCCGGTCGCTTGCCGCCATGACGACATGCAGATCATGGCTGACCATCAGGACAGCAGCACCGGTCCCGGCCCGCACCTCCTCGATCAGCCGGTAAAAGGCGGCCTCGCCCGGCTGGTCAAGGCCCTGGGTCGGCTCATCCAGAATAAGAAGCTGCGGGGCCGACAGCAGCGCGCGGGCCAGGAGCGCGCGCTGCATCTGCCCGCCCGACAGCGCGGCCATCTGCAAGCCCCCCTTGCCTTCCAGCCCGACCTGGGCCAACGCGGCTTCGGCGCGCACATCGGTCACGCGCCTGGGCAGCGACAGAAAACGGCGCAGGCTCAGCGGCATGGTCCGCTCAATCACCAGCCGCTGCGGCACATAGCCGATCCGGAGCCCAGGCGCGCGGGTGATACTGCCCTTGCTCAGCGGCAGAATGCCCAGAAGCGCGCGCAGGAGCGTCGATTTCCCCGAGCCGTTGGGGCCAAGAATGGTGACGATCTCGCCAGGCTCGATGCCAAGCGAAATATCATGCAGCACCTCATCACCACCAAAGCGGATGCAGATGCCTGTCGCGCTGAGCAGGCTGCCGGTGCTCACGCCGCCTGCTCCTGGCAGCTGGGGCAAAGCCCGAGCGCCTCGACGGTCGAGCGTTCAACGCGAAAACCAAGGAGGCCGGCCGCAGCGTCCAGCGCCTCGCGCACCGCCGCCGCCGGGGCCTCGGCCACGGTGTTGCAGATGCGGCAGATCAGGAAAGCGGGCGCATGGGCCTCACCGGGATGCATACAGGCGGTAAATGCGTTCAGCCGCCGCACCCGATGGGCAAGCCCTTGTTCAACAAGGAATTCCAGCGCCCGGTACGCCACCGGCGGCTGGTTGCCATAGCCCTCGGACGCGAGGCGCTTGAGCACATCATAGGCCCCCATGGCGCGATGTTCCTCCAGCAGGATCTCCAGCACCCGTCGCCGCACCGGCGTCAGCCGCGCCCCATTAAGGGCCACCAGCCCATCGGCGCGTTCCAGCACATCCTGGGCGCAATGGGCATGATCATGGCGGGCAAAGGCCGCAGCCGGCTCCTGGCAGGCCGGACAATCCGTAGCGTGATCATGTGCCATATTGGCCCCTTGACGTGTTATGGTATTACATACATAGATCATGCGCCTCTCATGCGGAAGACCTGTCTCATGCGTTATATCATATCGAACACCCTTTCCAGCGCCGCCATCCTGCTTGGCAGCGCCGCTCTCCTTCCTGCGGCCTTTGCCACCGCCGCCTTCGCCGAAGTGCCGAAAGTGGTGACCGATATCCCGCCGGTCCACTCGCTGGTCGCAGCGGTGATGGGGGATCTCGGCCAGCCCGATCTCCTGCTGGAACCCGGCGCATCCGAACATCATTTCCAGCTGCGCCCGTCCCAGGCGCGCGCACTTTCGGCGGCGGATCTGGTGGTGCTGATCGGGCCGGAGCTGACGCCCTGGATTGAACAGCCGCTCGCGCTGCGGCCGTCCGGCGCTGCGGTGCTCGGCCTCCTTGCGACAAAGGGCACGCATCTGCAGGATTATGCCAAAGACGGCGATGCAGAGGAGCATGACCACGACCACGGACATGATCATGCGCACGATCATGATCATGATCACAACCATGAAGACGGTCATGACCATGGCGAGGCCGCGGGCGACGGCCATGATCATGACCATGATCATGATCATTCCCATGAGGGAACCGACCCGCATGCCTGGCTCGACCCGGCCAATGGCAAGCTCTGGCTCGGGGTGATCGCAGCTGAACTGGGCCGGCTGGATCCCGAGAACGCAGCGATTTATCAGGCCAATGCCGCCACCGCCGCAGAGAAAATCACGGCCGCCGATACCGAGGCGCAGGCGCTGCTCGCCCCGGTCAAAGACCAGCCTTTCGTAGGCTTTCATGACGCCTGGGGCTATTTCACCGCGCATTACGGGCTCAGCTCTGCAGGATCGATTTCGCCGGGGGATGCCAGCACGCCAGGCGCGAAACACCTGACCGAGCTGCGCGCGAAAGTCGCCGCCGGAGAGGTGGTCTGCCTTTTCCCCGAGGCCGGACAGGACCCGGCTCTGGCGGAACGGGTGGCGGAAAACACCGGTGTCCGGATCGGCGCCGCGCTTGACCCCGTGGGGACCGCGATGCAACCGGGACCGGAGCTCTATACGCTGCTGCTGACCTCGACCGCCCGGCATCTTGCCGACTGCCTGTCGGCAGGCCCTGTCGCGCAACCCTGATCAGAGGCTCTGAATGTGGCGTGCCCCCGGGTGTATCGGGCTGATCATCGGCGGCGGCATCACAAATCAGCTGTTCGCGAGGAAAGAGGCGCCGCAACCAGGATGACCCGCGCAGCAGCCGCATCGGCTGCCCGCCGGAACCGGGTCGCTGCAGCAGGCGGCGGCCCGGTTTCTCTATAAGAAACCGGGCGCAAGGATGCGCCCGGCTTTCCTGTGGTCAGCCAGTCACCAGACCTGCGGCGCGGAACAGCCCCAGCACATCCGTCTCGGGGCGTGCGCCGAAATGGCCAATCACCTCGGCAGCGGCGACGCAGCCCATCCGGCCAGACACTTCGAGCGAGGCCCCGGTCGCGAGACCATAAAGGAAGCCCGCCGCGAACTGATCCCCTGCCCCGGTCGCATCGACCGGCACCACGCGGGTGACCGGCACCACCACCTGCTCATCGCCGCGGATCAGGATCACTTCGGAGCCAGAGCGGGTGCAGACCACCAGCCCGGCATCCTGCGCCGCCTGTTCCAGCGCCGTTGACAGATCGGTCTCGTAAAGCGAGGCCCATTCATGCTCATTGCCGATGACGTAATCGAGATCTTTCACCAGCTTGCGGAAACTGTCGCGGTGACGGTCGACGCAGAACGGGTCCGAAAGTGCGATCCCGGCCTTGCCGCCGCCCTGACGGGTGAGCTTTGCGGCGCGTTCAAACGCCGCCTTGCCCTTGTCCTTGTCGTAAAGATAGCCCTCAAGGAACAGGATCCCGGCGCCACCGGCGACCGAATCCGACACATCCTCCGGCCCCAGTTCGGACGATACCCCGAGATAGGTGTTCATCGAACGCTCGCCATCGGGCGAGACAAAGATCATCGAGCGCGATGTCGGAAGCTCTGCGCCTGGCACCGGCGGGTTTACGAAATCGGTGCCCTCATCCGCCATGCTTTGCGCGTAAAAGCGACCAAGGCCATCATCGCTGACCCGGCCGATAAAGCCGGTCGAAAGGCCAAGACTGCCAAGGCCCGCGATGGTATTCGCGACTGAGCCGCCCGGTGCCTCGCGACGATTGTCCATCGCATCATAGAGAAACTCGCCCCGCTCGCGCTCGACCAGCTGCATGATGCCCTTTTCGATGCCGGTGCGCGTCAGAAAGCTGTCATCCGCAGTGGAGAGCACATCCACGATGGCATTTCCGATGCCCACGACCTGGTATTTCTTCATGTCTTCTCCTCGAAAAGGCACCAGTCTCTGATCGGGCAGATGCCGCATTTGGGGTTTCGCGCGATGCAGATATACCGCCCATGCAGGATCAGCCAGTGATGCGCGTGTTGCTGGAATTCGGCGGGAACATTGTCTTCGATGGCGCGCTCAACGGCGGTCTCGTCGCGGCCCGGACAGATGCCGCTGCGGTTGCCGATGCGGAAAATATGGGTGTCGACGGCCTGGGCCGGGATGCGGAACCACATATTCAGCACGACATTGGCGGTTTTCCTGCCGACCCCGGGCAGCGTCACGAGGGCTGCGCGCGAGGACGGCACTTCGCCGCCATATTCGTCAATCAGACGCTGGCTGAGCCTGATGACGTTTTTCGCCTTATTGCGATAAAGGCCGATGGTCCTGATATGCTCGATCAGGCGCTCCTCACCAAGCGCGAGCATCTTTTCCGGAGTATCGGCGATCTGAAACAGCTCGCGCGTCGCGCGATTCACGCCCTTGTCGGTGGCCTGAGCCGACAACGCCACTGCCACCAGCAGCGTGAAGGCGTTGGTGTGGTCAAGCTCGCCCTTTGGCTCGGCTTCGGTTTCCCGAAAGCGGGTGAAGACGGCGTGCATCGCGTTGTAATCGAGCTGGCGTATCATGGCAGCGCTTTGCCATGGCGGGAGGGCGGGAAACAAGCGTTTTGCGCCAATTGCAGCGGGATTATCCTATGGCCTGTGGCGGATGCCGCCGGCGGGAGTACCCGGATCAGGGGAAAACAATCCCTCACGCCTCTTGCCCGGAAAGCCGCAAACATGGGCCGATCGGCACAGAGCCGCGCATGGGACAGGTCAGCGTCACCCCACTGTCACCGATCCTTTTCAGGTGATATAGGATAGGGCAAGCCCGGCCTTTTGCGGGCCAAACCTCTGTCAGACAAGAGCAGCACCATGACCAGGATTTCCATTCTACTTGCTTCGGTATGCGTCATCGCCCTGACGGGCTGCGTCGATCCGAATGCCTATCCCGACAATCCCAATGCCCGCACCCAGCAGGGCGCGATCATGGGCGGTCTGGTCGGCGCGGCGGCGGGCGCCAGCTCGGGCGGCAAGGGCAGCCTTGGCAAGGCGGCCGTGGGCGGCGTGATCGGCGCCATCGCGGGCGGCGCCATCGGGGCAACGCTGGATCAGCAGGCAGCCGAGCTGCGCTCGCAGATGTCGCCCGGCGTCAATGTCACCAATCATGGCGATTACCTGCTGGTGAACATGCCGCAGGATCTGCTGTTCGCAACCGACAGCGCCACGCTTTCGGGCTCGCTGCAGGGCGATCTGCGCGCCGTGGCACAAAGCCTGACGCGCTATCCGAACAGCCAGGTCCAGATCATCGGCCATACCGATTCGACCGGGGCTGCCGCCTATAACCTCGACCTGTCGCAGCGCCGCGCCAATTCGGTTGCGACCGTTTTGCGCAACAATGGCGTACCAGCGGGCCGGATCTCGGCAATTGGCCGGGGCGAAGATGTGCCGGTGGCCTCGAACCAGACCGCCGACGGTCGTGCAAAGAACCGCCGCGTCGAAATCTATATCCGCCCGACCAACTGAGCCGGCGGAAAGAATGCAGAAGGGCCGGGATTACCCGGCCCTTTTTTAATGTCCTGAGGTTCTTTTGTCTGGTTCTGCCCCAGGGCTCAGCCCGCGATACCTGCAACCGGCGTGTCCTGGCTGAAGAGATTGATCCAGGCCCCGCCCTGTCGGCGCCAGATCGAACTGACATAGTAGGCCTCATCCCTGATCGCGCCCTTGCGGCGAAAATCGGCACGATAGGCCAGGAGAGCCAGTTCTGTGGCAGCGCCCGGGCCGGGTGGCCCGCTGTCTCCAGGCCCCTCACAAGACGCCCTCTTCTCATCCGGTTCCAGGTCTTGCGGGGCAATGTCATGCGGATCAAGGCCGCCCAGGCGCATAAGGCGCAGTTCTGAAAGCCGGAAATGCTCCGTCACCGGCCCCTCTGCGAGTTGGCCGATATGGCCGGCTTTATCGGAGAATCCGCTCGGATAGACGCCCAGAAAGCTGTCATCCAGCGCCGCCCCATCTGCGGTGGCATCGCCCGCCACCAGCGCCTGCCAGACCCGGTTCTCGGCCGCTGTCAGCTCGGCCAGCAGATCAGTTGCCACCAAGGATCCCTTCCAGAAGCCGCCCGGCTTCTTGCGAGACCGCCTCGCGGGCGCGGCGTTTGGCGGCATCCTGCAGGCTTTCCTCTGCGGCGGCCTCGATCCCGAGCTCGGATTTCAGCTTTGCCTCAAGCTCGGCTTTCGCCCGCGCTTCCGCCTCTTTCGCCTCCTGTTTCAGCCGTTCCTCGGCGGCCTTTGCCTCGGCCTCCATCTTTTCGCGCGCGATGGCCTCGAGATCCAGGCGGTAGGTCGGATCCGCCCAGGAACCGGTGATCCGCAACGGCACCATCACACCGCCGGTGCCCTCACCGCCGCCCGGGAAGGCGGTCGGGCGCAGCCGCATGTCGAGATCGCGGTCCCCCAGCCCGATGCGCCCCGCGCCGCTTGCGGTCAGGTAGGGGGCGACGAGGCTCAGATCGCTGGTGGTGAGATTGCCGTCCAGAATGGTGAATGTGCCGGCGATCCCGTCGAAAATCGTCTTCTGCCCCTCGCCGACATAAGAGGTGTCGAGCCGACGCAGCATGCCCGCGATATCGAGCCCCCGGAGTTCCCCCTTGCCCAGCGTCAGGCTGCCATCCCCTTTCAGGCTGCGCATGATCTCATCAATGGAATTGCCGACGCCGAGGAATTTCAGATTGAGGCTCGCCTTGGTGATCATCCGGTCCCAGCCGGCAAGATCCTGCATCAGGGGCGCTACATCGAGCCCCACAAGCGAAAGATTGCCCCCGACCGACAGCCCGCCCCGGCCATTGACGACGAATTCGCCGCTGACCGCGCCACCATAGGCCGCAAGCTGGCGCAGATCGAACACCGCACGCGCGCGGTCAACGGTCAGCATGAAGCGGGTTTCACCGAATTTCACCACGCCCAGATCGACCGAATTGGCGGCGAGGCTGATATTGGCATCGACGAGGCCAAGGGCCGAGACGTCGATATGGTCCCTGGGCCAGCCCCGTGCCTGCATGCCCCCCGCTGCGCCACCGCCGGGTCCAGGGCTGCCACCGCCGCCCGCGAGGCCAGCGAACTCAAGCGCATCTGCCCGCAGATTGCCCGAGATCTTCGGGCGCGCCTCGCCCTGGCTCAGATCAAGATCCCCGAGCAGGCGGTTGTTATCCGCGATGATTTCAGCGCCGCGAAGATAGAGCGCGCCTTTTTCATCCAGCATCACCTGACCGGTGACGGAAAGCCTGTCGGCGCCAAAGCCCGTAGGAGGGGCCGAAACCGCCGTTCCCAGGGCCGCCCCCAGGGCGGGGATATCGGAAAGACTGGCGGTCAGCGCGCCCTCGGCCGCCCGGGGCGCCCAGCCGCCACGCCCGACAAAGCCGATCCGGTTCTGCCCGATGGTCAGATCAAGCGTCAGCGGCACCACCCGCCCATCGGCAAAGGCGGAAAACACCCCGCCTTCGGCGCTGATCGACAGGGGCTGGCCAGAGGCGACCGCGCGCGCGTTCAGGGTGAAGGGCCCGGTGAAATCGGGAATGGAAATCTCGGCATCGACCCCGTCCAGCACCAGATCCTGACCCGTGCCATGGTCGATATAGCGCAGTGTCGCGCCGGAGATGAGACCGCGTTCGAGCGTGAAGGCGGTCGGGCCAGCGGGCGCATTGACGGCGGGTGCTGTATCCCCCGCCCCGTCTGGTGTGGCGACTGGCTCGGGCTGAAATTCCCAGTTGGCTTCGCCGCTTTTGCTGCGCTCAAGCTGCAGACGCGGGCGTTGCGACGCGATCCCGAGGATTTTCACATCGCCCCCGAGAAGCGCCGAAGCACTGAGTTCGATGGTCACGCTGTCCGCCGCAAAGAGCGGCGTGGCACTGTCGGACCAGGCGGCATTGGCGATGGTGACCGGACCGGTTTTGATGCCCAGAACCGGCCAGAACCGGGGCGATACCTCGCCCTCGATATGCAGGGCACGGCCGGTGGCTTTTTCGAACTGATCCGCCGCCAGCCGGGCGATCCGTTCGGTCGGGATCAGCATGACACCGATCACCAGGATCAGCACGAGGACCGCCAGACCCGCAAGCGCCCGCCAAACCCACCGCATCGCCGTCTCCAGTCTTTTATTGTGCTCTGGTAACGAGTTTAGGAGCGGAGCGGTTCCCCGGGCAAGGAGCGCTGCGTGATGCAGCACGGCTCTGGCATCAAATTGCCGGGAGCGGAGGCCTTGTCGTTCCCCTGTCCGGGATGCGGGCGCCTTGCAGCGGGAGTATTTCTGTCAGGAAGCCGGCGGCGAAGGCCTTTTATACTTTGAGGCGCGACAGAAACCGATCCCTCTATCCGAGGCGGCGGGAATGACCTATATGCGCGCGCATGTCGCAAAATCCTCCGCTCCTCCGCCCTGACCTTGCCCGTGCAACCGTCCCCGAAATGGCGCGCCGTGAGGGGCAGCCTACAATCGGCATGGTCTCGCTCGGATGCCCCAAAGCGCTGGTCGACAGCGAGCGGATCCTGACGCGGCTCCGGGCCGAGGGCTATGCGATCTCGCCCGATTACAAGGGTGCCGATGCGGTGATCGTGAACACCTGCGGGTTTCTGGATTCGGCCAAGGCCGAAAGCCTTGATGCGATTGGCGAAGCCCTGCGCGAGAATGGCCGGGTGATCGTGACCGGCTGCCTGGGGGCCGAGCCCGAATATATCACCGGCGCGCATCCCAAAGTGATGGCCGTGACCGGCCCGCATCAATATGAACAGGTTCTGGATGCGGTGCATGGCGTCGTGCCGCCCTCGCCCGATCCGTTTATCGACCTCCTGCCGGCCTCAGGCATCCGCCTCACGCCACGACATTTCTCTTATCTCAAGATTTCAGAGGGTTGCGACCATAAGTGCAAGTTCTGCATCATCCCCGACATGCGCGGGAAGCTGCAGTCACGCCCGGCAAAGGCGGTCTTGCGCGAGGCGGAAAAGCTGGTCGAGGCAGGCGTGAAAGAGCTGCTGGTCATCAGCCAGGACACTTCGGCCTATGGCACCGACTGGAAAGGCCGCGACGAGAAATTCCCGATCCTGTCGCTGGCGCGCGATCTCGGCTCGCTCGGTGCCTGGGTCCGGATGCATTACGTCTATCCCTATCCGCATGTGCGCGACCTGATCCCGGCCATGGCGGAAGGGCTGATCCTGCCCTATCTCGACATCCCCTTCCAGCACGCCCATCCCGAGGTGCTGAAACGTATGGCGCGCCCCGCAGCGGCGTCGCGAACGCTGGACGAGATCGCCGCCTGGCGCGCCGCCTGCCCCGATATCGTGCTGCGCTCGACTTTTATCGTGGGGTATCCCGGCGAGACCGAGGCAGAGTTCCAGACGCTGCTCGACTGGCTGGATGAGGCGCAGCTCGACCGGGTCGGTGCGTTTAAATACGAGAATGTGAGCGGTGCACGGTCAAACAGCCTGCCCGATCATGTGCCGGAAGAGGTCAAAGAAGAGCGGTTTGCCCGCTTTATGGAGAAAGCCCAGGCGATTTCCGAGGCGAAACTGGCAGCGAAAATCGGCACCCGGATCGAAGTGATCGTCGATGAAGTGGATACAGACGGCGCCACCTGCCGCACCAAAGCGGACGCGCCGGAAATCGATGGCAATCTCTTTATTGACGAGGATTTCGAGGGGCTGACCCCCGGCGATATGGTCATGGTCGAGGTGGACGAGGCCGGGGAATATGACCTCTGGGGCCGGCTGGTCTGAACGGCTCCCTCTGAGACGGCGGCGCGGCGAGACCAGTAGCGGCACTGATATGCCGCTTTCGCGCCATCTTCTTTTGCCACAGAGAGCCCGTATTACGGAGGCTTTTCTGTGTTTTTGCATCATTCCATTCTCCTTGGCAGGCGCCGGTCCATGGCGTTGCTGATCACGGGCGCGCCGACAGCGACACGGATCGCGCCTGGGCAAAGGATGGGCTGACCCGCCAGAGCAAGAAATCGCAGCTGACCCTGCGCCAGGCGATCCAGCCGGAACATATGAATGGCCGCAGCCTGCTCAGCGACGGAGCGGGGCCGGTGCTCGACACGGTTCTGCGCCGTGATCTGGCCGCGATCTGCCGCGCGACAAAGCGGCCGAAGTGGCACGGCCACGGATCCGGGCGCGTGTCAGCGCCCGCTCTGCTCGCGCCGCGCCTCAAACCAGGCCCGGACACAGGCGGTGACATGCGAAAACCGGTCGCCGCCCAGATGCACCCCGCCATACCAACGGGTGACGACAATGATATGGTCCTTCAGCCCTTCACGCTCCAGCATCCGAAGGATGATCGCCGCCGCACCGCTTTCGCCGTCATCATTGCGCAAAGGCCCGTCTGCCAGCGTATCGGCAGCCCAGGAATTATGGGTCGCTTTGGCGAATTTCTTGTCGCGTTTCAAAGCCGTGAGAAAGGCCAGGGCGCCTGCCTTATCCGCCACCGGCCCGCCCGACACCGCATAACGCGAGCCTCGGTCACGGATCACATCAGCAAGCGTGAAGCCTCTATCCGGCAGATCCGCCATCCGCTCAGCCGCCCGCGAGCCGCTTCACCGTCGCACGGACCACGGCGAGGCGTTCGGAATTCGCGGGATGCGACCCCATGAAACGGTCACCGGGATCGGGCAGACGGGTGAAGAAATTCGCGCCCCGGATCGGATCATAGCCCGCCGCCATCGCGATCTCGGCCCCAAGCGCGTCGGCTTCCAGCTCGAATTCCTTGGAATAATGCTGGGCGGCAAGGCCCGCGCCTATTTCCTGGACGCGCTTCAGTTCCTCGCCGGTCAGGCCTGCCGACTGGCCAAGGATGCCAACCAGAATCGCCCCCGTCATCGCCTGATCCTGACGGCGCGGGATATGGCCGGCAATGTGATGCGCCGCCTCATGGCCCAGCACGAAGGCCAGCTCATCGGGGTTCTTCGCCAAATTGAGCAGGCTGCGGGTGAAGACGATCACCGGGCGGCCATTGTCGTCAAGCGTCTGGAAGGCATTGGCGGGCTGCGCGCGGTCTTCATCCACCGCGATCTGGAAGGCGCAATTGCCCCTGCGCAGCTTCTCGCGGCAAAAGCGAATGACAACCGGGGTCATACGCGCGGCGACGTCAAGGATCGGGTCATTGGCGGCAAGCGGCTTGCCGTTCGAGGTCAGAACTTCCTGGCGCGTCGGGGTGCTGCCTGGTCCGCTCCCGGTCGGATAGCCCGCAGGGACCACACAGCCTGACAGCACCATGGCAGCCGCAAGCCCCGCGGCGAGAACCGGCATCCGGACCAGCCGTCCCAGGGCGGGGATCAGACCAGGCATCAGGGCCAGAGGGGAAATTTTGGACGGGGAATCGAGAACCATGGCGCCGGACAATCTGAAAAAGGCAGTTCAGCCTTAGCAGCAACTCTCCCCCCGCGGAAAGGGCACATTGCCGCCAGGGCCGGATGTGGATCACGCGCGCGCGCCTGCACACCAACAGTTTACCGCCAGACCGGGCGGCCCGCAAAGGGCACCGCCATGGGGAGGAAATAATCGCGGAAGCGGGGCCGCATACATTGCCCCCCGCGCGCAAAGCGGCCATGCTGGCCTCATGTTTACGATCGAGCACGAATATGACGCCACGGTTGTCACCCTGATCGACGAGGGGGGCGATGGCATGCCGCTGACCGGCGATGTCACCATCACCGCTTTTGATGAATGCGTGACGGTCGAACAGACCGATCCCGAAACCGATGAAACCTCGCGCATCACCCTGTCGATGGCGCAGATCGCCGATCTGGCCGCCGCGCTCGACCTGCCCGAGGGCAGCTACCGGATCGAAATGCGCAAACGCTGAAACCGGACGCATCTTTCGCACCGCTCAGGGGTCTGGCAGGTGTCGCACGTTCAGGTGGAGGCCACGGGCTTCAGTCCAGCCGGAAGAGCTTGTCGCGCGATTTGGCCCCCCGGATCAGGGTGAGCCGCGATTTGGCCACGCCCATCGCTTTCGCCAGCAGATCGCGCGCCGCAAGGGTCGCGCGGCCATCTTCGGGCACCACCGTCACGCTGATCCTGACGGGCATGCCGGGCTCCAGCTGTTCGCGCCGCGCATTGGGCGTTACCCGCACTGCGATTTCCGTCCCGCTCACCGCCATTCCGGTCAGATCCGGCAAAGTCATATTCGCGTCCTTTCCCCTTGCGGTCAGCATTGGGCTTCGCAACTCTGGCCACAAGACAGGAGGCCCGGATGGTCACAGGTTTTTTCTCAGATGAGCGGTGTTTCTGGCATGGCGGCGGCAATTATGCACTGACCCTGCCGGTTGGTGGCCTTGTACAGCCAACCATGGGCGGGCTGCCCGAAAACCCTGAAACCAAGCGCAGGCTGAAGAACCTGATCGAGGTGACCGGGCTGATCCGTGATCTCGACCACCGCAGCAGCGATCCGGCGACGGATCAGGAACTCGCCCGGGTACATCCCCGGGCCTATCTTGACGCCTTCCGCGCCGCTTCGGATGCGGGGGGCGGCGAGCTCGGTCTGCGCACGCCGTTCGGGCGCGGCGGGTATGAGATCGCGGCGCTTTCTGCGGGGCTGACCGTCGCCGCGCTGCGGTCTGTGCTGGCAGGTGACTTGCAGAATGCCTATGCCCTCTCGCGCCCGCCGGGGCATCATGCCCTTCCCGACTGGCCGAATGGCTTTTGCCTGATCAACAATATTGCGGTGGCGATCGAGGCCGCCCGCGCCGAGGGAAGTGCGACCCGTTTTGCGGTGGTGGACTGGGATGTTCATCACGGCAATGGCACCGAGGCGATTTATTATGCCGATCCCGATGTGCTGACGATTTCCATCCATCAGGAGCATAATTACCCCCTTGATACCGGAGATGCGGCGGATCGCGGCGAAGGTGCCGGGCTTGGCGCCAATATCAATCTGCCATTGCCGCCCGGTGCCGGTCATCGCGCCTATCTGACTGTGTTTGAAGAGATCGTCGTCCCGGCGCTGCACCGGTTTCGCCCGGATGTGATTCTTGTGGCCTGCGGCTTTGATGCGTCGGGCGTTGATCCGCTCGGCCGGATGCTGGCCACGGCCGAGACCTTCCGGCAGATGACGCGCATGGTGATGGAGAAGGCGCGGGATCTGTGCGGCGGGCGCCTCGTTCTGAGCCATGAGGGCGGCTATTCCGAGGTCCATGTCCCGTTTTGCGGCCACGCGGTGCTTGAAGAGCTTTCAGGCAGCAAGATCAGCGCCCCCGACCCGCTGGCCGCGACACTTCTGCAACGGCAGCCCCCGGCGCGAGCGGATGCGTTCCACCTGGACTGGATCCGCGAGCTTGCCGTTCTGCATTCGGCCTGAGGCCCGGAATTGCAGGCCGGCTCGCACTCCCTGGCAGGGCAGCCAGTCCTGATGAAGGAGCCTTTCGCGATCTGGTCCCCGTGCGGAGGTGCGGTTATAGCAGAGGCTCCCCGGCAGACAGCCCCGGGGCCGGAGCCGCAAAATGACAGACCAGATCACTCTTGAGGCCGCGCTTGCCGGGCTTCGTGCCGCCGCTGACCCGGCCCGTGCCGCCGAGGTGGCCAGCTATCACAAGACCGCCCGCGACTGTCTTGGCATCCCGGTGCCGGTGCTGACCGAAATGGCAAAAACCTGGCGCGAAGACATCGATATTGACCAGAGGATCGCACTGGCCTCCGGCCTTTGGGACAGTAATATCCATGAGGCGCGGATCGCGGCGGCCAAGCTGATGGTCCAGGCGCGGATCCGCCCGGATGACGGCGTCTGGGCGCTGATCGCCTCCTGGGTGCCGCAGTTTGATGGCTGGGCGATTGCCGACCATGTTGCCGATGCCGGCGGGCGACGGCTGATCGCCGATCCGTCGCGCCTTGACGAGGTCGAGGCCTGGGTGACCTCGCCGCATATGTGGTCGCGCCGTGCGACGCTGGTTTTCACCCTGCCCTGGGCACGGATGAGCAACCCGAAAGCAGCAGATCTGGACATCCGCGAGCGGGTGCTGGGCTGGGCCGCCCGCTATGTCTCTGAAAGCGACTGGTTCATGCAAAAGGCGGTCGGCTGGTGGATTCGTGATTTCTCGAAACATTACGCGGCCCGGGCAGAGGAATTCCTCGCCGGCCCCGGCCAGGGTCTGAAGAGTTTCGCGAAAAAGGTCGCCCGCACCTGGCTGCCGCAAAGCTGACACTTAACCTCCTGCCGTTCGGTATTTACGAACGCGGCATTCCGGCTCCGGGGACTGCCCCCTGGCGCCGCGAAATGGCATATAGTCAATGAAGGTTTCGACAGGAGGCAGGAATGACCACTCTTTTCTACAAACCGGGCGCATGTTCGCTGGCGCCCCATATCGTGCTGGAATGGATCGGCGCGCCTTATGAGGCAGTGCGGGTCACCGCCGGCTCGCCCGAGATCCTCGCGGTCAATCCGACCGGCGCAGTGCCGGTTTTGCGCGAAGATGATGGCTGGCTTTTGACCCAGGCCGGCGCGATCCTCGACTATCTCGCGCAAAAACATCCCGAGGCCGGGCTTGCGGGCGGCGACAGCCTGCGCGCCAAGGCCGAGGCGCATAAATGGTCGGCCTTCCTGACCTCGGATGTCCATGCCGCCTTCTGGCCCGTCTTCATGCCCGACCGCTACACGACCGATGGCTCCGATGCGGCAAAAGCCGCCGTGGCCGCCGCCGGGATCGAGCAGGTGAAGAAGAAATTCGCGGTGCTGAACGATCATCTGACGGGGCGCGACTGGTTCCTCGACGGCGGACGTTCGGTGATTGACGCCTATGCCTTCCCGATGATCCGCTGGGGTCGCGCAAAGATCCCCGGCGGGCTGAGGGACTATCCCCATGTTCAGGCGCTCTATGACCGGCTGGCAGCAGACGAGACCGTGCAGAAAATCCTCGCCCGGGAAGCTGGTAAGTAAGAACGGCAGGTAAGCAAGCAAGGCGGGGCCAATCCCTGCAGGAGAGCTGAAATGACCACTGGTATCCATCATGTCACCGGCATCACTGCCAATGTTCAGGCGAATGTCGATTTCTATATGGGCTTTCTGGGCCTGAACCTGGTCAAACAGACCGGGGGATTTGAGGATGCCGAACAGCTCCACCTGATCTATGGCGACGCGGTCGGCAGCCCCGGCTCGCTTCTGACCTTCCTTATCTGGGAGGCTGCGGGAAGGGGCCGCACCGGCCTAGGCCAGGTTTCGGAAATCGCTCTGGCGGTGCCGCCGGAGACGATCGGCGACTGGCTGACCAAAGCTCTGTCGGCGCGGATCCAGGTCGAAGGGCCGGCTCGGGAATTCGGTGAGCCGGTCTTGCGGCTGAAAGACCCGGACGGGATGGTCGTGAAGCTGACCGGCACCGATACCATGGCTGCGATGCGGGTCCGGGGCGTCACGATCCTGACCGATAAAGGCGATGAGACCGCCGGTTTCATCACCGGCTTCGGCTATGCCGATATCGCCCGCGACGGCGCCAGCCGCCGGCTCAGCTCTGACACGGATGTGGTTGATATCCGCGAGGTTTCCGGCTTCGTGCCTTCGATCCAGGGCGCGGGCGTGGCCGATCACGTCGCGTTCCGCGCCCCGGATGTGGCGGCAGTTCAGGCCATGCGGGTCTCGCTTAAGGATTACGGACCCACCCATGTCCATGACCGTAAATATTTCCTGTCGCTCTATGTCCGCGAACCGGCCGGCACGCTGATCGAATTTGCCACGGACGGGCCGGGAATGAGCGTTGATGAGGCGCCGGATCAGCTGGGCCGCACCCTGATGGTGCCGCCCTCTGATGCCGCGCGGGCAGATGATCTTCGGGTCATGCTGCCGCAATTCGCCCGCCCGGGCGAGGAGAGGTTTCCGATGCGCGATCTTGCCTTCATCCACCGTTTTCACCGGCCTGAAGACCCCGATGGCTCGACCATCATGCTGCTGCATGGCACCGGCGGAAACGAAACCGATCTCATGCCGCTGGCGCATAAGATCAATCCGCGTGCCACATTGCTGGGCGTGCGCGGGCGCTCGACCGAGGAAGGCATCAACCGCTGGTTCTGCCGTTTTGACGCGGTGACCTATGACCAGGAGGATATCCGTGCCGAGGCAGAGGCCTTTGCGGATTTCGCCGCAGGTGCAATCCGGGGCTATGGGCTTGACGAGGCGAGGCTTTCTTTCCTCGGCTATTCCAATGGCGCAAACCTCTTGGGTGCGATCCTGCAATTGCATCCGGGCGTGGTGAACCGCGCAATGCTGTTGCGCGCCGTGCAGGCGTTGGAGGTGCCACCTGGTGATAAGCTGGGTGCACCAGAGGTCCTGATGCTGAACGGCGCCCGCGATCCCTTCGCCCGCATGACCCCGGCGCTGGAAAGCGCTTTGCGCCAGGGCGGTGCCGATCTGACCGCCGAGACGCTTTCCGCCGGACATGAGCTGGCCTCTGACGACCTGACCCATGCCAGGGCCTGGCTCCGGGCCCGCGCTTAACCCTGTGTCGCCCCCTGGATCACCTTGAGCCAGGGGGCTTCGCCGTTGAAATGCCCCAGCAGATGGTCGATGAAGCGCCGGAGCTTCAGTGGCATCGGCTGCACCGGCGGCCAGAGCGCCGTCACTGGCAGGCTGCGGGTGCCACAGTGCCCGAGCACCGCCACCAGCGCCCCCGATTGCAATGCCGGCGCTGCGATAAAGCCGGGCAGCATCGCAAAGCCAAGCCCCGCCACCGCCATATCGCGCATCGCCTCGCCATTATTGACGCTGATCCGCTCGGTCACGGCGGGCGAGACCATGCGCCCGCCCTCGCTCAGCTGCCAGAGATCCGCGTTGGAGATATGGCTGTAGCCGATCACCGGCTGGCCGGTCAGATCCTGCAAACCTGCGGGACTGCCGTGGCGGGCCAGGAAATCGGGGCTGGCACAGACCAGCGAGCGATCCTCGCAGAGCTTTCGCGACATCAGCGCGCCGCCCGGTGACTGGCCAACCCGGATCGCGAGGTCAAACCCTTCGCGCGCAAGATCACGGGCACGGTCGTCATAATCGACCCGGATCTCCAGCCCCGGATGAAGGCGCGCGAAATCCGCGATAATCCCGGTCAGATGCAGTGTGCCAAAGGTCATGGGCGCAGCAAGCGAGAGCGTTCCGCGCAGCCCCTCCCCATCCCCCATCCCGCCCCATGCCGCGGATTCTGCCGCCGCGCGCAGATCGGTCAGCGCCGGGCGAAAGCGGGTGGCCAGCCGGTGTGCGGCCTCGGTCGCGGTGATGCGGCCGGCATTGCGGCGAAACAGCGCCACGCCAAGCCCGGTTTCCAGATCCCCCAGCCGTTTCGAGATCACCGATTTCGACAGGTTCAGCCGCGCGGCAGCAGCGGTGACAGTGCCCAGCTCCATCACGGTCAGGAAAGTGTCGATTTCATCAAGAGTATAGCGCATGACCAAGTGTCGCCTGGGCAGGCTCGTTCGTAAAGCGCGAACGCCGGATCAGGCAATGCCCTGCTGGAAGGAAACGCCATCGGCGCGCATATTCAGGACAACGAAAGGAGGCCGATCATGGCAAACTCTTCTGACCTTACACTCGGCGGCATCCATCACCTGACGGCGATCACCGCCAATGCCCCTGAAAACAAACGCTTCTATACCGAGACCCTGGGTCTGAGGCTGGTGAAGAAAACTGTGAACCAGGACGATACCTCGGCCTATCATCTCTTCTATGCCGACGGGCTGGCAAGCCCCGGCACCGACCTGACCTTCTTTGACTGGCCGGTGGGGCGCGAACGGCGCGGGGTGCATTCGATCAGCCGGACCGGCCTTCGGATCGCACCTGACAGCTTTGACTTCTGGGCCGGACGGATCCGCGATCATGGGCTGGAAAGCGGGGCTGTCAGCACGGTTGACGGGCGGGTGAGCCTCGATTTTGAAGACCCCGAAGGGCAGCGTTTCCGGCTGACCGCCGATCGGCCGGGTCTGGCGAACCCCTGGGACCGCAGCCCGGTCGAGGCGGCGCATCAGATCCGGGGCCTTGGTCCGATCACAATCTCGGTCGCGGACCTGGCGCCGACAAAGGCAGTGCTGGAGCGGGTGATGAACATGCGCGAGACCGGCGAATATGCGAGCCCGGATGGCGAAGGGGTGGTGCATGTCTTCTCGATGGGCCAGGGCGGGCCATCGGCGGAACTGCATGTCGCGGTGCAGCCCGGGCTGCCCGTGGCGCGCCAGGGCGCGGGCGCGGTGCATCATGTCGCCTTCCGCACCCCGGATACGCAAGGCATCCAGGACTGGGCCGCACGGCTCAGGGACTTCCGCATTCCCTCTTCCGGCGAGGTGGAACGCTACTATTTCCGCAGCCTCTACTTCCGCGAACCCGGTGGCAATCTGTTCGAAATCGCCTCGGACACGCCTGGTTTCACCGTGGACGAGCCGCTGGAAAGCCTCGGCGAACGCCTGTCGCTGCCGCCCTTCCTCGAAGCAAAGCGCGCGCGGATCGAGGCCGGGCTGAAACCGCTGTGATCTGAAGGCACCATCCGCCAGAGGCGCTGGCCGCCCGCCTTACGGCGGGCGGCGGGCGGCGGGGAGGGGGCAGGGGAGGGGTTCCCCCTCCCCTGCCCCCTCCCCGGTTGCGCCTTTGGCGCAACCGCATCTCCCTCCGCTCAGCCGAAGATCAGGAGGACAACGATCCCGCCGGTGATCAACAGGCAGCCGGTCACTTCGCGCGGCGCAATCTTTTCGCGAAAGAAGAACACCGTCGCCGCAAAGGTGAATAAAAGCTCGATCTGACCAAGCGCCTTTACCACTGCGGCATTTTGCAGGGTCATTGCCGCAAACCAGCAGAGCGAGGCCCCTGCCCCACAGATGCCCGCAAAAAGCGATACTTTCCACGCCTTTGCGATGCGGGAAAACTCTTCCCGTTCACGCCAGAGCATCCAGCCCGCCATCACCACCACCTGCACCAGCAGCGTTGCAACCAGTGTCAGCGTCGCCTGGGTCAGGAAATCCGGCCCTCCGAGCGAAAGCGACGCCGCCCGGTAAGACACCGCAGATACCCCGAACATCGCCCCGGACCCCAGCCCGATCAGCGCATTGCGCGAGAAGACCGAGGTCAGGAGGCTCCGCCAGCCCCCCTGGACATGCGCGACCGATATCAGCATCACGCCCGCCACGCTGATCGCGATCGCCGCCAGCGCGCCCGGCGTCACCCGCTCGCCCAGAAAGATCAGGCCGAACAGCGCCGCCTGTGCCGGCTCGGTCCGCGAATACGCCGTACCGACCGCAAAATTCCGAAAGGAAAACAGGTGGATCAGCAGGAATGTCCCCGCGATCTGCGCCAGCGCTCCGATCAGCACCCAAACCGCGAACTCGATCTGCGGCACCGGCAGTGGCCCGCGCCCCGAGGCCAGCACCCCCGCCAGCATCAAAAGCGCCACCGGCAGACCAAAGCCAAAGCGCACGAAGGTCGCGCCGGTCGTACCCATCGCGCCTTTCAGATGCTTCTGCGCGGCCGAGCGCAGGTTTTGCAAAAAGGCCCCGGCAAGGGTGATCGGGATCCAGATTTCCATGCTCAGAACCTCCAGTTTCCAAGGCGACTATGCGAGCGAGCCGCCACTGGCAAGCGCTCTGGTCATGCGCCATCCCCCCAGGACAGCACGCGCCCCGGTGAAAGCGCCAGAATGAAAATACCCGGAAAGCCCTCCCTTGCGCCTCGGGGCATTTCCCTCCAGCCTAGCGTGCAACCCGATTTCAGGATGCCCGATGCGCGCGTTTTCTCCTGCTGCCCTTGCCCCTTTTGCCGCCGGCCTTCTCATCGCCGCCCCCGTCTTTGCCGCCTGCCAGGGGGAGAGCCTCTTTGAATGCCGGATCGGCAAGAAAGAGCTGGAACTCTGCCACACCGGCAGCGCTGTGAACTATCGCTTCGGCGCGCCAGGCAAGCACGAACTGCAGATCAACACCACGCTGAGCGACCTGGAGTATCAGCCCTGGCCTGGCGTCGGCCGCACGATCTGGGAGGCCGTTACATTCCATAATGCCACGACCAGCTACGATGTCTGGTCCGGGTTTGATCGGCAGGATCCGGATGCAAAGCTCGAAGGCGGGGTGAATGTGCTCAGGGGCGAGACACTGATCGCCGCGCTCGACTGCACCAAAGGCTCGGTCCGAAGCGGGCTCGACCTGCTTTACGGCGCGAAAGAGGGTATCGGCCAATGCTGGAGCTTTGACGATAAGGTCTGGATCACCGGCTCTTGCGACTGACAACTGACGCCGCCCCCGGCTCCTGCCCTCTTTCGGCGCCACGCACGTCTGAGCCAAGGCTTTGGCTTTCGCACCTTGCCTCAGGCCGGATCGGTTTTCCCAACCGGCGGCAGGGCTGCGGGCGGTTTCTCCTGCTCCGCGAGTTGTGACGCGGAGGGGCTGGCCCCTTCCCAGGCCTCGCCCATTGCGAGGAGGCAGCTCAACCCATCGGCGTAGTTTTGAATCAAAAGCCAGTTGCCATCTGTATCGGCACGGATCTCGATCATCGCCTCGGCATCGCGCAACCCCTGGCCCTGTGCAGCAAAATCACGCCCATGTTCCAGACGCGCCAGCAATTTTGCCCTTGGCGCGCAGATCGCCTTACCACCGGGACCTTTCGCCAATGCCTCCTGCGCCGCCAGCGGCATCCCGGCTGCGACATTCGCGGCAAGGCAGGCTGAAAGAAGGACGATTCTCTGCGTCATGCATGAAATCGTAACATGAAAATGACGCATAACATGTGAAAATGCATCCCGCCGGCGCACAAGGTTTGAGTCCTCGCGGCCACACCTGGCCCGCACAATATCCGGTGGTTAACTTTTTCCCTTTCCCCTCATCCGGTGGTGGTGCCTATAGTCACGGCAATGAACCGGGGGTAACACCCGGTCTTGAGGCAGGCCAATAACAACAAGCAAGGAGGGCGCGATGCGCTGCCCGTTCTGCGGTAATATCGACACCCAGGTGAAGGACTCGCGTCCCGCCGAAGATCACGTCTCGATCCGTCGTCGCCGTTTCTGCCCCGCCTGTGGCGGGCGTTTCACCACTTATGAACGCGTGCAGCTGCGCGATCTTGTTGTGGTCAAATCCAATGGCAAACGCGAGGATTTCGACCGCGACAAGCTGGAACGTTCGATCCGGATCGCGATGCAGAAACGCCCGATCGACCCGGAACGCATCGACCAGATGATCTCGGGCATCGTGCGACGGCTGGAAAGCATGGGTGAAACCGATGTCCCCTCGCGCACCATCGGTGAAATCGTGATGGAATCCCTCGCCAGGATCGACACGGTCGCCTATGTTCGCTTTGCCAGCGTTTACAAGAACTTCCAGGCTGCGGGTGATTTCGACCGTTTTGTCAGCGAGCTCCGGCCCGCCACGGACAAGGGCGAGGAATAATCCCCCGGGGCCAGATAAGGCCCCGGAGCGACCATGACCCGCCAGATCGATGAGACCCATATGACCCATGCCCTGCGCCTCGCCGCGCGGGGCAATGGCACATGCTGGCCCAACCCTTCGGTCGGCTGCGTGCTGGTGAAAGACGGGCGGGTCATCGGGCGCGGCACCACACAGCCCGGCGGGCGGCCTCATGCAGAACGGGTGGCGCTGGCCCAGGCGGGCGAGGCCGCGCGCGGCGCCACCTCCTATGTGACGCTGGAACCCTGCGCCCATCACGGCAAGACCAGCCCCTGCGCCGAAGCGCTGGTGGCGGCGGGCGTCACGCGCGTCGTCACCGCCATCACCGACCCCGATGCCCGCGTCGCCGGTCGGGGTCATGCGATCCTGCGTGCAGCCGGTATCGAGGTGACCGAAGGCATCCTCGCGGCCGAGGCCACTGAAATCACCGCAGGTTTTCTGAAGCGCGTGACGCGCGGCCTGCCCTTCGTGACGCTGAAACTCGCAACCACACTCGATGGCCGCATCGCAACCGCCACGGGCGAAAGCCGCTGGATCACCGGGCCGGAATCACGCCGCGCGGTTCATGCGATGCGGATGGATCATGACGCGGTGATGATCGGCTCCGGCACCGCCCGCGCCGATGACCCGGATCTGACGGTGCGCGATATGGGCGCGGCCCGCCAGCCCGTGCGCATCGTGATTGACAGCCAGCTGAGCCACCGCCCCGACAGCCGCCTCGGCCGCACAGCGCGCGAGGTGCCGGTCTGGCTGCTGCATGGCCCCGATGCGCCCGTCCCCGCACAGACGGCCTGGGCCGCAACCGGCGCGAAACTGCTCTCCTGCCCCATAACCGGGCCCCATCTCGACCTGACGGCCGCATTGCAAACCCTCGCCGCCGAGGGGCTTACCCGCATTTTCTGCGAAGGTGGCGGCAGCCTCGCTGCAGCCCTGATCCGCGCGGGCCTCGTTGATGAGCTGGCAAGCTTCACCGCAGGCGCGCTGATCGGGGCAGACGGGCACGCTGCCATCGGGCCGCTGGGGCTCGGCGCCCTGCAAGACGCGCCGCGCCTGCGGCTGATCGCGCAGCGCCGCATCGGCCCCGATACCCTCAGCCGCTGGAAATTCTGACGCCCGGCCCGCCACAGAGAAACAAGGCGCCCGTGTGGAACGCCCCGCCCCCTGCCTGAAAGGCCGCGGCGTGCTTGTGGCCCCCGCGCGCCCTCGGAAATCAGAAATCGGTCGGCGCGCCGCCTTCCTGTTTGCGCCGCGCCACAAAGCGCGCAAGCTCTTCCTGCGCCATATGATCCATCGCCGGAGGCTCGAATTCCGCGAGGATCTGCTTATAGATCCGATGCGCCCGTTCGGCGGTCCAGGTCGCCCCATCCAGCGCCCAGGCCTCATAATTGCGCCAGTCGCTGGCAAAGGGCTGATAGAACGCCGTCTGATAGCGTGCCTGCGTATGGGCGCAGCCAAAGAAATGCCCCCCCGGCCCCACCTCACGGATCGCATCCAGCGCGATATCCTCCTCGGCGCTCGCAAAGGTCGCTTCTTCGAAATAGCGCTGGATCATTTGCAACACTTCGCAATCCATCACGAATTTCTCAGGGCTCGCGATCAGCCCGCCCTCCAGCCAGCCTGCCGCGTGATAGACCATATTGGTCCCGGACTGCACAGCGGCCCAGAGCGAATTCGAGGTCTCCCACATCGACTGCCCGTCGGGCACATTGGCCGCGCAAACGCCGGAGGACCGCATCGGCAGGCCGTAATACCGCACCAGCTGCCCGGTCATCTGCGTCGCGCGCATATATTCCGGCGTGCCAAAGGCCGGCGCGCCGGATTTCATATCGACATTCGAGGTGAAGGTGCCGATCGCCACCGGACAGCCCGGATTGATATTCTGGAGCAGCGCCACCGCCGCCAAAGCCTCGGCCAGTGACAAAGCCACCGCCCCGGCCATCGTGACCGGCGCCATCGCACCTGCCAGGGTGAAAGGCGTGATCACCACCGGCTGCCCGCGCCGCGCCAGCCGCATCGCACCATCGAGCATCGGATAGTCATGCTTCAGGGGCGAGACCGAGTTGATATTCGTATACATCCTTGGCTTTGCATCGAATTCCGAATGCGAAAGCCCGCCCGCGATGCGGACCATCTCCATCACATCCTCAACCCGTTCGGCGCCCAGCGAATAGGCGTGAACCACCTTATCCGTCACCACCAGCTTTTCCTGCAGACAGTCGAGGTGCCGCACGCTGGCGTGAATATCAATCGGTTCGACCGGATAGCCACCCGCGACATGGATGCAGTTGAAATACTGCGTCAGTCTGATGAATTCCTGAAAACTCGCGAAATCGCCGGATCGCTTGCCGCGCTCCAGATCCCAGGAGTTTGGCGGTGACGACACATTCACAAACACCATATGTTTGCCGCCGATCACGATCTCCCGCTCGGGGTTGCGCGGCGTGATGGTGAATTGCGACGGCGCATGGCCCAGCATTTCCATCACGAAAGCCTCATCCATCCGCACATTGGTGCCACTGATGATGCAACCCGCGCGGCGCATGATCTCCAGCGCTTCCGGGTTCAGGAATTCGATGCCGATATCTGAAAGGATTGTCATCGCGCCTTTGTGGATACGCTGCACACCGTCGGCATCCAGCGGCTCGGTCGGGCGGTCGGGGTTCAGCGGGATCCGCCAGGGCATCTGTTCAATGGCCAAAGCGCCGCGTGACTTCATCCCTGCGCGCCCGCCGCTGCGTTTGCGCCGGCCCGTGTCAGCCCCGCTGTCAGAAGCGTGGTCACCTGCCTGGAACCCTGAATCCCCGGTCATCTGCGGCCCTCCCTGAAGCTCCGGGCGTGCGGCCCGGTCAGGAATCACGATGACTGAGCCTGCCCGCAGAGGCGCAACAAACCGGCGACATGCTTATGTCGTTTTTGGCGCGCGCCTGCAGATAATCAGTCCGACAGCTGATCCAGCCAGGCCGGCAGCGCACCGATATCACGCAAGACCAGATCGGCATGCGGCGCCAGATCGGCCTCGGTGGCGATCCCGGTCAGCACCGCGATCCGCGTCATGCCCGCCGCGTGCCCCGCCTCCATATCATGGCGCGAGTCGCCGATCATCGCCACCCGCTCGGGCCTGAGCCCCTGTTCGCGCAGAAAGGCGTTCAGCATCCCAGGCCCCGGTTTCGCGCCATGGCCGCTGTCATAGCCGGCGATGAAATCAACCAGCCCGGTCAGCCCATGCGCCGCCATATGCGCCCGTGCCGGACGTTCGGAATCATTGGTGACGATGCCAAGTTTCAGCCCGCGCCCCCGCAGCGCGGTGAAAAGCGGCACCAGCGGCACCGCCTCGACCATCCCCGCCAGGGCTGCCGCCTGGTCGATCCGCCCGGTCAGTTCGGCCAGCCCGGCCCCGGGCAGATGCGGCTGCAGCGTTGCGGCAATATCCGCCGCCGTCGCCGCGATGACCGGGCTGTCAGGGTGAAAATCATTGGTATCAGGCAGATAGCCCACTGCCGCCGCCAGCCGGCTGGCATGATCCGCATCGGTCGCGATCTGGGTCAGAAAGCTTTGCGCCCAGGCGCCCCAGCTTTTGCGGAAGTCGAAAAGCGTGCCATCCTTGTCGAAAAGCAGGGCGTCGATCATCACTCGGGTTCCTCTGGCTGCGGCCCTTTGCACCATAGGACCGGGGGGATGTATCAGGATCGTCTCACAGATCGCAGCAGCCGCCGAAAAATACGGCCGGATCGGGGCGGCTCAGGTCCAGTCGGGCACCTCGCCCCCGGGCAAAGCCGCCCGCGCTGCCGCCACCTCTGCGGGCGCATGCCCCGCCCCGGCCGCGAACTCAATGACCCGCGCATCATCGCCCAGCAGGAAATCCATCACCGCCGCCAGGACCTCTGTCTCGCCGGCCCGCGCCTGCAATTCCAGGATCCCGATGCCGCTTTGCTCCAGGAACGGGCCAATCCGGTCTTCATCCGCCGCAAGCCAGGCCAGGGCCTGAAGGGCCAGGATCTGCGCGTTTTCCTGCTGCGTCATCGGGGGGATCTCCTGCTGTCATCGCGCGCATCTGAAGCTTCATCCATCCCACAGCCATGGGCGGCCAGCAATGCCGCATGTCCCGGCTGGGCCGGGCCGGGTCGCGAAAAAAGGCAGGGAACCCACACGGGGTCTTTGGAAAGATTGCTGACAATTTACCTTCCGGGAGAATGTTTTTCTAACCGTGACCCCGGCCTCAGACCTGGTCCTTGCTGTTATCCAGAGCTTTACCCACAGATTCCAGGATTTATCCGCGAAAGGTGAGCAGGATCGAAGCGATTTGAAAGGATTTATTAACCATCCGCATAACAAGATCCTGACTGATGAAACCGCACTGTCTTTCCTGCATCCGACCAACCGATGATCCTCAATCAGACTTGCCGTCCCGCCGCCCCCATCCTCCGATAGCCCCCGTCATTGCCCGCCGCGCCCCGTTCCGACCGACCTTCCAGCAGGGAAGCCTGATATGCCACGCCGTATCCTGATCGCGGACTCTATCCCGGCAAACCGGGTCATCTTCCAGGTCCGGCTGAGCGATGGTTTTTTCCGGCCCCTGCTGACGGCGGATGCCACCTCCTGTCTGCGCGCGGCACGGCGCGAACGTCCCGATCTGATCGTAATCGATTGTGACCTGCCCGATATGCCCGGCCCGCAGGTGATCACCGCGCTGCGCAGCGATCCGCGCACCCGCAACCTGCCGGTGATTGCCCTCATCGCGCCAGACACGCCAGAGGGCCGGCTGGCCGCGCTGCAGGCGGGCGCCGATGACGTGATGGTCAAGCCTCCCGATATGTTTGTCCTGCTGGCGCGGATCCGAAATCTGCTGCGCCAGCGCGAGGAAAGCCAGATGATGTCGCGCGCCTGGGGGTGCGAGATCCCCGAAATGCTGGGCCTCGCAGACCGCAAGGGCAGCTTTCTGCCGGTCGGCCCAGTCGGCCTGATCGCCGCCCGGCCCGAGACCGCGCAGGCCTGGAAACAACAGCTGGACCCACGGCTGCGTGATCATGCGCGCGTACATGCCCCTGCGGAAGTGGCGAGCTATGGCGAACAGGCGGCCCATACCCATGTCTTCCTGATCGAGGCCGATACCGGCACCCATGGCGGCGGTCTGCGACTGATGACCCAGCTTTCCGGCATCTCACATTTCCGCCACAGCATGTTCTGCATTCTGGCGCCGGAAACCAGTGACACCGCCGCCCTGGCCTTTGATATGGGCGCCCATGACGTGATCGACCCTTCTGTCAGCGCCGAAGAACTGGATCTGCGCATCCGCCTGCTTTTGCGGCGCAAGCAACAGGCTGATGCCGAGCGGAGCTCGATCGAGGCCGGGTTGCGGCTTGCGATCATCGACCCGCTGACCGGTGCTTACAACCGCCGCTATGCTTTCCCGCGCCTGGCAGGCATCGCCGAACAGGCGGCCGTCGAGGGCAGCGAATTCGCGGTGCTGGTGATCGATCTCGACCGGTTCAAATCCGTCAATGATTGTTATGGCCATACCACCGGCGACACTGTCCTGGTCGAAGTGGTCCGCCGCCTGCGCGACAATCTGCGGATCGACGATATGCTGGCGCGGATCGGGGGCGAGGAATTTCTGATCGCCCTGCCCGAAACCACTGCCGCCGAGGCGCAGCGCATTGCCGAACGGCTGCGCTGCGTGGTCGGCGCTACACCGGTCGATGGCGGCAATGGGGTCGCGCTCAGCGTGACGGTCTCCATCGGCGTGAAAACCGGCGGCGGCCCGATGGCGCCTTCCGAGGATATTACTGCCATGGTGGATGCGGCCGATGGCGCGCTTTTGCGGTCGAAGACCCTGGGCCGCAATGTTGTGACGCTCAGCCATTCCCCGGTGTGACGCCAACACGTGACGCCATCCTGTGGCGCCCCGATGATCTGGCCCGGCCGGAAGTGCCCGCGTCCAGCGCCTTGCCAAAACCGGACGCCAGACCTCGCCGTCGCGTCCTCAGGCCAGGCAGGCCGCAACTGTCTGTGCATGAGAGCTGCGGGCAGCCCCTGCGCCATGGTCAGGAAGACCCGCTGGCGGAAACCGAGGCCACGGCCGCCCCGCTGCGGTCACCACAGGCAGAACAGCGCGGACGCTCCCGCTGCGTCATCTCAGCGGCGGATCGCCGCCAGTTCCGCGAGGCCCGCAAGGAATTCCGCGTTGCTCAGCATGACCTCCTGCCGGCCTAGCGCCGCCGCCTCCCCCATCGCAACCCCGGTGAGCTTTTGCGCAAAAACAACGGCTTCTGAGAGAGAACGACCACGCCCCAGCCCGGCGATGATCAGCGCCGCGAACAGATCCCCGGTCCCCGACAGCGCCAGCGGCAAATGCGGCGCGGGGTGACGGCTGACGCCTTCCGGCGTAATCACCACGCTTTCAAGACAGCCCTCGGGGCTGTCTTCCAGCACGCATCCGGTCGCAATCACCCGCGCCCCGGGGCGCAGGTTCAGGCCCGCCCGCGCCAGCGCCAGATCTTCGAGCCGCGCGATCTTCTGCCCCGACAAGAGTGACAGCTCAAACGGGTTCGGCGTGGTCAGATCGGCCAGCGGCAGCAATTCATCGCGGATCACCGCCACCACCGCTTCGGGCACATAACGCCCCGGCTTGGCATCGCCGATCACCGGATCGCAGAGATAGACCAGACGCGGGTTGATCTCGCGCGCTTTCGCGATGAAGTCCGCCGCCATATGTGCGATCGCGGCCGAGCCGATATAGCCCGTCACGATGTAATCGGCCCGTTCGGGGAGCCCACGCTCCATCGCGCCCAGAAGCAGATCGGCGAAAAAATCCTCGGGCAGCGCGCGGCCGCGCAGGCTCGGGTAATCGGGGGTATTCGAGAACACCACTGTCGGGATCGCCGCCACCTCCAGCCCGGCCGCACAAAGCGGAAACAGCGCCGCCGAATTGCCGACATGGCCGAACACGACCTGGCTCTGGATCGAAATGACGAAAGGCGGGGTCTGCATTGCTATGTCCTTCCCGCGCAGGATCCCGGTCATGGTTCGGGGCGCGCGGGCAGAGGTTACAACCGCTCGCGCGCAAAAGGCCATGGGGTAAACCCCGGGTCTCAGGGGAATTTCCGCAAAGATCTGCCGTCATGCGCTGATGACGGGTCCGGGATGGCGGATCCCTGGTCCGCCTCGCAGGACAGGTCCCGGATGCGCCCCCTGTAACGCGCCCGTGATAACTGGCGTTGACAGACCACCACCCCGGCGGGTAGCGCTGAGGCGACGGTTCCCGCGAGGGAGGAAAGAGGGAACGCAGCAGGGCATCCGCCCGATCTGCGGCTGCCCCCGCAACTGTGAGCGGCGAGGGTTTCGCAATATGCCACTGGGGTTCAGGGACCCTGGGAAGGCGCGAAATCCACAGACCCGCGAGCCAGGAGACCTGCCGTCGGCCATATTCACGGGCAGGCGCATCAGGCGGGGGTTCCTGATGGCAAGGATGACATGCGGGTGATTGCCCGCCTGGTCCTGGCAGTCTGCAGTGACGAGCGATTCACCTTTCGGGGTAAAATTCATGCCGTCCATTTCGCGCCGCACATCTGTGCGGCTTTTGCTGACACTTACCGCTCTCACCCCCATCACCGCTGCGCCGGTGCTGGCCGAAGAGACCACCATCGGCCTCGGCACCATCTGGCTGCCGGTCGATGACGAGGCGGGCCAGGGGCTTGAGGCCACCGCGCCCACCGCGAGCCGGCTGGGTGAAAAGATCCGCGATATTCCTGCCGCCGTCGAGGTGATCGGCACCGAGACCATGGCCGAACGCGGTCTCCATTCGATCGCCTCCGCCGTATCGCAGACCGCAACCGGGGTCACCTCGATCGCTGCACCGGGCTATGACAATGCCTTCGCCGCGCGCGGCTTTCAGGGCACGAGCTCGGTGATGATGCTGTTTGACGGCACCAGGCAGTTTCCCGGGCGCGGCAATATCTCTTTCCCGGTCGACAGCTGGCTGATCGAGGAATTCGAGGTCCTGAAAGGCGGCGGCTCGGTGATCCATGGGCATGGCGCGATTGGCGGTTTCGTCAATGCGATGCCCAAACGCCCGTTTGACGGTGCGCCGCGCCATCTGTTGACCGCGCTTGCAGGGTCAGATGGCAGGCTGCGCTTTGGCGCCGACAGTGGCGGCTCGCTCTCGGACACACTTTCTTACCGCATCGCGGTGATTGCAGATGGCTCCGACGGCTGGATCGACGGTGCGGATGACAGCCTCGGCGCCGTGACCGCTGCGCTGAGCTGGAAGGCGACGCCTGATCTGACCTTCACCCTGTCGGCAGATTACGCGAAGCGCGAGCCGATGACCTATTATGGCACGCCCCTGCGCAACGGCATCCTCGTCGCCGGGACCGAGGCGCTGAACTACAATGTCGAAGACGCGAAGACTGACTTCACCGATCACTGGCTGCAGCTGAAAACCGAATGGGCGCCTTCGGACTCGGTCCGCGTCTCGGCTGTGCTGTACCGCATCGGGTCTGACCGCAGCTTCCGCAATGCGGAAACCTATGAATGGGATCCGGTGACCGATACGGTATCGGTCGGCGAATTCGTCGCCATCGACCAGGATCAGGATCAGACCGGCTTCCGGCTGGATGCCGGCTTCCGCCACGGGATCGCGGGCTATGACAGCCATACGGTGATCGGCTTTGACCTGAACCGCTCGAAATCCGGCTATGCCAGTGCCTTCAACTTCGGTTCGGTCACGGTCGACCCGTTCAACCCGCGCCCCGGCCGCTTCCCCGCCAGCCTGACCCCGGTGGCACAATACCGCTCGACCCTCGACCAGCGCGCGGTCTTTCTGGAAAACCGCACCGACCTTGGCCAGGGGCTGGCGCTCAGCCTTGGCCTGCGCCAGGACTGGTTCGATCTGAGCCGCGAGGGTATCGCAACCCCCGCATCGAGCTTTGACGCCAGCTACAAGGCCCCATCGGCGCGGGTCGCGCTCAGCTGGGCGGCGAATGAGACCACGGTGGTTTACGGCCAGCTGGCCTGGTCCACCGACCCGGTGAACATGCCGCTGATGGATTACGCCGCGAATTTCCGCGACTTCGATCTGACCACGGGGCGGCAATTCGAGATCGGGATGCGCCAGAGCTTTGCCGATGGCCGCGCCGAATGGTCGCTTACCGCCTATGATATCGTGAAGCGCAATGTGCCGGTGCTGGCGCCGGGGTCTTTCACGCTGCAACAGGCCGGGCAGCAATCCTCACGCGGGATCGAGCTGGCAGCCAGCGCCACGGTGACCGACACCCTGCGGCTCAGTGGCAATATTGCCCGCACCAAAGCGCGGTTTGACGATTTCACCTTCTTCGATTTCAACACCTTTTCCTGGGTGGATTATTCGGGGAATGTGCCGATCCTCGTGCCGGAAACCTCGGCCAATCTCTGGGCATCCTGGGGTTTCGCCGATGCCTGGACCGCGCATCTGGGTGTGCAATTCGTCGGCAAGGCCTGGTATGACTACGCCAATACCGAGAAACGCGGCAGCTTCTCGCTGATCAATGCCGGGCTTGACTGGCAGGCGGGCGAGACCTCGACCCTGTCATTGCGCGTGACGAACCTCTTCGACAAGAGCTATGCGGCATATCTCTACCCCGAAAAGGGTCAGGTGGTTCTCGGTGCGCCGCGCCGGTTCGAGTTGCAGCTGACCTCGAAGTTCTGAAAGCCGCCCCCATGACCGACGCCTCACAAGACGAGACCTTCGCGTTGCTTGCCCGGCTTTTCGGGGCCGAAGGGCATTTGTGGAGCATCGGCACCCTTGCAGGGTTCATGGGGTTTGACCTGACCGGTATCCCGCAAAACATCGGCGGGGCACTGGTGCTGGAAGGTGAGACCGGGCGCGCCCGTCTCACCCCCGGCGGAAAGCTCCTGGCGTTCGAGACCCTCAGCAGCGAGCCGAAGGGCTGGAACCACGGGATCGCGCTCTGCCAGGCGGGTGGGCTGCCCCCCCGCCCCCGCGACCGCCACCTCAGCGTGGTCGCGGATGATGCAGCCCTGGTTGCCGCAGACCAAAGCGCGCCGGCGCTTGATCTGGGGCTGGGCCATGCCGGGCTTCGCTGCCTTTTTCGACCTGCGGCGACGGCCCGCGCCCAGGCCCTGCTGCTGGCCGGCCAGCACTGGAACGATTGCCGCGAGGCGCTGGCCGCGCTGCCGGGTGCCTGGATTGCCGAGACACCCTTTCTGCGCGCCGAGCGGGTGGCGGATGGCACCTGCCCGATCCATGCGATCCCTTCGGCCGGGATCCGGGGCCTGACCCATGCCGCGACCACGCCGGTACCAGAGGGCTGGCTGCCCTTTGCCCATATATTCCCGCCGCATCCGGCGCGGGTGCGCCCGGGGCTGCGCCGCCCGTTCGATCCCGATATCCATACCGTATTCCAGTCCATCCTCGCGCGTCATGGCCGCCCCGACCTGACGGCGCTGAAAGCTGCGACCCGCGCGCGGCTGCAAAGCAGCCTGCCACCCGAGGTGGCCGACGCGCCCGGCCAGAGGCCCGACCGCCACGCCCAGGCCGTCATCCGCGTCACCCTGCGCCAATGGCTCGCCGAAACCGGCCTGGCCCCGCCCGGAGCCTGGCTCTCGCGTTATGACCGCCCGCTTCTGGCTGCGGTCCGGAACCAGACATGACCCAATTCCCCCCACTGACCCGGCGCGGGGCGCTGGCGTTCGGGTTGTCGGCGCTCCTTCCGACCCTTGCGCCGCGCGCGACCCGTGCACAGGGCGCGCGCGCGCTCCGTTTTGTCACGACCGAACTGATCCTGACCGAAACCGCGCTGGCGCTCGGGCTCACCCCACTCGCCGCCGGCAATCTGCCGCTCTATCGCCGCCTTGTCGGCGTTCCGGCATTGCCCGATGGCCTGCATGACCTCGGCCCGCTCAATGAGCCGAATATGGAGCTGCTGGTTCACCTCGCCCCCGATCTGATCATCGCCGCCGACTGGCAACGCGGGCCGCAGGCAGGGCTGGAGCGGATCGCGCCGGTCCTCTGGCTCGAGACAATGCCCTTTTCCCGCCCCGGTCTTGAGATCGCGACCGATCTGGCCCGAGAGATCGCCGATGCGGGGCAGATCAGTGCGGATAACCTCGTGACCGGATTTGACCGCGCGCGGAACCGCCTGACCCGGGCCATTGCCAGCCGCAACCCACCCGCCGTTCTGCTGGCCCGCTTTCTGGAAGATGGCCGACATGCGCTGGTTTTCACCGAAGGCTCGCTGCCCGGGGATCTGCTGGCCGGGGCCGGAGGACGCAATGCGCAGCCCGGCAGCGGCCCGCCGGGTGCCTTCCCCCTTGGCCTCAGCGAGATCCTCGCGACCGGCGCCCCGATCCTCGCCACCGGGCCGTTGCCGCAAGGCGCGCTCTTCACCCGCGTGATCGAAAGCGGTGCGCTGCGCGCCATTCCCTTGCCGCCGGTCTTCCCTGCCGGCGGCCTTGCCTCGGCCACACGGCTCGCCGATGCCCTTACCAACGGGATTGGGCTGATCTGATGCGCGCTTTGCTGATCCTTTTGCCCGGGCTGACCGCCCTGGTACTTTTCGCGCTGAATGCCGGGACTGCGCTGCCCGGCCGCTGGCCTGCGGCGATCCTCTGGGCGGATCCGGGCGATATCCCGGCGCTTATCCTGCATCTGAGCGCCGCGCCGCGCCTCGTCACCGCCGCTCTCGCGGGGGCCGCGCTCGCGCTGGCCGGTGCTTTGCTGCAGCGCGTTTTCCGCAACCCGATTGCCGAGCCCGCGACGCTGGGGATCACCGCCGGGGCGCAATGTGCGCTGACGCTGACACTGCTGAACGCGCCGGGCCTTGCGCCGGCCTGGCTGCCGCTGCCGGCTTTTGCAGGCGCGCTTGCGGCGCTGGCGCTGGTGATGGCTCTGGCCGCGCTTCAGGGCGTCTCGTCGCTTACGCTGATCCTGTCGGGGCTGGTGGTGACCACGAGCCTTGGCGGGCTGAATGCCGTGCTGACGCTGTTTCACCATGAGGTGCTGCAAAGCCTGTTCCTGTGGCAGGCGGGCTCGCTGGAGCAGGAGGGCTGGACCATTGCCACGCGGCTTGCCCCGGCACTGGCGCTGGCGCTGGTGCTCGCGCCTTTCGCGCGGCGGCCGCTCGGGGTGCTGGCGCTTGGCGATCAGGGCGCGCGGGTGCTGGGGCTGGCGCCGGGCGGCTGGCGGGTCATCCTGGCGACGGCGGCGGTGAGCCTCGCCGCGCTGGTGACCGCGCTGACCGGGGTTTTCGCTTTTCTTGGCATCATCGCGCCGCTGGTGGCCCGCGCGCTGACCGGCCGGACGCCGGGTTCCGGCGTGATTGCGATAACGGGCGCCGGGATCCTGATGCTGGCGGATCAGCTGGTCCAGCTGATCCGCCCCTGGATCCCGCTGCAGACCGGCACGCTTCTGGCCCTGATCGGGGCGGTGCTGATGATCGCGCTGTTGCGCAAAAGCAGCCAGCCCGCGCCGGAGCATCTCCTGCCCGCTTTGCCGCGCCGCGCGCGGCCTGCACCCCGGCTGCCCCTTCTTCTGCTGGGGCTTCTGGCGCTGTTTGCCATTGCCCTTGCCATCGGGCGCGGTCCGGAAGGCTGGGATATCTCGCCCCTCGCCATGCTTGACTGGCGCTTGCCGCGCGTGGCCGGCGCGGCGGCAGCCGGGGCAGCCTTCGGTCTTGCGGGATGCCTGATCCAGCGACTGACCGGCAATCCGCTGGCCAGCCCCGAGCTTCTCGGCATCAGCGGCGCTGCGGCACTTGGCCTCGTGCTGGCCGTCGTGGTGACGGGGGGCGGCGGACGCGGGCTGCTTTACGGTGCCACCAGTCTTGGTGCCCTCGCAGGTCTGGTCCTGATCCTTGTGGCAGGGGCGCGGCTGCGGTTTTCATCCGAAGGGCTGCTGCTTGCCGGGCTGGCGGTCTCGCTCCTGCTGTCGGCGGTGCTGGCGATGCTGCTGGCCTCGGGCCATCCGCTCGCGAGGCAGCTGATGACCTGGCTCTCCGGCTCCACCTACCGGATCGCCCTTTCGGATGCCGTCATCGCGTTAAGCGTGACGTCCGGGCTCCTTGGCGTCGCGCTGCTGCTCCGCCGCTGGCTCGACCTGCTGCCTCTCGGGGCGGACGCCGCACGCCTGCTGGGGCTGCCGCTGACACGGGCCCGCGCAAGCGTGGTGGTGCTCGCGGCGCTGTCCACGGCTGTCGGCACGATCCTGACCGGGCCGCCGGGCTTCATCGGGCTGATCGCCCCCGCCATCGCGCGGTTTTGCGGCCCGCCCCGCGCCGGCGCACAGCTGCCGCTTGCCACGTTATGCGGCGCCGCGCTGATGGTTCTGGCCGACTGGCTTGGCCGCAATCTGGCCTTCCCCTGGCAGATCCCTGCGGGGATGATGGCGCTGCTTTGTGGCGGGGTTTTCCTCATGATCTTTCTCGCAAGGAGACCGGCGTGACCCGCATGACCATTGGCGACCCCGTTGGATTTCATCTGGAAAATCTGGGCCTTACCCTGAACGGCCAGCCGGTTCTGCAAGAGATCAGCCTGCGCCTGGCCCCCGGTCGGGTCTGTGGCGTGATCGGGCGCAACGGCTCGGGAAAGTCGAGCCTGTTGCGGGTGCTCGCCCGGCTATCCCCGGCCGATGCCGGAACATGCCGCCTTGACGGCAAACCGCTTGCCGACTGGAAATCGCGCGATTTCGCCTGCCGCGTCGCGCTGATGCCGCAAAGCGCGCCCGCCACGGCGGTCATGGTGTTGCAGGATTTGGTGGCGCTTGGCCGCTATCCCTGGCACGGCGCCTTTGGCCGTACAGGTACCGAGGACCGCGCATCCATTGCGCAGGCCATCGCGCTTTGCGGGCTGGAGGGTCTGGCCACGCGCCCCCTCGACAGCCTCTCGGGCGGTGAGGCGCAACGCGCCCGACTTGCGATGATGCTGGCCCAGGGCGCTGACTGGCTGTTGCTTGACGAACCCTCGGCCTCGCTCGACCTGGCCTGGTCTTTTGACCTTTTATCCGCCCTGCGGGGCCTTGCGCGCGATGCCGGGCGCGGTGTGGTAATCGCGCTGCATGACATGAACCTCGCGGCGCGGTTCTGCGATGATCTGGTGGCACTGAAGGGGGGGCGGGTGACCGGCGCCGGACCGGTCGCCGATGTCTTCTGCGCGCCGATCCTGAGCGAAACCTTCGGCCTTGCTGTCACTACGGGCAGCCTTGCAGGCCTGCCGGTCGCGATCCCCGCTCCCTGAACGGTCGCGCGCCCTGTTCTCTCCCTCAGGCCCCATGAAAAACGCCGCCCCCATCTGGTGGGAGCGGCGTTCAGAAGACTGACCCCTGTAAGATACGTGAAGCCCGGCCAGCCCGTCTGCGGGATAGATCAGAACCTGATCTGAGAGGTCAGGTAGAAGGTGCGCCCGGCCTCGGGATAGCCCTCGACCACCGAGACATTGCGGTCAAAGAGGTTGCGGATGCCAAAGCCCACATTCGCCTGATCGCTGACCTGCCAGGCCATATCGAGATTGGCCAGCGCGAAGCCTCCCATTTTCGTATAGATCGGCGCGTTGCGGTTCCCCGAGCCAATCGCCGGATCCGACCAGCGGCCGCCATAGACCTCGACCGAGGGCGAGACCGTCAGGCGGTCCAGCGCCTGCCAGTCAAGTCGCAGATAGGCCTTGTGGTCCGGCAGATCGGTCACTTTCGCGGTGGTGACAATCGGATCTTTGACGCTGGTATGCAGGTAGGTGTAGTTCGCCGTCAGCGCGACAGTGTCATTCACTTCCCAGTTCGCCGCGACCTCAAAGCCCTTATAGGTGCCTTTCGCAAGGTTCTGGCGCTGCGATTGCGGAAGACCGGAAATCGGATCGGTCGTCCCCAGATCAATCGACTGGATCAGATCGGTGATGCGGCTGTAGAACACCGCGCCTTCCAGCTGCACCGGGCCAAGATCGCCCTTATAGCCCAGTTCGAAATTCAGCGCGCGCTCCGCATCCAGATCCGGGTTGGGCACCATCGAGCCGAAACCGGTCGAATAGCGGTGGAAGAGCGTCGGGAAGCTGGTCCTGGACGAGACGCTTGCATGATATTCGCCGCCAGCACCCGGGGTCCAGATCGCAGCCAGCTGCCAGTTCACTGCATCGACCGAAACCGTCGGCTTGCCCGGATTGGCAGCAGTGCGGTCGGCCTCGAGCACTTTCGCCTTGTCATAGGACAGGCCTGCAACAATGCGCAGCTCGTCATTGACGCGCCAGGTGTCCTCGATCGCCAGCGAGAGCGTCTCTTCCTTGCTGTGCTCGGTCGGGTCGATCCGTCCCAGCGTCGGATGGTCGGGGCGCGCGTAATTGGTGGAACGGTGGACATCGCGGCGGAAGAAGGACGCGATCCGCAGATCGTGATCGCCAAAGCTCAGCCCATATTCGACGCTGCCGCCGACCGAATAGTCGTCATAGATGCTGTTGAAGGCCCGCGGCAGGGTCTGGGCGGAATGGTTCGCATTGTCCCAGGCCGAGAGCGTATTGTCGAACGTATTGTAGAAAAGCTTGGTCTTCAGCGTACCGGATCCGACTTCGGTCGTCGAATAGAAAGCGATGCTGCTGATATCCCATTGCGGCCAGGTCCAGTCCCGCTGGTTCGACCCCGGACCGGTGCCCGGATAGCCCATGACCGGCAAAAGCGTGCTGTAAGGCGCCGATTTCGACCCTTCCTGGCGGGTATAGCTCAGAACATATTCGTCGGTCGCATTGGGCGTATAGCCGACTTTAAGGTTCAGACGGCTGTCATCGGTGGCGCTGTCTTTGCGCAGACCTTCGCCCTGATAGGGGTAGCGCGGATCAGGCACATAATCGCGCGACAGATAGAAGCCGTCGACATTGCGCCGCATGTAAGAAACCTGGCCGTACCAGAATTCCTGTTTGGTGCCGAGCGAGAGATAGCCCGTGCGCCCCGTCACATCGCCGCGATTGCCGGCCTCAAGGCCAAGCCGTGCCTCGCCCTCGAAGGGCTGCGTCGGTTTGCGGGTCACGAGGTTGATCGCGCCGCCCATGCCGCCCGGGCCGTTGATCACCGAGACATAGCTTTTCTGCACCTGGACCTCGGCAAGATCCGGGGTCAGGAAGCGGCCATGATCCAGCCGGTTATCGGCGGGCAGATAGATGCGGATGCCGTCGATCGACAGCGGCACATGCCAGCGGTCAAAGCCACGCACGAAAACCTCGCGCTCGTTTCTGGATCCGCCGCCCGAGGGGGTGGAAGACACACCGGGCAGAACGCTGAGCGTGTCATCAAGCGTGGCGCGGTTCTGTTTCGCTGCCTCTTCGCCGGTCACTTTGGTGACCGAGCCGCCCTGACCTTCGTCATCGACGCCAAGCCAGATCGTGCCGAGCGCGAAGGCGGTTTCCTCGGAAGACTGGGCGAGAACAGGGGCGGAAAGCCCGGGAAATAACAGGCCTGCAATCACCAATCGCTGCAACAAAGACATTGGGAATCCTTCCAGTGGCATGGCTTTTTATCCGCGCCCGCCCACCCTTCGGCGGATTTTCGCGAATCGATATGTATGATGAAATATATCGTCACGAAATTGGCAAGAAGCCCGGGCGCAGGATTCGGGCTCTTTTTCCCGGGCGTAGCAATCCGATCACTGTCAGTAGAAATGCGGCCTTCCGTCAGGCCCCTCGATCCGGCGCACCGCAATGCCGTAAAGCCGGCTCAGGGCGGCTTCCTGCATGACATCCGAGACCGGCCCCGAGGCGATCACACCGGCGCGGCTGACCAGCAGCGCCTCATCGCCCAGCATCGCCGCCTGGCCCGGATCATGGGTCGAGACCACCACCGCCTGGCCCGCTGCCGCCAGACCAAGGATCGCGGCCTCCACCGCTTTCACATTGGCAAAATCGAGGCTGGCGGTCGGCTCGTCCATCACCAGAACCTGCGCTTCCTGCGCGAGGGCGCGGGCGATCAGCACCATCTGACGCTGGCCACCCGAAAGCCGCGTGACATCCTCATCCGCCAGATCCGCAATGCCGAGCCGGTCGAGCGCGGCCAGGGCGCGGGCCTCTTCGGCGCGCCCGGGCCGGGCAAAGGCACCAAGGCCCACCGAAGCTCCCATCAGCACAACATCCCGCGCCGTATAGGCAAAAGGCGAGGCCAGCGCCTGGGGCACATGCGCCAGCCGTCCGGCAATCTGGCTGCGGCTCAGGCCGTCCAGATCGGCACCACCCAGCAGGACCTTGCCCGCAACCGGCGGGATCAGCCCCAGAAGGGTGCGAAACAGCGTGGTTTTCCCTGCCCCGTTCGGCCCCAGAAGGCACAGAACCCGCCCCGCATAAAGGTCGAACCCAATGCCCCGGATCAGCGCCCGGGCGCCATGGCCAACCGCCAGATCACGCGCCGACAGCAGCGGCGCGCCAGCCCCAGTCAGCCGTTCCATGCCCGCGCCCCCCTTGCCAGCAGGATCACGAAAACCGGCGCGCCAAGCACGGCGGTCAGGATGCCCAGCGGCACTTCCATCGGCGCGATCATCCGTGCGGCGGTATCGACCAGCACCATGAATGATGCCCCCGCCAGCAGCGCCGCCGGCAACATCCGGTCAAAACGCGGCCCCGCCACCAGCCGCGCCATATGCGGCACCATAAGCCCGATCCAGCCGATCACCCCCGCCAGCGCCACCGCCGCCGCCGTGATCAGCGTCGCCGCCGCAATCACCACAAACCGCAGGCGCCCGGCCTCGATCCCCATCGCACGGGCCTCGTCATCGCCCATTGCCAGAAGCCCGATCCGCCAGCGCAGCGCGATCAGCGGCACAAGGCCAAGCACCACCGCCGGCGCCGCTGCCAGCAGATCGACCCGCTTGACGCCGGCAAGGCTCCCCATCAGCCAGAAGGTGATCGCCGGAAGCTGTTCATCGGGATCTGCGAGCAGCTTCACCAGCGAGATCCCCGCCCCTGCCAGCGCGCCGATCACGATACCGCATAAGACCATGACCAGAAGCTGCGCGCCGCCTCTGAGCGCCAGTGTCAGCCCGATCACCAGCGCCACCGTTGCAAGGCCAAAGCCAAAGCCCATCAGCTGGATCGCCATCACCGGCAGGCCCAGCAATATCCCGAGAACCGCACCAAACCCTGCCCCGGCCGAGACGCCAAGGATATCGGGCGAGACCAGCGGATTGCGGAACACCACCTGATAGGCCGCCCCCGCCGCCGCCAGCCCCGCCCCGATCAGCGCCGCAGAAATCACCCTCGGGCCGCGGATATTCCACAGCACCACCTGCGCCTGGCGGTCCTCCGCCGCCCCGGTCAGGCCTCTGGTCAGCCCCCCGGTCAGGACGTCGAAAATCTGGCCGGGGCTGAGCGGATAAGGCCCGAGGCCGATCCCCAGGATCAGCGCGAAAACCAGCGCCAGCGCCAGCAGGGAAAGCCGCATTCTTCTGGTTCCGATCCTATTCGCCCAGCAACGCGTCCAGCGCTGCCGCATCTGGCGTGACCTGGTAGAAGAGCGTGTAGAAATCCGCGATCTCCTGGCGCAGATCGCCCTGTTTCGGATCTCCTCCGGCCAGGTCCGGGTAGAAGACATGTGCCAGATATTTCAGCCCGATCAGCCGGTTGACCGAAGGCGGCGCATCGATAAATCCAAAGGGTTCACCGGGAGCAAGATAGACGCGGCCCTGATCGACCGCCGGGATCCCCTGCCATTCCGGCATCTTGCGCACATTGGCCGCGAAATCGCGATCCACAGTCAGGATGATATCCGGCGCCCAGGCCTGGATCTGTTCGGGCGAGACCGTCACCAGCCCGCGCGTCTCGGCCTCGACCACGTTGATGCCGCCCATCCGTTCAATGATCTCGGCATTGATCGAGCCGCGCGCCGGGCTCTCCAGCCCCTCCGGACCACGGGCCAGGTAGACGCGGGGGCGATCTGGCGCGGGCACCTGCGCAAGCAAAGCGTCCGCCTCCGCATAAGCGGCCTCGGCGTAAGTTGCGAGCAGCTCGCCCCGTGCTTCGACCCCAAGGATCGCCGCCATCTCACGGATCGCCTGCGGCGTCGCTGCGAAACTGCCATCGATCAGCACATAGGGCAGCCCCGCCTGATCCTGCACCCGCGTCGCGAGGTCGCGGTACGTGGCATTGACGGTGCCGAAATCGACGATCAGCTCGGCCCCGGTGGTCAAAAGCACCTCAAGGTTCAGCGTATCGCCCTTGCCGGTCAGCCGCCCGAGCGCCGGCAGGCCGCGCGTCTCAGGCAGAAGATAAGGCAGATCGACGGGTTTTGGCGCCATCACCCAGCCGACCATCGCTTCGGGCTTCAGCGCATAAAGCAGCACCGAGGCGGGCGGCCCGGCGGCAAAGACCTTTTCCGGATTCAGAGGCACCAGCACGTCGCGGCCGGTGGCGTCGGTGACGCTTTGTCCGTCAAATGCCAGAACCGGCGCGGCCAGAGCGACAAAAACCGCGGCCAACACGGCGCGGCGGGTTGGGAAGCTCATGGAATCGCTCCGAATTCGCCTTTGATATCAACAAGCGGCGTGCGATCGACACAATCGAGACCGCGCACATGCAGAACCGCGCCTTCAACGCGCAACAGCCGCACCACCGTCGCCGCTATCGGATTGGGCCGGACCGGCGAGCGCAGCGAGAATGTCCCGACCGAGGCATCGCCAAAATTCGGGTTCTGCCGCATGAGATCGCGGCGCGAGAGATGCATCCAGTATAGCAGCTGGATCCGCTCGCGCCCCTCGACCCCCGCCAGACCCTCGATCCAGCGCGGGTCAAGTTCTACCCGGCAATCGGGGCCGGTCTCGGGATCACCCCGGCGCGGGCATTGGCTGCGATCCGTCCAGGGGGTGCGCAGCCGGCCGATGAACCAGATCGAGGCGTCGAATGCCCCGGGGAGTGGCACCGCCACCTCATGCGGGCGCAGGTCGGTCACGTGGTCAGTCATCGGTGCCGATCATCACATCCGAGGCCTTGATCACCGCCGAGGCCTTTGCGCCCACGGTCAGACCCAGCTCTTTCACCGCCTCATTGGTGATCGCAGCCGTAACAATCGAGCCGCCAAGATCAAGGCGGACATGGCTCGTCACCGCGCCGGTGACAATCTCGATCACCGTTCCCGGCAGGACATTTCGGGCGCTCAGTCGCATCTCGGTCTCTCCCCCTGATGGCGGCCATATGGCCGCGCCTTATGTATGGTGCAATACAACGGAGGGCGCGGCAAGCCCCGGCGCCCCGACCAGTTTGCCAGCCTGGTGCAAAGCTGCGCGGAAAATATGCGTTTTGCCCGGGGCCGCGCTCTGCCAGGATGGGCAGAGCAACCGGAGAACCGCATGCGGATCGCCCTTCTCAGCGATATTCATGGCAATCGCGAAGCGCTGGAGGCTGTGCTTGCCGATGCTGAGGCGCGGGATATCGGGCGCTGTGTGATCCTTGGCGATATAGTCGGATATGGCCCGGATCCGGCCTGGTGCGTGAAGCGGGTCCAGAAGCTTGAGGCCGCCGGCGCTCTGGTGATCCGGGGCAATCATGATGCCGCCATCGCAGGATCGGCGCGCGATATGAACGCCACGGCGCGGGCATCCATCGACTGGACGCGGCCACGGCTTTCCGCCGCTCAGACCGGCTGGCTTGCCGCGCTGCCGCTGACGATCCGCGAGGAGGACCGGCTTTACACCCATGCCTCGGCCCATAGCCCAAGCGACTGGATCTATGTCACCTCGGAACGCGATGCGATGGCAAGCTTTCGCAGCACTGACGCCTGCGTGATCTTTTGTGGTCACGTTCATGTGCCGGCGCTGTACAGCAGTGACATCCATGACCGGATCCAGGCCCATGCAGAGAAACCCCGGATCCCGGTGCCGCTTTTGTCGTCGCGGCGCTGGCTGGTGGTGGCAGGCTCGGTCGGGCAGCCCCGTGATGGCAGCCCCCAGGCCGGCTGGGCCATCTTTGACACCACAACCCGCGAGCTCAGCTTTCGCCGCACGCCCTATGATACCGCCGTCACCGCCGGAAAGATCCTGGCTGCCGGCCTGCCCGAAGAGCTTGCCCTGCGCCTGAGGAGCGGCGAATGAGCCGCAGCCAGAAACGCCCGGTCGAGGGGCTTCAGATCGACGGATTCACCCTTGGCCCGCTTTTGCATCGCGGCGGCTTTGCCACGATCTGGGAGGTCACCCATCCGAACCATCCCGGGCCAATGGTGATGAAAGTGCCGACCATTCTCGACGGTGATGACGGGCCGACGATTGTGGGGTTCGAGATCGAACAGATGATCCTGCCACGCCTTTCGGGTCCGCATGTGCCACAGCTGATCGCGGCGGGCGATTTCGCGGTCATGCCCTATCTGGTGACGGCAAAACTGCCGGGCGCCTCGTTCCAGGAGCTGTTTGACCGCGCGCCGCTGCCGCCCGATCAGCTTGTCGCGCTGGCCATCGAGATCGCGTCGGCGCTGCATGAGGTGCATCGCCAGCGGGTGATCCATCTGGACCTCAAGCCCGGCAATCTGATGCGCGACGAGGCCGGGCGGCTGGTGCTGATCGATTATGGCCTCGCGCGCCATCTTGATCTGCCGGATCTGCTGGGCGAGGAATTTGCCATTCCGATGGGCACCTTCCCCTATATCGCGCCCGAACAGTATCTGCATCACCGCGATGATCCGCGATCGGATATTTTCGCTTTCGGTGCCATGCTTTACGAGCTTGCAACCGGAAGGCTGCCCTTTGGCCAGACCACCACGCTGCGCGCCGTACGCCGCCGGCTCTGGCGAGATCCGCTGCCGCCACGCGCCCTGAACCCCGAGCTGCCGCCCTGGCTGCAGGAGATCATCCTGCGCGCGCTGGAGGTCGAGCCGGAAGAGCGCTTTCAGTCGGCGGCGCAGATGGCCTTTGACCTTGGCCATCCCGATCAGGTGCAGCTGACCGCGCGCGCGACAAAGCTGAGCCGCGACGGGATCTGGCCGGTCCTGCGGCGACGCTGGCGCGCGCGACGGATCCGGGGCTACCTGCCTGCCCCGACCGCCGAAGACACCGCCCGCGCCCAGGTGGTTATGGCCGCCGTCGACCTCTCGCCCGAGATGGAGGCTTTGTCACAGGAGATCCTCAGCGCCACGCGCGAGATCCTGCATTTCCGCCCCGAGGCGCGGCTCGCCTGTGTCAATGTGCTGCGCAGCGCGCGGATCCAGCTGGATCAGGGCACCGATGAGGCGGGCAACAATCTGCATGTCGCCCGCCTTGTCGCACTGAAAGCCTGGGGCGAGGCGCTTGGCCTGCCCGAAGGCCGCGTGACTTATACCGTGCTCGAGGCCCCCGACCCCGGCAATGCGCTGACCGAACACGCGACCCGTATCCTTGCCGGTCATATCGTGATGGGCGCGCGGGCAAGTTCGGCGCTCCGGCGCTATCTTGGCTCGGTCTCGGCCCAGGTGGTGGCCGAAGCGCCCTGCACCGTGACCATCGTGCGTCTGCCCGCCCCCGGAGGCTGAGACCTCTGCGCTGAGAGCTGGGCCTTTTCGTGCCCGCCAAATCAGGCTAGCCATGGTCGGAACAATTTTCCCGGGGAAATCCGATGCCGCGCTCCTATTCTTTCAGCCACGCAATCAGCCGAAAACCGGCGCAGTCGATCATCCGGGGGCTGCGCGCCGTGGATACCGGCAACCCGGACCTTGCCCTGATGGAAGCGCATCACACCGCCTATATCGCAGCTTTACGCTCCACCGGGGCCGAGGTGACGGTGCTGGACGCGCTCGACGCCTATCCGGACAGCGTTTTTGTCGAAGACACCGCACTCTGCCTGCCTGAAGGGGCAGTGATCATGCGGCCCGGCGCGCCCTCGCGCCTCGGCGAAGCGGCCGAGATGGAGCCGCATCTGCGCGCACTTTACAGCGAGATCCGCCGCATCGAGGGCGAAGACAGCTTCATCGAGGGCGGCGACATCCTGATGGGCGAGACCGAGATCCTTGTCGGCCGCTCGGCGCGGACCAATGAAGCCGGGATCGCGGAGCTTGCGCGTCTGGTCGCCGATTGGGGCCAGGTGGTGCGCGAGGTCCATACCCCCCCGGGCGTGCTGCATTTCAAGACCGACTGCTCGCTGATGGATGCGGAAACCGTGCTCGCGACTGATCGGCTGGCGGCGTCGGGCTGTTTCACCGGCTATAAGGTGATCGCGGTTGCCGAAGGGGAAGAGGCCTCGGCCAATGCGATCCGCTTCAACGGGATCGTGCTCTTCCCCGCCGGCTTCCCGAAGACCCGCGACCGGCTGGTGGCGGCGGGCTACGAGGTGGTCGAGATCGGCAATTCGGAATGCCAGAAAATCGATGGCGGCATGTCCTGCCTGTCGTTGCGCTTCACGCCGCGCTGAGCGGGGTGGCTCCGGTGCCCCCTGCCCGCCCGTTCAACATCGCCGCCGTGGTGCAACGCGGCCGCCTTGGCTATGAGGCGCTGTTGCTCGCGGCCTCGCTGCGCGCGACGGATCCCGGTTTTCAGGGGCGGCTCCTGCTGGCCGAGCCGCAGCCGGGCCCTCTCTGGCCCGAAGATCCGCGCCTGCCGAAAGGCGCGCTTCGCGACCGGCTGGAAGAGCTGGGCGCCGAGTTCGTGCCCTTTGACAGCAAAGTCTTCGGCGCCGCCTATGCGATCGGCAACAAGATCGAGATGCTGACCGCCCTTCCCGATGAGCCTTTTCTGTTTCTCGACACCGATACGCTAGTGACGGGGCCGCTGTCGACGCTGGCACCGGATTTCTCGCGCCCCTCGGCGTCAATGAAACGCGAGGACACCTGGCCGGTGATCGAACTTTACGGCCCTGGCTATGCCGAGACCTGGGCCGCGCTTTATGACCGGTTCGGGCTGGATTTCGCGGGTTCTCTGGATCTGTACTGGCCCGATGAACACTGGCAGCGCTACATGTATTTCAACGCGGGCTGGTTCCTGCATGAAAGCCCGCAGGACTTTGGCCGCCGGTTTCTGGATTACGCGGAGACCATCCACAAGGACCGCCCGGCGGCGCTGGTCTGTCAGGAGCTCTGGCCCTGGCTGGATCAGATCGCGCTGCCGCTGGTGATCGCTTCTTTCGGCGGCGGCAGGCCAGAGGCTGACCTGGCCGGGCTCGATGGCGATCTGACGCTGCATTACCGCACGCTGCCGCTGCTTTATGCCACCGGGTCTGATCGGGCGGTTGAGGTGCTGGAGACCGTCGCGAAAGAGAAAGAAAACCGCCGCCTGCTGCGCGACTGGGAACAGGCAAAACAGATGGTCTATCAGAACCGGGGCCGCAAGGCGCGGGCGCTGTTTGACCAGAGTGATCTGCCGCGCCGCGAGAAGGTGATCCGCAACACGCTCAGACGCGAAGGGCTCTGGCTGCGCTGAGACGGCTGCGCCGAGATGCGGCCAGGCCGGTTTCCGCGTGCAGCTTGCGCCAAAACCGGCATGATTTCGCGCATTCCTTGTCCACCATTTCGCCTGACCGGCGGCCCTTCCCCGCCGAAATCTATCAGAACTCCTTTAAAATCATAAAGATAGAAAAGAAGACTTCCGGTTCCCTGCTCTGATCCGCCTCTGCGGCACGGGAACCGGGATGCTGGCCACCGTGTTTTCCCTGCATCTGGAACCGTGCCGCGTAAGATCCCGGACTTTCCCGGACGTGGCCGCAGAACAGGAGTATTTCGCATGACGTTTACTGTGACCCGGATGAAAACCACCATCGCCGGAACCATGGCCGCCGCCCTGACAATGACCACGCTGGCGCTGCCGGCCTTTGCCGTTGATCGCGCGGATGCTGTGAAAAGCATCGAGGTGACCGCAGATATGGGCTCGGTTCAGAATACCGCCGCAGCCACATATTGGGCAACGCTCGACAAGGATCTCGAAACCGCGATCCTGACCAAAGTGACCGACCGGATGGGCGATGAGGGCGCCGCGATCACCGTCGATATTGACGAGGTTTCGCTGGCCAGCGGCTTCGCGGAAACGCTTGGCCTGGCGGATTCGAAGCTTTCGGGCCTCGTCAAGGTGTCCGACCCGACCCAGCCGGGGCGCGGCGATTCCTATACGCTGACGGTTGACATGAATTCGACACTGCCTGCGCTTGGCGCCGGGTTCGATATCGCCTCACCCGAAGTCGATACCGCCGCCGTCTATGCCGCGATGCTTGATACATTTGCGACCCAGGTGGTGACCAACCTGAAGTAACGCAAAAAGGCGCGGGAGCAATCCCGCGCCTTTTCAACCTTTGATGCCCTGCCCTTGTCAGCTGTTCAGGGTCTCGGTCGAAGAAAAGAACATCGCCTGGCTCACCGCCGAGCGCACCTGCTCCTCGGTATAGGGTTTGTTGATCAGGAAGGTCGGCTCCGGCCGCTCGCCCGTCAGCAGGCGTTCGGGGAAGGCAGTGATGAAGATCACCGGGATCGATCCGAGATCGGCCAGGATATCATTGACCGCATCAATGCCCGAGGAATTATCCGCGAGCTGAATATCGGCAAGGATCAGATCCGGCACCTTTTGGGCGGCAAGCGCCACCGCCTCGCCGCGGGTCCTCGCAACGCCGGTTACCGCATGTCCCATCGCCTCGACGATGGCGGTGATATCCATCGCGATGATCGCCTCATCCTCGATCACCATGACCTTACCGAGGATCGAACTGGCCATTTCGGCAAAGGCGCGCTCAACCAGCGCTGTGGCGCTGGCGGTGTCAACGCCAAGGATCGCCGCAACCTCGGCCGGACTGAAGCCCTCGATGGTCTGCAGCAACAGCGCCTCGCGCGAATTCGGGGTCAGCCGCGCCATATGCTGCTGCGCCGCAACCGCCAGACGATCTTCTGCGGCAGTTACCGGAGAATCGGCTTTTTGCCAGACCTCATGAAAGCAGGCGAAAAGCCCGACCTTCACCGAAACCGCCCTCAGCACCGGGGACGGATCCGCCAGAACCGCCTCGATTGCGGCAATGGCATAGGCATCGCCGCTGGCCTGGTTGCCGGTCAATGCGCGCGCATAGCGCCGCAGATAGGGCAAATCCTGCGCAACTGCGCGGGAAAGATCTTCGCCAGACGTCACCTGGCCGGCCATTTGCCCCCCGGCAGACATCGCAGCCGAAGCATCACCTGCCGCTGCCCCCGTCGTGGCTCCCGTAGGAGCCCGGGCCGGAGCCCTGGAATCGGCCATAAAAAAATCTCCGTTCTGCGTACTTCTTACGGAACCAAACGCGATGAAGCGGCGTTTGGTTCCGTAGAGCAATGGCAGGACCACGAAAAAAAATGCTACCAGGCAAACCCGCAGTCGCGACAGATCGCTCAGCGATCCGCACTCAGATCGATGAAAATCTGAGGCGGGTCTATGATGAGGTCCTGACTGAAGCAGTGCCTGACCGCTTTCTGCAGCTGCTCGCCCAGCTGAATTCTGGCCCGCCTGCCAATACCGATACCGATAAATGACCCCGCCAAATGACCCCGCTTCCGGCCGGACTGCCGGGTCCGGAGCCACGCAGGACAAGGTGGTAAAAGACAGGACCGCGAAAGATCAGTCTCCTCCTGCTCAGGCCGTATCTGATCCGCGCGAGCAGCTCGCAGCTCTCCTGCCCAATCTGCGGGCATTCGCGATCAGCCTGTCGCGGAATGTAGTTCTCGCCGATGATATTGTGCAGGAGACCATCCTGAAAGCCTGGTCGAATATGGACAAATTCGACCCTGCAACCAATCTGGAAGCCTGGCTCTTCACCATTCTGCGCAATACCTATTATTCGTTCCTGCGCAAAACGCGCCGCGAGGTGCAGGACAGCGACGGCGTCTTCGCCGGCAGCCTCTCTGAAGCCCCGGCCCATGACAGTCGTCTCGCCTATGGCGATTTCCAGCGCGCCTTTGATCAGCTGTCGCCGGAGCATCGCGAGGTTCTGATCCTGATCGGTGCCTCCGGCTATTCAGTGGAAGAAGCGGCGCAGATGATGGGCGTGGCACCGGGAACCGTCAAAAGCCGCGCCAGCCGCGCACGCAAGCGCCTGTCCGAACTGATGGGCCTTGCCGAGGGCGAGGATCTGTTTTCTGGCTTCAGCAGCGTCACCGCTGCCGTGATCAGCCGGCCGACCACCCCGGCGACATGAAACTCTTCGCGGCACGTGAGATCACGTCCGGCCTTGCGCTGCGGCTGGCCGCGATGGTTATGCTCGCCCTTTTGCCGCTTGGCCTGCTGGCGCTGGCCCAGACCTATATGACAATGCGACAGACCGACGAGACCCGCCTTGCGGCCTCTGTCGGACGGACCCTCCAGGAAGCACTGCACGAGATCCGGCTGATCCGTGCCTCGCAGGTGACCGCCCAGCTTTTGGCCAGCAGCCTGCGCAATCATCCCGCGGATTGTGCCAGCCGGATCGCGGCCTATGCGACCAGCGACGGGCGCATCTCGCGCGCGGGGGTTGTCTCGGCAGATGGCCGGATGGTCTGCAGCTCTGACGGCAGCACGCGCGATTTCTCGCAGACCGAGCGCTTTGCCGAAATCCTTGCCTCGGACCAGCCGCGCATCTTTCACGACCCGCAATGGTCCGACCCCGGGCAATCCGATATTTCTCTGACCTGGCCGCTTGGCGATGTCTCGGAGCAGCCTGAGGGGTTTGTCCTGCTCTGGCTCCCCGAAAGCGCGCTGATTGACCTGCCCGATGACCTCGTTTCCCTTCCCGGTGGTACAATACCCAGAACCAGCGACCGACCTCTGGCCCTGATCGCAGCCAACGGCGCGGGCGAGGTGATCTATGCCTCGACCGGGATTGCCAATGCCGGGTTATATCTGCCCGGCCAGGCCAGCCTGAAAAGCCTGATCCCGCAGAAAGCCCATAGTTTTTTTGACCACCCCGAAGGGTGGGAAACCCTGATGTACTCCTGGGTGCCGGTCAATCGCGATCTCTTTTTGCTGGGCGCCTGGCCCTTGCCGGTCGAGGAAAATTTCCTGAACCGTCATGTGCTGCCTTATCTTTTTCCGGCGCTGATGTGGCTGACCGGGGTTGGCGTGACCATTCTCGGCGTCGAGCGGCTGGTCACCCGCCATGTCCGCCACCTGTCGCGGGCGATGCGCGATTTCACCTCGGGGAACCGGCTCTCCACCCAGGATGTCACCCTCGCACGGCCCCCCGCCGAAATTGCCAGCCTGGCCGAGGAATACCGCTCTCTGACCGCCACGATCCTGCGCGATGAGGCCGAGCTGGAAAACCTCGTGCGACAAAAGGATGAACTTCTGCGCGAGGTGCATCACCGCACCGGCAACAGTCTGCAACTGATCGCTTCTTTTCTGCGGATGCACCGGCGCGAGGCAGAGGACGAGACCATGCGTCTTGTGCTTGACGATCTGCATAACCGGGTGATGTCGCTTTCTTCGGTGCATCTCGGGCTTTACCGGATGGCAGGGGGAACCGGGGTCACCGTCGATCTTCTGATGGCCGAAGTGATCACCAAGGTCGATCTGATCCATGGCCGGGCGGGGATGAAAGGGGCGGTCCAGGCGGATCTGATGCCCCTTCTCCTCCAGGCGCAACAGGCGGTGCCGCTGGCACTGTTACTGGCCGAGATCCTCTCCTGTTTCCCGCCTTCCGAGGCCGGAAATCAACCGGTGCGGATCAGGCTGAGCCATGGCCGCGCCGATGATCCGCCGGGGCCTGCATCTGCCGATGTCGCAAGGCCCGACACCAAGGTCGTTTCTGGCGCGGGCACCGAGATCGCCCGGCTTGAAGTCTCCGGCGCGATTTCCGCGCGGGGCCGATTGACCGGTGAACATGCCGGGGCCCCTTCTGTGATCGGCGCAAGGCTGATCCGCGGATTTGTCACGCAGCTGCCCGGGGACCTGCAGATCATCGAAGACAGCGCGCGGGTCCGGGCGGTGGTCACTTTCGCCTATGATCCGGCCCTGACGCAGGTGGCAGAGGCTGCCACCATCAGCCGCGCCTGACAAAGGGCGCGCGGGCACCGAAGCGCGTCGCATCCTGAAACAGAGCGCCGCCCCTGCCTTACAGAAAAGCCGCCCGAAACACCGCCCGGGCAGCCCCCCTTTGCAACGGAACCACGACTGCTCCTCAGCCTGACGCCTGATACCGATCGATGCCTTCAGGCCGCGCCCGCATTTTTCTCACGCAATGCCGCGTCCGCCGGTGTCTCGTCGCGCCCTGTCGCGCTGCTTTCGTCCCGTGAGACGGTCTCGTCCACCACTGACCGCAAGGTCGAAGTCAACCGCGCCACAAGCAGGCTGAGCTGCTCCAGATCCTCACGCAGCTCTTCACGCGCCTCGGTGTCTTCCATCCCGGCTTCATCGCGACCTCCTGCCGCAGCCGCTGCAGATGGCTGGCCCCGCGACAACAGGCTGGCGACAAAGCCACCTGCCGCCGTCAGCGCGGCGCCGGCCGTGACGATCTTCCCGACCCGGCCAAGCGTCGCCCCAATATGTCCGGACGCACCGGCCCCATCCTTACCGAATTCGCGCCTGCAGGCAGCCTCGCGCGCGGCCAGCGCCGCAGTTCGGGTCTCTGCATCCAGCCCGTCCAGGCCCCGCCCGATTTCATGACGGATCGCATGGTCCAGCGAGGCCGCGATATCTTCGAGACTGTCACGCGCCGCAACGTCATCCAGCGCACCGCTGTCTCTGGAGCGCTCCACACGGGCGCGCAACCGGTCGGCCTCCTCCCGCAGCGCGGCGATCCCGTCCAGCCATTCCGGGCGCGCCTCGGGCGAGGACGTCGCGCGGCGCCGAACCCCGCTCCAGGCGAGCCAGGCCAACCCCGCGCCGGCCAGCGCTGCCGCGCGCGGATTGGCCCGGATGGCGGCGCCTGCCGCCTCGATCACCGGCATCACCGCCGCGCCCGGCTGCGCGGGACCTGAATGGCCTGACACATCCGGGCCTGATGCACGGCCCTGTCCCCCCCCGAAAAACCTTGTGATATTAAAATTTTGTCTGAGCGCCGCAATGGCCTCGGCCAGATCCTGGCGGCTGCGGGCGATCTCTTCACCGATCCGGTCCCGATCATCCATCTTGCGTTCCTCCACCATTGGGTTCCCGTTCACGTGCCCCCCGCTCACCGGAAACCCGCTCACTGGCAACCCGTTCGCCGGCTGCCGGTTCCTCCGCCGTGCCACGCCGAAGTGCTCCGCCTCGCGCGAAGATTTCACGACGCGCGAAATAGGAGGCATGGCTGATGCGGCGCAATTGCCACCAGATCAGACCGGCGGCGATGAGGCACAACCCGAGCCCCAGCACCAGCGAGGCCCAGACCGGTGCCAGCCCTGCCATAACGAGAAGCGCATGACCCGCCGCTGCCAGCTGAACAAGCCCCAGCAAAACCAGCGCAAACCCGATCAGAATAACCACCAGTGCCCGGATCACGATCAGCGCGATCTCGCGCGCCTCGGCCTTGCGCATCGCGATCTCGCCGCGCAAAAGCCGCATCGCGGCACCGGCGATCTGCAGGATCAGACCACCAGGCGTCGCCTCTTCATCTTCCGGAGCGCCACTCAATCCCTGCGATCTCCGCGCGGGGTCAACAGTCGCGCAAGGGCAAAGCCCGCCAGAGCCGCACCTGCCATGAAGACCCCGGGATGCCGCTTTGCCATATGCCGCAGATCAGCCGCGATATCACCGGCAGCACTGCCTTTCAGCCGCGCCGCCACATCTGACGCCGCTTCAGACGCGCGCGCCGGAATGTCACGGGCATAGCTTTCCGCCGAAGAGGCCGCCTTGCGCAATTTGTGATTCAGCCGCTCGCCGGATTCGGTCAGCGCATCGCGCGCGGACGCAGCCCGGTCCAGCACCGCCTCACCGGCCGCACGTGCCGGACGGCTTATCCGCCGCAAAACTTCCTGCCCGCTGTCCTGAACGCTTTCGGCAGCATCGGTCACCGCCTCGGCCATGGTCTTTGCCGCGCCGGACTGTCTGGCAGCCCGTTTGGCCGACGCTTGCCGCGGGGGTTGCTTGGGGGATTGTGCCATTTCAACGCTCCTGTCTTCGGGTTTCGTCTTAAGGTCCCGGCTTTTGCAGATGTGGCTGATCAACCGTGACCGCAATCCTATTGGAGACAATTCGGGGTCTCCTGTCGCCAGAAGATCGGCAAGCAGGCCGTCTTTCGCCGATACTGAGCTTCAGCTTCGGCAATTCTTCCGGGTTTTGCAATTGTGGATTGTGTCACGGACCGAGGCAAAACACGCGCCGGATGAAAAGATCAAAAGGTCAATTTTTTTTTGGGTTTTAGCGGGAACCGCGCGTGCTGCGCTGCGTTAACGATTTGACAGGACATGGAGCAGGCTGAAAGGCATAACTCTTTGACCAGGCTAAAAAATATGGTGCCGCAACTGCATAAAGGATTATGAAAGGGTGAAGGGAACGAAAATATGCACCGGCAAGATTTTGCCGGCTTATCTTTCGAGAAACCGATCCTGTAGCAAACCCTTCTTCCCAGACCGATAAAAGGCAGGAGCAGGGGTGGCAAAACCCCGCATGGCCCTGCCCCGACCAGGTCGCGAAACTCAGGCTCAGCCCCTGAAAAACGGAGCGTTTTAAGGCGGCACCAACCGCCCGCCGTCGTGCTGTCTGCTGGCAGGTGACGGTCAGAGGACAGATGTGCTTTGCCGCCCCCAAAGGTTCAGGTTCAGAGCATATCCAAAACCCGCAGCCAGCCCCCAGACTGGCTCGGTCGCACCCCCGGTCAGGGAGGCGAACAGGACGTGGCTTTCGGCATTACGAGTAATTTGTTTATGTGCCAGTCTCCGAAAGCAACGACCACAAAACGACGGGCCCGGCGCCGGGTAATCAGTGCGATTTTTTTAGTTGCCGGGCCCGTCACCTTATCTTGCGCCGTTGCGCGGGATAGCCTGAGGCCGCTGTACCTCCACTGTATTCGGTTATGTGACCGGGGGGCAGCGGCCTTGCATTTCATCTGTGCCATTTTTTTGCAGCGAACCGGGCTGGCCGATGAAACCCAGTATGAAACCCATGGAATCATTCTCGTCGCTGCACGTCCGGGGAATGCGTGCAAAGCGGGATTCGGAACGGCTTCGGCCCTGATCCGCCTGCCACAGGGTCGCCAGGGCATTCTGCATATTGTGGTGCCGACGCAGTCCCGCACGACAGCATCCGGAATTCCCGACCCCTGCCATCAATCTGCTCAGCTCCTGGCAATAATGTGAGAACAGCCCTGCCGGCAAATGCTTGATTATGTGCGCAATCGCATTAGACTTGAGCGAAATTCAGCCAGCAGGTGAACAAGTGCGCCTTTCCAGTATTCTCAGCGGCCTTTCTGCGACGAGCGCCGTGCTCATCGCTCTCTCCTCTCCGGCTCTCGCGGCGTTTTGTTCGGACAGCGGCGGTCGCTATGAAGAGTGGAAGCCCGTTATCGCCCAGGAAGCCCGTGCGGCCGGCGTCGGAGAGCGCGGCATCCAGGCCCTGATGGGCAGTTCTTATTCCAAGGCCACGATTTCGGCCGACCGGAACCAGAAGAGCTTTAAATATTCGCTTGAAAAATTCATGCAGGTGCGCGGCGCCGATACGATCGTGAAACAGGCGCGGTCGCGCAAGGCGAAGAATGCCGATTTCTATGCTTCGATCGAGCGGCAATATGGCGTCCCGGCTGGGGTACTTCTGGCCATTCACGGCATGGAAACCGCCTTTGGCAATTATATGGGCGATACCAATGTGATCTCCGCCATTGCCACGCTGTCCTATGACTGCCGGCGCAGCGACTTTTTCACACCTCATATGATTGCCGCCCTGATTCTGGTTGATCGCGGCTCGATCAGCCCGCAGAGCATTGGTGCAAAGCATGGCGAGCTGGGACATACTCAGTTCCTTCCCGGCAATGCGCTGCGCTATGGTGTTGATGGCAATGGCGACGGAAAGATCGACCTGAACAATGTGACCGATGCCCTTGCTTCTACAGCGAATTTCCTGCGCCAGAAAGGCTGGCAGCCCGGTCAGGGTTATCAGGAGGGCCAGCCGAATTTCGCGGTGATCCGCGAATGGAATGCCGCAACCGTCTATCAACAGGCCATCGCCATCATGGGCAGCCGTATCGACGGCTGAGCCTGGCGCTGACAGCACGGGGGTGCCCCCGTGCTGTTTCCACCTGCGCGCTGGCGATGCTGCCTTTGCCGGTTACGCTGGCATGGCCCAGATCGACAGTGATCCGCCAGTCGGCATTCAGCAGCGGCCTATGCCACAGCACCGCGCAAGATATCATCCCATGCGCCGGTCGGGGCCTGATCGCCCTGCCCCGCAGACCAGGCGGCAGCGGTGCGACCGGCAGCAAGAAAAGCTGCGAGGGCGAGTGGTTCAGCCGGGGTGACAGAGATACGGCTCGCTCATGCGGCGCGATGGTCCCGCAACTGATGTCGACAAAGCCCGCCAAGCGGGCCAGTTGCCCTGGCCTCCGGCAATCGAAATGGCAGCGGCAACAACGCGTTAGCCAGTTTCGCCAGCGGATGGAGGCGGCCTTCAGAGCAGCGTCCCCTGACCTGCCGCAGATCAGGGGGCGCTTCACAGATTTACCAGTGACCGATATTCTGCTTCGAGCTCCAGGGCTCTGCCGGCGGCAGCGCGCCGCCCTTTTGCAACAGCTCGATCGAGACATTGTCGGGGCTGCGCACAAAGGCCATGCGACCGTCGCGCGGGGGGCGGTTGATCACAACGCCATTGGCTTCGAGATGCGCGCAGGTGGCGTAAATGTCGTCGACCTCATAGGCGAGATGCCCGAAATGACGGCTGTCCGAGGGCAGCCCGTCATCGCCATCCCAGTTGAAGGTCAGCTCGACCGGGCATTCCGGCTGGCCGGGCGGCGCGAGAAAGACCAGCGTGAAGCGGCCACCCTCATTGTCGGTGCGGCGGGTCTCTTCCAGCCCGAGAAGCCGGTAGAATGCCATGGATTTCTCAAGGTCCAGCACCCGGACCATGGTGTGAAGATAGCGGATCGTCATCCTGATTTCCTTTGCCAAAGGGTGTGTTATGGCTAACACGGCACAGGGCAAGGCGACAGACGGGATTTCCCGCCGATGTCCCGCATCTGGCGCAGTGCCGCATAGCAGCCCCGTCGCACCGATCTAAGCCCTTGCTCAAAATGTCAATTTTTAGCGCAGGCAGATCGAGGCTTCCCGCCCCTGGATCTGTGATATTGCCGAAGCCTGCGGGCCTGCCTATAGTCCGGGGAAGTCAGGCCCCGTGGCCCGCGCGCATCGCCCTGTCGGCTGTCGAATGGCAGCCCCCGGGCCAGACCCGCCACCACCTCACCAGGAAAGCCCCGCAGTGCGACACCCGGAATATCAGTATCTCGACCTCATCGAGCGCATTTTGCAAAGTGGCGATGAGAGGGTCGACCGGACGGGTGTCGGCACGCGGTCAATCTTTGGCGCAATGACCCGGTTTGACCTCTCCGCCGGGTTAGCCCCCATCCTGACGACGAAAAGGGTCTATTGGAAAACCGCGATCAAAGAGATGCTCTGGTTCCTGAAAGGCGGCACCAATATTCAGCCGCTCCTGCAGGAAAATGTGCGGATCTGGACCGACTGGCCGCTTGCGAAATACCGCAGGGAAACCGGCACGGAGATCTCTCAGGAGGAATTTGAGCGCCGCATCATCGAGGATGACGCTTTTGCGAAAACCTGGGGCGAGCTTGGCCCGGTTTATGGCAAGCAATGGCGCAAATGGGTCGGCTCGGATGGGCGCGAACATGATCAGATCGCGACGCTGATCCATACGCTGCGGACAAATCCGTCCAGCCGCCGGATGCTGTTCCACGCCTGGAATGTGGGTGAGCTGGAGGAGATGGCCCTTCCGCCCTGCCACATGGTCTATCAATATCACGTCACCAGCGATGGCAGACTGAACAGCCTTTGTTTTCAAAGATCTGCCGATCTTCTGCTGGGGGTTGCCTTCAATTGGGTCGGGGCTTCTGCCCTGCAACTGATGATCGCACAACAGGCGGGGCTGAAACCCGGCGAGCTGGTCTGGTGCGCGGGCGATGTTCATTTGTATCTCAACCACCTGGACCAGGCCCGGGAACAGCTGCAAAGAGAGCCCCGCGAGATGCCGAAGCTGCGGATCATTCGCCAAGTTGCGCGCATTGAAGACTATCGGATCGAGGATTTCGAGGTCGAAAACTATGCGCCTCATGCGGTTATCAAAGCCGAAGTTGCGGTCTGACCGCCCCTCAGAGATGTAAAATCCTGCATCCGAAGCGCAGTGCGGGCCCGGCCCCTTCGCAGTTCCGGTCGCCCCGAAACAGGCTTATAGCTTTCCATCATTCGCCCCGGCTGTCGGGCAGGGAGATCACAGTGAAATCAAGACATTCCGGGCGGATCAGAACGCCGCTCACCATCGCCCACCCGCCACTTATGCAGGCACGCCCTATGCAAAGCGTCAGTAAAGAGGCCGGTGAAATCCGGCCTGCCCCCGGCGGTGCCTGTCTCTTTTCAACCCTGACCGGGCGTAATGGCGCCAGAGGCGGTGCTTCATGCTGAGCCTTATCGTTGCCCGCTCGAAGGAAGGTGCCATCGGCCGCGACGGTGATATTCCCTGGCACGCGCCCGAAGATCTCGCTTTTTTCAAGCGCGAAACCCTTGGGGGGGCGGTGATCATGGGGCGGCGCACCTGGGAAAGCCTTCCCTTCAAGCCTTTGAAAAATCGTGACAACATTGTCGTCTCTTCGACAATGGAAACAGATTTCGCTGTGCCGTCGCTGGAAGACGCCCTCGCCCGCGCTGTGGCACTCGGCCATCGCCGGATCTATGCGATTGGCGGCGCCAGCATCTATGCGGCGGCGCTGCCGCTGGCCGACCGGCTGCTGATCACCGAGGTTGATCTCTCGGTCCCCGATGCCGATACGTTCTTCCCACGCTTCGCCCCGGAGGACTGGCGGCTGGCGGGCTCGCAGGATCTGCGCCGCGAGGCACCGTCATGCCGGCTGGATGAATATCTGCGGCGCCAGCGCTGAAGCCGCCCACAGCTGGTATATCCGGGAAAGACAGAACCCGGCCAGGGCGGAGGCCCCTTCCGGGACCGCCGCCTTTGAGCTAGGCTGCCGCCTGATACAGGAGTTCCCCCATGTTCTTGCGTATATCCGCCCTTGCCATGATGCTCGCCTCGCCTGCTATGGCGCAGATGTATTACGAACCTTTCGAACCCAATGCCGAGCGCACCCGCGTCACCGGCGGTTACGAGCGCTATCAGACCCATGTGCTGAAACTGTCGAAGCATCGCTATGCGGTGCTGTTCCAGCCGGGCTTTACCGATTTCGACACCGCTGTTCGCGCGGTGACCCCGCTTTGCGCGGCGCAGGGACGTGTGGCCCAGGGCGACAGCAGGGTCGCGCCGGTCGATGTGCTTCTGGAGAACGGCGCACCTGCTGTGCAACAGGGCATCCGCGTAACCTGCGTGAAATCGGAGAAGTGATATGATCCTTTACGGCATCCCGACCTGTGACACCTGCAAAAAGGCGATCCGCACGCTGGAAGCCGCCGGGCGTGACGTCACGTTCCGCGATATCCGCAAGGATCCGCTCTCGGAGGCCGAAATTCAGGAGATCGTCACCGAATTCGGCGAGCGCGCGATCAACAAACAATCGACCAGCTACCGCGCCTTTTCCGATTTCCTGAAAGCATCGGAACCGGAGGCGCAGATCGCCGCACAGCCCACCGTGATGAAGCGTCCGCTGATCCGCGACGGGGTGAGCTGGACCATCGGCTGGGACGAGGCCATCGAGAGCCGTCTGACCGCAGGTTGATCCCGGTCAGAAAAGCGCGGTAAAATCAGGGGGAAATCGTTGCGGGCCAGAGGTTTCGGACCAAAGGCCGACGACGCGTCTTTCGCAAATCTCCCCCTGCCCTCGTGCGGGAAACGCCGGGTTCCCCATTTGCAGGTAGAACCGAGCTGTCTTGCATCCGGTTCAGTTACCGCGCCCGGCGAACCGGACGGCGGCAAAGACTTTGCGTCCTTAAGACTTTCGTCCTCAAGACTGGCAGGCAACTGACGGGAAGGCCGGCTCCGCTCAGGGTCCGGCCGCGCCATCAGCGCTCAGCTGTCAACGCGGGCGGTCAGAGCAGTTTCAGTTCGCTGGCCGAGGACTTGCCGTCACGTCCGGTTTGGAGCTCGTAGCCGATCTTCTGATTGTCGTTCAGACCCTTGAGACCGGCGCGTTCAACCGCCGAAATATGCACGAACACATCTTTGCCGCCATCATCGGGCGCGATGAATCCGTAGCCCTTCGTTGCGTTAAACCATTTTACGGTGCCAGTCGGCATTCCCGTCTCTCCCTTAGTAACCCTCCGGGCTGCGGAATTGCGGCCCGGTCGTAGCCGCCAGGTCTTCCGGGCCTGTCAGGGTAGAGAGGCTAGTCAGAAAGTCTGTCGTTACAGGGGCAGGATGCCACGGAGATATTGGAAATCAAGAATTTTGCCGCGATTTCACAGGGAATCGCGGTTTCATGCCGGGTTTCAGAGCGGGATCTCTTGTGAAACCGGCCGATCCCGGTGATTTTTCTGACCATTTGATCGAAAAACCACCAGAATCGGGCCGTTCCTCAGTTCAATGGCGGCGGCAGCGCGTCAAAGGCCAGCATGGTAAGAGCGGATTCGAATCCCATGTTTTCGGTACGGTTTTCGCCCAGGCGGCGCAGCGAGACACTGCGCTCCTCGACCTCTTTCATACCGACGGCCAGAATCACCGGCACTTTGCCGACGGAATGCTCGCGCACCTTATAGTTGATCTTCTCGTTGCGGGTATCCGCCTCGGCCCGCACTCCGGCCTTGCGCAGCGCTGCGACAACTTCGTTCACGTAAGGGTCGGCATCCGAGACGATCGAGGCCACAACCACCTGGCGAGGCGCCAGCCAGAACGGCAGTTTGCCCGCATAGTTCTCGATCAGAATGCCGATAAAGCGCTCGAACGAGCCGAGGATCGCACGGTGCAACATATAGGGGCGGTGTTTAGCACCATCCTCGCCGACATATTCCGCATCCAGCCGCTCGGGCAGGTTCGGGTCGACCTGGAACGTGCCGCATTGCCATTCACGGCCAATCGCATCGGTCAGTTTGAAATCAAGCTTTGGCCCATAGAAAGCGCCATCGCCGGGGTTGATCTCATAGGGCAGACCGAGATTCTCAATCGCGGATTGCAGCGCGCCCTCGACCTTGTCCCATTGCGCATCGGTGCCGATACGGACCTCGGGGCGGGTCGAGAGTTTGATGTCGAATTTTTCAAAGCCCAGGTCGCGATAGACGGTAGACAGCAGTTTGATGAAAGCGCCGCATTCCGATTCAATCTGATCTTCGGTGCAGAAGATATGCGCGTCATCCTGCGTAAAGCCACGCACCCGCATCAGCCCATGCATTGAGCCCGAGGATTCGTAGCGGTGGCACGATCCGAATTCGGCCAGACGCAAAGGCAGGTCGCGGTAAGATTTCAGACCCTGATTGTAGATCTGGACGTGGCAGGGGCAGTTCATCGGCTTCAGCGCGTTGATGCGCTTTTCCTTCGCGCCCTCTTCGTCGACCTCCACGATGAACATATTCTCGCGGTAAGCTTCCCAATGGCCGGATTTCTCCCACAGCACCCGGTCGACGACCTGGGGCGTGCGGATCTCCTGATAGCCCGCGGCGCGGAGCCGGCCGCGCATGAAATCTTCCAGCCCGCGCCAGATCTGCCAGCCATTGGGGTGCCAGAACACCATGCCCGGCGCTTCTTCCTGCAGATGGAACAGATCCATTTCGCGGCCAAGCTTGCGGTGGTCGCGTTTCGCGGCCTCTTCCAGCATGGTCATATGCGCCTTGAGGTCGTCGCGGTTGCGGAAGGCCACACCGTAAATGCGCTGCAGCATCGGCCGGGACGCGTCCCCCAGCCAATAGGCGCCGGCCACATGGGTCAGCTTGAACGCATCCGCCGGCACCTGGCCGGTATGTTGCAGATGCGGGCCCCGGCAGAGATCCTGCCAGTCGCCATGCCAGTACATGCGGATGTCTTCATCGCCGGGGATCCGGTCGAGAAGCTCCACCTTGAAAGGCTCGCCGCGCTCTTCATAATATTTACGGGCACGCTCGCGCTCCCAGAGCTCGGTTTTCACCGGCTCCCGGGCATTGATGATCTGCTTCATCCGCGCCTCGATGGCGCCAAGGTCTTCCGGCGTGAAGGGTTCTGCCCGGTCGAAATCATAGAACCAGCCCTGATCGCGGACCGGGCCGATGGTGACTTTCACATCCGGCCAGAGCTCCTGCACGGCACGCGCCATGATATGGGCGAGGTCATGGCGGATCAGCTCAAGCGCCGGGGCCTCATCCTTCATCGTATTGATCGAAAGGGCGGCATCCGCCTCTATCGGCCAGGCCAGATCCCAGTGCTTGCCGTCGACCTGTGCCGAGATCGCTGCTTTCGCGAGCGAGGGCGCAATCGAGGCCGCAACCTCGGCAGGCGTCACACCGGCCTCATAGGTCCGGACATTGCCATCGGGAAAAGTAAGGGAAATCTGGGCCATCGGCCTTGCTCCTCGTCGGTCTGGCGCCCACTGCGCGCCCGGTTGCGGGTTATATCCGCGCCCATTTGCGCCTGCGCCGGTCCAAGGTCAAGCGCCCTGGCGGAAAATTTGCGATGGCGACCATTGAGCGCCGCAACAGCTTTGCCGTGCCTGTTGCTCTAACCAGATGCGGGCGTTTACGCAGAAAAAGCGCCACGTGATCCCGCCGCCGGTGATGCGCGACCAGACGGCAAGCGACAGGCGCAAAATGGCTTTCGGATCGCAGTCTTGCCGCACTGTCGCGAAGCGGTTCCACTGGCAGTCGAAGGACGCTTCTACCCGCCAGGATGCGCAATTCTTCCGCAGTGCATCGCCACCCGACATATCCCGAACAGCCCTGATGCCGACAGGCCGCGCCGGTGATCGTCCCATATTGCGAAGCAGACAGCTCAGTCAGTGTAATGATTTCGACGTCAGACACCTGAGGCCAGACCCGTGCCACGGGCGCGGAAACCGAAACGGTTTCCGGCACGATTTCTTTGAAGAAATCGTGAGGCGCGCGATACTGGCGGGGGTAGTTCGGCTCTGATAGGCTGCGGGTCGCGCGAAAGACGCCCGTGAAGGAGCAGCAGTTGACCCAATTCCTTACCTCGCCCCAGGGCCGCAGGCTCGCCTTTTCCCAATCGACCGGAAGCGGCCCGACTGTGGTATTCCTCGGCGGGTTCAAATCCGACATGCAGGGATCAAAGGCCCTGTTCCTGGAGGCCTGGGCACGCGACCAGGGCCATGCCTTCCTGCGGCTCGACTATTCCGGTCATGGGCAATCCTCGGGTGATTTCGAGGCGGGCTGCATCGGCGACTGGGCCATGGATGCGCGCGCGGTGATCGGGGCCCGGACGGAAGGCCCGCTGATCCTTGTCGGCTCGTCCATGGGCGGGTGGATCTCGCTCCTTCTTGCCCGTGCGATGCCGGAACGGATCGCGGGCCTTGTCGGCATCGCGGCCGCCCCGGATTTCACCGCCCGCACCTGGGCGGAAGCGCTGACTGACGCCCAACGTGATCAGGTCACCGCCGAGGGCAGGATCGAGATCGCCTCGGATTACGCCGATCACCCCTATATCTTTACCCGCAGGCTGTTTGAGGATGGTGCACAGAACCTGGTGCTGGAGCACCCGCTGCCGCTCCCCTTCCCGGTGCGGCTCCTGCAGGGTACTGCGGATACTGATGTGCCGCCTTCGGTCGCGCTGAAGCTCCTTGCGCATGCCGATTGTCCGGATCTGCAGCTTTCTCTGGTGAAGGGCGCGGATCACCGTTTTTCGACCCCGGACTGCCTGGCGCAGATCGCGGCCAGCGTGAGCGAAGTCATCGCGCGCGCAGCCGGGCCGCAGGCAGCACAGGACAGGGCCGCGCGGTGATACACCGCCTTTTCACCGCTTTGCCGGTGCCCGCACGGCTTGTCGCCGTATTGCTGATCGCCATGGCGCTGATCGCCGCGCTCTGGGTTTTCGCCCCCCGCGAAAGGGTCGGGCGCGACATCAGTTTTACCCCTGCGGTCCTGGGCGATGATCCCGAGGTCTGGCTCCAGGTGAGCGAACAGCAATATGCCGATATCCGCCCGGGCGCCGCGAAGCGCATTCTCTGGGCCGGTGAGAAAGGCCGCAAAACGCCGCTTGCCATCGTCTATGTGCATGGTTTCACCGCCTCGGCCGAGGAAATCCGCCCGGTGCCGGATGAGGTCGCCCGCGCGCTTGGCGCCAATCTCTATTACACGCGGCTGGCCGGCCAGGGGCGCGCGCCTGAGGCCATGGCCGGGGTCGAAGCCGGTGCCTGGATTGAAGACATGGCCGAGGCTATGGCGATCGGGCGCATGCTGGGCGACCGGGTGATCGTGATGGGCACCTCGATGGGGGGCGCGCTGACCGCATTGGCAGCGACCGACCCGCAGCTTTCCGAAGCCATGGCCGGGGTGGTGCTGATCTCGCCCGCCTTCGCATTGCACAATCCGGCAAACTGGATGATCGACGCGCCCTTCCCCCGGCTCTGGACACCTTTGGTTCTGGGGGCGACCCAATCCACAGCACCGGTCAACAGCGGGCATGAGAAATTCTGGGCGACCCGCTGGCCGACCGCCGCGCTCTACCCCCTGGGCGCCCTGATGCGCGAGGCGCGCGCGGCCGATTTCACCGCTGCGATGATGCCGCTTCTGGTGCTTTACGCGCCCGCAGATCAGGTGATCGATCCCGCCGCCATCGCGCCGGTCATTGCGACCTGGGGCGGATCGGTCGCGGTGAACGAGCGCCGGATGCAGGCCGGCGATGACCCCTATGCCCATGTTATCGCGGGAGATATCTTCTCACCGGGGCAAAGCGAGGCCGTGGCAGAGCTGATCGTGATCTGGGCGCGCGGGCTCTGACCCCGCCTGCCCGCCGCCATGAAAGCAAAAGGCCCCCGTCGGGGGCCCTTTGCCATATATCTCGCATGATCTGTAGCTGGCCCGGGGCTCAGCCCGCCAGATCGGCCGGATTGTCCCGGACGCTGGCCAGCCGGATCGGCGTCACGGTTCTGGCCCGTTTGCGTTCCGGCTTCGGGGCGGCCGCATTGGCATCGATGAAATCCAGCACCAGCGGACGGATGTTCAGCCGCCAGGATTTGCCGGCGAAGATACCATAATGACCGGCGCCGGGCTCCAGATGCTGCGCTTTTTTCTCAGGCGGCAGGCCTGTCAGCAGATCGAGCGCCGCAAGGCATTGGCCGGGCGCGGAAATATCGTCATTCTCACCTTCAACGATCTTCACCGCCACACGGGTGATGGCCCCGATATCGACATGCCTGCCCTTCACGGTAAAGGCGTTGCGCGCAATCTCGCGGTTCTTGAAGATCCGCTCGACGGTCGAGAGGTAGAACTCTGCGGTCATGTCCATCACCGCGAGATATTCGTCATAAAAGCGGTTATGCCCGTCCTGGTCCGAAGCCTCGCCCCGCGCCTCGCGCATGATCTGGTCGGAAAACGCCTTGCTGTGGCGTTCCCCGTTCATCGAGATAAAGCCCGCCAGCTGCAACAGCCCCGGATAGACCAGCCGCCCCGCGCCCTTATACTTAAAGCCGACGCGCTGGATCATCATATGTTCCAGCTGGCCCATGGTGACGCGGTTGCCGAAATCGGTCACTTCGGTCGGCGCCGCATCGGGATCGACCGGCCCGCCCATCAGCGTCAGCGAACGTGGCTGCGCATCGGGATCTTCCTGCGCGAGCCAGGCGGTGGCCGCAAGCACCAGAGGCACCGGCTGACAGACCGCAACGACATGGGTGTCCGGCCCCAGCTCTTTCAGGAATTCCGCGATATAAAGCGTGTAATCCTCGACATCGAAAGTGCCCGCTGACACCGGAATGTCACGCGCATTATGCCAGTCTGTGACCCAGACATCTGCATCCGGCAAAAGTGACGCAACCGTAGACCGCATCAGGGTGGCATAATGGCCCGACATCGGCGCAACGATCAGGATACGGCGCGCCATCGGATCGCGGCGCCGCACCGAGAACTGCAACAGATTGCCAAAGGGCCGTTCCAGCACGATTTTCTCGTCAACCAGGTGATCCTGGCCCTCTGGCCCGACCACGGTACGGATGCCCCAGTCGGGCTTGGCCACCATCCGCGCAAAGCTGCGCTCGGTCACTTTGCCCCAGGCCGCCATCATCGGAAGCATCGGATTCATCGAAAGCGCGAAGACCGGATAGCTCGCAAGCGCCTGCATGGACGCGCCCAGCCACTCATTTGTGTTACGGGCGCTTTCCATCACGTCATAGGTGGCCATATACTTCACGTCACGTCTCCATACCCGCCGGGATTTGCCCGGCCTGCGACCGGAGAACTCCCGTACCTGCGCCCTCATGTGCGACTGGTCCGGGCCCTCATGGTCAAGGCGGGGCGGGGCTGGAGTCGTTATGCTGCGCAGCAGCAAAGTTAGGGGGGAATTTTTTGTATGACAACTACCGAAAGAAAAGAAGAAACGGATAGTGTCGCACGGATGGAACGGCTGAATGCCAATCTTGCCCGTATCGAAGAGCTGACGCAGCGCCTCACCGCCGCCATTTCCGCCCGGCGCAGCCATGATGCCGCCCTCGATGGTCCCGCCTCGGATGTCTATCTCAAAGCCGCCGCTTCCTGGGTTGCGGGCATGATGCGCGACCCAGGCCGCATGCTGGAACAACAGATCGGCTATTGGGGCAAGACCCTGAAACATTATGTCGAAGCAAATCAGGTGCTTGCCAAAGGCGAATTCAAAGCCCCCTCTGATCCCTTCCCGAAAGACCGCCGCTTTGCCAACCCGCTCTGGGAGACCCATCCCTTCTTCAACTACCTCAAGCAGCAATATCAGCTGAATTCAGAGGCGATGACCGGCGCGGTCGGCCAGATGGAGACGCTCTCGCCCGAGGATAAAAAGCGGGTCGATTATTTCACGAAACAGATTGTTGACATGTTCTCGCCGACGAATTTCCTCGGCACCAATCCCGATGCGCTGGAACGCGCGGTCGAGACCGATGGCGAAAGCCTTGTCCAGGGGCTTGAGAACCTCGTCCGTGACATAGAGGCCAACAGCGGCGAGCTGATGGTGACGCTCGCTGATAAGGAGGCCTTTACCGTTGGCGGCAATATCGCGACGTCTGAGGGCGCGGTCGTCTATCGCAACCGGATGTTCGAGCTGATCCAGTACACGCCGACAACCGATAAAGTTCACAAGACGCCGCTGCTGATCTTTCCGCCGTGGATCAATAAATTCTACATCATGGATCTGAAGCCGCAAAACTCGCTGATCCGCTGGATCGTCGATCAGGGTTTCACGCTGTTTGTCGTGTCCTGGGTGAACCCGGATGCGTCTTATGCCGATGTCAGCCTCGACGACTATATCCGCGACGGCTATCTGCGCGCGATGGCCGAGGTGCGGCGCATCACCGGCGAAAAGCAGATCAATGTCACCGGCTATTGCATCGCCGGCACCACGCTGGCGCTGACGCTTGCGCATCTGCAAAAGGCCGGCGACAAGACGGTCAAGACCGCGACCTTCTTCACCACCCTCACCGACTTTTCGGATCCGGGCGAGGTGGGGGTCTTTCTCGACAATGATTTCGTCGACGGGATCGAGCGGCAAACGGCCCAGGACGGGATCCTGTCGAGCCTGTTCATGCAGCGCACCTTCAGCTTCCTGCGTTCGAATGACCTGATCTACACGCCGGCGATCAAAAGCTACATGATGGGCGAGGCACCGCCGGCCTTTGACCTGCTTTACTGGAATGGTGACGCCACCAATCTGCCGGCGCGGATGGCGGTCGAATATCTGCGTGGATTGTGCCAGCAGGACGGGTTCGCAAAGGGCGAGTTCCCCGTTTTCGGCGAGCCGGTGAACCTGGGCCAGGTTCAGGTGCCACTTTGTGCGATCGCCTGCGAGACCGATCACATCGCACATTGGAAGGGCAGCTTCAACGGCATCAAACAGATGGGGTCAAAGGACAAAACCTTCATCCTGTCGGAATCCGGTCACATCGCCGGGATCATCAATCCGCCCTCCAAGGGGAAATACGGCCACTGGACCAGCGCGGCCCAACCCGGGGGAACACCCGAGGCCTGGCTCGCAGGTGCAGAAAAGACGCCGGGCAGCTGGTGGCCCCGCTGGGGCGCCTGGCTCGCCGCCTCTTCCGGTGCGATGGTGAAGGCCCGCGCGCCTGGCGGGCCGGAAAACCCGGTTCTTTGCCCGGCACCCGGAACCTATGTGAAACCGGCCGCGGCTCAGAACTGAGCCCCGGATGCATCTGGTTATGCCCCTTGGGCGATTCGAAAAAGCCAGGTTTTCCTGGCTTTTCCTGTGTCACCCCGCCAGAAATGAGCGATCTCCCGCTACGTCACCCTTGCTTCTGCCGAAGCCCCGATCCGCCTCAAAGGCGCACCGGAAAGCAGGGCAGATAAAAATAGCGTTGAATCACAATTGCCTGCGAGAAAGGCGTCGTGGCAGCCTTTGTCACTGCCCTGTGACCCGGCCATGTTAATGCTGCATTGCAGAATAATCCTTGAAATGCTGCGCTGCAGCATGTATATAGTCCTTCAGGAAACGGGCTGACCCGCTGCAACCGCCCGATATACAGGAGAATTGCAATGACCAAGACCACCGACTTCACCAAAGTGTTCCAGGACGTCCTGGCTTCTTTCCCGGTTGACGCTTCGGCTTTCCAGAACGCATTCAAAACCCAGGCCGCTTTCGGCGAGAAATTCTCGAAAGTCGCTCTCGAAGCCGCCGAGAAATCGACCGAACTGTCGGCCGTCTGGGCCAAAGAGACCTTCTCGCGTCTCTCGGACATCACCAAAGCCAAGACCGATCCGGCTGACTACACCAAAGCTGTGACCGATTTCGCCTCGAAAGCTGCCGAAGCTGCTGCCGAAAACATGGCTGCCTTCGCTGAAATCGCGAAAAAAGTCCAGGTCGAAACCGTCGAGCTGCTGCTGGCCGCCGGCAAGGAAGCCCAGGACGACGCATCTGCCGCTGTGAAAAAAGCCGCTGCCGACGTGCAGTCGGTTGCCAAAAAAGCCACCGCTGCCGCGAAGTAATCGCAGCCTCGAAACAGTCCCCGGCCGGCGCGCGCCCTCCCCGGGTGCCGGTCAGGATCCAGGTTTGAGCGGGCTCGGACGAGCCCGCTCTTGCTTTTTGATCAGACGCGCCGCTAAGCTTCTCTGCAAGCGCAAACGGAATTGATGCCCTGCAGCGTCGGTCACCGTAAATCCCGGGAGGAGAGCAGAATGTCCGCCACTGACAAGCCATTGCTGATCAAGCGCTATGCCAGCCGTCGTCTCTATAATACCGAGACCTCGGATTATGTGACGCTGGAGGATATTGCCGGCCTGATCCGCAAGGGGCGCGAGGTGCAGATCATCGACCTGAAAACCGGCGATGACCTTACGCGGCAATATCTGCTTCAGATCGTGGCGGAACATGAATCCAAGGGCCAGAATGTGCTGCCGGTGAATGTGCTCACCGATCTTGTGCGCAGCTATACGACCGGCATGCAGGCGGTGATGCCGCAATTCCTTGCAAGCTCGTTTGAAATGCTGCGCAACAGCCAGTCGAAAATGGTCGAGAACCTGTCCACTTTCCCAAATCCGATGGCCACGATACCGGGCTTTGATGCGCTCCGGAAACAGCAGGAGGCCTTCCTCAAGACCGTGATGAACGGTATGCCGGGCTGGCCCGGGGCCACGTCTGCACCGGAAGCCGAGCCGGAAGGGGAAAAGGGGGAAGACCTCGCCGATATCCGCAAGCAGCTGGCCGAATTGCAGGCAAAGCTCTCGAAACTCTGACCCCAGCCCGCTGCGGAGGCCAAAATGGCGGAAACCGAGGGCCGTGTAACGCTCTGGGGCATCGAGGTGTTCCTCGCCGCCGCCGAGGAAGGTGCGATTTCCGCAGCCGCGCGGCGGCTCGGGGTCAGCCCGTCGGCGGTCAGCCAGCAGCTGAGCGGGCTTGAAGCTGCGCTTGGCACGGTGCTGCTGGATCGCGGCGCGCGGCCGGTGCGGATGACCCCGGCGGGGACGATGTTCCGCCGCCATGCCCAGACCATACTGAATGCAGCCCAGGAGGCGCGGGCGGAACTTGCGCGATCTGATCTGGCCGGGCTGACGACGCTGCGACTTGGCATGATCGAGGATTTCGAAGCCGATGTGACGCCCCGGCTTTTATCGGCGCTGGCACGCGAATTGCCGGGCTGTCGCTTTCTGCTCGAGACCGGGCCATCGCACCGTTTGCTGGAAAAGCTCGACGCACGGGCGTTGGATATCGTGGTGGCAGCGGATCTGCCCGGCGAAGTGACCTGGGAAGGCGAGCGCGAGCAGCATCCAATCCTGCGCGAGCCGTTTCTGGCAATCCGGCCGAAAAGCGGAGCGGCGGATCTGCCGCTGATCCAGTATTCCGCCAGGCATCTGATGGGCCGCCAGATCGCGGCGCATCTCTTGCGCGAAGGCCAGCGCCCTGCGGCGCGATTCGAGCTCGACAGCTATCACGCGATCCTTGCCATGGTGGCCGGGGGCGAAGGATGGGCCATTCTGCCACCGCTGGCGCTGCATCAGGCGCGGCGCTTCCGCGCCGAGGTCGAAGTCTCGCCTCTGCCCTTCGCCGCCCTGTCGCGCAGCCTCTCGCTGATGGCCCGCGCGGGCGTCCTGCGCGACATCCCGGCCCTGATCGCGGGCCGGTTGCGGATCCTTGTGCGCGAGGAAGTTCATACCCCTGCGCTGAAAGACTGGCCCTGGCTGAAAGACCAGCTCTCGGTCCTGTAACCCACGGCCCGCCACAGACGCGCCGAACGAAATCTTCAAAGATTTCGTGCCGGTTCCTTGTAAGGAACCGGGCGTTTCAACCTTTGACGGCTTTCACCGCGTCAAGCACCGCCATTGCCAGATAGTCCAGGTCCTCGCGGCTGAGCCGCACCGGCAGCCGCATATCGCAGGCCCGCATCAGCATCGCCCTGGTCATCGGCAGCTCGGGCGTCTCGCCAAGGAACTGCCAGTTCCAGAAGGCCCGTGCATTGCCCTCGGAGAGGCCGAAAATCTGCACCGGCACACCACGCGTTTTCGCTTCGGCCTGGAATTCCCGCGCCTCGGTATCGCTCCATTCGCCGATCAGGCTGAACTGGATCGAATCCGGCGCGCGTTCCTCTGGCGCCAGTGCCTGCGGCACAGAGAGCCAGGGGCTTTCATTCAGCAGGAATGCCACATGGTCGTGATTGGCCCGGCCCTTCGTCACCCGATCCGCCAGCATCGGCAATTGCGGCCGGATCACTGCCGCCGATAGGTTCTGCATCCGCACATTGTACAAAGGCAGCTTGTTCTGCCAATGGCCGAAGCTGTTTTGCAGCCCGCCATGTTTCTTCCAGTTTTCCTCATAGGCGCCCGACATGATGATCGCGCGCGCCGCGAGTTCCGGATCATCGGTGATCATCATGCCACCTTCGCCGGCATTCACCATCTTGTAAGACTGAAAGCTGAAACAGCCCGCCTTGCCGATCGTTCCCAGCTTCTTCCCGTGCCAGAGTGTGCCAAGGCTATGGGCCGCATCCTCGATCACCGGGATACCCGCCGCATCGGCAAGCTGGCAGATGGCATCCATATCCGAGGTATGGCCGCGCATATGGCTGATCAGCACCGCATCGGCATCGGCAAGTTTCGCTTTGAAATCAGCGATATCGAGACGCATATCCTGGCCCACTTCGACCAGAACCGGCACGCATTCCGCATGTACAACGGCCGAGGGCACCGCCGCAAAGGTAAAGGCCGGGATCAGCACTTTCGCACCGGGTTTCAGATCCAGCGCTTTCATCGTCAGGAAGAGCGCCGCTGAACAGGAGGACACGGCGAGGGCATATTTCGCGCCCAGAAGTTCGGCGAATTCGGCTTCCAGCAGCGCGACCGGCGCGTCTTTCGGCGCATTGTAGCGGAAGAGGTCGGCCGATTGCAGCAGCTCCTCGATCGCCGCACGGGCCGCCGCCGGGATCGGCTCTGCTTCATGCAGATCGGGGGCGTTGTGGGCGTTCATACGGGGGGTGTCTTCGATCACCGGGTTCTGACCATCGGCAGCCATGTTCAGCTTTCCTGAAAACTCTCTTCAGGAAGCATTTAAACCCGCGCCTTGCGACATGCCAGTGACGAATTTTTAACTGGCCGGTTTCCGCCAGTCTTTTCTCCTCTCGCGCATGCTGAAAAGGGAAAGATTTACCCTTCCCTCATCCCTCAGCCTGTTCTGGCCGGAGCCGATGCGCCGCCCTGCACGGCCACTGCACGGGCCGCAAGATGCTCCAGCACTTCGACCAGCTCAGCCCAGGCGCTGCGTGCCATGGACCGAAACACCCGGATATGAAATTCCGTCTCGCCTTCGCGCAGGATGATTGCCGGGATATGGTTCAGCCCGGTCCGGACCACATGACCAATCGGGAAAGCTGCGAGCCGCAGATCCGGCGTGACCAGCCGCGCAAGCGCCGCCTCACCGCCCGCCCCCGCAAGCGAGAAGCCGGCCCAGGCGCCGGACTGATCGGTCACCGCTGCCGCCAGCCCCTCGGGCGGGCGCCCGCCGAGGAGGAAGGCCTGATCGCGCCCGGTCCAGATCAGGCTGAGGTCCCCGGCACTGTTGCTGCGCCCCGGCGCCGGAAATTCAAGCCCGAGGGTCGCCAGCGCGGGCGTAAGATCCTCGCCCGGAAAGGGCGCAATCGACCAGACCGGCGAGGGTGGCAGCACAGAAAGCACCAGCCCCGCCCGTGTCACCGGCCCCTGCCCGTCCAGCGCCGCTTTTGCGATCAGTTCAGCCACGCATCCGCCCTCCATCCGCGTCGAAGAACACCGGATGGGTGACTTCGCATTCCACATCAATGCCGCGCAGATGGTCGACCAGCCGGATCTTCTCGCCATGCCGTGCGCGGCCATCGGTCAGAAAGGCCAGCCCGAGCCAGCTGTCGAGCGTCGGCGACCAGCAAACCGAGGTGACATAGCCCTGGTCATTCTCACGCTCGACGGCAAAACCCGGGCGGAAGAGATGCGCGCCGGCGGAAATGGCCCCGGAAGCCTTCAGCCCGACCAGCTGTTCGCGTTCGGGCCCCCAGAGGCCGGGGCGCTGGCTTGCCGCGCGACCGATGCAATCCTTCTTCGTGCTGACCATGGCCCCAAGGCCGACATCATCAGCCGAGACCCGGCCATGGATCTCGGCATGGGTCAGGAAGCCCTTCTCGATCCGGAGCACATTCAGCGCCTCCATCCCGTAGGGGCCGCCGCCCATGGTCTCGGCCCGGGCGACCAGGTCACGAAACAGCGCCTCGCCGTAATCGACCGGCACCGCCAGCTCATAGCCTTCCTCGCCGGAAAACGAGATACGGAACAGCCGCGCCTCCACCCCGCCGACCGTGACCGGCCGGACCCCCATGAAGGGCAGATCGCCCAAAGGCTGATCCAGCACCGTGTCGATCAGCGCGCGCGCCTTCGGGCCGGCAATGGCGAATTGCGCGAAGGCCTCGGTGACCGAGATCACCCGCAGCTTCCAGGTCGCGCAAAAGGCCTGCTGCACGAAATCGAGATGGCGCATCACCTGGCCCGCCGCGGTCGTGGTGGTTGTCATCAGATAGTGGGTCTCTGACAGGCGCGCCGATGTGCCGTCATCCATGACAAGCCCGTCCTCGCGCAGCATCAGCCCGTAGCGGACCTTGCCGACCGGCAAGGTGCTGAAGGTATTGGTATAAACGAAATCGAGAAACCGCCCCGCATCCGGCCCCTGAATGTCGATCTTGCCAAGCGTCGAGACATCACAGACCCCGACCGCACCGCGCACCATGCGAACCTCGCGGTCGCAGGCCTCGCGCCAGGTCGTTTCGCCCGGTTTCGGGAAGTAGGAGGGGCGATACCAGAGCCCGGCCTCGATCATCGGCGCCAGCCGGTCGCGCGATGCCTGGTCCGAGGTCAGGAACCGCTCGGGCGCGAAGCCTTTTGCGCGCCCCCCCGCCCCCATCGCGGCAATGGAAACCGGCACATAGGGCGGGCGGAAAGTGGTCGTCCCGGTTTCCGGGATGCCACGTCCGGTCGCATCCGCCAGCACCGCCAGCGCCGCCACATTCGAATTTTTGCCCTGATCCGGCGCCATGCCTTGCGTCGTGTAGCGCTTCATATGCTCGACGCTGGCGAAATTCTCCTGGGCCGAGAGCTGCACATCCTTGACCGTCACATCATTGGCAAAGTCGAGCCAGGCGCGGCCATTGCGGCCCTTTGCGCCCTCGACCGACCAGATCGCGCGATGGGTATAGGGCGTGTCTTCTGCCGCCGGCACAGCCAGATCCGGCGCCCGCAGATCAAGCGCCGCCAGCGCCTGCTCTGCGACCAGCCTGCCTGCCGTCAGTGCGCCATGGGTCGAGAAAGACCCATTCGCAGCACCTGCCGCAGCAAGCCCCGGCACCGCAGCTTCGACCGGCACGAAAGCCGCGATCTCCTCCGACCAGCGCGGGCGGCTGTTCATATGGCAGGTCAGGTGCAGGCCCGGGTTCCAGCCGCCCGAAACCGCAAGACAATCGGTCTCGATCCGGAAGGTCTCGGACCCTTTCCTGACGGTGATCGCCTGCAAAGCGTGGCGGCCTTTGGTGTCGATCACCACTGCACCGGCATGGACCGGGCAATCCTCGACCACCGAAACATCTTCCCTCGGGTCGATGATCGCTGCGACCTGGACGCCTGCCGCCATCAGATCGCGGGCGGTCTGGCGGGCCTGGTCATTGGCAGCGAACAGCGTCACGCGCTTGCCCGGCGCCACGCCAAAGCGGTTCAGATAGGTCCGCACCGCCGAGGCCAGCATGATCCCGGGGCGGTCATTCATCGGAAAAGCGATATGGCGTTCCTGCGCCCCGCTGGTCAGCACCGCGCGCCTGGCCACGATGCGCCAGAAGCATTCACGCGGCAGATTGGGCCGGGGCGAGCGGTGGAGACCCACGCGTTCAAGCGCGCCATAAGTGCCGTTGTCATAGGCGCCGGTCACGGTTGTCCGGGTCATGATGCGGACATTGGGCATAGCGCGCAGCTCTGCCTCGACCGTATGCACCCATTGCGCCGCCGGATCGCCGCCGATCAGCCCGCCATCCGAGATCAGGCGTCCACCGGTCAGGGGCTGTTCCTCGGCCAGGATCACATCGGCCCCGGCCCGCGCGGCAGTCAGCGCGGCCATCAGCCCCGCCGGCCCCGCCCCGATCACCAGGAGGTCACAATGCGCCCAGGCTTTCTCATAGACGCCCTCGTCATGGGCCTTTGCGAGGCTGCCAAGCCCGGCTGCACGGCGGATGACAGGCTCGTAAAGCCCCTCCCAGAAATGGCGCGGCCACATGAAGGTTTTGTAGTAGAAACCGGCGCTGAGAAAGGGCGAGACAAGATCATTCACCGCCATCAGATCCTGGCGCAGGCTGCCAAGCCGGTTCTGGCTGCGGCTTTCCAGCCCGTCGAAAATCTCTTGCATCGTGGCGCGGGTATTGGGGGTGCGCGAGGTCTTGCCGATCACCTCGACCAGCGCATTCGGCTCTTCCGAGCCTGCCGTCAGCAGGCCGCGCGGGCGGTGATATTTGAACGAACGCCCGAAGAGCTTTACCCCATTCGCGAGCAAAGCCGAGGCAAGCGTGTCGCCGCGAAAACCGCGATAGTCGCGGCCGTCAAAGCGGAATGACACCTCGCGGGTGCGGTCGATGATGCCTTTGCCCTCAAGCCTCATCGCGCGCTCCTTTGCGGGCGGCGACCAGCTCGACCCCGGTGATTTCATGGGTGACCGTGTTGCGGCTGACAAGCAGCCAGGCGGCGCAGCCCTGGTCGTGATACCACAGATCGCGGGTCGGACCGGCGGGGTTGTCGCGCAGATGCAGGTAATTGTCCCAGGCCCCGCCTGGCGAAAGATCGGGCGCGCCGTCCGGGCCCGGGCGGTGGAGGTAATCCTCCGCCCCGTAATAAGTGAATTCACGGCGGTCGCGGGGGCCACAAAGGGGGCAGGTCAGTCTCACGTCAGGCACTCCGCAAAGGGCGGCAGGGATGATGGAAGGGGGCGGAAAAGGGGGCACAGCCCCCCGGCCCTCGCGGGCACCACCCCGGGATATTTCCGGGCAGTAAATGAAAGGAGTGGCATCGGTTTACTCCCAGGGCGGGCAGGCAGAAGCCGGCGCGCGGGTCAGGCGATAGATGGTTTTGGCGCTGCCGGCTTCCGCCAGATCGCTGAGCCCGCCGCAGCCTGTCTCGTCTCCGACATCAGGAACCTCCAGCGTGAAACTGCTGGTCTCGATTTCGAGACTGTCGCCGCGCGCGCTGCGGATGGTGAAATTGCCGCCATCGCATTCCACCTGGCAGGTGGTTTTGCCGCCACTCTCGCCGCAGAAAGCCGCCTGGCGGAAGCTGTGTTTCGAAAACCCTTCGCTGCGGGCGCGGCCCTGGTCGCTGAAGCGGCCGGTCACGATGGCCGAGATAAATCCGTTCCCCCAGGGGTCGGGGCCGAGGCTGATCCGCAGCGCGGCGATATGTTGTTTTGGCGTCTTTGCGAGGTGGTCAGCGGTATAGTCGCGGGCAAAACAGCCCTGCGGGATCCGGGCCCCGGCCGGCGTCACAGCAGCGGATGCGGTCAGGGCGGCAAGGGTAAGACCGGTCAGAAGGCGCATCTCAGTCATCTCCTTTACAAATCGCGGGATCGGGCGGCGTCGGGTCAGACGCGCCGCTTTCGGGCAGCGAAGGGCCGGAGACCGCCCGCTTAACACGATGTTCCGGTTCACCACGCGAAAGCACAAAGCCGGCAAGGCGCAGCCTGCCCGATCACGCGCGCCCCCTGCTTTGGGAAAGGTTTCAGCCATGTCAGCGCGCAGCGGAGCCCCTGCCGGACGCCCCCTCTCACGCAGGTGTTGCCGCGCGGCACAGGCGGAATCTGCCCCGCCAGGCCGCAGATGCAAGGGGTCTGGCAGCACATCGCCCGGGCAAATCTCCGCGCGGGCGCGCGTCAGAGCCGGGCCTGCCACCATCACCGGCCCGGGGGCGGCGATCTTATGCAGGCGCCCGCTCAATGCAGGTTATGCTGGCTGCCGGTGCCTTCCTCATCGAGGAGATGCCCGGTCGCGAAACGGTTCAGACGGAAGCGGCGGGCGAATTCATGGCTTTCACCGGTGGCCATCAGATGCGCCATGCACCAACCCGAGGCGGGCACCGCTTTGAAACCGCCATAGTTCCAGCCGCAATCAAGGAACAGCCCGTCGATATGGGTCTTGTCGATGATCGGCGAGCCGTCAGGCGTCATATCCATCACGCCGCCCCAGGACCTGAGCACCTTTGCCCGCCCGATCATCGGCATCAGCGTCATGCCGGCCTCCATCACATGTTCGACCATGGGCAGATTGCCGCGCTGCGCATATGAGGTGTAGAAATCCAGGTCGCCGCCAAAGACAAGCCCGCCCTTATCGGACTGGCTGATATAGAAATGGCCCATGCCAAAACTGATCACATGATCGATCACCGGCTTCAGCCCCTCGGTGACAAAGGCCTGGAGGATATGGCTTTCCACCGGCAGCCGCATCCCCGCCATCGCCGCCACCTGCCCCGACCGCCCGGCGGTGATGATCGCGACCTTATCGGCGCGGATCACACCGCGCGTGGTCTGGACGCCGCGCACGCGGCCGCCCTCCACATCGATGCCGGTCACTTCGCAATTCTGGATCAGATCGACGCCGCGCCGGTCGGCGGCGCGGGCATAGCCCCAGGCCACCGCATCATGGCGGGCGGTGCCGCCCCGCGGATGCAACAGCCCGCCATAGATCGGAAAGCGGGTCTGTTCGAAATCAAGGTAAGGCAGCATATCGCGCACGCCGTCCCGGTCCAGCAGCACCGCATCATCGCCCTGGTTGATCATCGCATTGCCGCGCCGCACGAAGGCATCGCGCTGGCCGTCGGAATGGAAGAGATTGATCAGCCCGCGCTGGCTGTGCATGACGTTATAATTGAGATCAGCTTCCAGCCCTTCCCAGAGCTTCAGGCTGTGCGAATAGAATTCGGAATTGCCGGGCAGAAAATAATTCGCGCGCACGATGGTGGTGTTGCGCCCGATATTGCCGCCGCCGAGATAGCCTTTTTCCAGCACCGCAATATTGGTCATGCCGTGGTTTTTCGCGAGATAATATGCGGTTGCCAGCCCGTGACCGCCGCCGCCAATGATCACCGCGTCATAATGCGGCTTCGGGTCGGGCTGGCGCCAGACCGGCTTCCAGCCGCGATTGCCGCGCAGCCCCTCAAGAATGACTTTCCAGCCGGAGTAACGCATCAGACACCTCGGGAATCTCTGCCCCTATCAGACAGCGAAGCCGGCAGAATTACAACGCCCGGGCTCTGCCATGCCCTGGCACCAGGGGCCCTTTGGCATGACGCTGCCTTATTTGGCCGGGCCCGGGCCGTTCTTTTGATCGCTGCGCCGGTTTCTGCCCGTGCTGCTCACCGGAAGCGGCCAGGTGAGGCCGGCACCAGATCGCCTTCACCCGGAGCCAGCCCGGGAGTTCGATACCGACGATCCGGGGCCCATGTCGCACCCGGATAACAAAAAAGGCTGGGCGTGATGCCCGGCCCCCTGTCAGAGATCCATCAGACCAAGGTCAGAGCCCCTTGGACCGGTAGGTCTTGGCCACGCGGTCGATGGCGACGATATAGGCCGCGGTGCGCAGATCCTCGACATCCTCGCGGCCGTGCCAGACCTCGCGCATTGACTGATAGGCGGTGCGCATCGTGTCATCGAGACCCGAGCGCACCAGCGCCAGCTCGTCCGAGCCGGTCAGGAAGCGTTCTTTGAAATCATCCGACAGCGTCCAGCCAAGGCCCTTATCGGCCGAGAGCTGCTCCAGTTCTTCGACCAGCAGGCGCGAGCGCGCCTCTTCTGCCCGGCGCTGCATGCGGCCGAAACGGATATGCGAGAGGTTCTTGACCCATTCGAAATAGCTGACCGTCACACCACCGGCATTGGCATACATATCCGGGATGATGATCTTGCCCTTATGGCGCAGGATCTCGTCGCCGCCAAAGGTGATCGGCCCATTCGCCGCCTCGATGATCAGCGGCGCGCGGATGCGGTCGGCATTCGACTTGTTGATCACCCCCTCCATCGCGGCAGGGATCAGAATATCGCATGCGGCTTCCAGCACCGAGGCACCATCCTCGATGAAATTGCCGCCGGGGAAGCCCTTCACGCCCCCATTGCGGGCGATCCAGTCGCGCACCGCATCGACATCAAGGCCCTTTTCATCGGTCAGCGCGCCGTCGCGTTCGATGATGCCGATGATCTTGCAGCCATCCTCGCCCGAGAGGAATTTCGCCGCGTGATAGCCCACATTGCCAAGCCCCTGAACGATCACGGTCTTGCCCTGCAGGCCGCCTTTCAGCCCGGTCAGTGCCACATCGCCAGGATGGCGGAAAAACTCGCGCAGGGCATATTGCACACCGCGCCCCGTGGCCTCGACCCGGCCCTGGATGCCGCCGGCATGGGGGGGCTTGCCGGTAACGCAGGCCTTGGCGTTGATATCGGTTGTGTTCATCCTGGCATATTGGTCGGCGATCCAGGCCATCTCACGCTCGCCCGTGCCCATGTCAGGCGCCGGCACGTTCTGCGCCGGATGGATCAGGTCGCGCTTGATCAGCTCATAGGCGAAACGGCGGGTGATCAGCTCCAGTTCATGCTCTTCCCACTGGCGCGGATCGACGCAGAGCCCGCCTTTCGATCCGCCGAACGGCGTCTCGACCAGGGCGCATTTATAGGTCATCAGCGCCGCCAGCGCCTCGACCTCGTCCTGGTGGACAGAAAGCGCGTAGCGGATGCCGCCCTTCACAGGTTCCATATGTTCGGAATGGACCGAGCGATAGCCGGTGAAGGTCTCGATCTTGCCGCGCAGCCGCACACCGAAACGCACCGTATAGGTCGAGTTGCAGACCCGGATCTTCTGCTCCAGCCCCGGAGAAAGATCCATCAGCCGCACCGCGCGGCTGAACATCAGATCGACGGAATCGCGAAAGCTCGGCTCGTCGGCGGTCTGCAGCATCTTCATCTTCCTCCAGGGTGTGCCATGGCTTCCCGCCATGTTATCACAAGGTGACCGCTCTTTCCGCCTGACCCAAGGGCCAGAATGATCAAAAAACAGTCAGACCTGGACTGGTTGCAGCGTCTTTTCGTCAATGTGATTCGTATCAGCAGGTGTTTGTTAAAGGTTAATGCGCGAAAAACCTTTCTCAGGTTGTGCGGCGCTGTTCTCTCTCTCCGCACAATCCAAATTTGGGCAGGAACATCGTTTCTTTGCCACCGGAAAACCCGGGCCGGAACGAAGCTCCGCCACATTTCAGCCTGATGATTGAAGCAGTTTCACCGTGGGTCAGAGCGCCCCCGGTCCGCTGTTATGTCCCGCAGGACGGTACCAGCTGCCGGCGGGATGGATTTTTAGTGGTAAACGAACCGGGCTGATGTGCGAACCGGGGCAACAGGGGCGTATGTTTATGAAGAAGAAGGCATTTGAGGACCTGTCCGTGCGCCTTTCGCGCCAGATGCAGAGATTCACGCTGGAAGAGCACGGCTCCATAGGGGCCGTCATGGTGTTCTTCTTCTTCCTGATGATCCTTCTTGGCGGCATCGCTGTCGATGTGATGCGTTTCGAGACCCAGCGTGTCGCGGTACAGAATACGCTCGACCGGGCGACACTGGCGGTTGCCAATATGAACTCGGCCCTCAGGACCGACGACGTCTATACCACGCGCGAGGCGAGAGCGCGGTTTATTGTCGCCGATTATTTCAGGAAGGCGGGCCTTCCCGACAATCTTGCCTATGTACGTCTCGATGACGGGATGAATTACCGCGTGGTGGAAGCGCGCGCCGATGTGCTGTCGCATAACATTTTCATGAATCTCATGAATATTCCAACCCTCGAGGCCGTGAACACTTCGGTGGCAGAGCAGAAGATCACCGATATCGAGATCATGCTGGTGCTCGACGTGTCGGGTTCGATGGCAGGTGCCAAGATCAACAACCTGCGCGTGGCTGCAGCGGATTTCATCGACCAGGTGAAGGCCACGGATGACGAGAACCGCATCTCGATCGGTGTCATCCCCTATAACGCGCAGGTGAATCTCGGCGATGAATTGCGGGCGCGCTACAATATCAGCGATCTGCACGGGGTCCGGCATTCGAACTGCGTCGAGCTCCCGATCGGGACCGACCGGGACAACATCTTCCAGACGCTGGCCCTGTCAACATCCCTGGAGATGCCGCTGATGACTGCGGCGGATACTGAGAACTCATCTGCGAACACTGACAGCTATTTCAACTGGCGGAATTCCAACCAGGCCACCCTCGAGAACAACGCCGCAAAACGCTGGTGCAACCCCAGCACCACGACGGAAATCACTCTGCCGACCAAGAGCATCACCAGGGCGAAAGCCGGGATCCAGGCGTTGCAGGCCAGCGGCAATACCTCGATCCTGCTGGGAATGCGTTGGGCCACCGCCCTGTTGGATCCGGCCGCTCGCGACGTCTACGATTCCCTGATCTTTCGCCGCGTGATGGACGACGATATGGACGGCCGTCCCTTTGCATATAACAGCGCAAGCTCTGTCGATGAGGATGCGCTGAAAGTGATCGTTCTCATGACCGATGGCGAGCATGTGGCCCATAACCGCATCGCCGATGGCTATAAGACCGGCCCGGCGACCATCCGCTTTTCCTATCGCCCCAATGGCGCCAGGACCGATTCAACGGATACCGCGACGATCTGGCGTTCAACCGCAGGCGAATGGTCGGTCTTCTTTGAAAGCAAGGTGGGATCAAATGTCTGTAACAGCAAGCCTTTCTGGGTGCCATCAACGGGATCGTGGCAGAACCGTCCGCTCGGTCTGACAGATACCGGATGCTTCAATCCGACCCGGGTCGTAAGGCCCGCTGACCCGGCCTATATCGCAACCTGGCAGGAGGTCTGGGCGTCCGTCAGGATGAACTATGCAGTGCTGCAGTTCTTCGCTCGTCCGCTCGGGGCAAACAACCAGACCAACCGCACCAACGTCTATAACGGTGTGCGCAAAATCCTCTACACCAGCTACGCCGATGCGGCCACGATGAACCGCCGCCTGGCCTCCAACTGCGACGCCGCCCGCAATGCCGGCATCCTTGTCTACGGCATCGCCTTCCAGGCGCCCGATGCCGGCAAGGCCGCCATCCAGAGCTGCACATCTACCCCCGCGTCGACCTATTACTTCGACGTAACCGAAACAGCGAAGATCCAGGACGCGTTCCGCCTGATCGCAACCAATCTTAGCCAATTGAAGCTGACGCAATGAAATCCAGGTCCTTTTCTGTCGGTCGTCGCCTGCGCCGTCTCTGGCGTCGCGAAGACGGCGTGGCTTCGATCGAGCTCGCCTTCTGCCTGCCGGTCCTGCTGATGCTTTTCATGGCTTCGATGGAGGCCGGCCTCTTCATGGTGCGCAGCGCCATGCTTGATCGTGGTCTCGATATCGCGATCCGCGATTACCGGCTCGGGCATATGCGGAGTATGGATGCTGAACAGATCCGGAACCGGGTCTGCCAGTTCACGCTTGCAGTGGCGGATTGCAAGAACAACCTGAAGGTCTGGATCGAGCCGGTCAACACAAGCACCACGCCCTGGACCCTTCCGTCGCGCTTCGATCCCCGGACCGGCCAGCTTCGGGTGTTCTGTGGCGACCGCAACGATCCCCTGGTCTCGCCGATTCCCGGCACGGTTCCGGACGAGGCTCATGACCAGAACCGGATCATGCTGATCCGCGTCTGCGCGCTTGAGGATCCTATTTTCCCCTCGACCAGCTTCTCGATGCGCCTGACCCAGGACTCGGCCACCGGAAAATATGAGCTGGCCAGCGCAACGGTCGTTGTGACCGAACCGATCTGAGGAGATGCGCGTAATGTTTTTCCTGTCCCGTAAAAAATTGCGGCAGTTCGCCAGGGACGAATCCGGTGTCATCATGACCGAATTCCTCATTGTCCTGCCCCTGTTGACCTGGACCATTATGGCCCTGGTGGTCTGGTGGGATACCTGGCGTACCATCAACGAGGGCCAGAAAGCCGCCTATGCCGTGGCCGATCTGGTTTCGCGTCAGAAGGAGGTGGACATGAACTTCATCAACGGCATGGAAACCGTGATGGAGGGGCTGATGGAGCGCCCGAACGTCATCTCGATGCGCATCACATCGGTCAGATGGACCTATGACGAGATCAGAGAAACCGGCAGATATTCCATGATATTCTCGCGCTCGCCCAATGGAAAGTTGACCCCGCTGACAGCGAGTGACGTGAACAACGACCTCCGCCATCTGATCCCGGTGATGAATTCCGGCGAGTCGACCGTTATCCTTGAGACCTGGACCAAATACTATCCGGCCTTCGATGTCGGCATACCGGTGTCAGACTTCCGCAATTTCATCGTGACGAAGCCGCGCTTCTACCTCAGTGTCTGCCTGAGCGAGAACATGACCCCCTGCGAGAGCGCGGCGAGCTGAAAGACGTCGGGCCCGCTATGTCTTTGCAAAGGCCGCGCGCCTCCACGCGCGGCCTTTCGCATCTTCGCCTGCTTCCCGGGCGAATATGGCGGGCGGGCTTTCGCGGGGCGCGCAGTCGGGTTAGTGTCCGCCACAGATCCTGCGCATGCACCCGCGCCGCCCTTACCCGCCTTATCCTACATCCGCCCTCCTCTTCACCCCCAGGCAAGCCCGCAGATGACACGCCTTCCGATCCTTCTTCCGCTCATCGCGCTTCTGGGCTGCGCGCCCTTTCCAGAGGTCGGCCCCCTGCCCGATGCCTCCGGCGCACCGCCCTCGCTTTTGCCGATGGACGAAGTGCTGGCGCAGGCGCCATCCGGGCGTATATCGGCGTCAACCGGTGAGGCTCTGGCCGCCCGCGCCGCCCGGCTGCAAAACCGCGCCAGGCTGATGCAGGGGCCGGTGCTTGACCCGGCCACCCGTGCCCGCCTGGCCGCGGCCATCGCGGCGGGCCGGGCCTGAACCTTCTCGCCGCCGTTGCGCCCGGCAAGGCCTTGGGCTAACACCCTGGGCGGAACAGCAATATGAGGCCTCCCATGTCGAGCACGCCGTCTGAAACCGGACCCCTCCGTCTTGGGATTGCCGGCCTCGGCACTGTCGGCATCGGTGTGGTGAAAATCATCCAGCGCGAGGTCGAAACCCTCGCCGCACGCGGCGGGCGCCCGCTGGTGATCACCGCCGTTTCCGCCCGGGATCCCAAGAAGAACCGCGATGCCGATCTCTCGGGCTATGCCTGGGAAACCGACCCCGTTCAGCTGGCAAAACGCGATGATGTCGATGTTTTCATCGAGGTGATGGGCGGCCATGAAGGCGCGGCGAAAGACGCGACGGAAGCCGCGCTGGCGCTTGGCAAACATGTGGTGACCGCGAATAAAGCGCTGCTCGCGCATCACGGCCAGGCCCTGGCAGAACTGGCAGAAAAAACCGGTGCCGCCCTGCGGTTCGAAGCGGCTGTCGCCGGTGGCATCCCGGTGATCAAGGCCCTGACCGAGGGCCTTGCCGGCAACCGCATCAAACGCGTCATGGGCGTGATGAACGGCACCTGCAATTACATCCTGACCCGGATGCAATCGGCCGGCCTGCCCTATGAGACCGTGTTCGAGGAAGCCCGCCAGCTGGGCTATCTCGAGGCCGATCCGAACCTTGATGTCGGAGGGATCGATGCGGGGCATAAACTCTCGCTCCTGGCCGCCATCGCCTTTGGCACCCGTGTCAGCTTTGACAAGGTCGAGCTGGAGGGGATCGGCAATGTCTCGATCGACGATATCAACCTTGCCGATGATATGGGCTATCATATCAAGCTGCTGGGCGTGGCGCAGATGACCGGGCGCGGCCTGGAGCAGCGCATGACCCCGTGCCTCGTGCCGGCGGAAAGCCCGCTCGGCCAGCTTCAGGGCGGCACCAATATGGTCGTGCTCGAAGGCGATGCGGTCGGCCAGATCGTGATGCGCGGCGCCGGGGCCGGCGAAGGCCCGACCGCCAGCGCGGTGCTGGGCGATGTGATCGATATCGCGCGCGGCTATCGCCGCCCGGTCTTCGGCATCCCCGCCACGCAACTGGCCGATCCGGTGGCGGCACGTTCGGCAACGCCCGCGCCCTATTATCTCAGGATGCGGCTCCAGGACAAACCCGGCGCCCTGGCCAAGGTTGCGACCTGCCTCGGCGAGGCCGGGATCTCGATCGACCAGATGCGCCAGATCAACCAGCCCGATGCCGATGACGGCGATGCGATTGTGCTGATCGTCACCCATAAGGCGGCCCCTGCCGATGTGAGCCATGCCCTGTCGCAATTCAATGCGACCGGCGTACTGGTCGAGAACCCCGTCGCGATCCGCATCGAAGAAGTCTGAAAGTTCATCGCCGCCGCTGCTTTTGCGCTACCGCGCTTGCGGCAGGCGGCGGTGGCGGCTAAGCCTCGGGTTAACTCCACGCCATCAGGGATATCCGCAAAATGGCCGATCAGGCTCAGTTCCAGGACCGTATGCTCTCACTGGGCCTTGCCCGCGTTTCAGAGGCCGCCGCTTTGGCGTCCGCCCATCTGATCGGGCGTGGCGATGAAAAGGCCGCCGACCAGGCTGCGGTCAATGCGATGCGCGATCAGCTGAACACGCTTGATATCAAAGGCGTCGTGGTGATCGGCGAAGGCGAACGCGACGAGGCGCCGATGCTGTTCATCGGCGAAGAGGTCGGCACCGGGAACGGGCCGGAAATGGATATCGCGCTCGACCCGCTGGAAGGCACCACGCTGACCGCAAAAGACATGCCGAACGCGCTGACCGTGATCGCGATGGCACCGCGCGGCACCCTGCTGCATGCGCCCGACGTCTATATGGAAAAGCTGGCCGTCGGCCCCGGCTACCGCCCCGGCGTGGTGACGATGGACATGACGCCCTCCGAGCGGATCTCGGCGCTCGCGGCTTCGAAAGGCGTTTCGACCGAAGACATCACCGCCTGCGTGCTGGAGCGCCCGCGCCATGAGGCCCTGATCGAGGAAATCCGGTCGACCGGCGCCTCGATCCGGCTGATCACCGATGGCGACGTGGCCGGCGTCATGCATTGCGCCGAACCGGAAGTGACCGGCATCGACATCTATATGGGGTCGGGTGGCGCACCCGAAGGTGTGCTGGCGGCCGCCGCGCTGAAATGCATGGGCGGGCAGTTCTTCGGCAAGCTCCTCTTCCGCAACGAGGATGAAAAATCCCGCGCCCGCAAGGCCGGTATCACCAATTTCGACCGCGTCTATACCCGCGACGACCTCGTGCGCGCCGATGTGATTTTTGCGGCGACCGGCGTGACCTCGGGCTCGCTCCTTTCGGGCATCAAGCGCGAACCGGGCTGGGTGACGACCGAGACGATCCTGATGCGGTCGAAAACCGGATCGGTGCGGCGCATGTCCTATCGCAGCCCGCTGCGGTAAACCGGGCCAGGGGGGCCAGCCCCCCTTCTCCCTGCGGGAGAATCCCCCCGGGATATTTAGAGACAGATGAATGCCATTTTCATCTGTCTCCGGACCTTTCCGATGGCTTTCCGACAGGAGATCTGGTGTCGGCGCGGCCGGATCAGGCCCTGATCGCGCGCTTCGGCTCTCCACCTGCTAATCGGCGGTGAAAGTGACGCCTCTTGCGACCCTGTGAGCAGGCCCGTGGCGGCGTGGCTTACCTGTGGTCTCCGCTGACCTTGCCCTTGCTTTTATCCGGCGCGAGCTGGACACCGGGCCTGAACCTGCCTGTCTCTGTGTGAGTCGGGAAATGGTTTTTTTTTGCAGAGCTTTGCGCGTGGCCCGGGGCCCAGGAACGGGAACGGGGTCTCGTTCAAATAACTCAACACGCAGACTGTCGCTGAGGCTCTCGAGGAAGGCGTGTCCTGGTTCGGCTTTCCGGGCGCCATATTGCACCAGTCGATCTTACGGTCATCGGCGAAGGCCTGAACATGTTCCGGGTACATCCGGTGTCCTTCCTCAACGAAGCCCAGCTCCTCCCTCGCCTCCGGCATCAGTTCAGGCCCGCCATCCTCTTTGGCCAGATGTTTGCGTTCCTGCTTGCGCATTTTCAATCGCTCGGGCCTGAGCCAGCCCACTGGTCACAAGGAATAATGGATCGCTTACCTCGACCAGCCAGGGCGGCACAGTCGGGAGAGATGGTGGCGCAACCACAGGCACAACGCGTATGCTCACCCCAATCCTGGCCCATGATGGGGGGCCGATGTTCCGGCCAGGATATCCGCCCCGCTGCTGAGGTCCTGGCCGCCCTCTGCTGTACCAGGTCTCCGGCAATGCCGGTTTCCACGTTCGGCATGGCACCCCTTTGCGCATGGGCCGCCGCCCGCCCCTCAATCAGCAGGCCGCGCAGTTGCGGAAATTCGACGTTTTCAAACGGGCGCTGATCTCCGGTCGGAGCCCTGCAGTCGGATGCTATCCCGCGCATCCGCGCCTCGGACCGCCCCGCCGGCTCCGTCCTCATGCCCAGATGCACCCTGCGGATCCGGGCAAGTTCTTCGGTGACAACATGGGGCAGCCATTTCCCGGCATCCTCCACGGAAGTCACATAACGCGTCAGGCCATCGGACACGCGGGCACGATCAACGGTAAATTTATGAGAGATAGTATAAGTTTCCGACCGGGCCTCAGTGTGCAGAATCAGCTGCAGCACGTCGACAGGCGTGGATTGCCCGGCCACCCGTCCGCACCAGCAGAACACGTTCCCGCCGCAGGCCTCCGCCGCCGCATCTGAAATGACCGAGATCGCCGGATCTCCCCGAACACCCTTGAACCCGGCCCCGTTTTCCGCCAGCCATGAAGCATGTCACAAGATCATGCATTTCTGGGTGTCGCGGCCTCTCTGAACGGGCGTCGCTGGGTTGGACCTGACGCAGCCGCAGAACGGCTTGCCGAGGCGATGGGGCAACAGACCCGCCTGCCATTGCCGCTTTGTCGCATTCTGACCGCCCGGGGCATTGCCGCCGAAAACGCAGAGGCCTTTCTCAATCCGCAACTGCGCGATCTGCTGCCCGATCCGCGCCGGCTGAAGGATATGGAAAAAGCGGCGGCGAGATTTCTGGCCGCACTTCAACGGCGCGAGAAAATCGCGGTTTTCGCCGATTATGATGTCGATGGCGGGTCTTCGGCTGCGCTGCTCCTGATCTGGCTGCGCGAAATGGGGCATCAGGCAACCCTCTACATTCCCGACCGCATCGATGAGGGCTATGGCCCTAATATACCCGCGATGCAGGCGCTTGCGCGCGACCATTCTCTGATCATCTGCGTCGATTGCGGCACGCTCAGCCATGATCCTGTGGCCGCTGCCCGGCCCGCCGATGTGGTGATCCTCGATCACCACCTTGGGGCCGAGACCCTGCCGGAGGCGCTCGCGGTGGTGAACCCGAACCGCCAGGATGAGGATGGCAGCCTTGCCCATCTCTGCGCCGCAGCGGTCGTCTTCCTCATGCTGGTCGAAGCCGGGCGCCAGCTGCGGGAAACGGGCCATAAAGGCCCGGATCTTATGGGGTTTCTCGATCTCGTAGCCCTCGCAACCGTGGCGGATGTTGCCCCATTGACAGGCGTGAACCGTGCCTTTGTCCGCCAGGGTCTCAGGGTGATGGCGCGACGCGACAGGGTGGGCCTGCGCGCGCTTGCCGATGTTTCCCGCATGGATCAGGCGCCGACGGCCTATGCGCTCGGCTTTCTGCTGGGCCCGCGCATCAATGCCGGTGGCCGGATCGGCGAAGCGGATCTTGGCGCCAGACTGCTTGCCACCGCCAGCGAGACCGAGGCTCTTGCTCTGGCGAGACGGCTGGATGATCTGAACACGGAACGTCGCGAGATTACCGACCGCGTGCGTGAGGAGGCCCTCGCACAGGCCGAGGCGCGCGGCACAGAGGGGCCGCTGGTCTGGGCCGCTGGTGATGGCTGGCATCCCGGCGTCGTCGGCATCGTCGCCGCCCGGCTGAAAGAGGCGACCGGCCGGCCGGCCGTGGTGATCGGCTTCGACGGAGATCACGGCAAGGGCTCGGCCCGCTCCGTACCCGGGGTCGATCTCGGTGCCTCGATTCACCGGATCGCCGCCGAGGGATTGCTGGAGAAAGGCGGTGGCCACAAGATGGCGGCAGGGCTCAGCCTGACCCGCGCCATGCTGGAACCCGCCATGACGCGACTCGCCGAATTGCTGTTGCGGCAGGGCGCCGGCGGAACCGGCCCCGAGATGCTGCGAATCGACTCGATCCTGCTGCCCGAGGCGGCAAATGTCGAATTCGTCGAACAGATTGCGCAGGCCGGTCCGTTTGGGGCCTCCGCACCGTCGCCGCGATTTGTGATTCCCTCCGTCGCGTTGCAGGGCCGCAGAATCGGCAGCTCGCATCTGAAACTCACCATCCGGGGTCAGGCCCAGGGCCCCGAAATCATGGCTTTTGGCGCTTTTGACGGCCCGTTGGGGCCACAGTTGGAGAACAGCGGTCACCGGCTTTTCCACCTTGCGGGACGCCTGGAGATCAACACCTGGGGCGGAAAATCCAGGGTTCAGCTGCGTCTGGAGGATGCCGCAGCAGCTGATTGAGAATTTTGTTATTTTTCCTCTTGTGCATCCTGTGAGCGCCGACTAAACACCGCCTCACAGAGACGCTGGGACGAAAAAGAACAGCGGCGAAGAAGAAAGTGGCCCGTTCGTCTATCGGTTAGGACGTCAGGTTTTCAACCTGAAAAGAGGGGTTCGACTCCCCTACGGGCTGCCACTTCCATATTATTCTCCATATTATCAAGCCGTTGCATGATAGAAGCGGCCAACTCGACAAGTTGGTTGGCCCCCTGCACCGGGCTATCCGCGCCATTAAGGCGCTCAAGCCCCGATTTCGTCAACCTCTTCCGGGATGCTGCGACCGTATATGTCCGGGCTTCCTCTGTGGTGGCATGCGCCAGATAGCTCATGACCTCGTTTTCCGTGCCGCCCGCCTCCGCGATGGCGGTGGCCTGCCCCTTCCGGACGCCGTGAATCGTAATCGCAGGCACCCCGGCGGACTCGGCCCACTTCTTAAATATGTTCCCAAGAGATTCCGCCTTATAAGGTCTGTCCCGCTTGTTTTGCGCGATCAGATAGACCTGTTCCGACGGAAGCCGGCTCAGTTCCTCCGCCAGTTCCGGCCCGATCTCATACACCCCTTCAATGCCGGTCTTCTGGCGGCTGTAGTGGAGGCAGCCATCCCTGATATCGCTCCTGTCCAGTCCGGACAGATCTGCCCGTGCGGCCCCGGTGTTCTGCGCCAGCAGGAAGGCCAGCCGCGCCTTTGTCCCCGGCCCCCAGTGGGCCAGATACCGGGCCATCTCATCAGCGGTAGCGGTGTGATACCCGCCCTTCCGCTCTTTCCGGCTCACCGCATGGCGGGCCGGGTTGTCGATCCGGAGGCCAAGACCGCCCGCTTTCGACGGCTTCGCGGCGAAGTTGAACAGCATCGACAGGTTTTTCTTGACCGTGTTCGCGGCGGTCGGTCCGGTCTTGCGCTCCATAAGCGCCTGCACATGCTCGACCCCAAAACGGGCCAGCGGCAAATCCCCGGCCTGTTCCCGAAGCCAGTCCAGTTCCCGGCGGAGCGTGCCCTTACGGGCTGCGGACAGAGTGGCCCAATGCGCGTTGGAAAGGTATTTCGTCACCGCCCACCCGAGGGAGCCATACGGTGCGACTACCGAAGGCGCTGCCAGCGCTTCCGACGCCTCCTTATACGCCCGTTTGAATTCGGGCGACCCGTAGGGGCCGGGCAGATAGCAGCTAAAGCCGCCCCGGCGTTTAGTCTTATAGCGGAGCCTCTCTTTGCCGTGCCTGTCCTTCACCCGGACCAGGCCCGGATACGGGTTCGTTCGCTTCGTCACTTCATTCCGCCCTTCAACAACCGGTCGCAGGGATTGGCCCCGCGCCCATCGTCCTGATCGTCACCGCGCAGGATGATTTCCATCGTTCCGGCGCTGTCGATTACGATCCGCGCAGCCTGCAACCCCGCAGCCCGCACCCCATTCAGGGCGCGGGTCAGGTCGGATTGGCGAAAAGTGGCGGCGCGGTTGCTCATGCGGATAAAGATATGCCGAGGCCATGAAAATCCCGAGGCCCGAAATCGCCGATATCCGGGCCATATGTCGGGATTTTGGGGATAACCTCCGGGGCGGATACGTATCGCAGACCAAAAAGGGGCGAGTTGAAACGTCATCGAGAAGGCGTTCCGTCGAATGCCCGGGCCGCAAGCGGCCCGCCCGCTGGGTATCGGCATTCGACACCGGCCCGAAACCCCCGACACCCCATAGGGGACCCCTCGGGGGGCCCTCGGTCCTACGCCCAGACGGACAGCGCCAGCGGATATGCTTTTTTGCTGGGGATGAGGAAGATGGGAAAGACGGAACCGGCGGCTCATCCGGATGGATGCGGCTTGCGCAGATCAGCACGGACTTTTGACGCCATAGCCGAAACCGATGCAAGCGCAGCACCGCCCTTGCCCTGATCTGACCTTTTTCCGGAATCCCGGCGGCGACTGGACCGCCAGTCATCCAGCATTTCCCGCCGCCGCCCCTTGCCAGCCTGATCCCAGAACCGGAGTCCGCCAGCTTTCGCGGCCCCGCTCGTGTCGTCTTTCTCGGATGGCTTTCTGCGCGCGGTGACGGGGCGGAGACGGAAGCGCGGAAACCTCATCCGGGGCAAGCGAAACGGGTTGAACATCATGGGCATGTGATCCTGACGACTGAATCCCATTTCTGGACGGCCCACGGTCCATTTGGGGCCGTTCCGGGCGGCTGGCGGTCAGGGCCATATCGCTCAACCACCTCACCAGCACCGCCCGCACACGCCGCCAGAACAGCAGGGCATTTGGGTAGGCCGGGCTGATAGCCGTAACCATGCTGCGTCATCAGGGCGCGCCACTCATCCACTTGCGGCCCCACGGATGCCCATTCGGGCGGGCCACCATCGACAGGGCAGGCCCAGCTACGCCACAAAGCACCAGATGGGGACTCGAGCCGCACCACCACCTTTGCCCCAGCTGCACTGGCGACAACCGGCACCACGACAACAACAAGCGCCAACAGAGCCGCAGCGGCACACATCATCAACCGTCCCGTCTTCGGGCGCGAAAGTTGACGGACGATGCGCCGGAGACCCGCCGACATGTCCGGCAGGTCGGCCCCGGCGCGTTGATGATCCGCAAGGCGCACAATACACTCCTCGCCCAGATCAATATATCCGGAATATGCAGCAACCAATTCCGGCTCAATTGTTGCCATAATTTTTATTGCCTCCAATTCCGAATATACTTTATGCCAGTGTAAATCGCGGTAGGCGATATGGGCACATTCGTGCGCAATAACATCCCTGCGGCTGTCACCATTTGACAGCGGATAAAATATATCCACTCTCGGAACGGATCGGCCCGGCGTGGACATGCCATTAACGTCCGGATGCATCGAAGGCGGGCGAGGCTTGTCCCGTAATACAACGGGTTTTCCGGCCCAAGTCGCCGCCAGCGCATGATACTTTATGCGCGTCCGTATATCCGGATAATTCACAACATCCCCCATGAATTAAGTTGATCCGGATCATCCGGAGCCTTATATTGATCTAAGGTTGTATCAGTAATTAGCAAGAAATGTTTTCACCGGGAAAGACCCGTATGAAAACTAATTCCGGGTAAACCGGAATGTCGCGTGAACGCTCCGGAGAAATTGAAATGGCACGGCCTCGAACCCCGAAATTCGCCAAGCGCCTGCACCGCATGGAGGTCCAGTTGAACGACCCCGAGAAGGCCGAGATCGCCGCTCGGGCGGATGCGCTCGGCCTGCCTGTTGCGGCTTATATGAGGTCGGTCGTTCTGGGATCTGAGCCGCCTTCGCGGCGGGCCGGGGTCGACGCCGAGGCGGTCGCCGCCCTCAATCGCGTTGGCAGCAATTTGAATCAGATTGCAAAAGTCGGCAACAAAAGCGGCACCCTCACCGCCGTGCAAATCAAGGCGCTCGGCGCACTGCATGCGCAGATCGCCCGGACCGCCGCCAAGATCGGGGATGCGCTGGCATGATGCTGCGAGACGCGAGACGCAACAACCGCATGGCCCTCTCCGCAGGCGTAGCCGCAATGGCGGTATCCGTCACTATCATCACCGCCCTGCTGCGCGGCGCGGTCACGCTGACCGCCTTTGTAGTGCGGGCAATCTTCAAGAGAAGGAAATAATAAATGTCGATCAGCGATCACATTATTCCGGACGGTCCGGCGCGCATTGCCGGGGCAGACCGCATTGCCACCGTCTTTTGCGACGATATTGAAGCGTGGGACGCGCTGGCAGCACTCACCGCCGCAGAAACAACGCCGGGTGGCGATTGGGCTATGGGCAACAGCGGTTTGGAGGATATTTCCCGGGCGGCCTCCGAAATACAGGCCGCGCATGTTTTCTTCATCCCGGTAGGGGCGGCGAGTTGCCGCGTCTACTTCAAGAATCCCCGAAAGCTGGCCGCTTTCATGCAGGCTTTGGAGAAGGCGGGCGGACACCGTGTCCCTTACTCCGACATTCCCAATCCGATCTACATCCCGGCGGCGGCGGCGCGGGATATGGCGGCACGGCTTTAATCTGGCCAAAAGTCTAAGGAGTTAAACCATGACTGATAGCGAAAAAATCCTGCGGGCCGAACTGGCTGTTGCCCGGGCGGAGCTTGCCGAAGAATGTGCCGCACACGACCTGACCAGCGCCAGATTGGCCGTTGCCAGCGCCGAGCGGAATATCAGTCTTGGTATCGAAGCAAAGCGGGTCGGAGCGGACATCCTGAATAATCCGACTTCTACCGATGATATGCGGGGCGCCGCTAACAATAGCATTGCATGGGGAACCGGCATTGTCGCGGAATCGAAAGAGCGAGAAGCGCGGGCGAAGGCCAGCGAGGCCCATCGTGCCGAGGCTCTAAAAGAGGCTGAGCGGCGCACAAGCGGGGCGCGCGCTGCGCTTGGCGCACTGGGGGCATGATCGCTAAAATCATCAAGGGGCGGGACTTTTTCCGCCTCTCGACTTATCTCACGCGAGATCGGCGCGGCGAGGTGCTGGACATGCGGCACCTCTCATCCGACGACCCAGAAGCCGCCGCCAGCGAAATGCAAACTGCGGCATCGGTCAGCGTCCGGACGCAGCAGCCAGTTATGCATATTGTCGTCAGCTATGACCCGGCGGACGCGGAGCCGAGCAATGCTGATATGCGGCAGGACGCCGCCGGGGTGTTGCGCGGCCTCGGGCTGGCCGAAAATCAGGCCATCGTCGTGCGGCACCATGACCGCGACCACGCGCACATGCACCTGATGGTCAATCGGGTCGGGGCGGATGGCAAGTCCGTCAGCGACAGCAACAGCTTTGCAAGGGCCGAGGCCGCTTTGCGGCGCATCGAGGCGCGGCGCGGCCTCACGGTCACGCCGGGACGCCACGCCCCGGCCCCGGACACCGGGCGCAGGATGCGAGGCGATCGGGCCACACCAGACCCGCGACAACACAACGCCCCCGATGGCGTCAGGCGGACGCTATTGACCGCAGGGTCATGGAAAGACCTGCATAGCGGCCTAGCAACGCAGGGCTGGCGCGCGGAGACGGTCCAGCGCGGTCGTGGTCAGGGCCTTATATTGATCGGGCCTGACGGCCAGCGTATCGGTGCGGGTCAGATCGACCGGGCCGCTACGCTGTCACGCATTCGGCAGCGGCTCGACCCGCGCCCTGTCCAGACCGCAGCCCCAACCCCGGCTGGCGGGCGTCCCCGCGTCACGCAGCAAGCCCCGGTTTCGCCAGGGCGGTGGTATCCACCGCCCTGGCGAAACCGCTGGGCAAACTATCGACCAAAGGAAAGCGCCGAGGCGGCGCGATGGATGGGCGCAGCGCGCAGGCGGTGCAAATCGGTGTTCAACTGATCGGCACGATGGCCGGGGCGGCTGGCAAGTCACTCATAGGCGGCAAGCGCCCCAAGAGCGGCGCGGCGGGTCTTATCGGAAAAACCATGCGCCCGATGGGCGGGCGCAGATTTGGGCTGTAGGAAACCAAAATATGAACGACATCATCGACCCATTCGGCACGGACCCAGATCAGCCCTTCACCGCTGGCCAGCAGGCCACGGCCAACGGTCTGGCCTTGACCTCTATTCGCCACCTGCTAACCAACCCGAAAATGGCTGATCTGGACAAGCTGGCGCTGACTCGAGCGGCGATCTGGATCGCACATTCTGATGGATATGGCTCCGGAGTCACATACGATGAGTGCAAAGGCCTGCGGGATACGCGGGCGACTGAAAAAGCGCCGGGCGTGGCGCGCGCCATCGTCCTGCGCCTGTCTAAGACCGTGACCGCACCGGATGCAGATGCGCTGGCAGTAGTCAGGTCTGATGCGCTGTCCGGGATCTTGCCGGACGACCCGCAATAAGCCTGTAAATGGACAGCCCTGTTACCAGCGGTTCCGCCAGTGGAATATATCTTGCATGCTATCAGCATTCGGAACATGCAGTTCCTCTTTGTGCTCAAGCAGAAACTTCCAGACGTCCTCTTGCACAACGTAAGGCCATTCCAAGACGGAGTTGGTTCCGCCGAGCCTTAATATCAGTCCCTTTGCCACCAGAGGTGCGAGCCTCCTGTTATTGAACTCTGCGGCAAAAGCCCTCCTGCCAGTCGTCACCAGATATGCCAAGATCATCATCTCTTCCGGGGGCGCAGCGGACACCTCCGCCTCCACGGCGGCTTTAAACCTCTTCCTCGCCCTTGCCCGCTTGATAGAATTCCATACCGCGATGGGAGCATACACGATGTTCGCCGCCAGAATGCTGAAAGAAAACACCCCCACGATTACGGCGGTGGTGAGCAGGAAAGGCGGAGTGCTCGACAGGTAAGGAAGCTGATACCAGTCCCCCGCTATCACAATTGCACAACCCACCAAAGCAGCGAGGGCCGGAAACCAGCCAGCCTGCAAGGCGGCTATGAAATCCTTTAGGCTCGGCAAACTTAGTTCCTCCGTCAATGCTGCGAGCCTAGCGGCACCCCGAGATTTGGGGAAGAGGGAGCAATGGCATTCAAACCGCCTGATGCGCAGGCGGCTATGCCGCCGCCCGCACTTTCTCCCACCATAGTCCGGCCCGCTGCCGAAAATCGGCGCTGCGGGCCGCGTCCGCCGCCGCCTGCACATCGGGCGGTGCATCGAACAGCGCCAACAGCGCCAGCATCTCATCCCCCGCAGTGTCTGCATCATGATGCGCGGCCTCTCCATTGCCTCCCGATGTGGGGTGCGGATTGGCCGGGGCAGCTGCGGTTTCGACCAGTTTCGGCGATGCCTCCGCCTCATCATCATCCCGCCCAGCCATCGCCACCGCAACCGCCGCCGCGCCCCCGATTTCCGCCGCTTCCATCATCCGGACCCGCTTTCTGGCGACCGCCGACCATTCCACTCCCCACTCAAAAACCGGCTCCGATATCTGCCCATCTTCGGATTCCTGCGCCGCCGCCGCCTCGTCCGCGACCTCGGCCACCCCGCATTCGGCCTTCAGGCCGCGAGACCATACCAGTTGCCGCCGCCGCTGGCCGCTAGTGGCCTCGAAATACTCCAGCCACAAATGTGTCTCGCAATTTCCTCCTGCGGCAGCGAGGCGGGCCAGTTCCAGCGGGATACGGCCCTTCGCACCCGCCTTTCCGGCACGCCCCGCTTTGCTGTCCCGCAACGTCATTTCCGCCGCGACGCCCCATTTTGTCACATAGTCGCCCGCCACAGCAGCGCCCTGCGCATCGAAAGCCGCCGCCGCGCCGTCCAGATCGAAGGCCCGCAGTGATACGCGCCACGCTTCCGCAAGTGGCTGGACCATCGCCAGAGCCTCCGCCTCGTCCGCACAGCGCAGCAAGACGATCTCGTGGAAATGAGGGTGCCACCCATGCGCGGTGCCGTGCGTGATTTCTGTGGCAGTAACGGACCCGGCATAGGGCAGCGCCCGCCATTCCGCCCGTTGCCGCAAACGGCGCTTTGCGTTCTTCATGCCTTCCAGCAGATCGGCCAGCCTGTCGGCGCGGCCATGGCGAGCGGTGAGCGTCAGCATGACCGGCACCAACTTCTGCTCCCGCGCCCACGCTAGGAGGGTGTTCATTTCGCCACGCCGAACGCGGCTCACACGCGCCCCGCAGACAGGACAGCCCCACACGTTGCCGCAGATCACAAGCCCCTTATAGCTGGCCCGCTGCACTGCGTCAGAACCTTCACCATAGCTGTTCAGGTGCAATTCTACCTTCGCCGCTATCTTGCACCATTTACACTTCCCAATGCGATGATCGTGGCGGACATGGCGCTGCACCAGTCCTGCAACCGCCCGCTGGTCGGCATGGACTTGCCGCCGCAAATCCCTGAAAACCTCGGCTTTCTTTGCCTTGTCCCGCTCGGGGTTCTTGCACTTGCGCGCCTTGGGTTTCCCCTTCGGCGGGGCCTTCCGCACGGTCCGTTTGTCAACGGATTCCGTGTATATACCAAGGGGGGCGCTGCCCCCGGCCCTGCGGGCCTCCCCCGTGACCCCTGCGGGGGTCTTTTTGCCCTTGCCAGCGGCAGGGCTGACGCCTGCGGCGTTGCGGCTCTGCGAGCCGGGATTCTTGTAGACAGAAGCAAGGGCAGAAGCTTCCGCGCCGCTGGCAGAATGCAACGCAGTGGCAGAAGTTTGCGAAAAAGTAAGTGTGATGGGCCGATCCCGATTGATCGGCTGCCGCCAGACGTGTTATTTCAGGAATCGAAGGGCTGAAACGGTCAGGGCGGCAAAGCCGATCTGTCTGCTGTTGGCCTTCCGATGCGCCGATCCGCCAAGATACATGCGCGAAGGATAGGCCCTTCCATTTCAGTCCTGCCCGGTCGGGCTGGACGCATTCAAATCGTCCGATTGGACGCTTTCCTGCAAATTGGGGTCATTTGGACGAATCAAGCCCTTGATTTCGTTCAGAACATCAAGCGCCCTACGGGCTGCCACTTCTTAATATATTGCCCCCACAGATCAAGCACTTATAAGATCAGCAAAGACTGGCTCCCAAGCTATCCCCCAAGTACCATTTCGCGGTATGGTGGGTGTACTGCGCCTCTTGCGTGGCGTCGTTAACAGTCCGGCAAAAATCTGGAACAATTTCTGAGGCTGAATCGGGGGCGCGATCCCAATCTTGCGCCGGGCGCCTTCCCTGCGAATTGGTAACATCGATTTAACTAGCTGGCTCGGCGCAGCACCTACCTGCCCCGCACATCGAGCCTCCATATCCCCTTAGAAGCTCCAAAGCTGGCTCTACCCCTGCCCCACTATGCGGACCTCCACGACTGCACCCTGCCAGGCGCTTCATTAAGTTGCCGCGGGCGCAAACTCTGTGAAGTCCACTTGCCGGGGCAAATGTCGAAAGAGCCCATTCCAGACGGTCGCGTTATGCCTGTCTCGGCCTGACAAACCGCTGCTCCATGACTTCGCGCCCCCACTGGCTGCCCCGTCGCTCCTCAGCGAGGACAAAACCGCTCGCCTCGTAAAGATGGCGCGCGGAGGTCAGGCTGCTGAATGTCCAGAGCTGCGTCTGCCCGAACCCCTGCGCATCCGCAAAGGCCAGGGCCGCAGACAGGAGCTTCCTCCCCGTGCCCGTGCCCCTGAGCGCATTATCCACGATAAACCAGCGCAGATGCGCGATGTCCTCGCCCATATCCTCCCCGTCAATCGCGATAGACCCGAGTATCTGTTCGCCCTGCCGTGCTGACCAGATTGCGTTTCGCGGATTGTCGATCCGGTTGCAGAACTCCGCCAGCCCGCCCGCGACGACAGCCTCGAAACGGCGTCCAAATCCGGAGGCCTGCGCATAGTAATGGGCGTGCATCTGGGTGATCCGGGCGATGAGGCCCGTGCAATATCCGAGCATTACCTCAACCGCGGGCCCGTGCTGCCCTTTCCGACGACCGGAGAGAGCCGCAGAATAGATGGACAGCCCGTCGAGAACGAGGCGATCCTGCCCGGGTTCAAGCTGTTCCAGCGCAGCAAGAATCTGATCGCGCGCAAAGGCATGGATATCACTCACACGCCTCCGGCCAGCCTTCGTCAGCGTCAGGAGCTTCATGCGCGCATCCGTGTGGCCGCTTTCCTGCGCAACATCGCCCGAAGCAACGAGCTTCCGGAGCATCCTGCTGACGCTTGATTTTTCAAGTTTCAGCAGGGGCGCAAGCTCGCGTGCCGTTAACCGGCCGGCATCTATCTCGATCAGCGCATGGACAGCGGAGGGAGGAAGATCCGTGCCTGCGAAACTTCCCCCCATGAAGCCGAGTTCCCGGACCAGCTGGCGGGAAGCGAGCCGCAGATTCTGCACGAGATCTTCAGGAGGTGTCATCATGGCCCTCAAATTAGATGTATTATGCAACTAATTTGAGGCGCCGCGCAATGTCAACAGGTGGATCGAATGACGACAATGTCCTGAGTGGATGGCTGCTGCAAAGCATGACTTTTATGACTGCCTGGCGTTCTGTCAGTAGCGGTCTTGTGTTCGGCCTGTTTGTGCAGTTCATCCGACCACTGGCCCTGATGGTTTCCGCGAACCAGGTTCCCGTTCTCGCAATCGGACTATATGTGTCCTGGACAAAGCCCGGGGGATCCTGATGTTACGGCTGACTGATTGCCATCACTTCATGGGCCTTGCTTTCTCGCTGTCTGCCTGCCGCTGTCAGGCGGCTCTGATCTTGTAAGGCTCGTTATGAGTGACGATGGCACAGATGATCCTGGCTGTTTTGTTGACCAGCCTGATTTCCCCATTGCGTTGTCGGCGAAGTTCCGGATTTCCGCTACGACTGCTCCAGAGCCTTGTTCCGCCGCCAGCTGCAGCTGCGAACCACGCGCCACGGTCACATCAGCGGTGGTCAGCAGGGCTTTGCCAGCGGGGTGCCGCTTGGCCCGGTCGTGGTGTTGGCCGTCATGAAGCGCATAATGGCGGCACGGAACGCAGCCCAATCCGCCGGGCCATCAATTGCACCCGTGGCGATGCCATAGATTGTCGCGCAGGGAATGACGCCGAGGGGTTGCCCGCTGGCGCCGGGAAAAATGGCCTTGTCCAGCTCTGCCGTCATGGTGCCTCTCCTATTACGGCGGCTTGCAGCTTTCAGCGCCTCGCCCGATTGCAGCAGGGCATTGCGGGTGCCGCAGCACCGGCATTTCCTGCCATCCCGCTCAAGAATGACATGGCGCATCGCCCCGACAAGCTCCCCGCGACGGTAGCGGTCGCCAACGCCGGCCACCGCGCCGCGATCAGTCGGAGACGGATTGTTTGCGAAAGTGCCGAGGGTTTCCAGTCGCCCGGTTTCGGGCCAGTGGAATGTCGCTGCCGACAAGGACCGGGAGCCGCCGAGGTCGCTCCCGAGGACGCAGAGCCATCACGGCCGGGCAGCTGATCCGGGGAGACTTTGGCACTCAACCATTCGTCGACAGTGACCAGCACTGAGCGATCTTCGGTCGAAACCCGTCCGACACACTTGCCGAAGCCGGAGAGGAGAGCGTTTCTCCATGGCATCGCCCTTTTCGCGATCCCATGCCGCCCGCTCATCCATGATTGCGAAGGTCGGAGCGCCGCCGGGGACAGACTTGCCATCAGCTGCGATCAGCGAAGTTTCGGAACGGCCTGGGGTGAGCAAGCACTCGCTCCGCACCCGGCAGCGCCAGTTCGCCGGGATGGCGGGGGGAACACCGAAAAGATGAGCGAGAGAGGGCGCGCACCTTCGGGGAACGTCAACTCCTGACAAAAGCCACGGTGGTCGCATCAGGGTCACAAGAGGCTCGGCTAATTGCGCAATATAAAATCCTGAGGGATGCGGCAGGACGCTCCCCCCTGACACAGATTGGGGCCTCGGCGCGGGCGAGTCTGGCGGCCCCTTCCTGTGCGCCCTATCCCTCTTCCGAGGCTGACCAGCGCAACCGCAACAGCCCCGGCTCGGCTGCAATGCGTTGCACCGCCTGTTCCAGCCGGGTTTCGACAGTCGCGTCACCGCTGACGGTGGCAATCAGTTCCACCGCGTCGGCCGCCTCGCGCAGCTCGATCCCCGTCAGATGCAGCCCGCTCAGCGCGAGCGTGCCCAGAAGCAGGCTGCGGGCCTGCGCCTCCTGCGCCGCCGGCACCAGAATCCGCAGAGTGAATGGCCGATGTCCGGCGCCGGCAGCCCCCATCCGACGCTTCATCCACTGAACAAATGGCCGCAGCGCGAAATTCACGAATACCACCAGCCCCGTGGCGACCATGGCATAATCCCAGTGGCCTCCGCCCGCGAGCAATCCCACTGCGGCGGCGCACCAGAGCGTCGCGGCGGTGGTCAGGCCATGGACATTGGCCCCGTCACGAAAAATGATCCCTGCGCCCAGAAAGCCGATCCCGCTGACCACCTGCGCCGCGACGCGGCTGGGGCTCATATCGCCGTCGATCAGGGTCGAAAACACCATATAGGCCGCAGCACCAAGGGCCACCAGCGCATTGGTCCGCAGCCCGGCTTTGCGCTGCCGGATCTGCCTTTCCATTCCGATCAGCGCGCCGCAGGCCACGGCGACAGACATATTGGCAGCAGCGGCAAGAAGATCGGCAGGCATCGGGCGCTCCCTCTGGGGAGGGCAACGTTACGCCATCGCGCGCCACCTTGTCACCTGTTTGTGACGATCCCCCCCTCCTCCGGGAGGCAGGTTGTGCAAGGGCAGTGATGTGCTTCGTGTCTCAGCCCGGGCGGCACGCAGGCCCTTCGCCGACACAGCGCCCGCTTTCAGAATTTCCGGTCTGTCCTGCGGTGGCAGGCGGCCCCGTTTGCCCATGTCAGGAGCCTGACCGTGAGGTCCGTCGTGAAAACCTCCGGCAACACGGAACCTCAGGCTGGACCAGCGACAAAGCACGCCGCCAGAAGACGCGCCCTTCTGACAAACAGCGCCGCGCGGCAGCGACCGCAGGGCGCGTCCCGGACGAAAAGGCGGACCGCCCCGAAACCGAGACACGCCGAAACCGGGACCGGCCGCTTTAAGGGATTCTGAGGTCAGGCCTTGTGCCGAAGCGCCGCTTTGTTTCTTGCGGGCCGCCATTCCCCTTTGGATTTCCGCGGGAGTCGCCGGACGGGCCAGATGTTCGGCGAGGTTGCATGGTGTTTTCTGGGAAAAATTGGGCAAAATCCTCTGCAATACAGCCAGTCGCCAGCACGCTGGCTGACAGACCAGGGCAAAACGTCGGCCCGATACACAAAAACGCCCGGAGCCTTATGCTCCGGGCGTTTTTTCTGTCTTCCGACCTTCCACCATTTTAACCGCGTTTGCGATCCGGCCCGAGCAGTAAACGCCAGCAAGACCGGCGCAGGATCGGCGATTTCGGCTGAGCAGATTGCCGTTTCAGGATGGGCCGTGGTTCGTCTCGGAGATCCGTCACATCTGAACGGATCAAAAAATATCAGGCGAGCTTGATGTTGATCGCCGATTCGCGGCCATCGCGGCCTGCTTCGATGTCGAAGGTCACTGCCTGACCATCGTCGAGGCCACGGATGCCAGCGCGTTCCAGCGCGGTGACGTGAACGAACACGTCCTTACGGCCACCCTCGGGAGCTATGAAGCCGAAACCTTTGGTTGCGTTAAACCATTTCACGGTGCCGTTGGCCATCGTGATATCCTTTTCTGATACATGCCGCCCACAGGAAGTGACAGCCCGGCACAAGCGATTATCGAAAACTGCGCCGAATGGATCAGGGTTCAAAAACGTAGATGCAGGCGATTCTTACCACGAAAGCTTGCCTGTGGCAAATCCCGGATCCTCCTGCCCGCATCCGGTCGGAAGAAACCGGCCGGTTGCAGACTGCCCTTGCAATACCCATATGGGCGGAATGATAGAAACAGACTGGGGTAAACCCCTGCACATCGCCGTCACCCCCCAGGGTGATATTCAGAAATTCACCACAATCGAACAGGCACGGTACTGGCTTCGTAAGCGCTGGCCGGTCGAAGACGAGGCCCGGACCACAGCGCTCACCCGGATCGAGGCCGCCATGGCATGTATCGGAAGCGTTGGCTCCGCCAGGCGGGCCTTCCTTGCGGCAGCCAGTTCTGCCGGGTTCAGAACAGAAACCCGCGTCGCCTGAGGTTTGAAACGAGAGGTCAGAGCCGCCCCTGAATGCAGAGGGCGGCTTTTTCGTCTGGGCGACCTTCAGGGCACGAGATCTTCGGAAATATTGCGTTTAATTCCGGATCAAAGGGGGGGGGCGCCAGGTGTTCAGACCCGACATCTGGTTGATCGGTTCGACCTGGCCGCCCTCGGGAAAACGGTCCCCGGACTGTTTTCTGATCCTCGCGGCTCCAGGGATGGTTGGGCCGGGTCAGCCGGTGTTCGATACCCCCTCGCCATAGTCTCCCGGACCTGTTCAGACCTCACCGGGCCGAACAGCGCTGGTGTTACCGGTCATACTCCGCCAGGGCGAGGCATCAGGCCGGAATCTTGCACCCGGTGATCAAGCGCCCATAGCTGTCAGGATCCATGCAGGAACTGACGCAGAGTTAAGATCCTGACCGTAAAATTTTCCTGCCAAAGCTAACCGTAGTTTCTGCCAGAGCTGGCGGCGCGCAACACCGTCAATCTCCATCGAAGTGCCGTTGAAAGATTGTAACCCCGGATATTACCCGGCAATCCCAACCAACTGAAAAGGGCTCAGGCATTTCTGCCTAAGCCCTTGATTTCAGTGGTGAGCCCGACAGGATTCGAACCTGTGACCCACTGATTAAAAGTCAGTTGCTCTACCAACTGAGCTACGGGCCCACTGTGGATGTGGCGTTTAAGGAAGGTCGCCGGGAGGGTCAATACCCATGGCTGAAATTTCTTAAACAAATTTCTCCGGGAGGCGATTTTCCTGAAAACTGCCGTCCTCAGAGCCTGCGATGCCCTGCACCTGGCCGGGCATCTCGGTCGGGAACCCGTCAATCGGGTCCGGATCAATGATTCACGAGCGCCGGCTCTGCCGCATGTGACCTGGCACCAGTCAGTTCCCCGCATAATCGCCGAAGCGGGAACAGTCTGACTGCGCCGGCCCCTGGCGCGACACAAGGTAAGGGGCTCTGCCAGTCTCGTTTCCGAACAAAGATCTCTGACCCGATTGATCGGGTCGCGCCAGGCTGTCCGGGGCTATGACGACATATCTCTGCCAGCGGATCCTGAGGAAGCAGGCTATCCCTGACAGAGCCGGAACAGTGCCAAAGCAAGGACCGTGAAGGAACCGTGCTCGCACTCGGAGGAGCCGGAGCCTCTGCCCTGTGCCTGAGAGGCGCAGGGAAGGGCCGCAAAGGGACAGGCAGCGGGAGAGCGGGTCTCGACTATGGATGCTGCACCAGACGGCCACCAGATGGGCACTCCGGCGGCGAGGCAGGCAGCCGCCTGCCTGTCACCGCGATGTGGCGGCAGGTCGGGGCGTCAATAGATATCGCGGCGCAGACGGCGCTCTGTCATCAGGCGCGCGGTTTCGTCCTTGCCCAGCACCTCTTCCAGCGCCTGCTGCACATCTGTCGCCATCCCCTCACGCCGGCCGCAGATCCAGATACCGCCACCCGCCGCGACATGCGCCCTTACCGCCGCCGCCGAATCGCGCAGGATTTGCTGCACATAGCGCGGCCCTCCCCCTCCGCGCGAAAAGCTGCGGTCAAGACGCGCAAGCCCGCCACTGGCCAGGTAGCCGGACAGTTCCTCTGCGAAAACAGCGTCATGGTCCGGGCTGCGCTCGCCGTGGATCAGCCAGACAGGGCCGCTTGCCTTCAGGGCCGCGCGGTGGCGCAGATGCGCCAGCAGGCCGGCCAGACCCGATCCATTGCCGATCAGCAGCATCGGCATCGCGTCATCCCCGGCATGAAAGCCGGGATTGGCACGAATCGACAGGTCAATGGCACCGCCCTCGCCCAGTTGCCGGCAGAGCCAGTGCGAACCGGTGCCGGGGCGACCGTCCTCCGAAATCACCTCGCGCAGAATCAGTTCCGCGCGCCCGGAGGCCGGCAGCGAGGCCAGCGAATAGTCGCGTCTGACCGGGCCTTCGGGGCTGGGGATGGTAATCTCGGCGATATCTCCGGCCCGCCAGGCCGGCAGCGGGCCTTCGGGTTCCAGCACCAGATGCCAGAGCGGGCCGCCCGGGCTGCCGGGGTTCAGATGATGCCGCGCCGCCAGACGCCAGCGTCCGGGTGCGGCGGCAGATACCGGCGCTCCGGTGTTCGTGGTCTCCCCCATCCGGGCGCGCCAGGTGGCAAGCGCAGTCGGCTGGTCACGGTCGACCTCGGTCAGCGGGAAACGGGGCGTGGCGCCGCAGGCCCGCAGCCAATGGTCAAGGCGATGCGCAAAACCGCAAAAGCGCGGATAGTGGCGGTCGCCCAGCGCGAGTATCGCATAGCTGAGCCCGCCCAGCTCCGGACACCCCGCCATCACGCGCGCGAGGAACATCGTGGCATTGTCGGGCGCGTCGCCATCGCCGGTGGTGCTGATGTAGAACTGCGCCTGAGCCGTGCCGGCGAGATCCGCCACCCCGATCTGGTCCAGCGACAAAAGACGCGCGCCCGGGGATGCCGCCGCTGCGGCACGCGCCAGCGCCTCGGAACTGCCGCTCTGGCTGGCATAGCCGATCAGAAGACCGCCTGGACCGGTTGCAGCCACCTGCCCCGCCCGCCGCGCGCGGATCAGGGTCCGGACTGTGAGCCCGGACCAGGCGGCACCGGTCAGCGCTGCCATCGTCCAGTGCAGCGGATCAGCGCTGAGAATCATCGTCAAGCATCTCCTGCAAGGCGGGGGAAATCTCGGTCACGGCACCTTCCGGCCCGCGCCGGATCATCAGGGCCGCAACCCCGGCGATGCGCGCAAATGCCATGCCCCGCGCAGCCCCCTGCACCAGAAGCGCCGTCGCCAGGGCATCGGCCTGCATCACCGTTGGCGCCAGCACAGAGACCGAAGCGAGGTCATTTTCCACCGGCCAGCCGGTCGCAGGGTCGATCGTATGGGCATAGCGGCGCCCGCCATGCTGAAAGCCGCGCCGGTAATCGCCCGAGCTTGCCAGCCCCCAGCCGTTCAGCGCGATCACCAGCGGGCGCTGCCCGTTATGGAGCCCCCCCGGCGGCGACTCGATCCCGACCCACCAGGGCCGCATATCGGGCCTGAGGCCGCGTCCGTAGAATTCCCCACCGATTTCAATCAGATGCGATCCGATGCCGGCCCCGGCCAGCCGGGCACTGATCAGATCAACGGCATGGCCCTTGGCGCTGCCACTGAAATCAAAGCGCAGACCGGGTGGGAAATGCAGACGGTTGCCCTCCAGCCGCAATCGCGCATGGCCGCTGATTTCGCGCGCCACTGCGATCTCTCGCGGCTGCGGCAGCTGGGCCAGGGCGGAACGCGGGCCCGGCGGGCCAAAGCCCCAGAGATCGACCAGCGCGCCCAGCGTCGGGTCCGAAGCGCCTCCGGTCTGATCCGCCAGCTGCAGAAGCGGCGCAAGCAGCGCCAGAAAGCCTTCAGACAGTTCCGCTTCCCCTGCCCCGTTGCGGTGGAGGCGCGAGACCTCGCTTTCCGGGGTCCAGGGGCTGAAGAGCGCGATCACCCGCGCGCATTCCGTCTCGACCAGGCGCTGCAGCCCGGGGCCTGCGCCGGGCGGCGCCCAGGCGATCAGTGACCAGCCCGTGCCCATGGTCTCGCCCGCAAGACGGGTCTCGACCCAGCCGGGCGGCGGCGGCAGAACCGGCCCCCGGACCACCAGAGGCGGGAGGATAACGCGGTTGCGCGACAGGGTTTGCATCGCGGACCGGCCCTAATGGATGAACAAAAGCGCGATGATCAGCGGCAGAGCAAAACTTGCCCAGCCGAGCGGCCAGGTGGCCGGGCGTAATTTCGCATGCATCCAGAGCAGCCCGAAGCCGGTAAGGGTGAAGATGACACAGGCCAGCGCCAGAAGGTCAATGAACCAGGACCAGACCGGCCCGGCATTGCGGCCCTTGTGCAGATCATTGAGCCAGGCCAGCCAGCCACCATCGGTCAGCCGGTAGGTGACATCACCACTGGCACGGTCAATGGCCATCCAGGCATCGCCTCCGGGACGCGGCAGGGCGATATAGACCTCATCGGCATTGGTCTCGGTCGGGCGATGGTCAAGCGTCACGCGGAACTCACCAGCCGCCCAGGCGGCGACAGCCGCGGGCACCGGGGTCTCGCCCGCTTCTGGCATAGCACGGATCGCGGCCAGAAGGTCAGGCGGCAGGCTCGCGCTCAGCTCGACCGTCTCGGGACGCGTGGCGAAGAGGCTGGCATTGTTAAGCGTGAAACCGGTGACCGCGAAGAGGAACATCCCCGCAAGGCTGAACGCTGCGGAAACCCAGTGCCATAAACGGAACTGGCGCAGCCAGAAGCTGCGCCCCAAAGTTGTCGCCAGCAGATTGCCTGCTTGCATGAGCATCCCTTTCCTCAGGGGTTCGCGGTCACTTTCAACCGGGTAATCTCACGTTCGCCGGTCACTTCGGCGCTGTTCTCCGCGTCGCCCCAGCGGAAGGGCGCGCGCAGGGTTTCCCGCCCGCCATCCTCGCGCGAGACCTCGACGGCCAGCACATAATCGCCGGCGCTCAGCCCGGTAAGCGCGGCATTTTCAGGGGCGACCGCAACTTTATGGGTGCCGGGGCCACGGGTCGGCCCGCTCAGCCCATCGGCCGGGAGATCGAGCTTTTCGCCCTCGGCCCGCCACCAGCTGCGCAGATCGCGCAGGAAGCCGCGGCCGAGATTGTCGCGCAGCCTTGTGTCATACCAGACCGCCACGGTGCCGCGGATCTCTTTCGAGCCCGGCTCTTCGATCCAGGCCGCGAGATAGGGGCGGTAAGCGGGGCTGGCCTCGGGCTGGGGCAGCGTCACCTCGAATTCCAGCCCGGCAGCCAGAGCCGGGCCGCTCACCAGCGCCAGCGTCGCCGCAACGGCCAGGCGCGCGGCGGGCATCGGGCGGGTATTGTCATCTGTCATCATCAGCACCAGTCATCGTCAGCACCCGGGGGGCAAAAGCGGTATAGATGCCTCACGGCGGGCGGGAAGCCGTCACCCGCCGCAAGGCCAGGGACGGGGCTGCGATCAGTTCGCAGCGCCGTCCTTTTTCTCGTCTTTCTTATCGGCCTGATCATTGCCGTCATCCTCGCGGACAGGCGCCGGATCGGCGGCCGAGACGAAGCCATCGCCATCGGTGTCATTGCGGGCAAATGTCTTGCGGGCGGATTCGAGATCTTCTTCCAGCGACAGGAACCCATCCCGGTCACGGTCAATCAATGCGAACCGCACGCCGGCCTGTTTCAGGCTGGCCTCAAAACGCTCACCGCTCGGATCGCGGCCCTGATCGGCATATTGCTGGCGCAGGCGGCCCTCGAATTCAGCAACATATTCCGCCTCATTGAGCCTGCCATCGCCATCCTTATCGGCGCCCCGGAAACGCTCGGTCCGCACCTCGATCAGCTCCTCAAGCGAGACCTTGCCGTCGCCATTCTTGTCATAAGAGGCGATAAAGGCCGCCTGGCTGTGGCCGCCGGCAATGCCCGGCTTTGGCGAGGCATCGGCCGGATTGTCGGCCGCCGTTTCGGTCGTAGTGCCGGATTCGGTGGCTGTGGTCTCTTCGCTTTGCGCGAAAGCGGCGCCGGACAGGGCCGCGATCAGCGCGAGGCTGAGGCTCAGGGTGGTTTTGCTGCGGTCGGCCATGGGGGGACTCCGTTCCTCTGGCTGTGGTCTGGCCGGGGATCCGGCCGGGAAAGAACGAACCGGCCATCATAAGACGGCCGGTCCGGATGGATCAGAAGGTCTTGATAATACCAACCTTGAAGTTGCGGCCCGGGCCGTTGCGGGTGGCCAGCGCCTGCATGTAATCGCGGTCAAACAGGTTCTCGACACCGAAGCGGATTTCGGTGCCTTCAAGCACTCCCTCCTGCGGACGGTAGGTTGCGCGCAGGTTGTGAACTGCAAAGCCCGGACGGATCACCGATTCGTCGTAGCGGTCATAGGCAACCATTTCCCAGCTCAGATCGAGTTCACGGTCCCAGCGTTTCCCGGCGACGACACGCACGGAATTCGGCGGTGTCTGCGCATAGTTCGGGCGATCAACCAACTGGATCGTTTTCGATTCGAAATTCACGATGCTGGTGCTGAGTTCGCCGTAATAGCCACTTTCCATGCTATAGGCGGCCTCAAGCTCGAACCCGGTGCCCGCGATCCAGGCCGTGCTGGGCTCTGACGTCGCGTTCCAGACATTGGTGTCGTAGATATTGCCTTTGATGCTGAAGGCATCCCCCGCCGAGAAAAGGTCAGCGGTACGCCAGGACGCCCCGATTTCAACGGTGCGCGACTGTTCGTTGATGGTCATGTAATTTGCGCGCGAACCGCCCACCCAGGCCTGGTTCTGATTCTCGAAGTCATCAAGGATCGGCAGGCCCTCAGTATAGGCCACGCTGCCGAACACCGCCGCACCATTGGCGAATTCATAGCGCACATCGACGCCGCCCATCAGTGCGTCATTGTCGAAGTTTGTGACCGGGATCCGGGCCTGCGGAAGGCCTTTATAGGTGATATCCTGGGTCTCATACCGCATCGCGGGCGTGATGGTCAGGCCATTGCCAAAATCGAATTTGTTGATCAGGAAGAAGGCGGTGCGGTCATCCGTGCCACCCGGCGCCGAACTTGCGGTCTTGCGGTCTTTCCGGATGAATTCGACACCGGCGCGCAGCTCGTTTTCGATGCTGCCAAAGGTAAAGCGCGCGGTGTTCTTCACCGTGAGCTTGGTCGTCTCATAGCGGTGATCGGCATTCCTGAGCCCATCGGTGGGAGCATAGGGCACCGAGGTGCTGTCGATCTGCTGATCGGCATAGGACAGGATCACCCGCAGGTCGACCAGATCATTGTCGAGCGGGTTCCAACCATAGGTCAGCACCGCATTGCGGCTTTCAACATCGCGGTCGACATTGCCGAAAGCATTGCCCCCGATCGCGTCATAGGGCACGTCGCGTTCGGCCATGGTGGTATTGGCCAGCGAGAGGCTGACAAACTGGTCGCGTTCCTGGCCGAAGGTGAATTTGCCCTTGAGACCCCAGGACGGCGTTTTGAAACCTTCGGCCCCGAGGTTGACGCCATTGCCATCGACCTGTTCGCCCAGGCGGCGCCAGATGTAATTGGCCACGAATTCAGCGTTTTCCGAAGGCTGCCAGGCCAGGATCGTCGACGAGGTGATGCCGTCGCCATTCGAGTTGAAACTCAGCCCCTGGCGGAGCTTGTAGCCGATCTCGCCGCCGGTGAAATCCGAGGCATCCTTGGTTTCCAGCTGCACGATGCCGCCGACCACGCCTGAGCCATATTCAAAACTCCCGATGGTGCCGCGCATCACCGAGACGCTTTTGAACAGCTCCGGATCGGTGAACAGCTGCGTGCCGATCCGGTACAGCTCTTCCGAACCCTGGGTCGCCCCGTCAATCGTGATCAACACCTTCTGATTGGTGCCATAGGTGTTGCCGGCACCAAAGCCGCGAATATTGATGCCGCCGCCAAGTGGCGTCGCGCCATTGATCAGCGTGACACCCGGCACCGAGGAGATCAGCTCGGCGATGGTCGAGGCCTGACGGTCATCCATCTCTGCCTGATCGATGGTGGTGACTGCAACGCCGGTATCGGTCGCCACGTCGCGTTTGGTGTCCAGGATGATGGTGCCGAGGGCCTCAGCCTCTCCGGTCGTCTGGGCGAGAGCCGCCACAGGGAACAGAAGCGCGCAACTGCTCAACAGAGCCGCGCGCAATGAATTGCGTCCAGTCATTACCGCCTCGCTTCGGGTCAGAATTTTGGGAGAGCGCTGGCGGTGCTATGCTGGCGGATGTGCCTGTTTCTGTCCTGATGCCTTGCAAAGTGAGTCTGCAGGCTGATCATGGGCACGGCGCATAACTGCTTAATCCTGGTGTTACTGTCAAGATTTGCAATGATGCTGCCGGAAAGCCGTACTGCACCGGTGTGACATCCGGGTAACGGAGCATACGGACCGGTGCCGCAAGAGGCCACAGGCGGCCCCCGGCGGGGCCGGACGATGACAGGACCGGACCGCAGTAACGCCCGCGCTGCGCCGCGCATGACAGGCCGCATTGTCATTGCAGCTTGACATCCCCCCTCCGCTCGCGGTCTGTCGCGCTTAGTCCTACGGTCCCCCGCCGCCGCGCCAAGCGCCGCACCTGCCAGGTTCCCGCCGGTCCCCCTCGGTCAATCTGAACAGGAGTCATGTGATGGGTTTCCCCTTCCTGACAAACGGTTATCGTAAATCCGTTTTCGGTCTTACGCTTGCAGCCCTCGTACTTCCGGGCGCGGTTCTCGCCGAAAGCAGCTTCCCCGCCCCGGTTGAATTCGAAGGTCGATTCCGGGTGATCCCCGCTGAACCCGGCAAGCCCGTGCTGCCCGGCAGCAGCGTCACCATCGAAGGCTCGGGCCTGAAACCGGGTCAGACCCTCGTGCTGCAACGCGGCACTGCGGTTCTGAGCAGAGATGCCCTGACTGCCGATGACAACGGCGCCGTCAGCTTTACCTTCACCCTGCCCGAAGATGCCGCTACCGGCCTGCATCCGGTGATTGCCATCATGGACCAGCCCTCTTCGACCTCGCTTTTCGATGTGAAAGTATCAAAGGATGTGCCGCTTTCGGGCACGGACGGGTTCAGCGTGACCCGCGTGAAATCGGCGCCCGGCCTTTATCAGTCGGTCTATAGCGCGAAATCGAATGCGCTCTTTGTGGCGGCTGCGAGTTTCCGCCCGCCGGCCGCTGCACTGCTGAAGCTGAACCCCGAAACGCTGGACGTGGTCGCCGAAGTCACGCCACCGCCGCTGCCCGAAGACCAGCGCCGCGCACCGGCGGAAGGTCAGCCCGATAACGGCCCGCAGCCGGTGGCGCTGTTCGGCCTGGCTGTCGATGATGAAAAGGGCACGATCTGGGGCACCAACACCTTTGACAATTCGGTGGCGGTCTATGCTCAGGACGATCTGTCGCTGATCAGACAATTCCCGCCCGGCGAGGTCTATCACGCCCGTGACGTCAAGGTGGATGCAAAGCGCGGTCGCGCCTATGTCTCGGCCTCGGCCACTAATGGCGTGCATGTGTTCGACACCGAAACCCTTGAAAAGGTTGCAGTCATCGAGATCACCTCTGGCATTCGCGGCGGAGAGTTCTCGCTGATGAGCATCGCGGTCGATCCGGATGGCAACCGCCTTTTCGCGGTCAGCCGCAAATCGAACGAGCTCGCGGTGATCGACCTGACCAGCAATACCGTGACCCAGGTCCTGCCGCTGCCGGGCGCGAAAAACGCCTCCGGCGTCGATTTCGACGCGGCGACCGGCACGATCTATGTCGCCTCGCAAGACAGCGACAACCTGCTGATCGTCGATCTGGCCTCGGGTGAGGTCAGGCATGATGTCACCACCGGCGCCGGCGCGCTGAATGTGGTGTTTGACCCGGTACAAAAGCTCGCTTTCGTGTCGAACCGCGGGGCAGGCACGGTGACCGTGGTGTCGCCCGAGGGCGAGATCGTCGCCAATCTCGACGGCGGCAGCTATCCGAACCATGTCGCAACCGATGGCAAAGGCAATGTCTTTGCCGCCAATAAGTCGCTCGGCGCCGAGGATGCGACCGCCGACCATATCGCGCTGATCCATAAGGCGAACTGATCGCCGCAGATCTGTCACGACAGACCATCTGAAACCCGCAGCCGGCGACCCGGCTGCGGTTTTTTGATGGCCACCGGATGCGGTATCAGATGCCCTGCCCGGCGAAAATCGTCTCGATCCGCGCCATCATCTCGGGTTTGTAGTCGCCGCCCAGCACCTCGGCCCAGGCTCTTAGATAGTGTTTCGCGGCATAGACATGGCCGTGCCCGGGCGGCGTCGTGGTTGCGGTCATCATGTCAAACCCAAGCTGAAGAAAGGTCACCACCGGCCACCATCTGAGGCTCGGGCTGACATCGGGGCCGCGTGATCCCCTGAGCCAGGCCGGCGCGCGCCACAGCGTCCCGGTCGAGAAAAACACAATCGGGTCAGAGGGATATTCCAGGTAAATCATCCGCATGACCCCCCAGGGGGCGTAGGTGTGGGACTGAGGCTGCTGCGTCATCACCCTGATGGCCGAACCGTCGCGGTAGCGCGGTGCCCAGGCCGGGCTGTCCGGCACACGGCTGGCCAGAAGCTGCTGCCAGCCGCGCATGGCAAAGGGCGGTCCGGCCCAGAGCGCGCCCTGCGGCGGGTCTGACAAAAGATCCTGCCAGGAGATCGGCAATTCACCATTGCGGGCCCCCAGCGACAGGCCGAACAGATAAAGCTCGGGCCGGCTTGCCTCCGGCAGGTTGCGCCAGTGGCCATAGATTTCGCGAAACACCGCCACCGCGCTTTCAGCGCCATATTCCGGTTGCAAAATCAAAGACATCCAGCTCGGCAGATAGGAATATTGCACCGCAACCACCGCCACATCCCCGCCGGTGAGGTAATCCAGCGGCTGCATCCCTGCCGGGTCCATCCAGCCGGTGCCGGTGGGGGTTGCGATCACCAGCACGCGGCGGTCAAAGGCGCCGACGCGCAGCGCCTCTTCCAGCGCCAGCCGCCCCCGCTGATCGGCGTCAGGGGCCGAATTCAGCCCGACATAGATGCGCAGCGGCTCCAGCGCCGGCGCCCCGGTAATCGCAGTGATCGCCGCCGCATCGGGCTCTGCAAGGACCCAGTCACGCCCAGCAGCGCCCAGCCCGTCCCATCCGACAAGCGAGGCGGCAGAGCCCGATTTCAACGCATCATCGGGTGCCGCCTTTTCCGGCGGGATCAGCCGGTCAAGGGCTGCATAGGTCTCGTCCAGTGCCTGCAACACGCGGCCCAGCATCACATCATTGCCGACCGCCCAGAAGAGCAGCAGCGCCAGTGTGATCCCGGTCAGTTTCGCCAGCCGGCGCGGGATGAAGGCTTCAAGCTGCGTCGCAATCACGCGCCAGAGCCGCCGGAACAACCGACCCAGAAACACCAGCACCAGCGCGACAAAAGCCGCGACCGCGAGAATCGTGAAAGGGCGCGCGGTCTCGACCGGCGGGATCCCCATTGCGGCATGGATGTCGTTTTGCCAGCCGGTGACATTCCACAGCGCCCAGAGGATCGCCGCCCCCGCAATCAGCAGCCCGAGCGTCATCTTGATCCGCAGCACCCTGGGCGCGGCGGGTCCGGATTCGACCACCCACTGGCGCAGCACCATCAGCGTATATCCCACCAGATAGCCAATCGCGAAACAGATGCCGCCAAGCGCCCCCTGCACCAGAGCGGCGCGCGGAATCAGCGAGGGCGATAAAGAGACCGCGAAGAAAAGTGCCCCAAGCGCCAGACCCGCCGCCGAGGGCCGACCAAAAAGTGAGGCATCTTTAACTCTGCGCCAACGCAACATTCCGGGCTCCGTCCTGAAGTGATGGGCAGTTTCGCCGCCCGCACGGCGGGGTCAAGGCCCGGCGTTCCCTTACCGCCCCTGGGCCATTTTCGGCGCGCGAAAGACACGGGTGCTGGCAAAACAATCCTCAAGCCGGTTCAGCCGGTCCCGGACCTGATCCGGCATATGCGACTGGACCTGCGCCAGCAGTGCCTCGACCACCATCAAAAGCACCGCGGTCGAATCCCAGGCTGCGGGCATTTCGATATGGCAGGGCAGCACATGGCGCGAATGCGAGGCCGCGGGCGAAAGCCAGCGATCGGTGATCAGCACCACCTCGGCCCCCTGGACCGCCGCGAATTCGGCAAATTGAACCGCATTCGATTCGTAGCGGCGGATGTCGAAGATCACCACCACATCACCGGGCGCGAGATCAAGCAGCGCCTGCTGCCAGTCGGTGAGGTGATCGGCGATCCAGGTGACATCGGGGCGAATGACCCTGAGCAATGTCGCCATGTAATCGGCCAGCGCATGGGTCAGCCGCCCGCCCATCACCACCACCCGGCGCGACATATCCGCCATCAGCGCCGCAGAGCCGTTGAAATCCGCCGCCGGAATCAGGTTAAGCGTTGCGCCGATATTGGCCACGACCTGCGCGGCAAAGCCCTGAAGCGGGTGGCTCCGTCCTTCTCCCGGTACGGCCGGGGCGCCAAGCGGGGTCACGAGAAGGTCTTCGACTTCGACCCGCAGCGCCGCCTGGTAATCCGACCAGCCCCTGAAGCCCAGCTTTTGCACCAGCCGCACGATGGTGGGCGAGGACACATCCGCCGCGCGCGCCAGCGTGGTGATCGAGCCAAGCGCTGACATCGGAAAATGCGACAGGATATGGGTCGCGACCTGGCGCTCGGCCCGGGTCAGATCGTTGAGCGAGGCCCGCATTCTGTTTTCGATGCTCAGGCCCTGGTCCATGCGCCCCCCTTTGCGGCAGTGTCCCCCGGGGCTTTGTCACCCCGGAAATATCACGGGCAGGGTTGCAGAAAAGATTGTAACAGGAAACAGCATTCTGAAATAATCTTGACAGCGCCCCCGCCAGAGGGTGACCCTTAGGAAAAAACAGGGAGCCGACTCGTCCATGTCCTTTCCGGGATCATCCTCCTGCCGGCTTTGCCGGGCGGGCTATGTCTGTCGACCTTTGTTCCCTGCCGGCTGCGGAGGCTGACACGATGCCGATATTCCTTATCCGGCTGGTGCTGATCATCGAAAAGATCAACACCATCATCGGCCGCCTCGCGATGTATCTGATCTTCGCGCTGGCCGGCGTTCTGCTTTACTCTGTGATCGCAAAGGCGTTTTTCCGCCCCGCGCTCTGGACCCAGGAAATGGCCCAGTTCACCATGGTCGGCTATTTCGTCCTTGGCGGTGCCTATTCGCTGATCCTTGGCGCCAATGTGCGGATGGATCTGCTTTACGGTCGCTGGAGCGTGAAAACCCAGGCGCTGGTCGATTGTTTTACCGTATTCTGCATGATCTTCTTCCTCGTCATCGTCCTTTGGGGCGGGATTGAAAGCACGATCTACTCGTTCGAATTCGGTGAGCGGTCCCGCACCGTCTGGCGGCCCTATATGGCCCCGATCAAGATCGTGATCTGCTTCGGCGTCTTCCTGATGATCCTGCAATCCATCGCCTTTCTCATCCGCGACATTGCGACTTTGCGCGGAGTGAAAATCTGATGCCCTACGAATATATCGCCATCGTCATGTTCATGGGCATGATGGCCATGCTCATGACCGGCCAGCGGGTCTTTGCCGGCATCGGTTTTGTCGCCGTGGTCGCCACCATCGCGCTTTGGGGGGATCGGGGGGGCTATGACATCGCCTTCACCACCACCATCAAGCTGATGAACTGGTATCCGATGCTCACCCTGCCGATGTTCGTCTGGATGGGCTATGTGATGTCCGAGGCGCGGCTGGCCGATGACCTCTACAAGATGTTCCATGTCTGGTTCGGGCCAATCCCCGGCGGTCTGGCTATTGGCACGATCCTTTTGATGGTGCTGATCTCTGCCATGAACGGGCTGTCGGTCGCAGGTCTTGCGATTGGCGCCACCATCGCCCTGCCCGAGCTTCTGAAGCGCGGCTATGACAAACGGATGGTAACCGGGATCATCCAGGGCGGCTCGTCGCTGGGGATCCTGGTGCCCCCCTCGATCGTGCTGGTGCTTTACTCGATGATCGCGCGCCAGCCGGTCGGGCAGATCTGGCTTGCCGGCGTCTTTCCGGGCCTGCTGATGGCCGGGTTCTTCCTCCTTTATGTGGTGATCCGCTGCGGCATCAACCCGAAGCTCGGCCCGCCGCTGAGCCAGGAGGAGCGCGATTCCATCACCTGGGGCGAGAAGATCCGCCTGCTGCGCGCCGGTATCCTGCCGGTGGTGATCTTTGCCTCGATGATGGGCCCCTTCGTGCTGGGCTATGTCAGCCTTGTCGAGGCCTCGGTGGTCGGCGCGATGATCGCGACGCTGGTGGCGCTGGTGAAAGGCCGCATCACGAAAAAGGTCTGGGAGAACTGCCTCGTCAACACGCTGGGCGTCACCTGTATGTTCATGTGGATCCTGCTGGCGGCGATGGCCTTCGGTGCGGTGTTTGACGGTCTGGGCGCGGTGAAGGCGATTGAGGCCTTCTTCCTCGAAGATCTCGGGCTTGGCCCCTGGGGGATCGTGATCCTGATGCAGGTCTCGTTCCTGATCATGGGCATGTTCCTTGATGACACCGCCATGCTGGTGATCGTGGCGCCGCTTTATATTCCGTTGGTGGCCAAGCTTGATCTTGGCATGCCGCCACAGGATGTGCTGATCTGGTACGGGGTGCTTTACACCATCACCTGTCAGGTGGCCTATATCACGCCGCCCTTCGGCTATAACCTGTTCCTGATGCGCGCCATGGCGCCGGACCATGTTTCACTCTCCGATATTTACCGCTCCATCGTGCCGATTGTCGCGATTATGATCCTGACTCTGGCTGTGATCATGACCTTCCCCGAGATCGCACTTTGGCTGCCACATCAGGTTTACGGACCATAACCGGGCAAACCGGAATTCAATTAAGAACCCACCAACGGAGGTAAAAATGACGACGAACAGACGGAAATTCCTGACCAGCGGGGCGCTTGCCGCCGGTGCAGCCGCCCTCGCCGCCCCCGCCGTTCGCGCGCAGGCCGCGCCGATCAAATGGCGTATGCAGACCTATGCCGGTGCGGCGCTTGGCGAGCATGTCTGCAAGCCCGCGATTGACAAGTTCAACCAGATTGCTGCCGGCCAGATGGAGATCGAGCTTTATTACGCCGATCAGCTGGTTCCGACCTCGGAACTGTTCCGCGCCATGCAATCGGGCACCATCGACGCAGTGCAGTCTGATGACGATTCCATGCAATCGCCGACCGAAGTGACCGTGTTCGGCGGCTATTTCCCCTTTGCCTCGCGCTATTCGCTCGATGTGCCGGTTCTGTTCAACCAATATGGGCTGAAGCAGATCTGGGAAGAGGAATATGCCAAGGTCGGCGTGAAGCATATTTCAGCCGGATCCTGGGATCCCTGCCATTTCGCGACGAAAGATCCGATCAATTCGCTGAAGGATCTTGAGGGCAAGCGCGTCTTCACCTTCCCGACCGCCGGGCGGTTCCTGGCGCAATTCGGCGTGGTGCCGATGCAGCTGCCCTGGGAAGATATCCAGGTCGCGCTGCAAACCGGCGAACTGGACGGCATTGCCTGGTCGGGGATCACCGAGGATTACACCGTCGGTTGGGCCGATGTGACCAAATACTTCCTCACCAACAACATCTCCGGCGCCTGGATTGGCCATTTCTTCGCCAATGCCGACCGCTGGAACGAAGTCCCTGACCATCTGAAAGCGCTGATGGAAGTCTGCTTCGAGCAATCGCATTACTACCGTCAGTGGTGGTATTGGGGTGGTGAGGCCGATCTGCGCGTCAACGGCCCGAAACTGCAACTCACCTCGATCCCGGATGAGGAATGGAATACGGTCGAGGCGAAAGCCCGCGACTTCTGGGATGAGATCGCGACAGAATCCGAGACCAAAGCTAAGGTCGTCGAAATCTTCAAAAAATACAACGATGTGATGGCCAAAGCCGGTCGTCCTTACCGTTACGGCTGATCCAGTCGGGGCAGTGGTGGCCATTCCACCCTGCCCCATTACATTCGGGCAGGTGAATTACCTGCGGGGAGAGAAAAGGACGTGAGTGTGATGCGGATTGCTGAGGATTGCTGGCCCAGAAAGCCGGAATTCGGTGGTGGTGGATCTTTATCTGCTCCTGCATCCAATTCCTGATCCTTCTGAAAAAAAATCGAGACCAACTATGCCCGCAAATCTTACACTCGAAACCCTGAAAGTCGCCTTCGAAGCCGGTGAGATCGACACTGTTCTGGTCGTTGCTCCGGATATGCAGGGCCGGCTGATGGGAAAACGCTTCCATGCCGGTTTCTTCCTCGACAGCGGCTATAATGAGACGCATTGCTGCAATTACCTGCTGGCGCTCGACATGGAAATGAACACCGTGCCGGGTTATAAATCCGCCGGCTGGTCACAAGGCTATGGCGATTACGTCATGAAGCCCGATCTGGAGACATTGCGTCGCCTGCCCTGGCTTCCCGGCACGGCGATGGTGATGTGTGATCTGCTGGATCACCACACCCATGAAGAGATCACCATCTCTCCGCGTGCGATCCTGAAGAAACAGGTGAAACGCGCACGTGCCATGGGGTTTGAACCCATGATGGCGACCGAGCTGGAATTCTATCTTTTCGAGAACAGCTACGAAAATCTGCGCGACGATGGCTTCGGCAATCTGCGCCCGATTTCGGCCTATAATGAAGATTACCATATCTTCCAGACCTCGAAAGAAGAGCCGGTCATGCGCAAGTTGCGCAATGATCTTTATGCGGCCGGTATCCCGGTTGAAAATACCAAGGGCGAGGCCGACAGCGGTCAGGGTGAAGTGAATTACCGCTATTCCGATGCCATGGATACTGCGGATAATCACACCATCATCAAACAGGCCGTAAAAGAAATTGCCTGGACCATGGGTAAATCCGTGACCTTCATGGCGAAATATCAAACGGATAAGGCCGGCTCCGCGGCCCATGTCCACCAGTCGCTCTGGACCCTCGATGGCAAACCGGCCTTTTTCGATAAAGACGCCGATCACAGCATGTCACAGGTGATGCGCCATTTCATTGCCGGCCAGTTGGAAGCAGCCGAAGAAATGACCGTGTTTTTCGCCCCCTATGTGAACAGCTATAAGCGTTTCTGCGCCGGTCTCTTTGCCCCGACCAAAATCGTATGGTCCGGCGACAATCGCACTGCGGGTTTCCGCGTCTGCGGCGAGGGCACCAAGGCCGTCCGCGTCGAATGCCGTATCCCCGGCTCGGATGTGAACCCCTATGTCGCCTGCGCCGCGCTGCTCGCAGCGGGCCTTGACGGCATCGAGCGCAAACTCGAGCTTGAGCCCGAAATGACCGGCGATCTCTACGCCGCCTCCGGGGTACGTGAAATCCCGAAGAGCCTCCGCGATGCAGCGGCAAAGCTGAAATCCTCGGCGATGCTTCGCAAAGCCTTTGGCGATGACGTGGTCGATCACTACCATCATGCAGCACAATGGGAGATCTCTGAGACCGATCGCGTGGTTACAGATTTCGAACTGAAACGGCTGCTTGAACGCGCCTGAACCGCGGTAAACTTGCATATTTCCGACACAGGGGGGCGCGCGCCTCCCTGTCCTCTCACACAGGTGAAACATGAATCCGATCAAACTGATCTCGCCGGTCGACGGCTCGACTTATGTCGAGCGCCAGCCGCTTGACCTCGCCAGCGCCGAGGCTGCGGTTTCCCGCGCCCGCGCTGCACAACCGGCCTGGGCCGCGCGCCCTTTGTCTGAACGTATCGCGCTGGTGAAAGCCGGCGTCGCGAAACTGACCGGGCTGAAAGACGCAATCGTGCCGGAACTCGCCGCCCAGATGGGGCGTCCGGTCAAATTCGGCGCCGGCGAGTTTGGCGGCGTCACGGTGCGCGCCGACTATATGGCCTCTATCGCCGAAGAAACGCTGGCGCCGAAAGTCATTGAAGACAGTGATAAATTCCGCCGCTATCTCGCACGCGAGGCCCTTGGCGTCATCTTCGTCATCGCGCCCTGGAACTACCCCTTCCTGACCGCAATCAATACGATCATCCCCGGTCTGATCGCTGGCAATACCATTGTTCTGAAACATGCGAGCCAGACCCTTGTGGCAGGCGAGCGCCTTGCCGAGGCGTTCCACGCCGCCGGGATTCCGGCAGATGTGTTCCAGAATGTGGTGCTCGACCACGCCGTGACCGAAAAGCTGATCGCGGATCGCAGGTTCGATTTTGTCAATTTCACCGGTTCGGTGAATGGTGGCAAGGCGATTGAGCGCGCGGCTGCCGGCACCTTCACCCCGCTTGGGCTGGAGCTTGGCGGCAAAGACCCGGGCTATGTCCGCGCCGATGCGAATGTCGATGCGGCGGTCGATACGCTGATGGATGGCGCGATGTTCAATTCCGGACAGTGCTGCTGCGGGATCGAGCGGATCTATGTCCATGAGTCGCTCTATGACTCATTCGTTGAAAAAGCCGTTGCCTGGGTAAATGGCCTGAAACTCGGCAATCCGAACGATCAGACCACGACGCTTGGCCCGATGGCGAATGTCCGCTTTGCGAAAGTCGTGCGCGACCAGATCGCAGACGCCATTGCAAAAGGCGCAAAGCCTCTGGTCGATCCGGCGCAATTCCCTGCCGATGATGGCGGCGCCTATCTCGCGCCTCAGATCCTCGTCAATGTCGATCATTCCATGTCGGTGATGACGGAAGAGAGCTTTGGCCCGGTTGTCGGAATTATGAAGGTTTCCTCGGATGAGGAGGCTTTGCGGCTGATGAATGACAGCCCCTATGGTCTCACCGCCTCGATCTGGACCGAAGATTACGACACCGCCGCCGAACTGGGTCAACAGGTCGAGACCGGTACCGTTTTCATGAACCGCGCCGACTATCTCGACCCTGCCCTGTGCTGGACCGGCACCAAGGATACCGGCCGCGGCGGTTCGCTCTCCTATCTGGGTTACCATTCGGTGACCCGCCCGAAATCCTACCATCTCAAGAAGGTGTAATATGTCCACCGTTGACAAACAGGGCGTTCCCGACCGCAACTGGTCTTACCCGACCGCGATCAAATTCGGCGTAGGCCGGATTGCCGAACTGGCCGAACATGCCAAATCCACCGGCATGAAAAAGCCGCTGCTGGTGACCGACAAAGCGCTCGCCGCCCTGCCGATCACCGCGCAGGCGCTGGACGTGCTCGAGGCTGCCGGCCTTGGTCGCGCGGTGTTTTCCGAGGTCGACCCGAACCCGAATGACAAGAACATGGCCGAAGGCATCGCCGTCTATAAGGCGGGTGGCCATGACGGCGTGATCCTGTTCGGGGGCGGTTCGGCGCTGGATCTGGGCAAGATGATTGCGCTGATGGCGCATCAGCGCGCCGATCTTTCGGTCTGGGATCTGGAAGATATCGACGACTGGTTCACCCGCGCCGACAGCGACAAAATCGCGCCGATGGTGGCGGTTCCCACCACTGCCGGCACCGGGTCTGAGGTCGGGCGCGCCGGCGTTCTGACCAATCTCGCGACCCATAAGAAAAAGATCATCTTCCATCCGAAGCTCTTGCCGGCTGTCACCATCTGCGACCCGGCCCTGACCGTTGGCATGCCGAAATTCATCACGGCCGGCACCGGCATGGATGCGCTGGCGCATTGCCTCGAGGCCTATTCCTCGCCCTTCTACCACCCGATGAGCCAGGGCATTGCGCTGGAAGGTCTGCGGCTGGTGAAAGAGAACCTCGTCACCGTTTACAACGATCCGGGCAATCTGCTGGCGCGCGGTCATATGATGTCGGCGGCGGCGATGGGGGCGGTTGCCTTCCAGAAAGGCCTTGGCGCGATCCATTCGCTGTCGCACCCGGTTGGCGCGGTCTACGGCACCCATCACGGCACCACCAATGCCGTCGTGATGCCGATGGTGCTGGATTTCAACCGCCCGGTGATCGAGGACCGGATCAATGCCGCAAGCGCCTATCTGGGGCTGAAAGGCTTTGACGGCTTCCGCGCCTGGATCATGGAACTGCGTGAGCAACTGGCGATCCCGGCCAATCTGACCGCAATGGGGGTCGAGGCTGCACGTCTTGACGAGCTGACCGAAATGGCTCTGGAAGATCCGTCCTGCGGCGGCAATCCGATTGCTATGACGCGCGAGAATACCCGCGCGCTCTATCAGGCCTGCATGTAAGATAATGTGAACTGAATCCGCCGGTCCCGCCATTGTGGGGCCGGCATTTGTTCGAAAAGTGCAAGCAGCATGGGTCGTTACTCCTCCGACATTACCATTATCGGCGCCGGGGTGATCGGCCTTACCATCGCTGCGCGGCTGATCGCCGAGGGGCGTGAGGTTACCCTGATCGAGCCGGGTGAGCCGGGCATGGGCGCCTCTTATGGCAATGCCGGGACAGTGGCCGATTATGCGGTGGCGCCGGTTGGTACGCCCGATGTGCTGAAATCCCTGCCCTCCTTGCTTTTCAACCACAATTCGCCGTTGGCGATCCGCCACTCGGCGCTGCTTTCGCTGACGCCCTGGCTGGTGAAATTCGCACGCCAGAGCCTGCCCGGCCCGGCCCGGCGCAATACGGAGGCGATTGCGGGGCTGCTTGCCGGGGCCAATCCGCTGTGGAAAGCGCTGGCTGCCGAGGCCGGTGCCACAGATCTGATCCGGCCGCGCGGCTGCCTTTACATCTTCCGAGAAGAAAGCCAGCTCGGGCCCGCGAGGATCGAGATGGAGGCGCGGCGCAGGTTGGGCGTTCAGGTCGAAATGCTGACCGGCGGGCAGCTCGCCGGGCTGGAACCGGGCCTGCCCTTCCATGCCGGTGCCGCCTATTTCCCACAGGCGATTTTCCTTTCGGATCCCGGGCGGATGATGCAGCGCCTGGCTGCACTTGTGATGCCGCGCGCACAGCTGATCCGGGGCCGCATCGACCAGCTCCGCCGCGACATCACCGGTGTTGTGCTGAACGGCCGCTCCGATGATGGCAGCCCTTTGCAGATCCTCTCGCGCCGGGTCGTCATCGCCGCCGGCGCTCATTCGCGCGCCCTCGCAGCCCAGGCCGGCGACCGGATCCCGCTGGAAACCGAACGGGGCTACCATGTCGAATGGGATATGGCCGAGCTGCCACTCACCCGCCCCGCCTGCGTGACCGAACGCGGCTTTTACCTCTGCCCGATGCAGGGGCGGCTGCGGGTGGCGGGCACGGTCGAGCTTGGCGGCCTCAGGTTGCCGCCCTCGCCGCATCGTATCGCGAAACTGGTCGAGGGCGCGCGGAAGCTGTTCCCCGACCTGCCCGGCCCCTCGCGCAGCTGGATGGGGTTTCGCCCTTCGATCCCCGATTCAGTGCCGGTGATCGGCCCGTCGAAAGGCGGTGCCGATGTGCTCCTGGCCTTCGGGCATGGCCATATCGGCCTGACGCTGGCACCAAAGACCGCCGATCTGATCACCGATCTGATCCAGGGCCGCAGCCCGGGCGCGGAACTCACCCCCGCGCTGCCGTCGCGTTTCTAGAAGCGGCCCTGCCGCAGCCAGCGGCTTTCCCTTGCCGCAGCCAGCGGCTAGCATGGCCCCGGATCAGACAAAGCGGCCATGTATTACCTGTTCGAACATTTCCTGATCGTGTCTGGCGTCCTCGCGGTTGCGAGCGCCATGGTGCTGGCGTTGCAGCCGCGCCGCACGCCGCAAAGTTCGGCCGCCTGGATCCTGTTCATCATCATGGTGCCCTATGTCGCGGTGCCGGTCTTCCTGGTGCTGGGCTTTCGCAAATCGGGCCGCAGCTTTCCGGCGATCCGCTTTTCGCCACATCCCGCCCTGCCCGAGACCGAGCCGCCACCGCTTGCGCATGTCTTCACCAGTCTTGGCGCGCCGCCGGCGGTGGGCGGCAATCTGATCCGCCTGCACGAGACACCAGAGGCCGCGAGCGCCGCGCTGGATGAGGTGATCCTTGGTGCAAAGACGCGGCTGGATATCCTGATCTACGTTCTGGCCCGCGATGAAAGCGGCTACCGCTTTCTCGATCTTCTCAGGCGCAAGCTGCATGAAGGGGTCAGGGTGCGGCTCTCGGTCGACTGGCTTGGCAGCCATTCCCGCCCGCGCCGCGCGCTGCGCGAATTCGTCGCCGCCGGGGGCGAACTGCGCTATTTCTCGCCGCTCGACCATCTGACCGACACCGCCCATCTGAACCTGCGCAATCACCGCAAGATGGTGATCGCCGATTGTGCCCTTGTCTGGTCGGGTGGGCGCAATGTCGGCGATGAATACCTCGCCTCGCCGCCCGGCAAATGGGTGGATCTGAGCTTTACCGCCGAAGGCCCGGTGGTCGACAGTTTCAACGCGGTCTTCGCCTCGGATTGGGAAGTGGCGGGCGATCCCCTGTCTGATCCGGTGCCGCCCGCCGTCGCACCTCGCGGCGAGGCGCTGTTGCAGCTGGTTCCCGCCGGGCCGGACGAGCCGCAGGATGTGCTGCATGACGGGCTGGTCGCCGCGATCTACCGGGCGCGCCGCCGGGTCTGGATCGCGACGCCCTATTTCGTGCCGACCGATGCGCTGGCCCAGGCGCTTGCGACAGCGGCGCGCAGCGGGGTCGATGTCCGGGTCTTTCTGCCGCGGAAATCAAACCAATGGACCACCGATCTGGCGCGCGGCCCCTATATCCGCGCCTTGCAACCGACCGGCGTCGGCTTTCACTTTTTCCGGCCCGGCATGATGCATGCGAAAGCCGGGCTGATCGACGATGGCTGCTGGATAGGATCGGCGAATTTCGACGTCCGCTCGATGCTGCTGAATTTCGAACTGGCAGTGATGGCCTGGGATACGGCCACCGTCGCGGCCATCAGCCGCTGGTTCGACCGCCTGTTGCCCGATTGCGATGACAGCCTGCCCGCCCCCGGTTTCCTCCGGCGCCTGACCGAAGGCGTCTTCCGTCTCGGAGCGCCTATATTGTGACCGACACCTCCCTGCGTATCGCCAGCTACAATATCCGCAAGGCGCTTGGCACCGACCGGCGGCGCGATCCGGCCCGGGTCCTGCGGGTGATTGCCGCGCTCGGGGCTGATGTCGTCGCGCTGCAGGAGGCTGATCTGCGCCTCGGCCAGCGCCGCCCGATCTTTGACGAGGCCGAAGTGTTTCGCCGCACCGGCCTGCTTCCGGTCCGTTTTGACCATGGCCGCGACAGCCTCGGCTGGCACGGCAATGCGCTGCTGGTCTCTCCCGGGTTCAGGGTGATCTCGCAAAGCCATCACGACCTGCCGGGGCTGGAGCCGCGCGGCCTCGTCTCAGCTTTGCTCGAACGCGACGGCCGGCGCCTGCGGGTCACCGGTGTGCATCTGGGCCTCTTGCGCCATTCGCGGCGCCGGCAACTCTCGGCGCTGCTGGATATGCTGCCCGAAGAAGAAGACACCGCCATGCTGATCGCCGGCGATTTCAACGAACGCTCGCTGGAAGTGGGTCTCGGGCGGCTGTCGAAACGGTTCCGGATCCTCTCCGGTGGCCCGACCTATCATTCCCGCCACCCGGTCTTTGCGCTGGACCGTATCGCGATCTCGGAGGGGTTCACCATGGCCGAGGCCTCTGTCCATCGAAGCCCCGAGGCCAGCCGCGCGTCAGATCACTTGCCCCTGGTTGCAGATTTGCGCCTGTCGCATATGGCCGATGACGGCGCAGATATCTCTCAGCTGCTGTAACCGAAGCACTTCTGATAGGCGACACTCGCCTCTCCCGCAGCGATATCATTGATGATGTCGGCAGCATCAGGCGGCAGGACGCGGGCCTCGCCCTCCAGCCTGCGCTTGACTTCATAGCCGCGACCAAAGCTCTCGAAGCCCGCGAAAGGGTCACCGTCAAGCGGCCAGTCCAGCCAGTCACCAAGACTGCGTTGTGCGGCCGGATCCAGCATCAGCTCTTCGAACCGACACACCCTGAGCCGGTCACCATGCGTTCCGGCAAGCGATACCAGCGCGCGCGTCGCCGTCTGCAAATAGGCTTCGATCCAGGCGCGCCCATGGGTGGCTTCGGTATTCTGCCGGCTCTGTTTTTCAAGCAGGCTGCGGATGACATCTCGTATATCGCGCACGAGGACGATGATCTTCTCGGGCCGGATGGTTACAATGGTTGGCTCATGAAAATCGCCGCGCACCTCTTTCACGCCCCAGGCGTCGAGACCTGCCAGATGCGGCGCCAGAAAATCGGTATAGCGTCTCACAAACCCTTCATGGTTGCGCTGAGCGGGCGGTAAAAACCAGTCGGTGTCCCGGTCCTCCCACGCGAATTCTTTCCATCTCGCCCGGATGGTCTTCGACATTACCCCATGGATGAACCAGGGCTCACTCAGCAGCCAACGCTTCGGCGGGGTTGTCAGCATATTGGACAGAGCTGTGCTCCCCGAGCGCCCCATCGCAGCGATATAGAGCTTTGCGCTGAAAAGCGGAGGATCTTCACCGCTCAGAAATCCGGTCTCTGCCATCGGTAACCTTGCGCCCCTCTTTCGCCCGGCTGTGTCAACGATATGGCCAAGCCCGTGATCAGCCCTGAAAGCCTCTGCCTTACATCATCCCCGGGACAACCTGATCCGGCGGGCGGTGGCCATCAGCGAAGGTCTTGATATTGATCAGAACCTTCTCGCCCATCTCGATCCGCCCCTCGATGGTCGCCGATCCCATATGCGGCAACAGAACCACATTCGGCTCTTCGCGCAGGCGCGGGTTGATCTCATTGCCGCGCTCATAGACGTCAAGGCCCGCGCCCGCGATCTCGCCCGCGCGCAGCGCGCGTGTCAGCGCATTCTCGTCGATCACCTCGCCACGCGAGGCATTCACCACCACCGCTGTGGGCTTCATCAGCTTGAGGCGCCGCGCATTCAGGAGGTGAAAGGTCGAGGGCGTATGCGGGCAGTTGATCGAGACAATATCCATCCGGGCGAGCATCTGGTCGAGGCTTTCCCACCAGGTCGCCTCCAGCTCGGCCTCGACCTCGGGGCGCACGCGGCGGCGGTTGTGGTAATGGACCTGGCAGCCAAAGGCGCGGGCACGCCGCGCCACCGCCTGGCCGATCCGCCCCATGCCCAAAATCCCCAGCCGTTTGCCTGCAAGCCGCGAGCCGAGAAAGGCCATGGGCGTCCAGCCTTCCCATTTGCCACTGGCCATCGAGGCGATGCCTTCCGGGATGCGCCGCGTCACCGCCATGATCAGCGCCATGACCATATCGGCAGTGTCCTCGGTCACCACACCAGGCGTGTTCGACACCAGGATCCCGCGCGAGCGCGCCGTGGCCACGTCAATATGGTCAACCCCTGCGCCATAATTCGCGATCAGTTTCAGCCGGTCCCCGGCCTGGCCGATCAGCCCTGCATCTATCTGGTCGGTAATCGTCGGCACCAGAACATCGCAGCTTTGCAGTGCCGCCAGCAGCTCATCGCGGGTCATTTTCACATCCGGATCACGCAGCCGGACGTCGAACAACTCCTTCATCCGGGTCTCGACCGGCTCGGGCAAGCGTCGCGTCACAACAACAGTCAGGCGTGGCGATGGCATGGCGTCTCCCTCAACTCTTCCATCAGGCGCGTCTTGGGTGCACAGTGGGGTCAAGCGGGGCGGACCACAAGCCCCCGTCTCTGAGGTCATAAAAAATGCGGGGCACAGCCCGCAAGAGCAGGCAACGGATATGAGCATCGCATCTTTCAGGAACGGCCAGAAGCCGGAGCAGATGACCCGCCAGACCAGACGCCCGATGCTGGCGGCGGCCCTGTTCTGTGCGACCCTCTTCTCTGCGACCCTCGTCCTGACCGGCGCGCCGAAAACCGCGAAGGCCGATGAAGCCACCGAAACCGCGATCGAAACCGCGGTGGCCGCCACCTCGTCCGGCGCGACGTCGGGCACCTCCGGCACTGCCCCGACCACGCGCACGGTCAAGGAATGCAAGCCCGGTATCGGCTGTGTCACCAATCTGCCCTTGCCGCGCTATGTCTCGCTCAAGGGCGATCAGGGCAATGCGCGGCGCGGCCCCGGGCTCACGCATCGCATCGACTGGGTGTTCACCCGGCCCGGAATGCCGCTGCGAGTCACCGCTGAATATGAAAACTGGCGCCGCGTTGAAGACCAGGACGGCGCCGGGGGCTGGGTGCATTATGCGCTGCTTTCGGGGGTGCGCTCGGTGCTGATCACCACCGATATGGCCGAGTTCCGCGACGCGCCGCGCGCGGATGCACGGGTCAGCGCCCAGGCCGAAATGGGTGTGGTCGCGCGTATCCTGCAATGCAATACCGACTGGTGCCGGATCTCATCCGGCGGCGAGCGCGGCTGGGTGCCGAAAACCGCGATCTGGGGCGTCGACCCGGACGAGACCGTCGAATAATATCACCACCAACCAGCACCAGCCCCCTCTGGCCGGCCTGCGCCTCGGGCGGGCGTATTTTCGTCACGGGGAAATTGCAGTCCGCCCGATAACATATTCCGGGCGAGGCATTCGCCAGGATGGCGGGGGCAGCGCCCCCCTTTCGATGCCCGCTACAGGAGCCTGTCATGCCTGAGAAAGATCCCCGCACCAGGCTGAGCCTTTCCGCCGGCATCGCCTCGGTCATGGTCGCGTCGGTGCTGGTCGGGCTGAAGCTCTGGGCGGTGGTGGCGACTGGCGCGCTGTCGGTTGCCGCCTCGCTGGCCGACAGCGCGGTGGATCTGGTGATGTCGCTCGCGGCCGCCAGCGCGATCCTTTACGCGGCGCGTCCGGCGGATGAAGACCACGCTTTCGGGCACAGTTCAGCCGAAGATCTGACCGCGCTGGCCCAGGCGCTTCTGGTCACCGGATCGGCCGGTTACATCGCCTGGTCTGCGCTGGACCGGCTGATCAATGGCGGCGTGGCCAGTCTTGGTGCCGAGGGAACCGGCACCCTGGTGATGGTCATCTCGATCCTGCTGACACTGGCGCTGGTCTGGTGGCAGGGGCGCGTGGCGCGGCTGACCGGCAACCGCGTGGTGGCTGCTGACCGGCTGCATTACCTTGGCGATCTGATGCCCGCGGTCGGTGCGGTGATCGCCTTGCAGGCCTCGCAGCATCTGGGCATCACCGGGCTGGATTCCTGGGTCGCACTGCTGGCCGCCGGGGTCATGCTGATCGGCGGGGTGCGCATCGGCAAATCGGCCTGGGATGCGCTGATGGACCGCCGGGCCGATCCCGAGATCATCCGGGGCATCGCCGAACTTGCCGGGAGCTGGCCCGGCATACGCGGCTTTCACGACCTCAAGACCCGCACCAGCGGCAGCCGGGTCTTCGTCAACCTTCATATCGAGCTCGACGGCGATCAGAGCCTGCGCGAGGCCCATGACATCGGCGCCGCACTGCGCCGCGAAATCCTGCGGCGCTGGCCCGGTTCAGATGTGATCATCCACAAGGATGTTGCAGCGACGGATGGGCAGCCCGGCACCTGAGCCCTTCGCGCTGTACCTTCTCGGCCAGCGGAGGGCCGGGTTGCGATCACGGCAATCCCGAAGCCGGGCAAGCAACGATCTTGCCGCGCCCCGCTGGCTGTGTAGAATAGGCAATTATTCGTTCGTACAATTCCCGACGAATCCCGTTCCCCGCTGCCGTCACAGAAAGGCGCCGATGACCAGTTCCGACAGTGCGGAAAAAAGAGCTGCCCCGCCTGGTGACATCCGCCAGTCCGGCTCCGAACGCCGCCCCTATATTCGTGACACTGAAGAGAACCGCCGCGAAGCGCTTGTGGCAGCGACGCAGTCACTGGTGGCCGAGGGCGGGCGCCCGGCGGCAACGGTCAGGGCGATTGCGGCGCGGGCGGGGGTCACTCCGGGGTTGATCCGTCATTACTTCGGATCGAAAGAAGATCTGCTGCGCGCAGCCTATGTCGCGCTGATGGATGGCATGACCAACAAAGGCGAAGAGGCGCTTGCCGCCGCGGGTGCCGTGCCGGCCGAACGGCTGGCAGCCTTTATTGCTGCCACCTTACGCCCGCCGGTGCTCGATCCGAAGGCGGTCGGGCTCTGGGCGGGCTATCTGCATCAGGTTCAGTCCGATCCGGGGCTTCTGGCGCAGCACGAAAGTTCATATCTGCAATTCCGGAACCGCCTCCAACAGCTGATTGCCGATCTTGGCCGCCCGGTCGCGGATGGCCAGCTGCGCCAGGAGGCCATCGCCTGCAATGCGGTGCTTGACGGGCTCTGGCTCGAAGGTTCGGTTTTGCCTGGTCACTTCGCTGAAAACGAGGTGATCCGGATCGGTTTGCGCTCGGTCGGCGCAATTCTGGGCGTCACGCTCACAGACTTTACCCCCCGCCGGCAGGCAGCTCAGACCAGGAGAGAAATGATGCGTTATTCCGCGGTGTATGAACGGCTGTCCGGCCTGGGTTCGGCGAAATGGGCGGTGCATCGCCTCGCGCGCGAGATGGCGGAGGAAGGGATCCCGGTCATCGAGCTTACCATCGGCGAGCCGGATTCCCCCACGCCCCCCGAACTGATCGAGGCCGCGAAATCCGCGATGCGCCCCGGGCGCCTGGGCTATTCCGATGGCAGGGGCGAGCCCGGCCTGCGCGCGGCACTGGCGAAACGTTACTCGGAACGGCGCGGCCGCGCGATCGATCCCGATCAGGTGATATGCCTGCCAGGAACTCAGACCTGTCTCTATGGCATCCTTCGCACCCTTGTCGAAAACGGCGATGAGGTGCTGATCGGCGATCCGATGTATGCGACCTATGAAGGGCTGATCCGCCAGACCGGCGCCAGCCCGGTGCCGGTGGCACTGCGCCCCGAACATGGCTTCCGGATGCGGGCGGCGGATCTGGCGGCCAAGATCACGCCCGCGACGCGGGTGATCTTCCTCAACACGCCCCATAATCCGACCGGTGCCGTGCTGACCCGCGAGGATATCGCGGAAATCGGTGCGCTTGCGGTGAAACATGATCTCTGGATCGTCTCGGATGAGGTCTATGAGGATCTGATTTTCCCGGGCGTCACCTTCACCTCGCCGCTTGACCTGCCCGAACTGGCAGAGCGTACCATCTGTGCCGCATCGATCTCGAAATCGCATGCTGCCCCCGGCTTCCGGTCGGGCTGGGTGATCGGGCCGCAGGAATTCGCCGCCAAACTGCTGCCGCTTTCCGAAATCATGCTTTTCGGCAACCAGCCCTTCCTGGCTGACATGACCGAACTTGCGGTTTCGCATCCGTCGCCGATTGCGGCCGGTATGGTCGAACGCTTCTCGCGCCGGGCGGATCTGGTGGCGACGGCACTGGATGGCAAGGCCGGGCTGAAGGTTCACCGCCCCGAAGCCGGCATGTTCGCCCTTGTGGATATTCGCGCCACCCGCCTTTCGGGCCAGGAATTCGCGCTCGGGCTCCTGCGCGAGCGCCATGTCGCGGTCATGCCCGGCGAGAGCTTTGGCGAAGGGCTGGCGGGCTGGCTGCGACTTTCGCTCACCCAGCCCGATGAGGCCATCGCCGAGGCCTGCACGCAGATCCTCGCCCATGCTCAGGCGCAGATGGCCGCAGCCTGAAGCAGCTGCCCGAACCAGCCATCTGAAGATCCTCAGCTGCGCGCCGCCCTTCGCATCAGCGGCGCCAGCACCAGGATGAACATCAGCATCACGGCGGCAAAGATAAAGGCCGCGCGCAGGCTGAACGTGCCCGCGATGATGCCAAGCGTCGGCGGCCCGACGAAATAGCCGAAATAGCCGTAAAGCGTGGCCCGCGCCACGGCCCGCGCCCGGGTGCCTTCCGCCGAATGCCGCCCGACCAGCGAAAAGGCGGTCGGCGCGATCACCGAAGATCCTACCCCCATGATGATAAACCCGGCATAGGCTGCATTGGGCGTCCCTGCCTGCGACGCGATCAATGCGCCGCAGGCGGCAATCAGCGCGCCGCCCATCAACAGGCGGAACGGGTCCAGCCGCGCGACGAGCCCCTGCCCCATCAGCCGCGCGACCCCCATAGTCAGCGCCAGCACCGCCGGGCCAAGCGCGCCCTCCTCCGGGCTGCCGCCGAGCGTCTTTTCGATATGCAAAGCCGACCAGCCTTCGGCGGCGTTCTCGGTGAGAAACGCGATCAGCACCATGCCGCCGCCAATCAGCGGCACAAGGCCCAGACCCGGCCCGCCGGCCTCGGGCCGCTTCAGCCCGTGAATGGCGCCATCGCGCTCAAAGGTCAGAACCGCAAAGACCAGCGCCAGCAAGGCCATGGTCCCCAGAACCAGATCCGGCGTCCACCCAAGCCCGCGCAATTGCCCGGTGCAGATCGCCCCGCCGCCATAGCCAAAGGAATAGGCGGCATGGGCAAGGTTCATCAGGTGAACCTTGCGCGTGGTCTCAAGCTCCGCCGTGCGGGCATTCATCAGAACATCGGTCAGCCCGGTGCCAAAGCCACAAACCATCATCGCAAGCGGAAACATCCAGGGCACAACCACCGTCCCCGGCAATGTGAAAGCCAGTGCCATCGCCCCCGCTGACAGCGGCAGCGCCACTTTGCCAAGACGGTGGCCGATCAGCGGCGCGAGCAGCATCGCCGTCACCGCCGCCAGCGGCGTGAACAGCAAAAGCCCGCCCAGTCGTGCCTCATCGACGCCAAGCTGCGCCTTGAGATCCGGCATCACCGCCGCAAACGACCCCCAAAGGATCCCCATCGCCGCAAAAGCAAAAACCACTGCCCGCGCGGTGATTACGGTTTTCAGAAAAGACATAGGGGGCCTCCGATCCCAGCCCTTCTGCCAGGTGCTGTCGCCCCCGTCCATCCTGTAAGCGACACGACCGCCGCAGGATTTCGCCATCCTTTCCCCTTGACTGAAATACTCCCGCCGGAGGCAATCAGCCCCCGTCGCCGCGCCGGTTTTCCCTTTTCTTCCCCGCGATTCCCCGCTATAGGCCCCCATCCGCCACGCACCCTTGGAGGGTGGCGGTTTTATCAAATGGAGAATACCAATGGCACGCGAGATCCCTGATCTTCTGGCCGTGGTGCGGACGGGGACAGGCAAGGGGGCCGCCCGTCAAGCCCGTCGTGAGGGCAACGTACCCGGCATCATCTACGGCGACAGCAAAGAGCCGACGCCGATTTCGGTCAAGTACAACTACCTGCTGAAGAACCTGAAAAAAGGCCGCTTCCTGCAGACGCTGTTCAACCTCAAAGTTGAAGGCCAGGCTGATCAGCACGTGATCTGCCGCGGCGTGCAGCGTGATGTGGTCAAAGACCTGCCGACCCATGTCGACTTCATGCGCATCCACGACAATTCGCGCATCAACCTCTTCATCCATGTTGATTTCATCAATGCGGATAAAGCACCTGGCATCAAGCGTGGCGGCACCCTGACCGTCGTGCGCGCCGAGGTTGAGCTGGAAGTTGTTGCATCCGACATCCCGGCCCAGATCACCGTGGATCTGGAAGGCAAGCAAATCGGCGATGTGATCCATATCGAAGATGTCGCGCTGCCCAAAGGCGTGAAGCCGACCATCGGCCGCAACTTCGTGATCGCGAATATCGCGGCCCCGTCCGGCCTCGCAGCTTCCGCTGACGAAGAAGAGTGATCCTTTCGGATCGCAGAATGTGAAACGGGGGGCTTTTGCCCCCCGTTTTCATTTCACGCCATCGGCGGCGCGGCTAAGCGGCTCACGCGCCGATGAATTGAACGGATTCGAACACTTCCAGTTTCGGATGCTCCAGGATCACCCCCTTATGCCCGCCGGCCCCGCCATGGGCGGCCCGAAACGCCTCTGATTTCGTCCAGTCGCGAAACGCCGCCTCGCTCTCCCACATCGTATGCGAGGCATAGAGGCGGACACCGTCGGCCTCGGCCCCTTTCATCAGGTGAAAGCTGACAAAGCCCGGCACCTGTGGCAGTTGGCTTTCGCGGTTTTTCCAGATCGCCTCGAATGTGGCCTCCTCGCCGGCCTTCACTTTGAAACGGTTCATGGTGAGATACATTCAGTGCTCCCTCTGTGCTCTGTTTTTGCGCCCGGTTCAGGGGCTGCCAATTCGGCGAAACACCACCGTCGCGCCCCGCGAGCCTTCCGGCTCATAAGCGAAACCCTGACGCGCCAGCGCATCGAAGATCTGCCTTGTGCCCTCTGGTCCGTACAGCGCGGGATGGATCTCGCAGATGATAAGCCGCAGCGCGGCAGGCATGTCAGCGCGCAGGACCTCAAGCTCTGCCCCTTCAATATCGCAGCTGAGGACAGTGGGCTGCAATTCATCAAGCAGGCGTGCCGCAGGCAGCGCGGGAACCTGCGTGACCGGCACCGATTGCGGCAGGTCACGCCCTGCCCTCTGCGCCAGATTTCTGAGAGACGAGGCCCAGAACGCCTGTCGCTGGCAGAATTCGACCTCTGCCGCAGTTTCCCCCTCGCCGGTCACCGCACCATGGATAAGCCGCACCTTGCCAAAGCCATTCTCCTGCAGGTTTTTGCGGGCAAGCCGGATCGTCTTCGGCCCGGCCTCGACCCCTGTTACCGCAACCGCGCCGATCCGACGTGCCGCCAATGCGCAGAGATACCCCATCCCTGCCCCGAAATCGGCGAAACGATCGCCTTCGACAAGGTGGCGCTCTACCGCATCCGCTTCGGTATGTTCATAACGCCCGCTTTCAAGCGCCTTGCCCAGCCCGCCTCTGACAGCCGTCTCGGGCAGCGAAAATTCCATGCCCCGCAGGGTGAAGGTCCGCATCTGGTCCATGACTCCAGCCCTTGGTTGAGGGGAAAGGGCCGTTCGGCTATAGGTCGACCAGTGGCGTGGCCCTGCCCGACATGCCCAGCAGCGCGGTCGCACCCGGAATGATCGGAAACACTATGAAACTCTTTGCAGGCCTTGGCAATCCGGGCGCGAAATACTCGGGAAACCGCCATAATATCGGCTTCATGGCGCTGGAACGGATCGCTGCGGATCACGGCTTTACCCCCTGGCGCAAAGCGTTTCAGGGCGAGGTGTCAGAGGGCCGGCTGGGGCGCGAGAAGGTCATCTTGCTGAAACCCGCGACCTTTATGAACCTCTCGGGTCAGTCGGTGCGGGCGGCGGCGGATTTCTACAGGATCGACCTCGCCGATATCACGGTTTTCCACGATGAGCTGGATCTGGCGCCGGGCAAGCTGAGGGTGAAACAGGGCGGCGGCCATGCGGGGCATAACGGGCTCAGGTCGATCCATGCTCATCTGGGCGAGGCCTATGGCCGGGTCCGGCTCGGGATCGGGCATCCCGGCCATAAGGATGCGGTCGCGCATTATGTGCTGAGTGATTTCAGCAAGGCCGACCAGGCCTGGCTTGATGATCTTCTGCGCGGGATCTCGGACGGTGCGTCCGCCCTGGCCGAGGGCGACAGCACCCGGTTCATGAATGCGGTCAGCCTGCGCACCGCGCCGCCGCGCTCATCTGGCGGGGGGTGTTCCGGCGGCCCGGTGGCAGGCCCCCCGGGCCGCAAGCTGCCGCCCGAGCCAAAACCTGCGCCAAATCCCGAAGTGGAGCCAGATACGCGCAGCGCCATGCAAAAGCTGATGGATCGCTTTCGCTGAACCCTATGAAATCATAGACCAACGGCCTGCTTTGCCTTATCCCGGAACAAGGGAAAAGGGAAAGATATCATGACATTCAGCCAGATCATCGTCTCGCAATTCGCGGATCCGTTCCGCATCATTCTGCTGATCGGCCTCGTCTGGACCATGATGCGCACCCGCGCGGCCAGTGGCACGCTGATCCCGCTTGCCGCCGGGATCGTCTTTGTCGCGGTGCTGATCCCGATGACCCTGACCGCTGCCAGCGAGATCCCGGTGAAAGATCAGATCCTTGCGGGCCTTGTGACGAATACGGTGATCACCGGCATCGTCCTCGGGATCTGGGAAGCGGTGAACCGGGCGCGAAAAGGCTGAACGAAACAGCGGATAAAGGAAAACGGGCCGGGGAAATCCCCGGCCCGTTTCTTTTGTCGCCTGCGTCAGATTACTGGTTCTGATCCGCGAAGATGTCTTTCTTATGCGTGCCGCCCGGGACAAACAGCGCCCCGATCACCACCGTCATCAGTGCGACGACGATGGCATACCACAGACCCGCATAGATGTTGCCGGACTGCGCCGAGATCGCGAAAGCGGTCGCCGGCAGCAGGCCCCCGAACCAGCCATTGCCGATATGATAGGGCAGCGACAGACCGGAATAGCGGATCCGCGTCGGGTAAAGCTCGACCAGCATCGCAGCAATCGGGCCGTAAACCATCGTCACAAGAATGATCAGATAGGTCAGGGTCAGAACGATGGTCAGCTTCTGGGCCGAGAAGATGTCGAAGAAGTTCTTCGCCACCGCCACGGTCTCATTCGGCTGACCTGCAACCGGGTAGCCTGCGGCGCTCAGCGCGTCATTCAGCTCGGTGTCGAAACGCTTCTTCTGGTCCGCCGCATCCGCTGCAACACCCGAATAGCCCTCGATCACAGTTTCGCCGATTTTCACCGAAGCCACGGTTCCGGCAGCGACATCGACGGTCTCAGAATTGGCCGAACGAGCAGTCAGGCCCGCTTTGATGATGTCGCAGCTGTTGGTGAATTTCGCGGTACCAACCGGGTTGAACTGGAACGAGCAGTCAGCCGGGTCGGCGCTCACCACGATCGAGGTCTGATGCGCCGCATAAAGCATCGGGTTCGCGGTCTTGGTCAGGAAACCAAAGACCGGGAAATAGGTGATCGCCGCGATCAGGCAGCCGCCGAGGATGATCGGCTTACGGCCGATCCGGTCCGAAAGGCGACCGAAGAAGATGAAGCCATAGGTGCCGAGGATCAGCGACCAGGCCACAAAGACGTTGGCGGTGAAGCTGTCGACCTTGATCACGTTCTGCACATAGAACAGCGCGTAGAACTGGCCCGAATACCAGACCACAGCCTGGCCCGCGGTCAGACCGAACAGCGCGATCAGAGCAATCTTGCCGTTTTTCCAGTTGCCAAAGGCTTCGCGCAGCGGTGCTTTCGAGGCCGCACCCTCTTCCTTCATCTTCTTGAAGGCAGGCGATTCATTCATCGTCACGCGGATATAGAGCGAAACGAGCAGCAGACCGATCGAGCCGATGAACGGGATCCGCCATCCCCAGGCGTTGAAGGCCTTCATCATCTGCTGGGTGCCATCGGGGTTCAGAACCGGCTGGCTTGCCGCGTCCAGCACCGGCTGGTCGGGGTAATTGCCATTCACATAGCCCTGCACCATCAGGATGACGATCAGCGACAGAAGCAGACCCAGCGTCGCCGTGGTCTGGATGAAAGCGGTGAAATAGCCGCGCTGGTTTTGCGGCGCATGTTCCGCCACATAGACCGCCGCGCCACCATATTCACCGCCAAGCGCCAGACCCTGCAACATGCGCAGGATGATCAGGATGACGGGCGCCGCCACACCCCAGGAGTGGTAGCTCGGCAGGATGCCGACGATGAAGGTCGAGATACCCATGATGAGGATTGTCATCAGGAAGGTGTATTTCCGGCCGACAATGTCGCCCAGCATCCCGAACACCAGCGCGCCGAACGGGCGCACAATGAAGCCCGCCGCAAATGCCAGCAGCGCGAAAACGTTGCGCGTGGCTTCGGGGAACGGCGTGAAGAACTGCGCACCGATGATCGCGGCCAGCGATCCGTAGAGGTAGAAATCATACCATTCAAAGATCGTGCCCGCAGAAGAGGCGAGAATGACCTTCTTCTCTTCCCGGGTCATGGGGCGTGAGCGGTCGCGCACGTCCGGTGTTGATGCTGCCATCTGGCTTCCTCCATGTCTGCCGCCCGTTCCGGGCCGGCCTCTCCCTGTTTCCCCCGCCCCCGCACCAGAAAAGGCGCAAAGACAAACCGACGCCCGAAAGCGTCATGCGCCCGGGCGGTCACCGGCAGATCACCCCCTTACCCGGGGCCCCTGCCAGCCGGCCCCTGGCGGGTCCGGCGGTTTTTGCTGGTGAGCGGCAGCCGGGCTTGCGTGCCCTGATCCTCTGCCGGCCACTCCCTTATCCGATCACCGGGGGCCCTCCTCCGCCCGGAAACCGGTACTTCAGACCGCAACCCGGCCGGTGATCCGGCCAAGCGAAGCGGTCACCTCGGCGATGGGTTGCATCGCGTCGATCTTTTCCAGCACGCCCTTCGCCCCGTAAAAGGCGATCAGCGGGGCGGTCTGGGCGTGATAGGCCTTCAGCCTTTCGCGCACGGTGATGTCATTGTCATCGGTGCGGCGTTTCATCTCTGTGCCGCCGCATTTGTCGCAACTCCCGGCATGAGCGGGCTTGCGAAACGTGTCGTGATATCCCTCGCCGCAGGATCCGCAGGTGTAGCGGCCCGAAACCCTCTCCACCATCGCCTCGTCATCGACCTCAAGGCTCACCGCCGCCGTGATCCGCCGCCCCTGCACCGCCAGCAGCTGGTCCAGCGCCGCCGCCTGGGCCTGGGTCCGCGGAAAGCCGTCCAGGATGATCCCCTTGCCGCAATCAGGCTGCGCCATACGGTCCTTCAGGATCGCCAGCACGATCTCATCCGAGACCAGCGCGCCGGCCTCCATCACAGCTTTCGCGGCAAGGCCCGCGGGCGTGCCGGCGCTCACCGCGGCGCGCAGCATATCGCCGGTAGAGAGCTGGACGAGGCCATGCTCCTCTTCCAGCATCCTGGCCTGGGTGCCTTTGCCTGCACCGGGGGGGCCGAGAAGGATCAGAACCGGGATCTCGCGGGTCATCCCTTGTTCATCCTGTTCTCAATAAGGTCTTCGACGACGGTCGGGTCCGCGAGGGTTGAGGTATCCCCGAGGGCGGCAAAATCGTTTTCGGCGATTTTGCGCAGGATGCGGCGCATGATCTTGCCGGAACGCGTCTTCGGCAGGCCCGGGGCGAACTGGATCAGGTCGGGTTTTGCGATCGGGCCGATCTCGGCGCGGACCCAGGCCTCCAGCTCGCGCTTCAGCTCGGGGGTCGGCGTCACCCCGTTCATCAGCGTGACATAGGCATAGATGCCCTGCCCCTTGAGGTCATGCGGATAGCCGACAACTGCCGCTTCGGCGACCTTCTCATGCGCGACAAGAGCGGATTCCACCTCTGCCGTGCCCATCCGGTGGCCGGAGACGTTAATGACATCATCGACACGGCCGGTAATCCAGTAATAGCCATCCGCATCGCGACGGCAGCCGTCGCCCGTAAAATAATACCCTTTATACTGGCTGAAATAAGCCTCTTCAAATCGCGCGTGATCCCCCCAGAGCGTCCGCATCTGCCCGGGCCAGCTGTCGCTGATGCACAGCACGCCCTCGCATTCGGTTTCGCTCAGCTCTGCCCCGGTCTGCGGGTCGAGCACCACCGGCTTCACCCCGAAAAACGGCACCGTCGCCGAGCCGGGCTTCGTCGCCACAGCCCCCGGCAAGGGCGTCAGCATATGGCCGCCGGTCTCGGTCTGCCAGAAAGTGTCGACGATCGGCAGTTTCCCTTTTCCAACATATTTGTCGTACCAGGCCCAGGCTTCGGGGTTGATAGGTTCACCAACCGAGCCAAGCAGCTTCAGAGACGACAGGTCGTGACGTTCGACAAATTCCGGCCCCATCCCCATCAGCGACCGGATCGCGGTCGGCGCGGTGTAGAACTGGTTGACCCGGTGTTTGGCGCAGACCTCCCAGAAACGGCCGGCATCGGGCCAGGTCGGCACGCCTTCGAACATCAGCGTGGTGCCGCCATTCGCCAGCGGCCCATAGACGATATAGCTGTGGCCGGTGACCCAGCCGACATCGGCCGTGCACCAGTAAATATCGCCGTCATGATAGTCGAACGTATATTGATGCGTCATCGCGGCATAGGTGAGATAGCCGCCCGATGTATGCACCACGCCCTTCGGCTTGCCGGTCGAGCCGGACGTATAGAGGATGAACAAAGGATCCTCGGCACCGACCTCGACATAGGGGCAATAGGGCTTCGCCTCGGCCATTTCCGCCAGCAGGTCGAAATCGCGGCCCGAGACCCAGGAGGTCTGCTCGCCCGTGCGTTTCACCACCAGGCATTTCACCCGGTCCGAACAATGCAAAAGCGCCTTATCGGTATTGTCCTTGAGCCCGGTCTTCTTGCCGGCGCGCGGTGCCCAGTCGGCGGTGATGACGAGCTTCGCCTCGGAATCATTGATCCGGTTCGCCAGGGCATCCGGGGAAAACCCCCCGAAAACAACGGAATGCACCGCGCCAAGCCGGGCGCAGGCCAGCATCGCATAGGCCGCCTCGGGGATCATCGGCAGATAAAGCACGACGCGGTCGCCCTTTTTCACGCCATGCGATTTCAGCACATTGGCCATGCGCGAGACCTGCTCGAGCAGCGCGCGATAGGTGATATGTTGCGCCGGTTCTTTCGGATCATCCGGCTCCCAGATGATCGCGGTCTGCTCCGCCCGGTCGATCAGATGGCGGTCGATGCAATTCGCCGCCACATTCAGCGAGCCGTCGCCAAACCAGCGGATCGAGATATTCCCCGGCGCGAAACTGGTCTCTTTCACCGTGCTATAGGGCTGGATCCAGTCCAGACGAAGCCCCTCACGCCCCCAGAACGCATCAGGAGACGCAACCGATTCGCCATAAAGACGCGCGTAACCCGCAGCATCAACATGCGCACCCGCCGAAAATTCCAATGATGGCGCGCGGCCCCCGCGCGGATCGGGCTGGTCTTTCATGGCATCCTCTCCCCCTGGTCTTCTGGCAAACACGGCCGCAACCATCTGCTTCACCACATCACGGGACCCGCCCGGCTCACGGTGAACCTCTCCCGATCGCAGCTTAACGCGAGGTGAATTTTTACGTAACCCCTGTTAGCACAATCATTTTTCTGTAAATTTTTTCACCATAATCATGTCAATAGTGTAAATCTACACAGGCACCGCCACAAGTTTGACATTTTCTTTCAACACCCTGGCCGTTCACAGCTTTGCGAGCGGGCGTGAAGAACCGGCCTTCTCCGGCTGAAAAACAGCGAAACAACCCGCCGCCCGGAAAGATCCTTTCCGGATTCAACATTGGCCACGCAAGAAAATGATTCGCACACCTGGCCTGCCAATCACCCGCCACGGCGCCCCGCCGCGCATGACAAAAGGGCGGCCCAAAGGCCGCCCTTTCCCGGCAGCAAAGCCCGCGCTCAGGTCGGCAGATCCATCCGCATCGTCACCACGGCACGGCCCTTCACGGCTTCGCCCCAGCGCAGCTGCACCTGATTGCCCCCCGGCCCCTGCCCCGGCACGGCGATGGGCGAAATATAGCGCTGCACATTCGCGGCATTGGACACGGAAGTCTCGGGCTGCGCCGCCTCGACCATACGGATACGGCCGCCAAAGGGGATAAAGGCCGAGGCATCCACCGTCCAGGTATCGGCATTGGTGTTCTGCACATGCTGCACCACCACCGGGTTCGAGATCGACTGCGCCACCTGGTTATAGGTATTGGCCGAGACCCGCACATCGCGTGAGCGGGTGAAATCCAGCGTGGAATGCGTGGTATCAACCCGGTCCACCCGGTCAATCGTGGCGTTGAACACCCGGAACATATTGTTTTCCATACAGAACCCGTTCAGGAAATGCCCGGGCCCATAGGGTTTCACCACCACCCAGCGAAAGGCCGAAGAGACATCCGAGGCAATGAAGATATTGCCGACGATGTTCAGCCCGCCGAATGAGAACTCATTGTTGAATTCGGGAGCCGCATCATGCTCATTGCCCCATTCGATAAAGCAGTTGTCGATGTAATTGCCGGTCACCACTGTCGCCACATTGGTCTGGGTAAAGACGATCCCGGCCAGCCTTACCCCCGCCGCCATGTCATCCCCCTGAAAGAAATGGTTCGACTGGATCATATGCGAGGTGCCGTTCATCACCGCGAAATGGCGGAAACGGACGACGCGGTTGTTCCTCAGCTTGACGTCATTGGCGTTGACGTTCATCGCGATGGTGGTGCGGTTTTGCGCCGGAAGCGATTGCTCGTCTGACAGGAACTGGCAGTAATCGACATGCATACCCTGGCAACCGGTCCCGGACGAGGAAATGCCGCGATCTTTCGGGCGGTTGAAAGTGCAATTCTCGAACCGGTTGACCGAACCTGCCGCTGGCATCATCACGCCCGAGGCAATCCCAAGGCAGTTGAATTCGATATCATGGATCTCGAAGCGATTCAGCAGCGAAAATCCCCCGAAATCAAGCATATACTTGAATCTCCGGAAGGAATAGGTGCGGGTCCCGGCAGCCGCGAATAACGGCTCAGACAGTTCGATCCAGCCCGCGCCCACGTTTTTCGAGCGCACATAGACCTCACGCCCGACGCCCGCCCCCTCGACCAGCGCGCCAATCGGGATATTGGCGACATTGGTCACCGAGGTCAGCCGGGTGTGATGTGTCGAAGGTGTATAGGTGCCAACCGAGGTGAAACTCTCGCTATTCCAGGCGGTGGAGCTTACCGCATTCAGCGATCCGTTCCTGAGCACCCGGCGATTGGCAAAGCTGGTCTGGCCTGACAAAAGCGAGACATCGACCGGCGCGGCGAGATCGACCCGACGCCCGGACAGGTCAAAGGTGACATGGTCATTGAAGTAGAACAGCGCCTGCAACGCGCGCCGGAATCCTTCGGTATCGTCACCAAAGGCGCGTGAATAGCTCTCCAGATCGAAATTCCGGGTCAATACCAGCCGGTTCGCCGCCGGCACCCTCACCGTGCCGACAAAGCGGATCGGAGAGCTGACCGTCAGATTGCCCTGGATCGGATAGACCCCGGTCGGCACCAGAATAGTACGGCCGCCCGCCGCCGCATCGGCGCGCTGAAACGCCGCCATGTCATTGGCAACGCCATCGCCCAGCGCGCCGTGATCCCTCACATCGACCACATCTGTCAGATCCCGCAGCCAGAACGAGGTGACATCCTCGATCACGATATCGTCGATCCGCACCGTGCCGCCATTCGGGCCGGTCAGATCGAGACCGAAATGCGCAAAGACCGGCAGATGCCCCCAGACAAGATCCACCCCGGGCCGGTTCCCCGCGCCGATAATCGCCTGGACCGTGACCACTTCACCATAAGAAGACAGACCCACCGCCGTGGCGGTCTGGGCCACCGATCCCACATTCGCCCCTGCGGCAGTTCCGGCCCAGGCCGCGATCCTGACCGCCGGCAGGTTCCCCGAGACCGCCTTGATCCGCACAGTCACCCGCAAATACATATCCGGGCGCAGGGGCGTCTGCGCGAAAGCCCGGATCCGCTGCGTGGCCGTGGTCTTCATCAATTCGAAACAGCCGCCGAAATCCTGGTCATTGCCAACCAGTGCCGCGCCAGCCACCCCGGTATAAGACGCATCCCCCGGCCGCCCGTTCGCTGATGACCAGTTCGCCAGCCCCGCAGCAAATGGCAATGGCATCAAAGCCAGCCCCTCGGTAATCGCCTTGTTCATTGTCGCACCCCGCCTGGATCATCACCGGCGCCGGACCAGTCCCGCGCCAGACCCCGAGTGAGTTACTAAGGAAGCGTTAACCCCGGCTCATACCGCCGCGCGCCGCGTCACCAGCCGCCGCAACAACAACCTGGCCAAAGCCCCCTCTTCCTCTTGTCTTGGCAGGGTGCTGATTTATCGCCTGCGCGGCGCGCGTCTTTTCTCAGATGCGGGATCTGTTTGTTCATCTGTTCTGGCTGAGGGCCCCGGACGGTTTCCGGAATCTTTTTCTGAATATGCCCGGAATCAGCTTTGGCAGTCTGGTGAGATTTCTGGCGGCCAGCGCCAGAATGACGCGGGCGCGTGCCCGCTCACTGCCGCGACAGGCATGGCTGGCTGGTCATCAGCGTGACATTAGAGGCGGGCGCTCACTCTTTGGCCGAAAGCTTGTCATCCACACCCGGGCTTTCACTTGTGTGGCATCTGCAGGGAAGAGGTCGTCCTACAAAAGCGGCCTCACCCGCGATGGGCCGGAATGGCAGCCATGACCTTGCGCGACATCCCTGTGCTCAGAAGCCGCCAGCGGTTCATGGAGCAAACAGCCCGCCCGGTCAGGGACATCAGCCCCGAGGGCCAGGAACCATCGAAACAGCAGGTTTTACTGCAACGAGCGACGCGCAGACGCCCGTTCCTTCAGAACAGCATCGCTGAACAGCGAACCGGGCGTCTCGTCCATGCCCCGCATCGCCACCCCCGCCATCGACTTGCGAGGGTGACACATGATCCAGATGCCGCGGCGAGACCCGACGAAATCAGCGCCCTGACAAATACTGCCGCCGGTGGCGCAGATCAGCCAACCAGCTCTCCGGCCAGCGCCCGGTCGATCAGCGCAATTGATTCCGACACCCCGTAAAGCGCGACAAAGCCGCCAAAACGCGGGCCCTCGGATGCGCCCAGCAGCACCTCGTAAAGCGCCCTGAACCAGTCACGCAGCGGATCGAAGCCATGATCCTTGCCGACCGCATAGACGATGGTCTGCAGCGCCTCATCCTCGGCCTGACCATCTTCCGGCCCGGCAAAAGCCGCCAGCCGTCCGCGCAGATCAAGGATCGCGGCGCGCTCCGTGTCAGATGGCAGGCGGAACACCCGGTTCGGCGCGATCTTGTCCTGGAAGTAGCGCAGCGCGAACCCCGCCGCCGCATCCAGATCCGGGTTGGTCTCAGGCGAGGCCTCGGGCGCATAGCGGCGGATAAAGCCCCAAAGCCCGGCCGCATCCTTGGCCCCTGCGACGGAGGCAAGGTTCAGAAGCATGGCAAACGGCACCACCATCGTCGATTTCGGCGGCTTGCCGTTATGGATATGCCAGACCGGATTATTGACCTGCTGCTCAACCGTCTGATCCGGGAAAGCTTTCAGCTGCTGGTGATATTCGTCAACAGCCTTGGGGATCACATCCCACCACAGCCGCTTGGCCGTTTTGGGCTTTTGATACATGAAGTAAGACAGGCTCTCGGCCGAGGCATAGGTCAGCCATTCGTCAATCGTCAGCCCGTTGCCCTTGGACTTCGAGATCTTCTGACCTTCGAAATCAAGGAACAGCTCATAGGTGAAATGGTTGGGCTTTTTGCCCCCCAGCACCTCACAGATGCCGTCATAGATCGGCGTATTGGTCGAATGGTCTTTGCCATACATCTCGAAATCGACGTCAAGCTCGGCCCAACGTGCACCGAAATCGGGCTTCCATTGCAGCTTCACATTGCCACCGGTCACCGGCAGCGTCCATTCGCGCCCATCCTCATCGTCAAAGGTGATCGTGTGGTTCACCTTGTCGATGGATTTCATCGGCACATACAGCACCCGACCCGTTTCCGGATGGATCGGCAGGAAGCAGCTATAGGTCTGCTGCCGCTCTTCGCGCAAAGAGGCCAGCATGATCGCCATGATCTCGTCATAGCGCTCGACACAAAGCTTCAGCGTCGCGTCGAACAGCCCCGCCCCGTAGAATTCCGTCGAGGAGATGAATTCATATTCGAACCCGAACGTGTCGAGAAACCGGCGCAGCATGGCGTTGTTATGAGCGCCAAAGCTCTCATACTCGCCAAACGGGTCCGGAACGCTCGTCAGCGGCTTCTGGATATTGGCCTTCAGCAGATCCTGCTGCGGCACATTTTCCGGCACTTTGCGCATCCCGTCGAGATCGTCGGAAAAACAGATCAGCCGCGTCGGGATGTCCGAGATCGCTTCAAAGGCGCGGCGGATCATCGTGGTGCGCGCAACCTCGCCGAAGGTGCCGATATGGGGCAGGCCCGACGGACCGTAGCCGGTCTCGAACAGCACATAGCCCTTTTCCGGCGCCTTCTTCTCATAACGTTTGAGCAGCGCGCGGGCCTCTTCGAAAGGCCAGGCTTTCGACTTCATCGCCGCATCGCGGAGCTCAGACATGAGAATTTCCTTATCTGTGACCATCGGCGCCAGTGCCGACGGGAAGCCCCGCTCTATTGCCGCAGGCAGTTTTCGTCAATGTGCCGGGCGGCACTGCGCGCATCTTTGCCCCGATATAAGGTGGCATCTCGACGCCTTTCCCCTGCAATCCCTGTCAGCTCAATCCCCGTCACCCGCGCGCGGCGCTTTGACCGGCAGCATGATCGCAGACCTGGATCTCCCAATCCTCTCGCGTGACGCGCCCCCTGAAGCCTTCAGGCTTGTCATTATCCAGGGCGATTTCAGATATGGTCCAGGCGGCGACCAGGTCAAAGTAGGAATAGCCAGGCTTGTGGCGCAGATCCTCAGACATCGGGCTGACGCCCCTGATCAGCTGCCTTCAGCGAATCTGAGTTTACCGGCCTGAACCGGGGTCGAAGTCCGGACAGTGCAGGCCGCCAGATCGGCACGGGCATCGGCCAGCGCATCGAGGACCCAATCAGGGCCGCATGTAACAGCAGCACCCGGATCTTTCCAGAAAGCCCCCAATCCCGACACATCATGACTGTCCTTCCAGACCACTGAATGAGTCTGATTTGCGGAACTGTTTTCTTTAAACAGGGTTCGATGTGGCCAGGTATGCGAGGAAGCATGTAGATGGCAGCACGGCGTTTGGCCTGGCAATCCGCCGGGGTCAGCTCCGCTTGGGCCTGAACCTCGGGGATCGCGCTCACCGCCGCCCCGGTCCCGACAAATGTGCCGACCCGCCAGCTTGTCCAGCGCGACCAAAACGCCAGCGCGCCAATGCCCGGCACAAGAGCCGGACTACCAGGCGGCTTGCGCAGATCAGCCGCGCGAGGCGTGTCATGTCGGCGAGATTCCGTAGCGATCCCAGGCGAATGAGGGGAGAGGCCCAGGCCGGCGTCTCCCCCGGCGGCGCTGAGCCTGACTGAGACGTTGGACTTGCCGCGAAAGGCGGCAACGATTAGCTTCGCCGTTGAAAAAACTGACCTTGCGCAAATACCTGCGCAGACTTCGGAGTGAGTGACTTGCCGCAGACCGCCCCCCCTTCGTTGTCGGCCCAGGACGCCCTCGTCGCCGTGATGATCGCCTGTTCGGCCTCGGACCAGAACATGCGCACGGCCGAGCTGGTGGCAATTCAGAGCATGGTCAACCTGATGCCGGTTTTCTCGGGCTATGATACCGACCGGATGCGGCGCGTGTCGCAGACGGTCTTTGACCTTTTCGAAGAAGAAGACGGGCTTGATGCGTTTTTCGGCCTGATCCGCGATGCCCTGCCCGAACGGCTGCATGAGACCGCCTATGCGCTGGCCTGTGATGTGGTCACCGCAGACGGGCGCCACAGCCAGGAAGAACTCCGGATGCTTGAAGAGCTGCGCGAGGAACTCCGGATCGACCGCCTCCATGCCGCCGCGATCGAATGGGCGGCGCGGGTGCGGCATTTGCGGGCCTGAACAGGCGAAATCGCCCGGGTGTCCTCCGGGCGATCTCAGCCCCCGAACGGATCCGTCGGATAGCCAACTCCGGTCAGATAGAGACCCTCGGGCGGGCAGACCGGGCCACAGGCGGCGCGGTCTCTGGCCTCCAGGGCCTCTTTCACACGGGCGGGCGGCCAGCCTCCTGCCCCCACCCGCTCCAGCGTGCCAACCACCGAGCGGACCTGATTGTGCAGGAAGCTGCGGGCGCGCAGGTAAAAGCGGAATTCCTGCCCCCCCGCGCAGGGGAATTCCTCGATCGAGATCTCATCGATCGTCTTCACCGGGCTTTGCGCCTGGCACATGGTCGACCGGAAGGTGGTGAAGTCATGGAGCCCGATCAGATGCGCAGCCCCGGCCCGCATCGCTTCGAGATCCAGCGCTCCCCGCACCTGCCACACAAGCCCCGCCTCCAGCACCACCGGCGCGCGCCGGGCCATCAGGCGAAACATATAGCGCCGTTCCAGCGCCGAAAACCGCGCATGGAAATCGGGTTCCACCCGCGCGCAGGCGGTGATCGCCACCGGCTGTGGTCTCAGATGCCAGTTGAGTGCCTCGCACAGGCGAAAGGGCTCCCAGTCTTTCGCAAGATCGGCATGGGCCACCTGCCCCGTCGCGTGAACGCCCGCATCGGTGCGGCCGGCGGCGGCGATGCGATGCTCGCCCGGTTCCAGCTTTGCCAGGGCCTCTTCAATCGCCTGCTGTACCGAAGGCTGCCCCCCCGCCTGGCGCTGCCAGCCGTTGAACGGAGCCCCGTTATACTCGATCCTGAATGCAAAGCGCGCCATTCCCGCCGCTTAGCCCAGATGCACCCCTTCGTCCACCTTCCCAAGCAGCAAGGCGCGCCCTATCTTCCGTCCGACAGAACAGGGGGCGGGTTTGGCACTTTTCGGCATCACCGACGGCATCGCACGCGGGATCGATCAGACCCAGGCGGGGATCTCCGGCCTCTTGTTCGAACCCGTGCTGCGGCTGGGCGTCACCGGCCTGTCACGCGCCGGGAAGACCGTCTTCATCACCTCGCTGATCGCCAATCTTCTGCACCGGGGCCGGATGCTGCAACTGAGCGCCGCGCGCGACGGGCGGATCGAGACCGTCCATCTGCAACCGCAACCCGACCTGACGCTGCCGCGCTTCGATTATGAGACACATCTTGCGGCGCTGACCGGCGATGACCCACGCTGGCCGGCCTCGACCCGCTCGATCTCCGAGCTGCGCCTGTCGTTTCGCACCCGTCCCTCGGGATGGTTCGCGGGGTTTCGGGGGCCTCAGATCCTGCATCTGGATATTGTGGATTATCCCGGCGAATGGCTGCTGGATCTGGCTCTGATGGAAAAAACCTTCGCCACCTGGTCCGAGGATACCCTTGCACTGGTGGCGAAACGGGCGCCCCGCCTGCCCGAGGCGCGCGATTTTCTGGCGCTGGCCCGGGCCGAAGATGGCGCGCTGGCGCTGGACGAGGCCCGGTTGCAACTGCTGGCGACGGGCTTCACACGCTATCTGACCGCCGCCCGTGCCGCCGGCTGGTCGGATTGCACTCCGGGCCGGTTTTTGCTGCCCGGGGATCTCGCCGGCTCGCCCGTCCTGACCTTCGCCCCGATCCCCGAGCCGTCAGAAGCCGGGCGCGGATCGCTCTGGCGCGAGATGGTGCGACGGTTCGAGGGCTATAAGGCGAAGGTGGTGACGCCGTTCTTCCGCGACCATTTTTCCCGTGTTGATCGTCAGATCGTGCTGATGGATGTGCTGGGCGCGCTCCATCAGGGGCCGCAGGCGGTGGAGGATCTGCGGAAGGTCATGGCCGAGGTGCTGACCGCCTTTCGCGTCGGGCGCGCCTCCTGGCTGTCGTCGCTGATCGGGGCCAGGCGGGTGGCCAAAATCCTTTTCGCAGCGACCCGCGCCGACCATCTGCATCATGAACAGCACCCTGCCCTGACCGCCATCACCGAGGCGCTGGTCGCCGATGCGAAAGGGCGCGCCGAATTTGCCGGGGCCGAGGTAGCGGCTTTGTCGCTCGCAAGCCTGCGCGCCACGGTTGAAGAGACCGTGGAACGTGGCGGCGTCCCGCTGCCCGCCGTGCGCGGGCGGCTTCTGACCAGCGGAAAACAGGCGGTTATGTATCCCGGCGCGCTGCCCGCAGATCCGGCGCGGATCCTGTCTCCTGCGCGCGAGGGTGCGGCGGACTGGCTCGATGCGGAATTCGGCATGATGGAATTCGCGCCCGCGCGGCTTTCGCTGAAACCGGGCGACGGACCACCACATATCCGCCTCGACCGCGCTGTCGAATTTCTGATCGGAGACCGGCTGTGACCCAATCCCCCCACCGCCCCTTTGTCGAGGAAATCCATGCGGATGACATCCCCGAGGCCGATCCTGGTGCAGCGCCTCCGATCAGTGATCTGCCCGGGGCGGATCTCATGCTGGAGCAGCTGGCGCGCGCTGCCGGGGCGCGTCGTTCGCGCCTGACGCGTGCCGCGATCTGGGTGTTTTCAACGCTTTTCACCTTTGTTCTCGGCGTGGCGGCCTGGGACTTCACCGCCTCGCTTTTCACGCGCAATGCGGTTCTGGGCTGGATCGCCTTTGTGCTGATCGCGCTGGCGGTTCTGATCGCGCTGATCATGGCCGCGCGCGAGGCAATGGGTTTTGCCCGGATCGCGCGGCTTGACCATCTGCGCGCCCGCGCCGTTTCCGCGCATGTGAATGCCGATCTGAAGGCCGCACGCAGCGTAACCGGCAGCATCACCGACCTTTATGGCGCGCGCGCCGAGGCCGCCTGGGGGCTGAAACGGTTTGAGGAACATCAGGCCGAGGTGCTGGATGCCGATGCGGTGCTGGCCCTGGCCGAGACCGAGATCCTCGCGCCGCTCGACGCTGCCGCGCGGGCCGAAATCGAGGCCGCTGCGCGGCGCGTCGCGCTGGTGACCGCGCTTGTGCCGCTGGCTTTGGCGGATGTCGCGGCGGTTCTTTATTCCAATCTCGCGATGATCCGGCGGATCGCGATGATCTATGGTGGCCGGTCGGGCACTCTGGGCAGCTGGAGCCTTTTGCGCCGGGTGTTTTCCTCGCTGCTGGCGGCGGGGGCGGTCTCGCTTGCGGATGATCTGATGGGATCGGTGGCAGGCGGCGGGGTGCTGTCAAAACTGTCGCGCCGCTTTGGCGAGGGGGTGGTCAATGGCGCGCTGACGGCCCGGATCGGGGTGGCCGCAATGGAGCAATGCCGGCCATTGCCGTTTCGTGGCCTGCCCCGGCCCGGGGTTTCGGGGCTGGTGTCGCGGGCGCTTGCAGGGCTGATCCCGCGCGGGGGGTGACTGTTGCGCGCATTGGGGCGCTGCCCCCGTCTGCCTTTGGCAGACTCCCCCGGGATATTTAAGGACAGATGAAAGACGCAGAAAAAGGCCCCGGAAGACGTTTCCGGGGCCTTTTGTTTCGTATCAGGCTTTCAGGTCGAAACGGTCGCCGTTCATCACCCTGACCCAGGCTTTGACGAAGTCCTGGACCAGCTTTTCCTTGTTGTCGTCCTGGGCATAAACTTCGGCAATCGCGCGCAGGATCGAGTTCGAGCCGAAGACGAGGTCAACGCGGGTGGCCGAGTAAACCTTCGCACCGGTCTTGCGGTCCTGGATCTCATAGGTCGATTTCGACACCGGCACCCATTTGAACGCCATATCGGTCAGCGTGGCGAAGAAGTCGTTCGTGAGCGCGCCCGGGGTCTGCGTGAAGACACCATGCGCAGAACCAGCATGGTTCGCGCCGATCACCCGCAGCCCGCCCAGAAGGACGGTCATTTCCGGCGCGCTCAGACCCATCAGCTGGGCCCGGTCAAGCAGGAGCTCCTCGGGAGAGACGGTGTAATCGGCTTTGACCCAGTTGCGGAAGCCGTCATGGATCGGCTCCAGCGGCTCGAAGCTTTCCGCATCGGTCTGGGCGTCGGTTGCATCACCACGGCCCGGCGCGAAAGGGACCTCGACAGTAAAACCAGCCGCTTTCGCGGCCTGTTCCACGCCGACACCGCCCGCCAGCACGATCACATCGGCGAGGCTCGCGCCTGCGGCCTGCGCAATCGGGTCAAGCACCGAGAGGACGCGCGCAAGACGGGCGGGCTCGTTGCCTTCCCAGTCTTTTTGCGGCGCGAGCCGGATGCGGGCCCCGTTCGCACCGCCGCGATTGTCGGAATGGCGGAAGGTACGCGCGGAATCCCAGGCGGTGGCCACCAGATCCTGGACCGAAAGGCCGGAGGCAGCGATTTTGGCCTTCAGCCCGGCCACGTCATAGCCGGTCGCCCCTGCCGGGACCGGGTCCTGCCAGATCAGGTCTTCCGCCGGCACATCCGGGCCGACATAGCGCGATTTAGGGCCGAGATCGCGATGGGTCAGCTTGAACCAGGCGCGGGCGAAGACTTCGGAGAAATAGGCCTGGTCTTCTTTGAACCGGAGCGAGATCTCGCGGTAGCCCGGATCGACCCGCAGCGCCATATCGGCATCCGTCATCATCGGCATGACACGGATCGACGGGTCTTCCACATCGACCGGCTTGTCTTCTTCAAGGATCGAGACCGGCTCCCACTGATGCGCACCGGCGGGCGTCGTCACGATATGCCATTCATGTTTGAAGAGCATCTCGAAGAAACCGTTGTCCCACTGCGTCGGATGGGTGGTCCAGGCGCCTTCCAGCCCCGACACGACCGTGTCGCGCCCCACGCCGCGCCCATTGGTATTGATCCAGCCAAGGCCCTGGAATTCCGGGCCGGCCGCTTCCGGATCGGGTGAAAGATTTGCCGCCGAGCCATTCCCATGGCATTTGCCGATCGTATGGCCGCCCGCGGTCAGCGCAACGGTTTCCTCGTCATTCATCGCCATGCGCGAGAAGGTCTCGCGCATCTGCGCCGCCGTCTTCAGCGGGTCCGAAACGCCGTTGACCCCTTCCGGGTTCACATAGATCAGGCCCATCTGCACCGCCGCCAGCGGGTTTTCCAGCGTGGCCGGGGTGGCGACATCGCCATAGCGGCCATCCGAGGGCGCAAGCCACTCTTTTTCAGACCCCCAATAGGTGTCTTTCTCGGGATGCCAGATGTCTTCCCGGCCAAAGGCGAAGCCGAAGGTCTTCAGACCGGCAACCTCATAGGCAATCGTGCCGGCCAGCAGGATCAGGTCAGCCCAGGAAACAGCATTGCCGTATTTCTTTTTAATCGGCCACAGCAGACGCCGGCCCTTGTCGGTATTGACGTTGTCGGGCCAGGAGTTCAGCGGCGCAAACCGCTGGTTGCCGGTATTGCCGCCGCCGCGCCCGTCGGTCACACGGTAAGACCCCGCCATATGCCAGGCGGTGCGGGCGAACATGCCGACATAGGAGCCGTAATCTGCCGGCCACCAGTCCTGGCTGTCATTCATCAGGGCGCGCAGATCGGCCTTCAGGGCTTCGACATCAAGGGTTTTCAGGGCCTCGCGATAGCTGAAACTCTGCCCCAGCGGATTGGTTTTGGTATCCTGCTGGCTGAGAATGTCGAGGTTCAGCGCATTCGGCCACCAGGCCATCACGCTTTGGCCCAGCTCGGTATTCGCCCCATGGATCACCGGGCATTTGCCACCCGACTTCACATCATTTCCGTCCATTTTTTTCTCCGACTGGCTGCGGTTTCTCGCGTAGCGCGCATGTCCTGGAAGGGCGCGGACCGGCCTGATGCCGAATCCCCCCACCTGCCTGGCTGCCCTCAGGTCTAGCCCGGCTCTGGAATAATTCAAAATTGCAAAAACTTACCCATGCGATAAGATGTTCTTATGAATGCTCTGTCGATGAAACATCTGCGCTATTTCGAAGCGCTCTCGCGGATCGGCCATTTCGGGCGTGCCGCCGAGGCCTGTGCGATCTCACAGCCGGCGCTGTCGATGCAGATCCGCGAGCTGGAGGCGCTGATCGGCGCGCCGCTCGTGGAACGCGCCGCGCGCCGGGTCCGTCTGACCGCTCTGGGCGAGGAATTTGCCAGCCGTGCCCGTGATATACTGCGCCGCGTCGACCAGCTTGGCGATCTGGTGCGGGCTGCGGGCGACGAGCCGGGCGGCATTCTGCGGATCGGAGTCATTCCGACAGTCGCGCCCTATCTCCTTCCCGGTCTGATCCAGCATCTGACCCGGCGCTGGCCCGCGCTTGATCTGCGCCCGCGCGAGGCGGTGACGCGCACGCTTTTGACCGATCTGACCGCCGGGCGGCTTGATCTTGCCATCCTCGCCTTGCCGGTCTCGGAACCCGCGCTTGAAGAAGTCCCACTGATCGAGGAGGAATTTCTGCTGGTCCGCCCCCGCTCGGATGCCGGACGCCCGGTGCCGGATGCGGCGCGGCTGGCCGAGATGAAGCTTCTCCTGCTGGAAGAGGGCCATTGCTTCCGCGATCAGGCCCTGTCCTTTTGCAAGATCCCTGCCTCGCGCGCGCCGCGCGATCTGATGGAGGGCAGTTCGCTTTCAACGCTGGTGCAGATGGTCGGTGCGGGAATCGGGGTGACGCTGATTCCCGAAATGGCGCTGCCGATCGAGACGAAATCAGCCCGGGTTGCGGTCGACCGGCTTGCCGCACCGCATCCGAAACGGGTGATCGGCATGGTCTGGCGGCGGTCAAACCCGCTTGGCCCCCAGCTCATGCGGATTGCTGCGCTGCTGAACCAGAGCCTGCCCGCCATGCTGCCAGAGCAAAACCTGCCGCATGGCAGCCCGCATCAGCCCTGATTTTACGCGCCTTTCCTGCGCTTGCCGCCGGCGCCTGCCGTGCTGCTTTGCAGCGGCTGCACGGAAATCCGGCAGCCGCCGGAAAATGCGCCAACAGCTTTCCTTCCATTCAACTTTATTTCTTGTGTGTTTGTTTGTCTGGTTGTTAGGATTGTTTTGCGCCAGAGCTAATAGGGAGCCGCTTCGATGTGCGGGATTGTTGGACTTTTTCTGAAGGACCGTTCGCTGGAGCCCGATCTGGGCCGTTTGCTGACGGATATGCTGATCACGATGACGGATCGCGGTCCTGATTCTGCTGGGATCGCGATTTACGGTGATGATGCGGGGGGCAAGCTGACGGTTCAGTCTGCCTTTGCGGATCGCGATTTTGCGACGCTGGAGGCGGATCTCGGGGCGGCGATCGGGGCGAAGGTTTCGCTTTCGCGCAAGGACAGCCATGCGATCCTGACGCTTGCGGCGGATAAGATCGCGCTCGCACGGTCGACGCTTGCGGCTCTGCGGCCGGATGTGCGGGTGATGAGCGCCGGCGATTCGATCGAGATCTATAAAGAGACCGGTCTGCCGAAGGATGTGGCGGCGCGCTTTGGCGTCTCAAAAATGTCGGGCCGGCACGGGATCGGCCATACGCGGATGGCAACCGAATCGGCGGTCACCACCATGGGGGCACACCCGTTCTCGACCGGGCTTGATCAGTGCCTTGTGCATAACGGCTCGCTGTCGAACCACAATTCGCTGCGCCGTGAGCTGATCCGCGACGGTGTGAAGTTCGAGACCCAGAACGATACCGAAGTCGCTGCGGCCTGGCTGTCGCATCAGCTGGCCCAGGGTGTCGAGCTTGGCGATGCGCTGCGCGCCGGTCTTGATGTGCTCGACGGCTTCTACACCTTCGTCGTCGGCACCAAAGACGGCTTCGGCGTGGTGCGCGACCCGATCGCCTGCAAGCCGGCGGTCATGGCCGAGACCGACCAATATGTCGCTTTCGGATCGGAATACCGCGCGCTGGTCAACCTGCCGGGCATCGAGGACGCCCGCGTCTGGGAACCGGAACCCGCAACCGTCTATTTCTGGAAGCACTGATATGCAGACGATTGACCTTGCAACCACCACTCTGCGCGACCTGAACGCGACGCTGCAGGCCACCAAAGGCCAGACCAATGCCACCGCCTGGGAGATCGTGAACCCGAAGGGCAGCCATGCGCTGGCCGTCGGCCTCGATGCCCCGATCGAAGTCACCGTCAAGGGCTCGACCGGCTATTACACCGCCGGGATGAACAAGCAGGCGACCGTCACCGTGAAGGGCTCGGCAGGCCCGGGTGTTGCCGAGAATATGATGTCGGGCACCGTCGTGATCGAGGGCGATGCCAGCCAATATGCCGGGGCGACCGGCAATGGCGGGCTTCTGGTCATCAAAGGCAATGCATCATCGCGTTGCGGCATTTCGATGAAGGGCATCAATATCGTCGTGCATGGCAATATCGGCCATATGTCGGCTTTCATGGCACAATCGGGCAATCTGGTTGTGCTGGGCGATGCCGGTGACGCGCTTGGCGACAGCCTTTACGAGGCGCGGCTCTTTGTCCGGGGCAGCGTCAAATCCCTCGGCGCCGACTGTATCGAGAAAGAGATGCGCCCCGAGCATATCGCGATCCTCCAGGACCTGCTGGCCCAGGCGGGCGCGGATGCAAAGCCCGAAGAATTCAAACGCTACGGCTCGGCCCGCAAGCTCTATAATTTCAACATCGACAATGCGTCGGCTTACTGAGGGATCGGCCATGAAAGACGAACAGAAGACGATCCCGCAGACCGTGCCGCGCCAGTCCTGGACCTATAGCCAGGAGATCAATTCCGAGATCCGCCGCGCCGCCGCCACCGGCATCTATGACATCCGCGGCGGTGGGGCAAAGCGCAAGCTGCCGCATTTCGACGACCTCCTGTTCCTTGGCGCCTCGATCTCGCGCTATCCGCTGGAAGGTTACCGCGAGCGCTGCGAGACCAAAGTGGTCCTCGGCACCCGTTTCGCCAAAAAGCCGATCACGCTCGATATCCCGATCACCATCGCGGGGATGAGCTTTGGCGCGCTTTCGGGCGCGGCGAAAGAGGCCCTTGGTCGCGGCGCCACGCTTTCGGGCACTTCGACCACCACCGGCGACGGCGGCATGACCCCCGAAGAGCGCGGCCATTCCAAGACCCTGGTCTATCAGTATCTGCCCTCGCGTTACGGCATGAACCCAGATGACCTGCGCCGCGCCGATGCGATCGAACTGGTGGTCGGCCAGGGCGCCAAACCGGGCGGCGGCGGCATGCTTCTGGGGCAGAAGATCTCGGACCGGGTTGCCAAAATGCGCAACCTTCCCAAAGGCATCGACCAGCGCTCGGCCTGCCGTCACCCCGACTGGACCGGCCCCGATGACCTCGAGATCAAGATCCTCGAGATCCGCGAGATCACCGGCTGGGAGAAGCCGATCTATATCAAGATCGGTGGTGCACGGCCCTATTACGACACGACGCTGGCGGTCAAAGCGGGCGCCGATGTCGTGGTGATCGACGGTATGCAGGGCGGCACCGCCGCAACCCAGGACGTGTTCATCGAACATGTCGGCCAGCCGACGCTCGCCGCACTGCCCCAGGCGGTCAAGGCGCTGCAGGATCTGGGCATGCATCGCAAAGTGCAGCTGATCGTCTCAGGCGGCATCCGCACCGGCGCCGATGTGGCCAAGGCACTGGCGCTTGGCGCCGATGCGGTCGCAGTCGGCACCGCCGCGCTGATCGCGCTTGGCGATAATGACCCGCATTGGGAAGCCGAATACCAGAAGCTCGGCACCACCGCCGGGGCCTATGACGACTGGCATGAGGGCAAGGATCCCGCCGGCATCACCACCCAGGACCCCGAGCTGCAAAAGCGCCTCGACCCGGTCCAGGCGGGGCGGCGGCTCGCGAATTACCTCAAGGTGATGACGCTGGAGGCCCAGACCATCGCGCGGGCCTGCGGCAAGAACCATGTCCATAATCTCGAACCGGAGGATCTCTGCGCGCTGACGGTGGAATCGGCCGCCATGGCGGGCGTGCCGCTCGCGGGAACCAGCTGGATCCCGGGGCGCGGCGGCTACTGAACTGCTTTGGAAAGCCGGTCCGGATCTGGGCCGGCTTTCCTTTTCACAACATCAGGCCAGCCCCTCGACGGGCCAGCTGTATCAAAACAACAGGGAATCGAACAAAATGGCCTTGGACAAAGGGCAAAGCGCAAAGCCGCAGACCGGTGCCGAACTGAAGGCTTATGCCGAAGAGCGCGGCATCCGCTATTTCATGATCTCCTTCACCGATCTCCTGGGGTATCAGCGCGCCAAGCTGGTGCCGACCTGCGCGATCGAGGGCATGTGCCAGGATGGCGCCGGTTTCGCAGGCTTTGCGACCTGGCTCGACGTCACCCCGGCGCATCCCGATATGCTGGCCGTGCCCGACCCCTCGACCGTGATCCAGCTGCCCTGGAACCCCGAGATCGCCTGGGTCGCCTCGAACCCGGTCATGTCGGAAAAGCCCCTCGACCAGGCGCCGCGCAATGTGCTGCGCAAGCTGGTCGATGAAGCCGCCGAGCTGGGCCTGCGCGTCAAAACCGGCGTCGAGCCGGAATTCTTCCTGCTCAACCCCGATGGCTCCGCCGTCGCCGATGAATTCGACGATGCGGTCAAGCCCTGCTATGACCAGAACGCCATCCTGCGCCGCTATGACCTGATCAAAGAGATCGCCGATGCGATGCTCGATCTCGGCTGGGAACCCTATCAGAACGACCACGAAGACGCGAATGGCCAGTTCGAGATGAACTGGAAATACGATGATGTGCTGGCCACCGCCGACAAGCACGCCTTCTTCAAATTCATGACCCGCGTTCTGGCCGAGAAATACGGGCTGCGCGCCACCTTCATGCCCAAACCCCTGATGGGCAAGACCGGCAATGGCTGCCATGCCCATATCTCGGTCTGGACCATGGACGGCAAGTCGAACGCGTTTTCGGATGACAGCAAAGAGCTCGGTCTGTCCGATAAGGGCCGCGCCTTCCTCGGCGGCATCATGAAACACGCCTCGGCACTCGCGCTGATCTGCAACCCGACGGTCAATTCCTACAAGCGCATCAACGCGCCCCGCACCTCGTCAGGCGCAACCTGGGCCCCGAATTCGGTGACCTGGACCGGCAATAACCGCACCCATATGGTCCGCGTTCCCGGACCCGGCCGGTTTGAACTCCGCCTGCCCGACGGCGCCGCAAACCCCTATCTCATGCAGGCCGTCATCCTTGCCGCCGGTCTCGACGGCATCCGCACCAATGCAGACCCGGGGCCCCGCTCCGACATCAACTTCTACACCGAGGGCCATCTGATCAAAGACGCGCCGAAACTGCCCCTCAACCTCCTCGACGCCATCCGCGCTTTCGATGCAGATACCGAGCTCAAAGCCGCCCTCGGCGAGGAATTCTCAAGCGCCTTCATCAAGATGAAAACCCAGGAATGGAACGAATATTGCGGCCATTTCACACAATGGGAAAAACAAAATACACTCGATATCTGAAGTCGGATAAGTGAAAGAAACGCCGCCCGGAATGATCTCCGGGCGGCGTTTTCTGTTGCAAATCGGTCAGTTCAGCGCGGCCTGCTTTGTTTCGGCATCAATCGTCCAGGCCAGCAGCGCCGCCAGCGCCAGCAGGCCCGAAAACAGCCCGATCGCCATCGCCGTGTCCTGGATGAAGAGATGCACCAGAACCGAAGGCGCCAGCAACCCGCCCAGCCGTGCCATCGCCCCGGCCGCCCCCATGCCGGTTGCACGGCTCTCGGTCGGATAAAGCTCTGGCGTGAAGGCATAAAGTGCGCCCCAGGTGCCCAAAAGCGCAAAACTCATCACCATCAGCGCGGTCGCGATCAGCACAGGCCCGGTCGAGAGGGTGAACAAAAGGCAGGCAGCCGCGCTCAGGATCAGGAATCCGATCAGCGTTTTCCGCCGCCCCCAGGCCTCAACCCCCCAGGCCGCCAGCGCATAGCCAGGGATCTGCGCCAGGGCCAGCACGACCAGGAAACCATAGCCGCGTACAAAGCCGAAGCCCTCATTCGCAAGCCGCGCCGGCATCCAGGTGAAGACCCCGTAATAGCTCATCGAGACGAGGAACCAGACCGCCAGCATCGGGATGGTGCGCCGGATCAGCACCGGCGAGAAGATCCCGGTTGCGCCTGTGGCCCGGGGCAGTTCAACCCGTGCGGCGCCGGTCGTTTCCTTTCCGTTCATGACAAGCATCTGGTCGAGAACGGCTTTTGCCTCGGCCTCGCGGCCTTCGCGCAGAAGGTGCAACGGGCTTTCCGGGATCCAGAAGCGCAGGAAGATGCCGATCACCGCTGGCACGCCGGTCACGAAAAAGATCACGCGCCAGGTCTCGATCCCGCCAAAGCTGCTCGCGGCCCAGGCGGTCAGTGCGACGATCACCGTCCCCACCGCCCAGAAACCTTCCAGCATCACCAGCCAGCGGCCGCGGCGCGACGGCGGCAGGAATTCGGCCATCATCGCGTAATCCACCGGCAACGTGCCACCGACCGCAAGACCGGTCAGGAACCGCAGGACCAGCAGCGTGGTGAAATCCGGGGCAAAGGCCGAGGCGATGCCGAAAACCGCATCCATCGCGACTGTGATCAGGAGGATTTTGCGGCGCCCGAAACGATCCGCAAGCCGCCCGAAAACCGAGGCGCCTATCAGCATGCCAAGGAAAAACAGCGTGCCGGTCTGCAGGGCCTGCGGCACCTCCATTCCGAAGCTGGCCGCGATGGAGGCGACGGTAAAACCTACCGCCAGCACCTGCATCGCATCCGCCGTCCAGACGAGGCCAAAGACCCCCAGAAGCCGACGCTGGAACCTGCCGGTCCCCGCCCTCTCCAGCACCGTATCGACTGCAATAGCGGTCATCGTCATCCCTTCCCTGCCCCCCATTTTCCGGGGTGTCTGATAAAATATACTCACCATGAGCATATGTAGGCGGGAGCGAAATATACTCGATGTGAGTTTATGTCAATTCCGTCTGTGGCGGATTTCGCGAAAGGCTCAGCCCCGGCTGACCGGCAGCCTGGTGCCGGCGAGCGCGCGTGCCTCAAGCACTGCCGGGCGATAGCGGAACAACATGGCGGGCCGGCCACGGGATTCGGTCGTGGTCTCGCCGGTTTCCTCGATCAGTTCCTGCTGGTCGATCTGCCGGCGAAAATTCGATTTATGCAGCCTGAGGCCGATCAGTGCCTCGACCAGGCGCTGCAATTGCAGAAACGTGAAACTCTCCGGCATAAGTTCAAAGGCCACGGGGCGGTATTTGATCTTGGCCCTGAGCCGCGCGATCCCTGTCGCCAGAATGCGGCGATGATCTCCCTGCATGGCCCGCCCCGCGCCTGCCAGCCCTGTTCCGATCTGGTCAATGGCTTCGCCAACCAGCCCGGCCTCATAGAGCAGCTCATAGCGTGACAGAACCAGATCCTCGTTCCAGGCCTGACCATCAAGGCCGAAAGCATGGGAGATCCGCTGCACGCGCCCGGGATCGCTGGCCGCCCAGAGGTTCAGGGCCGCAATCATGCGCTGCCAGCCCTCGGGCAGGCCGCTGCGGTGATCCTCCCAGGGGAGATACTCATACCAGCCATGCCATTCTGGCCGCCCCGTCCCCGGCGCCGCCTGTTCGCGCACAAGACCGAGATAGGAGATCGATATCCGCCGCAGATCCGCGTCTTCCCCCCGGTCACGGTCAGCGAAGGTGTAAAGCTGTTCCAGAAAGCCCACCGGATGCCCCGTCTGGCTTTCGATCCAGTCCCTGAGCCCCGCCTGCAGGCTGCGATGCGACGAAGTGAACGGGCCCGAGGGCAGTGCCTCGCCGGCGGCAACCGTCATCACCCGGGGCGCGTCCCCGGTCACTGCGGCAAGCACCGCAATCAGGTCTGCCTGAGCCAGCCCCGTGGTCACCCTTGCCTCCGCTTTGACCTCTGCCTGACCCCGGACTAGCACGCGGGCGCAGCCTGGCCAACCATTGCCCCGGTCGTGAAGCCGCAAACCTGTAACAGCCCTTTAATCCGCGCCCCGCTTACGTTAATTCAGTGGGGAAACCCCAAACCCGGCTTCCTGCCAGACCGTCGCCCGGAGGAGGTGCGGCGGGAAACTCCCAGGCGAAAGACGACAGCCAGATGCCAGCCTATCGTTCCAGAACCACCACGCATGGCCGCAATATGGCCGGGGCCCGCGGGCTCTGGCGCGCCACGGGGATGAAGGACAGCGATTTCGGCAAGCCGATTATCGCAATTGTAAATTCCTTTACCCAATTCGTGCCCGGTCACGTCCATCTCAAAGACCTCGGCCAGATGGTCGCGCGTGAGGTCGAGGCGGCGGGCGGTGTCGCGAAAGAGTTCAACACCATCGCCGTCGATGACGGGATCGCGATGGGCCATGACGGGATGCTTTACTCGCTCCCCTCGCGCGAGATCATCGCGGATTCGGTTGAATATATGGTGAACGCGCATTGCGCCGATGCCATGGTCTGCATCTCGAACTGCGACAAGATCACCCCCGGCATGCTGATGGCTGCGATGCGGCTGAACATCCCGGCGATCTTCGTCTCGGGTGGGCCGATGGAGGCCGGCAAGGTCACGCTCGGCGACGGGCGCGAGGTCAAGCTTGATCTCGTTGACGCGATGGTGGCCGCGGCGGATGACAAAATGTCAGACGCAGATGTGGATGCGATCGAGAAAGCGGCCTGCCCGACCTGTGGCTCGTGTTCGGGGATGTTCACCGCCAATTCGATGAACTGCCTGGCCGAGGCACTTGGTCTTGCGCTGCCGGGGAATGGCTCGACGCTGGCGACACATGCCTTCCGCAAGGGGCTCTTCCTGAAATCGGGGCGGATGATCGTCGAACTGGCAAAGCGCTGGTACGAGCAGGATGACGCGAATGTGCTGCCCCGCACCATCGCCAGCCGCGCAGCCTTTGACAATGCGATGGCGCTCGATATCGCGATGGGCGGCTCGACCAATACCGTGCTGCACCTTCTGGCCATTGCCCGGGAAGGCGGCGTCGATTTCGGGATGGATGAGATCGACGCGCTGTCGCGCAAAGTCCCCTGCCTGAGCAAGGTCGCGCCGAACGTGGCGGGCGTGCATATGGAAGATGTCCACCGCGCCGGCGGCATCATGTCGCTTCTGGGCGAACTCGACCGCGCCGGGCTGATCAATCGCGACTGCCCGACCGTCCATTCCGAAACCATGGGCGAGGCGCTTGCCGCCTGGGATATCGCGGTGACGAACAACCCCGAGGCGCGGGAATTGTATCTCGCAGCCCCCGGCGGGGTGCCGACGCAGGTTGCGTTCTCGCAAAGCTCGCTCTGGCCCAGCCTGGATACCGACCGCGAAAAGGGCGTGATCCGCTCGGTCGAACATGCTTTCTCGAAAGAGGGCGGCCTTGCGGTCCTGAAGGGCAATATCGCGCTGGACGGCTGTATCGTGAAGACCGCAGGCGTCGACGAGTCGATCCTGAAGTTCTCGGGCCCCGCCGTGGTGTTCGAAAGCCAGGACGCGGCGGTCAAAGGCATCCTGAACAAGGGCGTCAAGGCCGGGGATGTCGTGGTGATCCGCTATGAGGGGCCGAAAGGCGGGCCGGGGATGCAGGAAATGCTCTACCCGACCTCCTATCTGAAATCGCGCGGCCTGGGTAAGGCCTGTGCGCTGATCACCGACGGGCGGTTCTCGGGCGGCACTTCGGGCCTTTCCATCGGCCATGCCAGCCCCGAAGCGGCAGCAGGCGGCACCATCGGCCTGGTGAAGGACGGCGATCTGATCGAGATCGACATCCCGAACCGCACGATCACGCTCGCGGTCCCCGAGGCCGAACTGGCGGCACGGCGCGTGGAACAGGACCGTCTGGGCTGGAAACCGGCACAGCCGAGAAAGCGCAACGTGACCACCGCGCTCAAGGCCTATGCCGCCTTTGCGTCTTCGGCCGATAAGGGCGCGGTGCGGATCCTGCCGGAGTAATCTGCGGCCAGGCCATGAACCAAAAAAGGCGGGTGATCCTCTCACCCGCCTTTTTCATTTTGCGTTCTATTTCGCCTGTGGCGCCTCATGGGTCTTTGCGTAATGGGCAAGGATGCCCAGCATCGCGATCCCGGCCACCGAAAAACCGATCGCCACGATCCCTGAAGACCGATAGCCCCAATGCAGCGCGAAGCCGGCGGCCAGCGGCCCAAGCGCGTTTGCCGCGTTAAAGGCCGCGTGGTTCATTGCCGCCGCCATGCTCTGCGCCTTGCCCGCAACATCCATCAGCCTGGTCTGCAGCGGCACAAAAACGCCCGAGCTCAGCCCGATCAGGAAGGCCGACAGGGTCATCTGCACCCAGTCGCCCACCGCGTAAGACGCATAGCCCTGCGCCAGGATCATGAAGATCAGCAGGAGCAGCGCCGCTTTCATTGTGCCGAGCCGGATTGTCAGCCGGGCCGCCAGGATCGAGCCCAGCGTGATCCCCACACCAAACGTGGCCAGCATCAGCGTCACGCCCCAATCCGGCGGGTTCGCGGTCGCCAGCATCGCCGCCGAGAGGAAGGAATAGACCGCGAAAAGCCCGCCGCAGCCGATCAGCCCCACCGCAAGTGTCAGAAGGACCGAGGGGTTGAACAAAGCCCGCAGCTCATCCATCGGGCGCGCATTGGGGTCAACGCCGACCCGTGGCGCCAGTTTCAGGATCAGCACCGCTGAAATCAGCGCGAGCACGCCCGGCAGCGCAAAGCCGAACCGCCAGCCAAGACCCTGGCCCAAAAGCGCCGCGAAAGGCACGCCGACGATATTTGCGACCGTCAGACCCAGCATGACCTGGGTGACGCCTTTCGCCCGCTGCTCGCGCGGCAGCGCATCGGCGGCAAAAAGCATCGCCACGCCAAGGAAACCACCATGCGGCATCCCGGCAAGGAAGCGCGTCACCAGCAGCGTCGAAAAGCCAGGCAGCACCGCCGCCAGCAGGTTCAGGACACCGTAAGCCGCAATCAGCCCGGCCAGGTAGCGCCGCCGGGGCAGTCTCGCGCCCAGAAACGAGGTCAGAGGAGCGCCTATGACCACGCCGAACGCATAGGCCGCGACGACTTTGCTGGCCTCGGCCTCCGGCACACCAAGGTCTTTGGCATACCAGGGCAAAAGCCCCATCGAGGCGAATTCAGACGTGCCTATGGCGAAAGCGCCAAGGGCGAGCGCAAGGATCGCCCAGCTATAATCGGAAGAGCGGCCGGGCGCGGAAGAGCCACTGAGCGGCGGGGACATGGGGCACCTGATATGAAATGAGAAACCGGAATCTGCCGGTCGGCCTTTTAGCGTTGTTTGCGATAACGGCGGGCGGCTGTCCATGGGCCAGTCTATGCGCGAATGCAGGGCAGGTTTGCAAAGGGCACAACGATGGACAAAACGCCCGTTCTCCAGGCAGGATTGTGCCACTCAGCCCCCCCGGTGCCCGCGCCTCAGCTCAGCCCCGGGCCCCCACCGGTGATGCGCAGAAAGCCAAAGCCATTGCCGTCCAGCCGCACAATACCGGGCGTCAGGCCAAGCCCCTGGGACGGGCCGGTCTGATGCCCCTCTCCGTCAAGACGCAGCCGGACCGCCTCCCTGCCAAGATTAAAGAGGCACAGAAGATCGCCGCGCAGGAAGGCCAGCACCGGATCGGGCGCAGTCAGGAAAGTGGTCTTGCCCGCGCGCAGCCCGGCTTCGGCGCGACGGAAGGCCAGCATGGCGCGGTAGCTTTCCAGGACGGAGCCGTGGGCGCCCTCCTGTGCGGCGACATTCCTCGCCAGCTGCGGCGCTTTCACCGGCAGCCATGGCGTGCCGGTGGTAAACCCGCCATTGGCGCTCGCATCCCAGACCATCGGTGTGCGGGTATTGTCGCGCCCGACCGGCGCCGGCCAGAAGGCAATGCCCTGCGGATCGGTCAGCTCCTCAAAGCTGAGTTCAGTATCGGTCTGGCCAAGCTCCTCGCCCTCCCACAGGCAGATCGAACCCTCGAATGACAGCAACAACGCGCCCGCCAGTTTCGCAAGGCTGTCCTGGTCGACCGCATAAGGCAGCCAGCGCGTCACCTGGCGCGGCACATCATGATTGGCAAAGGCCCACATCGGCCAGCCCTGGGGCGCGCCAGTGAAGAAAGCCTCGATCCGGTCGCGGAAATAGCCCGGGGTGAAGTTCCGCCCGAACATCTCGAAACTATAGCACTGATGCAGACGCCCCGGCGCGGTATAGTCACCCATCATCTGTATCGCGCGATGGGTATCGCCGACCTCGCCCACGCTCGCCGCGCCATATTCATCCAGCAGCGCCCGGATCCGCCCAAGCCAGGCCAGGTTCTCGGGCCGGTTCTTGTCGAACAGGTGATCCTGCATGTCATAGGGATTGTCGGGCGGATCAGCGAGGTCACGCCAGTCGGCCGGATTGTCGCGCAGCTTCCGGTCGTGGAAATAGTAGTTCACGGTATCAAAGCGGAAGCCATCCACGCCGCGCTCCAGCCAGAAGCGCAGGACCGAGAGCGCCCAGTCCTGCACCTCCGGGTTGTGGTAGTTGAAATCGGGCTGCGATGTCAGGAAGTTATGCATATAGAACTGGCGGCGGCGGCCATCCCAGGTCCAGCCCGGGCCGCCAAAGACCGAAAGCCAGTTCGTCGGCGGCGTGCCGTCGTGGTCGGGGTCCACCCAGACATACCAGTCGGCGCGCGGATTATCACGCGAGGCGCGGCTTTCCGTGAAAAACGGGTGCTGATCTGACGAATGGCTGATCACCTGGTCAATGATGACCTTCAGCCCGAGGTCATGCGCCGTGGCGATCAGGGTGTCGAAATCGGCGAGTGTCCCGAAAACCGGGTCGATATCGATATAGTCTGACACGTCATAGCCCATATCCTTCATCGGGCTTCGAAACACCGGCGAGAGCCAGACCACATCCACCCCGAGCCCCGCCAGATATGGCAGCCGCGCGGTGATACCGGGCAGGTCTCCGACCCCGTCGCCATTCGAATCCTGAAAGCTGCGCGGATAGACCTGATAGGTCACCGCGCCCTTCCACCAGTCACCCGCCGCTTTGCTCACGCCCGCCTCCTCACTGAACCCACTATATCCTGAAACGTTTCAAACCCGGCGAAGATGAAGCCCCCGCCATGGCGCGGGCCGCCGCATGGACATGCCGGCTGCAAAAGCACCTAAGGCGGCAGCTGCGTTCCGAAAGCGGGCCTCTGCGCGCTGTATGATAGGAACAGCCAGCATCCGCGCACATTCCGGCATTCCCGCGCCTCCGTCGCAGCTCCCCGTTTGCGCTCACATTCGCGCCGCCCGGTCGCGGGGGCAAGAGGGCAGGTCCGGTGAGGCTGACACGCGCCGGAACACGGGCGCTTGTATGCATCACAATTCAGCATTTGACGCCACCCGGGGCCCGGCGCAGGGTGCCGCGACGCGAGAAGGAATACCCGATGTCACAGATGACCGCCGCCACCAAAGCCCCGCTGATGACCCCCGTTCTGATCGCGGGTTCGGTCATCCTGATGATCGGCTTCGCGATCCGCGCCTCGTTCGGCGTCTTCCAGATCCCGGTCGCGACCGAATTCCACTGGGCGCGCAGCGAATTCAGCCTGGCCATCGCGATCCAGAACCTCGCCTGGGGGATCGGTCAGCCGATCTTCGGCGCGCTGGCCGAGAAATTCGGGGATCGCAGGGCGATCATCGGCGGTGCCCTGCTTTATGCGCTTGGTCTTGTGCTGACGGCGATGGCCACCCAGCCCTGGCAACATCAGATGCTGGCAGTGATCATCGGCTTCGGGATCGCAGGCACCGGCTTTGGCGTGATCCTCGCAATCGTCGGCCGCGCCGCCGCGCCCGAGAACCGCTCGATGGCGCTCGGGATCGGCACGGCGGCGGGGTCGGCGGGCCAGGTCTTCGGAGCCCCCATGGCCGAGTTCCTGATGCAATATTATTCCTGGCAATGGGTTTTCGTGATCTTTGCCGGCGTGGTGCTGCTGTCGCTGTTCGCGCTGCCCTTCATCCGGTCTGAACATGTCGCCTCAAAGGCCGAGCTGGAAGAGAGCCTCGGCGAGGTCCTGCGCCGCGCCTTCAAAGACCCATCCTACACGCTGATTTTCCTTGGCTTCTTTTCCTGCGGCTATCAGCTGGCCTTTATCACCGCGCATTTTCCGGCCTTTGTCACCGATTTCTGCGGCGCGATTGATCCCGGTGGATTTCTTGCGATGATCGGGATCACGACAACCTCTGCGCTCGGAGCGGTCTCGATTGCGGTGATCGGGTTCTTCAATATCGCCGGCACCATTTTTGCGGGCTGGCTGGGCAAGCGCTATACGAAGAAATACCTTCTGTGCGGCATCTATGTGCTGCGCACCATAGCAGCCGCGGTGTTTTTCCTGCTGCCGATCACCCCGGCCTCGGTCCTGATCTTCTCGGCGGTGATGGGCTCGCTCTGGCTGGCCACCGTGCCGCTGACCTCGGGACTGGTCGCGCATCTGTGGGGGCTGCGCTATATGGGAACGCTTTACGGTTTTGTGTTCCTGTCGCATCAGATCGGCGGCTTCCTCGGCGTCTGGCTCGGGGGCAAGATGTATGACCTTCATGGCGACTATACCCTGGTCTGGTGGATCGGTGTGGGCGTGGGTGCGTTTTCCGCCCTGGTGCATCTGCCAATCCGTGAACGGCAACCGCTGACGCAACCGGCCTGAGCGGTAGCTGTTGAACCCGGGCAGAGGGGGCTCTGCCCCCTCGCGGCTGCGCCACCCTCCCCCGGGATATTTAGAGACAGATGAAATCAGCAAAGGCTTTTCATCTGTCTCTAAATATCCCCGCCGGAGGCTTCCCCGGCCGGAACACAGGCGCTGACAATGCCATGAGATATGCCCCCGTCGCCAAACGCGCTTTACCACCTTGCCGCGATCAGATAAGGGGCCTCGTTCCCGGATGATCCGGGACGGGCTTACCCTGCGCGACTTGCAGGGTCAGGGTAACAGGAGAACCCCGATGGGCTATAAGGTCGTCGTCGTGGGAGCCACGGGCAACGTGGGCCGCGAAATGCTGAACATCCTCGCTGAACGCGAGTTCCCGGTGGACGAGATTGCCGTTCTGGCATCGAGAAAGTCGCTGGGCACTGAAGTCAGCTTTGGCGACAAGACCCTGAAGACCAAGGATCTCGACACTTTCGATTTCACCGGCTGGGACATGGCGCTGTTTGCCGTTGGCTCGGATGCGACGAAAATCTACGCGCCGAAAGCGGCTGCCGCCGGCTGCGTGGTGATCGATAACTCATCGCTCTACCGCTATGACCCCGACGTGCCACTGATCGTGCCGGAAGTGAATGCCGATGCGATCATGGGCTATACGAAGAAGAACATCATCGCGAACCCGAACTGCTCGACCGCGCAGATGGTTGTGGCCCTGAAACCGCTGCATGACCGCGCGAAGATCAAACGGGTGATCGTCTCGACCTATCAGTCCGTGTCGGGCGCCGGCAAAGAAGGCATGGACGAGCTCTGGGAGCAGACCAAAGCGGTCTATAACCCGGTCCATGAAGTGCCGCCGAAGAAATTCACCAAGCAGATCGCCTTCAACGTGATCCCGCATATCGACGTCTTCCTCGACGATGGTTCCACCAAAGAAGAGTGGAAGATGGTCGCCGAAACCAAGAAGATCCTCGATCCGAAGATCAAACTCAACGCAACCTGCGTGCGGGTGCCGGTGTTTGTCGGCCATTCGGAAGCGATCAATATCGAGTTTGAAGAGCCGCTCGACTGGCAGGAAGCTCAGGACATCCTGCGCGAGGCGCCGGGCATCATGCTGATCGATAAGCGTGAGCCGGGTGGCTATATCACGCCGATCGAATCGGTGGGCGAATATGCCACCTATATCAGCCGCGTCCGTCAGGACCCGACCGTCGATAACGGCCTTACGCTGTGGTGTGTCTCGGACAACCTGCGCAAAGGTGCGGCACTGAACGCGGTGCAGATCGCAGAGACCCTGGGCAACCGGGTTCTGAAAAAGGGCTGATCCCTTTTCAGCTAAATGCGTGAAACGGCGCGGCAGAAAACTCTGCCGCGCCGTTTTCATTGTGCCCCAATCCGGATCGCAGACCTGGGGGCCATGTCATGCGCCTCTCACATGCGGATACCGCGCGAAACTTCCGCGAGCGGCTGCCCCGCCGGGGCTGCCTCCGGCATGTCGCAGACCCGCTCGGCGTCTCCCCTTTCGCGCAGGGATCTGGTCAGCCCGAGGGTGGAGCCGAGCAGCGTCGTCGTGGCGGCCACCATAAAGCTGGCCTGGCCGAACATGGTGAGGGACTGCGAACGGCGGATCGGCTGTTCCGTCATCGGGAGTGCTCACTGTTGGATCTCCCGGGAAATGCGATCAGTTCTGGCGGGATCTGAGACGGGCGAGCACGGCCGCCGCATCGGTTTCCAGCGCCGGGCCGCAGCCGGCGGCGGCCATGCGGGCACATATGGCCTCGGCGCTCTGGCAGCTGGTCAGCGCGGCAAGAGAGGTCTCGCTGACCTCGATGATCTGCTGGCGCTCCTGCAGCCGGGCCAGCCTCGCCTCGGCCTCGGTGATGGCTGCGGTCACGTCGGTCGCCATCTCCCCCCGCGGGCCCTGGTCTTCAGCCCCTGTCGCGATTTTCCTGCCGCAGTCCAGCTCACGCAGCCGCTGTTCGACCTCGGCGAGGTGGCGACGCAGGCCGGCAATCTCGCTCTGATCTGAGTCTAGCCCCGCCCGTGTCGCCTTGCGGTCACTCTCCAGCCTGGCAATGGCGGCGGCGCCCTCGCCCGCGAGGTCATCGCGGTCGATCGCCAGCGCACCGAGGCAGCGGGTCTCCAGATCGTCGATCCGTGCGTCGATCCGCATCAGCATCTGCTTATCACGAGCCGATCGGGCCGTCACCAGTGCCAGCGCGCGCTGCGCCGATTGCACCGCCACCGCGCAGTCGCTGATTTGCTGGCGCAGGTCCGCAAGCGCCCTCGCATCGCTGATATCCCGGGTCAGATCAAAGCTGCGGCAGCGGCTCAGGCGTCTCAGGGTCTTGAACATCTCCGCCTCCGTGATATGAACATCGTTCACGGCTCGCATGAACCACAAACATGAACGACGTTCAAGAATAAAATGAACGATGTTCACAACAATTCGGAGCGCGACATGGCAAGCAATCGCGAGGCACGCAAAGAAGACCTGCGCGAGCGGCTGATCACAGTGACCTCCGCCCAGATCGCGACGCGCGGCCTTGCACATCTGAAGGCGCGCGAGATCACTGCCGAGGCCGGCTGTGCCCTCGGGGCGCTGTACACGGCCTTTGGCGATCTTGATGAGCTGGTGATGCGGGCCAATACCCGGACGCTGGCGGATTTGCGTGCCGCGCTGGAACCTGTCGGGGCCGATGCGCCACCGGTGGAACGGCTCCAGGCGCAGACGCGGGCCTATATCGCCTTTGCCTCGGACCGGCCGAAAGAATGGGCCGCGCTGTTTGAATTCCAGCTTGCGCCCGAAAAGCCCCTGCCCGACTGGATGCGCACAGAGCAGGAGGCGCTGATGGCACTGATCGCGCTGCCGCTGTCGCAGGTCTTCCCCGCGCTTGGCCAGGAGGCACTGATGATCCGGGTGCGGACCTTTTTCGGTGCGGTCCAGGGGGCGGTGCAACTTGCCTTGCAGGACAGGTTCATCGCCGTGCCGCGCGCACAGCTTGATGCCGAAATGTCGGATCTTGTTCTGGCGCTGTGTCGTGGCTTTCCGGCCTGAGCCCGGTCGGGTCCGGGCGCCCCGGGGATCACGCCCCTGCCCCGGGACATCTTGTAACGCAGCCCGCCCCCCGATCCCTGGGCCGGGTTTTCCATTCTTGCCGATGCCGGCCCGGCAGAGCTAGCCTGGTGCAGTCATCCCTTACCGGAGCCGTTCCATGCGTGCCCTTCTTGCGGCCCTTCTGGCCACCACAGCCTTTCCCGCTTTTGCCGATACGATCACTGCCGGCAGCCAGATCATCTCGGTCACTGTCTATCCCCAGGGCGCGAAAATCACCCGCGAGGTGACCTTCGAGAGCCCCTCTGCCGGGGCGCATGAGCTGCTGATCACCGATCTGCCGGCCGGTACCGAACCGGGTCTGATGCAACTGGCGGCGGCGGAGGGGATCTCGACCGGGGCCTTCTCACTGCGGAGCGACCGGCTTCCGCCCCGGGACGAGGCGCTGACCCCGGATCAGGAGGCTGCGAAAGCCACCGTTGAGGCGGCAGAGGCCGCGCTGCGCGCCGCCACTTCGGTCGTCGATGCCGGCAATGCCCGGATCCAGGCCGCAACTGCGCGTGCGGGCTACCTCGCCTCGATCAGCGGTCAGCCGCCCGAGGGCGCCACCGCCGAAACGCTGCGCGAATTCGCGAAAGTGATCGGCGAGGAAACTCTCGCCGCCGCCGAGGAGGCCAGTGCCGCCCGTGCCGATCTCTGGCCCGCGCAAAAGGCCCTGGAAGAGGCGCAGAAGGCGCTGGCTGACGCCGAGGCCAGCTTTGCCGCCCTGCCATCGCGCGCACAGGATTACACGGTGCTTTCGGTCGGCTTTGAAAGCGCCGGGGCCGGAACCAGAACCATCACCCTCTCGCATTATGTCGACGCGGCCAGCTGGCGGCCTTTCTACGATCTGCGCCTGACGCGCAAGGATGGCGGGGGCCTCACCATCGACCGCTCGGTGCTCGTGAGCCAGGAGACCGGCGAGGACTGGAGCGGGGTCGATCTGACGCTCTCCTCCTCGCGCCCCTCCGAGCAATCTGCCCCCTCGACGCTCTGGCCCTGGCAGCGCTGGATCGAAAAAGAACAGCCCCCCGCCCTCGAGCGCGCGCGCAATATGGGCGCGGCCGAGATGGATATGGTCATAGCCCCCGCGCTCGCCGCCGAGCCGGCGCCGATCAGCGCCAGTGCCGCCATGGAAGGCGATACCGTGGTCTATCATTACCCGCGCAAGGTCGATATCGCCGATGGGGTCGAAGATCTGCGCCTCTCGCTTGATCCGTTGCAGGCCGAACCCGGGATCTTCGCCCTTGCCGTTCCCTCCCGCGACCAAAGCGCCTTTGTCATGGCGAAATTCACCAACAGCTCCGGCGAGCCGCTGCTGCCCGGGGAGGCGCTTCTTTACCGCGAAGGGGTGCTGGTCGGCAGCACCAGCCTTGGCCTGATCCCCGCCGGCAAAGAAACCGAAATTGCTTTCGGCGCGCTCGACAGCATCACGCTGAGCCGCGACATGCCGCAGCGCGACAGCGGCCAGACCGGCGTGTTCTCGACTTCGAACCAGCTGAGCGAGACCGCGATCCTCCGGATCGAAAACCTCGGATCCGAGAGCTGGCCGGTGAAGGTGATCGACCAGGTGCCCTATTCGGAACAGCAGGATCTGAGCGTGAAGACCACGATCTCGCCGCAACCGACGGTAACGGATGTCGAGGGGCAGCGCGGCATCATGGCCTGGGAGTTCGATCTTGAGGCCGGCGCAAAACAAGAGATCTCGCTGGGCTATACGATGAGCTGGCCCGACGGGATGGTTCTGCGCTGATCAGCGCAAAACTCCCGCAGACATATGCCGCTTGCCCGCGAAACCGGGCAGGCGGCTGACCTCGAACCCGGCACCCGCAAGCGCGCGGCGCACATGGCCGGCCGCGGTATAAGTGGCGAAAGTGCCGCCCTTTGACGTGTGATGCGCGACCTCGGCCATCAGCGTCTCGCCCCACATTTCCGGGTTTTTCGCCGGCGAGAACCCATCAAGGAACCAGGCATCGGCCCGCCCGGTCCAGGCCGGCAGCGTATCGCGCACATCGCCATGCACGATCTCGACCGCGATCCCCGGCAGCCGAAAGCGGGTTTCGCCCGCGCTCATCGCGGCAAGGAGCGGCGCTGAAATGGCGGCAGCTTCGGGGAAATGCCGCAGCGCGCGGGCCATATCCCCGACCGCCATCGGGAAGGCCTCGAATGTGGTATAATGCAAAAGGCCCGCGCCCTCGGGATCCTGCTGCCTCCAGGCCAGCGCGAGGGTCAGAAGGTTCAGCCCGGTGCCGAAACCCAGTTCGGCGATGCGGAACCCGTCTTGCAGCCGCGCCGGCAGATCATTGCCGCCAAGAAAGACATGGCGCGTCTCCTCCAGCCCGCCCTTCAGACTGAAATAGGGATCGTCAAATCTGGTGGCGACAGGTATCGCATCCTCGAGCCAGCTGAGGCTGGCGGTCTCGGACCTGACGGCTTTGGGCAGTCCGGCTTCGGAAAATTCGGGTTCGGGAATCTCGGGCATGGCTCACCTGACGGGTTGATGCCCCATGCGACAGCGGAGGCGGGATGGCAAGCGTCGATGTGACGGTCTGCGGCGCAGGGATCTTCGGGCTGAGCACAGCCTGGGCGCTGGCAAAGCGTGGCGCAAGAGTGCGGGTGATCGAGACGCGCGCCATCGGTGCCGGCGCCTCGGGCGGCCTGGTCGGCGCCCTGGCACCACATGCGCCAGAGGCCTGGAATGAGATGAAGGCGTTGCAGTTTCGCAGCCTGACCATGGCTGCGGCCTGGTGGGACGAGGTGCATCACGCTGGCGGGGCCGACCCGCTTTACCTGCGCGCGGGCCGGTTGCAACCCCTGGCCGACAGTGCCGCGCTTGAACTTGCACGGGCGCGGGAGACAGCCGCGCGCGACCTCTGGCAAGGTGCTGCCGAATGGCGGGTGATCCCGGCCACGGGCGCGCCCTGGGAGCCCGCCTCCCCCAGCGGCTGGCTGATCTCGGATACGCTGACAGCCCGGATTTCTCCCCGCCAGGCGCTCGCCTCGCTCGCGCAGGCGCTGCGCGCCAGGGGGGGGACGATCGGGCAGGAAGGGACAGACGGCCCCGGCCTGGTGGTTCACGCGACAGGATATGAGGGGCTCGCAGAGCTTTCTGCCCATTTCGGCCGCAAGCTGGGCGCCGGCGTGAAAGGACAGGCGGTGCTCTTGCGCCATGACGCGCGGGAAGCGCCGCAGATCTATGCGCCCGGGCTCCATATCGTTGCACATGGTGACGGGACAGTGGCCGTCGGATCAACCAGCGAGAGCACCTGGGAGACGCCCGGGCCCGATGCCCAGGCAGAAACACTGATCACGCGCGCGCGCGAAGTGCTGCCGGTGCTGCACGGGGCCGAGGTTCTGGAACGCTGGGCTGGCATCCGCCCGCGCGCGAAAAGCCGTTCGCCTGTGATCGGGGCCTGGCCCGGCCGGCCGGGGCATTTCATCGCGAATGGCGGGTTCAAAACCGGCTTTGGCATGGCGCCGGTCTGTGCAGAGCTGCTCGCGGACCTTATAGTCGAAGGACGCGACATGATTCCGGCGGCATTTCTTCCGGCGACCTTGCTCCAGGGGGCACTGCCCCCTCGCCGCTTTGCGGCTCACCCCCGGGATATTTAAGGACAGATGAAAACCCTTAGCTGACTTCATCTGTCCTTAAATATCCCCGCCGGAGGCAAAGACCGGCCCTGGGGCCGGTCTTCAGTTTCGATCAGCCAGCCGAGAAATCGTAGCCAGAAATCGCCTTCGGCTCGAGGAATTCCTCAAGGCCCCAGATGCCGCCTTCACGGGCCCGGCCCGATTGCTTCACGCCGCCAAAGAAGACGCCCGCGCCGCGTGACTTTCCATTCATCTCGACCATGCCGGAGACCAGCGCGCGGCCAAGCCGGTTCGCGCGGCTCTGATCTTCGGTCTGGACGTAATTGGTCAGCCCGTAAGGCGTGTCATTGGCGATGGCGACTGCCTCTTCCTCGCTGTCAAACGGGATGATCGCCATAACCGGCCCAAAGATCTCTTCGCGCTCGATGGTCATGCCCGGCTTCACATCGGCAAAGACCGTCGGTTTCACATAGAAACCACGGTTGAACCCTTCCGGCAGATCCGGCCCGCCTGCGACGAGCCGGGCGCCCTCTTCGATGCCTTTGCGGATATAGGCCTGGATCTGATCCCATTGCCGTTTGTTCACCACCGGGCCGATATGCGGCCCCGGCTGATCCGCCGGGCCGACCGAAATTGCATTGGCCAGTTCCGCCGCCTCCGCCACAACCCTGTCATAAACCGGGCGCTCGACCAGAAGGCGCGAGGGTGCGTTGCAGCTTTGCCCGGTATTTTCCATCATCCGCGCCACCGACCAGCGCACCGCATCCGGGCGCGCGTCGGCAAACAGCAGATTGGCGCCTTTGCCCCCCAGTTCCAGCGTGACACGTTTCAGCGTCTCGGCCGCCGTTTTCGAGATCGCCCGACCGGCGCGGGTCGAGCCGGTAAACGAGATCATCTCGACATCCGGATGCGAGGAAAGCTGCGATCCGACCCCGGCGCCGTCCCCGTTCACAAGGTTGAACACGCCGGCCGGGATCCCCGCTGCATGGCAGAATTCTGCAAACATCATCGCATCGAGCGGTGCCTCTTCCGAGGGTTTGAGCACACAGGTGCAGCCCGCCAGCATCGCCGGAATGGCCTTCAGTGCGATCTGGTTCACCGGCCAGTTCCAGGGGGTGATCAGCCCCACGACACCGATCGGCTCCAGCGCGATGGCCGCGCCCGGCGCGCGATCGCCCAACGGGCGGATCCATTCGATATGCTCAAAGGCGCGCAGGAAATTCGTGGTATGCCAGGGCAGGCAGGGCGCCTGTTCTTCCAGCGCGAAATCAATCGGCGCCCCCATTTCCATCGCGATCACTTCGGCGAATTCCTGCTTTCTCGCCTCATACTGGTCGAGAATGGCCGCCACCAGCCGCGCCCGTTCTGCCGGGGGCGTTGCGCGCCAGGCCGGCAAGGCCGCCTTGGCCGCGGCAACCGCACGGTCGGTATCGCTCTGATCCCCCAGCGAGATCACCGCGCAGGGCTCTTCATTCGACGGGTTGATGACCTGGTAATCGCGGGGTTTCGCAGGGGCAATCCAGGCGCCATTGATGTAGAAGTCGCGTTTCGTGAGCATATCCGGCCTCGGTTCTGGGTGTGGCAGGTTTCGGGCGCGCCATGATGGCAGGCCCGAAAGCATTTGATCAAAAATAGCGCTTTCCCGGGCCTGGACGCAAGCCTGCTCTCCCCCCTGAACCACCATTCCCGGGGAAGAGTGCCGCTGGTGAAACCGGCGAGACACCAAAATCTTTCCGCATTCTGCGGCCCGGTCAGGAAAGCTGTTCTAATTTACCGCGATCCCCACCTGGGGGGATGAAATATTCTCCCACAAAGCGTAAATCTGGCGCAGGAAATTCCCGAGGAGTGCTTCCATGTCCGTCCGCATCAACGATATCGCCCCAGATTTCACCGCCGACACCACCGCCGGCACCATCAGCTTCCACGACTGGCTCGGGGACAGCTACGGCATCATCTTCAGCCATCCGCGCGATTTCACCCCGGTTTGCACCACCGAATTCGCCGCCGTTGCCCGCCTGATCCCGGAATGGAAAAAACGCGGCATCAAGGTGATCGGCCTTTCGGTCGATGGCAAAGCCGATCATGAGAAATGGAAGCGCGATATCGAGGCATTCGGCGGCGCGCCGGCCGATTTCCCGATCATCGACGATACCAGCCTTGCCGTGTCCAAAGCCTATGACCTGCTGCCGGCCGATTACTACATCCCGACCGACGGCCGCACTCCGGCCCATACCGCAACCGTGCGCGCGGTCTATTTCATCGGGCCGGACAAGAAGGTCCGCTTCACGATCTATTACCCGATGTCGGTCGGCCGCAACTTCGCCGAGATCCTGCGCGCGGTCGACGCGGTTCTGCTCACCGATGGCAAGCCGCTCGCGACCCCGGCCGACTGGGTTCCCGGCCAGGACGTGATCGTAGCCCTCAGCCTGAACAACGACCAGGCTGCCGAGAAATATGGCGAGCTCGATATCAAACTGCCTTATCTGCGTTTCGCGAAACAGCCGGGCTGAGGCGCCCCGGCTGCCAAAAGCGACAGGCATAAACAACAAAGGGGAGGCACGCTGCCTCCCCTTTTCAATTTGATTTACCGGTTGAACGATGCAGGATCGACGATCCCGGAACGGTCTCAGTTCGGATAGATAAAGCCGTTGACCGGATAGGAAGACAATCCCATCTCGCCCGCAACGCGCTCGACCTTGACATCGCTCCAGTCGTTTTTCCGAGAAATATCAACAACTTTCATATCCATCTGGACTTTGTTTTTGACCCAGTTGGCATGATTGATGCGGATCTCGCGTTCGGAAATCACTTCCGAGACCACAGCGATATGGCCGCGCGACATTTTCCGCGTTGCCGAAAAAGCCATCACAGCGCCCGGGCGGGGCTGGTTGCCACGGGCATATTGGCCGGCGGCAGCATTCCACCAGGTTTTCGCATCGCCGCGCAGGTCGACACCGCTCGCGGTGCGGGCAAAGGGCACACACCAGACGCGCTGCCCCTTCGACTGCTTCTGCTTTGCCTCCAGCAGCGCCATCGCCTGACGCCCCGAATCAACGCTGCCAAAAATCGAGCTGTCCGGTCCTTCCGGCGCAATATCGCGGCCCATACAGGCGCTCAGCGTCAGAGCGGCACAAAGCACGGCCATGCTCCGGAGAAGCGGTTTTGCAGCGGTGAAAATCATGTGGTCCCGTTCCGGCGTCGTCTTGTTGATCTGCTCATGGCCCGGTCTGTGCCGGGCTGTTGCAGAACAAAGCCGGGGAACCAGATTTGAATCAAGTTTTTGTTTCGACATATTTCGGCGATTGGCGGATCTTTGCCAGGCGCCGCAATGCGGCAAGCAGAAAGTAGCGCCAATTCAGCCAGTTCCGGCCCGAAAAACCCTAAAATGTGTCCGCAAGCGTCTTTCCGACCATGCATTTCACCGATCAGGCCCCTTTTCTGCCGATCACGAAAAGCCTGCAATGTGCCTGTTTCTGCATTGCAGCATCGCCCATTCTGGCCGTCACATATGAAAAAGGGGGGCATCAGCCCCCCCGATTCCTCCGCCCTGTCAGCCGCTGTCAGCGGAATCGCAGGTTGTCGCGGTTCAGATCAGAGATGGTCTTCGCCCCCATCAGGCGCATATCGCGGGTCAGCTCGGCCTTCATCTGGCCAAGGGCGCGTTCGATCCCCGCCTGCCCCGCCGCCGCCAGCGCGAAGAGGTAGAATCGCCCGAGCCCCACCGCCTTCGCCCCAAGGCTCAGCGCCTTCAGCACATGCGTTCCGCGCTGGATGCCGCCGTCGATCATCACATCGAGCCGGTCGCCCACCGCCTGCACCACCTCATCCAGCTGATCGAAACCGGTGCGCGAGCCGTCAAGCTGCCGCCCGCCATGGTTCGACAAAACGATCCCGGAACAGCCGATATCTGCAGCGCGGCGGGCGTCATCAGAACTCATCACGCCCTTCAGACAGAACTCTCCGCCCCATTCCTCACGCAGCTCTTCGACATCATCCCAGGTCATCGACGGGTCGAGCATCTCGGTGAAATAGCGCCCGATGGTCAGGCTGTCGCCCTTCATATCGATATGGGCATCCAGCTGCGGCAGGCTGAATTTCTCATGGGTGACATAGTTGATCCCCCAGGCCGGTTTGATCGCGAACTGGAACATGCCGCCCAGTGTCAGCCGGAAGGGAATCGAAAATCCGGTGCGCAGATCGCGCTCGCGATTGCCGCCGGTGATGCTGTCCACCGTCAGCATCATGACATTGATGCCGGCCTCTTTCGCCGATTGCATCATGGCGCGGTTCAGGCCCCGGTCTTTGTGGAAATAGAACTGGTAGACCTGCGGGCTTCGATGCTTCTGGCGCAGTTCCTGCAGGGAAACGGTGCCCAGAGACGAGCATCCGAACATGGTGCCATAGGCCTCGGCCGCGGCACCGGTCGCGCGTTCGCCCCTGTGGTGAAACAGCCGCTGCAGTGCGGTCGGCGACAGATAGACCGGCAGGTCCAGCTTTTGCCCCATCACGGTGGTAGAAAGGTCAATCTCCTCGACCCCGCGCAGGACATTCGGCACCAGATCGACGCTTTCAAAGGCTGCCGTATTGCGGCGCAGCGTCACCTCATCATCGGCCGCGCCGTCAATGTAATTGAAGATCGGCCCCGGCAGGCGACGTTTCGCCAGGCGGCGGAAGTCGTGAAAATTGTGGCAATCGCTCAGACGCATAAGACGGGTTCCGGTTCAGACGGTTGTGCGGAAATGGCGCTCTCGCCCGTAAAGCGAGACGAGCAGCAGGATGATCGCGCCGAACGCAGCCTGTACCGAGGCGGGCGAAAAGTTCAAGCCGATCAGCAAGGTGTTGATTTCGGTCAGAACCAGCACGCCGGCCAGGGTGCCGATGTAACTGCCGCGCCCGCCCACCAGGGCCGCACCTCCGACAACGACCGCCGCGATGGTCTGGAACAGATAGGGCTGGCCGACATCACCGTAAGCAGACCCGGTAAAGCCCAGAAGAAGGATCCCCGCCAGCGCCGCGAAAAACGCCGATGCAGCAAAGGTCGAGGTCCAGACCCAGAGCGGGCTGATCAGCGCATAGGGCGCCGCGCCGGGGTTCGAGCCAAGCGCATAGAGGCGACGACCCCAGGGCGTCCGCTCCAGCACCAGCACGATCACGATGGTCATCACCAGCAATGCCGGGATCAGCGCAGGCACCGGCAACGGGCCAAAGGATCCCCCGATCGACACGAAAGACGATACCGCTTTTGGCGCCGATCCCGTCGGGAAGCCTTTCGTCCAGATCAGCACAAGACCCTGGACAATCATGCCGATCCCCATTGTCACGATCAGCGGATGGATATTCAGCCCGCGCGACAAGGCGCCGTTCAGCGCGCCGATCAGGATGGCGAGACCAAAGACCACGATGCAAACCAGCCCGAAATGCCAGCCCTGTCCGTAAAGCTGCGCCGCCGTCACATTGGCAAAGCCGATGATGAAGGGGATCGAGAGGTCGATGCCACCAAGGATCACCACCAGCGTCTGCCCGACCGACGCCACTGCGAGCAGCGCGGCGATGACCAGCAGTGCCCGGATTGCGAAAGGTGCGGAATAGCCCGGGATCAGGATGGTCCCGATCAGATGCAGCAGCGCCGCAACCAGAAAGGCCCCGATGATCCGCGCCTTCATTCCGGTCAGATACTGAGCTGTGAGATACCGGCTCATGCATGGCTCCTTTTCGTGCCGCGATCCTGGAGCGCGATCAGCACGACCGCCGTGACAAGGATCGCGCCATAAGCGACCTGCAACACATAGGTCGAGACGTTGAACGCGGTCAGCAGGCTTTGCAGCAGGAAGATGTCAAAGGCGCCGATGGCCGCCCCCAGCAGACCGCCCTTGCCGCCCGCAAGGCTGACGCCGCCAAGCGCCACAGCGGCAATCGCGATCAGTGTATAATTCGCGCCCACTTTCGGATCGGCCGATCCGATCAGCGCGGTCAGCATCATCCCCGCTGCCGCCGCAAGCATGCCGGTGATCACATAGGCCAGAAAGCGTACCAGCGAGACCGGCACCCCGGCGGTATAGGCCGCGCGGTCATCCGAGCCTACAGCCATCAGCTGGTCATGGAATGGCATACGGCTCAGCCCCCACCACAAAAGCCCGATCACGCCCAGGGGCAGGAAACTCCAGCCCCCTGCCATAGCCTTCAGCCAGTCCGGCGCAGGGCCGACGGGCGCGGGCAGAATGGTCAGCGTCAGCCCGCCAAGGATCAGATAGGTTCCGAGCGTCGCCACAATGGGCTGTACCCGCACGATCACCGCCATGAACCCGTTGAATGCGCCGATCAGTGCCCCGATCAGAAGCGCCGCCGGCCAGAGGATCAGGGGTGAGCTCAGCCCGTGATCAAGATAGAGCACCTTGATCACCACCGCCGAGACCAGCGCCATCACCGGGCCGACAGAGATGTCGATGCCGCCCCGCCCGGCCAGGATCACCGGGGTCGAGGCCAGAGCCGCGCCGATCAGTGGCGCCGCCATCCCCAGAAGCGTGCCCCAGGCCGCCGGATGAAACCGCGCCGGGTTCATCACGAGGTTGGCGACCAGCAGCACCACGAGAATGGCAATGGCGAATGTATAGCGTCCCAGCACCCGCATCAGCCTGCCCTCCCGAACATGGCGGCAATCACCTGATCGGTCTGCATCGCCTCTCCTGACAATTCCGCAGCCAGACTATGGTCGCGAAAGACCAGGACGCGGTGAGACATAGCAAGGATCTCTTCGATCTCGGAGGAGAGGATCACCAGCACCATCCCCTCGCCTGCCAGATCGCGGAACAGATCATACAGCAGGTGCCGCGTCGCCACATCGACACCGCGCGTCGGGTCGTTCAGCAAGAGAACCTCCGGCTCGCGCGCCAGAGCCCGCGCCAGCAGCACCTTTTGCTGATTGCCGCCTGACAGCGCGGTGATCGGCGCTTCGGGCGATGGCGCCCTGATCTGCAACCGTTCGCGCCAGATCTCATACCGGGCGCGGCGCGCTGCGGGTGAGATCAGCGGGCCGCGCCGGTCACGCCCGGCGGTGGCAATCGCGAAATTGTCGAGGATCGAGAGGCCGGGGAAAATCCCCGTCGCGCGGCGGTCACGCGGTACATAGACGATGCGGGCCCGTTCAGCGTCACGGAAGCTGCCGATCCGTGCGCCATTCAGCGCGACTTCGCCGCCGGTCTTCCCCAGCCCCGTCAGGCTGCGCAAAAAGGTGTCCTGACCGTGGCCATCGAGACCCGCGAGGCCAAGGATCTCGCCAGCGCCGATGGTCGCCGAAAAGGCGCGCGCGCCCGGGCGCAGGGTCAGGCCGGTTGCCCTCAGATCAGCCATGACGGCCTCCTTCCGGCGCCATCAGGCTCAAAAGCTCTGAGGGCGTCGCGTCAGCGCGCGGGCCGGAACGCACGACCTGCCCCGAACGCAGCACGGAAATATCATCAGACAGTGCCATGACCTCATCCATCCGATGGGTGATGAACAGAAGCGTCGCGCCCGAAGCCGCGCTGCGCTTCATGAAGGCGAAGACGGAATCGCGGTCGGCAAAATCAAGCGCGGCGGTGATCTCATCAAGGATCAGCACCTTTGGCGCGCGCGCAACGGCACGGGCGAGCACCACCAGCTGCTGCGCCGCCAGTGGCAGCGCGCCCGCCAGCGCCTCGGGGTCGATCTTTGTGCAGGCAAAGCGCGACAACACCTCTGCCGACCGGGCGGCACGGCCCGACCGTGGGATATGGCGACGGAAAAACCCGTCAAGACCCAGCAGGATATTGTCTTTGACCGACCGGTCCGGCGCGATCAGGACCTCCTGGAAAGCGGTGGCAAAACCGGCCTCGCGAAAACCGGCGGGGCTGCGGGCCGTGATCTCGCGCCCCTCCATCCGGATCGTGCCACTGTCGGGGGCCACGATGCCAGAAAGCAGTTTCACAAGCGTCGATTTCCCCGAGCCGTTCTCGCCGAGAATCGTGTGGATGGTGCCGGGGCGGAAGGTGATTGTGGCCCCGCTCAGCGCCAGCGTCTCGCCATAGCGCTTTGTCAGGCCGGAAATCTCCAGCATGGTCCTGTCTTTCTTTTGACCGCGCGCCCGTCATCGGACGCGCGGCTTGATGGCGGGATCAGTTGGCGCAGGCGCCGGGGGTCTTCGCGTAATCCCAGGCCGGGCTCGGGGCGGGATTCGTGAAATAGGCATCAAGCCAGTCTTCCGGCATCGGATCGGTCGGCGGCACCGGGAAAACCGACACCGCGTCGGGCGTCATGCAATCCTGGTACCAGGTCGCCAGATCCGCCTCATGCACCGGCGGCAGCGGGATCATCAGCGTGTTCAGGACCGGCTTTTGCCCATCCATGATCCGCGCGGCGGTGCGGTAAAGCGTCTGCGCCGTCCAGCCCGGCAGAACGGCATGGCCCTCGAAGCGAAAACCCTCGGGGCTGGCCTTCCAGTAGCCAAGCGCATCCCCGGTGATGGATGCCGTGATCACCGGCACCGGGCGACCCGCTTCGGCAAAGGCCTCGGCGATCACGCGGCTTTCAGACCCCGCCGACCAGACGGCGTCAATCGGTGCCGGATTGGTGGCAAGCGTTTGCAGCACAACGGTTTTGGTGACATTCGCCGTCCAGTCGCCATTGACGACGCGGGCGATTTTCAGGTTCGGATGCAATGCCATGGCGGCATCGGCGCCGGCACGTTCCTGCGCCACAATCGGGTGGCCGGCAATGCCTTCAACGATCAGCACATTGCCGCCCTCGGGCAGCGCGCGGCCGATCGCATCCATCATCTCATAGCCCCAGCGGGAATAGTTGCTGTCGACATTCACCGCGGACGGCGCCGTGACCGACCCCGCCGCCGTCACAAAGGGGATGCCCGCCGCTGCTGCCGCCGCAATCGCCTCATCAAGCCCCGTGGCCGAGCCCGGGATCGAGGTGATTACGCCGCAGTCCTTATCAATGAAAGCGCGGATCTGGCTGATCTGCTGGCCGACATCGCCATTGGAATCCGAGATCTCGAAATCCGAGACCACGCCTTCGGCAATCAGCCCGTCCACGAGGCGCTTCAGCTCATTGGTGACCGAAACGCGCCAGGGATTACCCTGGTAGCTTTCGGAATGGCACCATTTGTAAGGCTTTGCTTTCGGTGTGAAATCCGCGAGCGGCGCGGTGGCGATGGCCTGGGGCGCGCCCTCATATTGCGACTTCAGCCCCTCGGGCAAAGCCGCGATTGCCTCTTCCACCGATTGCGCGAATACCGGCATCGCAAATGCCGTCAGTGCTGTCGCAGCGCAGAGCCGCGCCATTCTCTTCGTCATCGGGTTCCTCCTCCCTGAATTACGCCGGCCGGATTGTGTTTTCCGGCGCAGCGGTGATCTCTCCCCGTCAGAAACTCTCCCGGAACAACCGGTTGATATCTGCGATCACCGGGCCGGCGCTCTCTCGTGCGGCCAACCCTTCGGTGATGCGGGTCGATGCGGCGTGCTGGAATGCCATATAGCCGTCATGTCGCGGTCGGACCCAGGCGCCTTCCAGCGTGGCCCGGGTCGCACGGTAGAAATCCGAACTGGCGGCATTGACCGTTTCGTCCTGCCAGGCCCCGGCATGACCGGGCTGGCCGCCAGAGGCCGCGAAAGCCCCCCTTTGAACAGCATCCGAGGCGATCCAGAACGCGAAATCCACTGCCGCATCCCGCGCCCCGGAAAAGGCCGAAACCGCGATCCCGGTGCCGCCAAGCGCAGAGCCGACCGGGCCTTTTGCGCCCGCCACCGGCATATCAGCAAAGCGGATCAGCCTCGGGCGGAAACCGGGAATGGCATAATTGACATAGCCATAGATCAGCGGTGCCACCGCTATCCGGCTTTCAGGCCGCGCCATTTCCTCGAAAACCGCAATCGGGTCCTGGCCCGAACAGGCCGGGTCGACCAGATCTGCGATCTCGCGCAGCATCTCCCAGACCCTGGCGCCGGTTGCGGGGGGGATGATCTCTTCCCCTGTCACCTGGCAGGGCGAGCCGATATTGCCTGCCAGCGTGTAAAGCGACATCAGCGAATGCGGCGGGCGAAGCGGCAATGCCACCCTGCCATCTTTCGCCAGCGCCACCACCTCGGCCCAGCTGGCGGGAGGCGCGTCGATCAGATCCGGGCGCCAGGCCAGCACCTGGGTCGCGGCATCTATCGGAAAGGCCCATTGCCGGCCCTGCCAGGTGTAGCTTGGAAAGCTTGCGCCCACAGAACCGGCCGCCAGCGCGGCAAGATCGGCCTCGCGCCCGGGGATATCCAGGGGCGCGAGACAATTCTCGCGGGTGATCTGGCCGACATGCGGATGGTCAATCACGATCAGATCATAGGCGCGGGCAAGGTCTTCGACAGGATAGCTTTCGAAATCCTGGAGCGAGCGCTTTTCCCAGGTGATTTCGACGCCCCGCTCTGCTGCCCAGATCGCCGAGCAGGCGACCATCGGATCATAGCCGCGCGGATGGCTCCAGGTCATGCCTTTCAGCTTAATCACAGGCCGAACTCCTTACGGATGGCGGCGGAATGGGCGCCGATCAGCGGGGCCGCACCGGGTTTCGCGGGCCGATGCCCGTTCAGCCGCATCGGCAGGCGGGTCGTCTCGATGGACACGCCATCTTCGCGGGTCACGGTGTGCAGCATGTCCAGCACCGCCATCCCCTCGGAGGCCAGCAATTCCGGCCAGTCGAGCACTTTGGCGCACCAGATATCGGCCGGCTCCAGCACCGAAAGCCAGTGATCGACGCTTGCGGTCGCCACCTTGTCGGATATCAGCCGCTTGATCGTATCGCGCTGCGAGAAGGCGAGTTTTGGGTCATCACGGTAAGGCGCGAGGCTGTCGATCCCCATCAGGTCAGCCAGCCGCGCGATGGGCGTCATCGCAATCGCCAGCCAGCCATCTTTTGCCTCATAAACCCCGTAAGGCGCCGAGAGATAAGCATGGGCCGAACGGAATTCTGACCGTTTCGGCACCCGGCGACCATCGTTCAGATGAGTCGTCAGCACCTCGAACTGAAAGTCGATCAGCGCCTCCATCAGCGAGGTCTGGACATGCATTCCCTTGCCGGTGATGCCCTTCCTGACAAGCCCGGCAAGAATGCCCTGGCAGCAGGCCGCGCCCGCCAGCATATCCGCCACCGCAAGGCCAAAGGGCACCGGCCCCTGCCCTTCATCGCCATTGAGCCACATCAGCCCCGACCGCGCCTGCGCCAGCAGGTCCTGGCCCGGACGCATTACCCAGGGGCCCTCATCGCCATAGCCCGAGATCGAAGCATAGACGAGCGCCGGATTGATCGCACGCACCGCGTCATAATCAAGGCCGAGACGCTCGATCACGCCGGGGCGGAAATTCTGGATCAGCACATCGGCCTTGCCGATGAGTTTCCGTAGCGCCTCCAGATCGGCGGGATCTTTCATATTGATCGCAAGGCTTTCCTTGCCGCGATTGATCGCGTGGAAAATCGTCGAATCACCGCCGATCTCGGTATCCGACAGATAGAGCCGGCGCGACAGATCGCCACCATCGGGTCGCTCGATCTTGATCACCCGCGCGCCCAGATCCGCCAGCCTGAGCGAGCAATAGGGGCCAGAGAGGAACTGGCTCATATCCAGCACGACAAGCCCCTCAAGAGGCAGCGTCACGGTTTCGGTCGTCATGGATTCTCCCCCCTGCCGCGCCCCTCCCAAAGGCACTTGGCATTTCGTATGTGAAGGATAATTTCATTTATGGAACATTACTGCAAGCCTGAAAACGCCCCACTCGGCAAACGCACCCCGAAAGACCCTGCAAAAAGCGCCTGGAATGGCTGCGGAAAATGCACGCGAATGCCCTTCCTGACTGTCCCCTGAAGCTGTCTCATCAACAGCGACAGGAGAGCCCGGGGGGCTGGGATTACGGTCGGGATGGTGCCGCGTCTGGCGGTGACCCGCGACGATGCCGGGCCTTATATGCTATTGTGCAATCATGACGCCCGCGACGTGACTGGCACCGCGGGTTCGGGATCTGCTGTAATGAAACAGTCAGCCGCATCCTGACCCGGGCTGCGCTCTGGTGGTGAGGCTGCGGGCTCTGACTGCACCGCTCCGGCATCACTTTGCCGCAGGAGGGCGAGGCGGGGCGTAAGAAATCAACGCCCCCCTTCGCCCCTCCAAAGCGGGCTCCTGCAAAAAAAGCGGCCCCCGGGCCGATGCCGCAGGCCATCAGGGCCTTCCGGCCTTATGCTTTTGGCCGGTATGCTGGGATCAAGGTCAGTCCGCCGCCTCGCCCGGGCTGGAAATCTCGCGACAGGTTTCCACCAGGATCCGCAAAACGCGGTCGCGATCAGGCGCATTCGGGTTTTCCAGCCGCCGCACGAAGGGACAGGTCAGCACCGCCTGCACCGCACCATTAGCGCCGAGGATCGGCACCGAAAGGTTGGCCACGGCCGGGGTCTGCTGGCTTTCCATCGACTCATAGCCCTGACGGCGCACATCTTTGAGCCGCTCTTCCAGCCCGGGCGACGCAACCTCATAGGGCATCGGCTCGTGCTCTTCATACATCAGCGCCTTTTCCTCGGGTGAGGCATAGGCGAGGAACACATGCCCCGATCCGGAATTCACCAGCCCGATCTGCGCACCGACCCGGATGGTGACACCCCAATAGCCCGGCGCCTCGACCTGCGCGATGATCACCAGATCACCCCGGTCATATTTCACCAGATGACAGGCCTGTTCCGCCACATTGGTAAAACGCCGCATCGCCGGCATGGCCTGCGCGATCAGACGGCGGATCTGCGGGCGCTGATGGGCGACAAGGAAAAGCTTCATCGTCAGCTGATAACTGTCGCCATGGCGCGAGACATAGCCCCTGCGCGCCAGCCGGTCGAGCATCCGGTAAAGCTCAGTCGGGGACCGCCCGAGCGCGGTGGCGATGTCTTTCAGCGTCATCCCCTCTTCGCGTGCCGCCAGCAGCTCGATCATGTCGAGCCCCTTGTCCAGCGCCGGCGCCCGGTAACGGCCCTCGTCTTCAATGTCACTCATGGTTTTACCTGTGAAATCCTGCACCGCGATGCTACGAATTGACGCGAAGAGGTCAACGGGGTTTACTGACAGCATAAAATTTTAAATATGGAATACGCCTTCGCAGGATCCGGCGCGGGGCAGTATTTCCAGGGAAGGAAAGACATGGCCGCGGAACTGCTTCTGATCATCGGCACGCTGAACCGCGAGACCCCCTATTTTCAGGGCGCACGCGGCGACGGGCTCCATGTATTTGCCTTTGACGAATCACTGCTGACCTTCACGCCGCGCGCGCATTTCCCCGGGATCGACAACCCGACCTTCCTTTCGGTCACGCCGGACGGGCGCCATATCTATGCAGGTTCCGAAGTGGCCGAATGGCGCGAGGGGCTGGTCACTGCGTTCCGCTACGACCACAGGGATCAGCGCCTGACTTATCTGAACACCCAGCCAAGCCTTGGCAGCATCACCGCCCATAGCCTGATCTCGCGCGATGGCAGGCGGCTTTACGTGGTGAATTATACTGTGGGCGAAGGCGGACCCGGCCAGTCGCTGGTGGTATTCGACATCCGCGAGGATGGCAGCCTCTCGCCAGCGGTGGGTGCCGCAGCGCATAAGGGTCAGGGCCCGGACCCTGACCGCCAGGAACGCGCGCATGCCCATAGCGTAGCCGAAACCGCCGACGGACAGCTGATCGTCGCCGATCTTGGAATGGACGCGCTCGTGAGCTACCGGATCGACGCGACCGGCAGACCGGAGCGACTGGTGCTCACCCCCACACGCCCTGGCTCCGGCCCAAGACATATGGCGCTGAGCCCCTGTGGTCATTTCCTCTTTGTGATCAATGAACTCGACTCCTCGATCACCTCATATCGCCGGGATGACGCCACGGGCGCGCTCTCTGAAACAGACCACCGCCATACGGTGCCGGATGACGCCCTGTCAGGCAATCACTGCTCGGATATCCGGATTTCCTCAGATGGCCGCTTTCTCTATGGCGCCAATCGCGGGCATGACAGCATCGTACAGATCGGGGTAGATCCGGCAACGGGCAGGTTCGGGTCACGACATCTGGTAAGCTGCGGTGGAGTGACACCACGCAATATCGCGCTGACGCCGTCGGGGCAGCATCTCCTCGTCGCCAATCAGAATTCCGACCGGGTGAGCGTGCTGACCCGCGATGGCGACAGCGGCAAGCTGACAGACAGCGGCAAATATCTTGAGATCGGCACACCCATGTGCCTGAAATTCGCCGCTCCTGGCTAAGGCGGAGCGGCAGAATGCGCCTGAAAGGCTCAGAGGGGGCGCGAGCGCCCCCTTCCCTTATGCGTCGTTCTCGCAGATCTGACGCTGGGTGCCGAGGCCTTCGATCCCCAGTTCCACCACATCCCCCGCCTTCAGATAGCGCGGCGGTTTCATACCAAGGCCAACGCCCGGGGGGGTGCCGGTCGAGATCACATCGCCAGGATGCAGCGTGAAGAACTGCGACAGATAAGAGATCAGGAACGGGATTTTATAGACCATGGTGGCCGATGTCCCATCCTGCATGATCTCGCCATTCACCTTGAGCCACATATGCAGGTTGTCATGGTCTTTGACCTCATCCCGCGTCACCAGCCAGGGGCCGATCGGGCCGAAATTATCCGAGCTCTTGCCCTTGGACCACTGGCCCGAGCGTTCGATCTGATAGGCGCGCTCCGAGACGTCATTGCAGACGCAGTAGCCTGCGACATGCTCCATCGCATCGGCTTCCGAGACGTATTTCGCCTTCTTGCCGATCACCACGGCCAGCTCGACCTCCCAGTCGGTCTTGTCCGAGCCGCGCGGGATCAGGATCGGGTCATCCGGTCCGCAGATCGCCGAAGTATATTTGGCAAAGATCACCGGTTCGGGCGGCACCGCCATGCCGCTTTCGGCGGCATGGTCGGAATAGTTCAGACCGATACAGATGAATTTTCCGGTCTGGCCGACACAGGCGCCGAGGCGCGGATTGCCGGTCACCAGCGGCAGCGTGGCCGGGTCGATCTTTGCCAGCACCGACAGGTCTGCCAGCACATCGCCCGCAATATCAGTCACATGGGCGGAGAGGTCGCGCAGCGCGCCATCCGCATCAATCAGGCCGGGTTTCTCGGCGCCACGCGCGCCATAACGTACAAGTTTCATAGCAGCTCCTTCGCTCAGGTGGTCCAGCCACCGTCGATGACATGTTCGGTTCCGGTGGTGAAGCCCGCCTCATCCGAGGCCAGATAGCAGACCAGCGCCGCGATTTCATCGGCACGGCCCAGCCGCCCCATCGCCTGACGGCCGATAAAGGCTTTCAGCGCGCCCTCGTAATCGCCGGTGGCCTTCAACCGCTCATGCAGGCTGGGGCTGTCGACGGTACCCGGGCAGATCGAATTGCAGCGAATGCCCTGGGCCACGTAATCGGCGGCCACGGCGCGGGTCAGGCCGACCACGGCGGCCTTGGACGCGGAATAAACCGCCCGGTTGATCGGGCCTTTTTTCGGCCCCGCGACCGAAGACATATTGATGATCGACCCATTTCCCTTCGCGATCATCCCCGGCAGCACGGCGCGGATCATGCGAAACTGCGCTTTCGCGTTCAGGTCAAAGGCAAAATCCCATTCAGCCTCGGTCGCCTCAAGCACAGTGCCGTTATGGACGACGCCCGCGCAGTTGAAGAGGATATCGACCGGCCCGATTTCAGCGACCAGCGCGGTGATCGCGCCCGGGTCAAGCACGTTCAGCACTTTCGCGGTGATCCCCGGCAGACCCGCCAGGTCCGCCACCAGGGCCTCGTTCACATCGGTCGCGATAACTTCGGCGCCCTCGGCGGCCATGCGTTCGGCGCTGGCACGGCCGATCCCCTGCCCTGCCGCGGTGATCAGCGCGCGTTTCCCCGCAAGTCTTTGCATCATGTCTCTCCTCAGGCCGCGCCCGGCAGGCAGGCCGGGCCGATGGGCTCAAATGTCTTATAGGTCAGGATGAATTCGCGATGGCCGAGTTCTTCGGATTTCGTCTGTTGCCCGGCGGCGACCGCCACCACAAGGTCACGGATCTCCTGGCCGACTTCGGGGATCGAGCGGACCCCTTCGATAATATCGCCCGCATTGACATCCATGTCTTCCGCGAGATTGCGATAGGTATCGGGATTGGCGCAGATCTTGATCACCGGCGAAATCGCCGAGCCCACGACCGAGCCGCGCCCGGTCACGAACAGCGTCATATGTGCGCCCGATGCGATCATCTCAACGATTTCGGCATTGTCCGAGATATTCGGAAAGCCGAAGCGCACATCGCCATCGGGGACCACATCCATCAGGTAAAGCCCGCCACGGGGCGGCACATCACCGGGCTTGATCAGCCCCGAAATCGGGCTGTCACCGGATTTGACATAGGCGCCGAGCGACTTTTCTTCGATGGTCGAAAGCCCGCCCGCCGCATTGCCGGCAGCGAATGACCCATAGCCCAGCGTGGCATAATAGCGCTCGGCCTTATGCACGCTTTCGCGCAGCGCATTCCCCAGCTCGGGCGTCACCGCGCGTTCGGCCATGATTTCTTCGCAGCCGATCAGCTCGCCGGTCTCCTCGAAAATACAGGCGGCACCCTCGGCCACCAGCAGGTCAAAGGCCTTGCCCGCCGCCGGATTGCCGGAAATGCCGGATGTCCCGTCCGAACCACCGCAGACCGTACCGATGATCAGCTCATCCACCCCCATCGCCACGCGCGGCACTTCGGAAATCTGCGCCAGCGTCTGGCGGATCCAGTCGGCGCCCGCCTGGATGGTCGAACGCGTCCCCCCCGCCCGCTGGATCACCAGCGTCTTCACCGGGCGCCCCGAGGCATCTACCGCATTGGCCGCGCGCACCTTGTCAAAGCTCTCGCATCCCAGCGACACGAACAGCACTGCGCCGACATTCGGATGGGTGCAAAGCTTTTCCATCATCTGCGCGGCATATTCATTCGGGTAGCAGCCGGGGAAGCCGATCAGCTGGACCTCACCTTCATGGGCCGTATTGCGGAACTGATGCACAATCTCCGAGGCCACGAAATGCGCGCATTCCACCAGATAGGCCACGACCAGCGTGTTGCGGATGCCCTTGCGGCCATCCTTGCGCAAAAAGGCCTGAATCTCACTCATAATGACACCCCCGCGCTGCGGCCATCGGCGTCCTGCAACATATGCGTGGGCGTATAGGCCGAGCGGATATTATGGACATGGACATGCTCGCCCGCACGGATCGCCCCGGTCGCGATGCCGATGGGCATGCCGTATTTCAGGATCACATCACCTGCCGCGATGTCGTGGCGCGCGATCTTATGGGCCATCGGAATCGGGCGGTTGAGGCGGACCTCGCCCCCCTCCAGCGCAACCACCAGCCCCTCGGGCGAATTCGCGCGGGCGACCAGTACATTGTCTTTGCCGGACAAGAGCAGGAACGGCCCGAATGACGATTTTTCAGTCACTTCCGGCACTCCACCATATAGATATGGTCGGCAACCAGCGCGGTCTCGCCGGTCTGTTTGGTGACGGTGAGGCGTTCGGTCACGCGGCCATAGCCGGGGCGTTTCTCCATCAGCTCTTTGCCGATGATCCCGACGCGCGAGCGGATCGTGTCGCCGATGAAGACGGGTTTCACAAAGCGCATCCGGTCGTAACCATAGGAAAATGCGACCGGATTGATGATCGTCGCGGTCAGGCCGACGCCGATGGTGAAGACCATCGTGCCATGAGCGATGCGCTGGCCAAAGGGCAGTGTCTTGCAGAATTCCGCGTCCAGATGATGCGGGAAGAAATCGCCCGAATGGCCGGCATGAACGACGAAATCGGTCTCGGTGATGGTGCGGCCAACCGTGTCGCGCGCCTCGCCGATCTCGTAATCCTCGTAATATTTCACCTGTTCAAGCATCGGGAGAAGTCCTGATCGGATGCGCCGGAAGGGCGCTGGATTGGTAGGCGGCCTCGACAAGGGCCATTGTGTGCCAGGCATCTTCGGCGCTGCCTTGCAGCTCAGCGTCCTCGCCTGTGGCAAAGCGCATCACCTGCGTGATCCGGCCAATGAAAGCCTCGATGAACCAGTTGCCGGTCAGCGGGATCTGCCGCCATTCGCCATCTGTGTTGAGCCAGAATTCATCCGGCTCGCCCTTCGGGTAATCGAGGTTGACGCCGAGCTTCAGATAAGCCGCGCCCTTCGTGCCACAGATGCGGAATTCACAGGCCTGGAACTGGCGACCGAAGGCATGGTTATGATTGATTGAGAGGCTGGCGCGGGCGCGTTGCCCGTAATCGAGGATCATCGAGGACCGCGTATTCGATACTGAAGAGGTCGGATGCCCCATGGTTTTCGCGTGAACCCCATCCGGGTTGCCCAGAATATCACGAACGAAATCAAGATAATGGATCGAATGCAGCAGGATCTCGACCCGGGGCAGATCTTTCAGGAAGGCCCAGAGATGCCAGGGCGTATCCAGCGCGAGCCAGGCGTCGAAATCGACCACCTCGCCCAGCAGGCCCTTCGCGATCGCATCTTTCAGCGCAAGGCTCATCGGCGCGAACCGCAGCTGGAAATTCACCGCCGCCCGGATCTTGCGGGCGCGCAGGATCCGGATGATCTCATCGGCTGCCGCAAGGTCAGACCCCATCGGCTTCTGGATCAGCGCAACGGCACCTTCGGGCAGAGCATTTAACACAGCCGGAATAGCGGCGGGCGGCACCGCAAGGTCATAGACCGCGCCGGTACCGGCCGCGGTCGCCTCGGCCAGCGAACCATAGGCCACAGCCCCTGGCGGCAGGATCGCGCGGGCCTTGTCCATGTCGGGATCACAGATCCCCGCCACGGTGAAACCGGCCTTTGCATAGGCGGGCAGATGCGCATCAGACACGATAGACCCGGCACCGAAAATCACAATCGGCAGCGCGGTTTTCGGCGGAGTGATGCTCTGGATCAGCTCAGTCATGATGGAAGATTTCCGACATACCGGCCCACCATTCACCATCTGCGCGCGTGTCCAGCGGGCGCTGCAATGGTTTGTTCACCGCCCACCATTTCTGTGTCTCGGGATCAGCGGCCATCTTCGCCATATCGGCCTCATAATCCGTGCCCGAATATTCGAAGTAAGAGAACAGCAGGTTCTCGGGCTCTTTCAGGAAGATCGAGTAGTTCGTGATATGACATTCCGAAATCTTCGCCAGCACCGCGGGCCAGACGGCGGCATGGAGGCGCTTATACTCGGCCTTGCCCTCTTCCGAGAGGCCGATGACAGAGGCGCAGCGCGTCATGACTGCGCCTCCGTGATGGTCAGATGCGAGCCTTCCGTGACCCGGGCCGCAATCGCTTCATGATCCCAGTCGATCCCCAGTCCCGGCGCGACCGGGGCCAGCGCGAACCCGCCCTCGCGCGCCATAGGGGCCGCGATATCGTCGAGCTGCGGGATATATTCCAGCCAGGGCGCATTCGGCACTGCGCAGACGAGGCTGACATGCAGTTCCATCAGGAAATGCGGGCAGATCGCCAGGTTATGCGCCTCGGCCATATGCGCGACCTTGAGCCAGGGCGTGATGCCCCCGATCCGCGCCACATCGGCCTGGACGATGCCACAGGCCCCTGCCTGGATGTAATCGGCGAACTGGCCCGGGGAATACATCGACTCGCCCACCGCAATCGGCACACGGGACTGGCGCGTCAGGCGGGCATGACCCGCGATGTCATCGGCGGGCAGCGGTTCTTCGAACCAGGCGATGTTCAGGCGTTCCAGAAGGTCGAGGCGGCGCGAGGCTTCGGGCTGGGTCATCGACTGATTGGCATCGGTCATGATCTCGTAATCATCACCAAGCGCGGCGCGCACCGCCTCCAGCCGGGCGGCGTCACCGGCGACCGTGGGCTTGCCGATCTTGATTTTCGATCCGCGGAACCCTGCCTCACGCATGGCCAGCGCGTCATCGACCAGGGCCTGAGGCTCCAGATGCAGCCAGCCACCTTCGGTCGAATACATCGGCACCGAGGATTTCGCGCCCCCCGCCAGCACATGCAGCGGAAGGCCGGTTTTCACGCCGCGCAGATCCCAGAGCGCGGTGTCAATCGCCGCCTGGGCCAGTGCCATGATCGGGCCGACGGCCGTCGCATGGCTGAGGAACAGCAGATCCCGCCAGATCGCCTCGATCATGCCCGCCTCGCGCCCGATCAGCGCAGGCAGGAAGCTGCGCCGCACCAGTTCCAGCACGGAATGGCCGCCATCGCCGATCGTATAGCTGTAACCAAGGCCCGACGCGCCATCGGCATCGGTCAGGCGGACGAAAATCGTCTCCTGGCTCTTGAAGGACTGGATCGCATCGGTGCGTTTCACCTTTGGGATCAGGTCAACGATAAAGGCCTCAGCCCGGATGAGTTTCGCCATGGCTCACGCTTTCAGATTAAGGCCGGTGTCAGCATCAAAGAGGTGGCATTTGTCGAGCGCGATGCCAAAGCGCAGCACTTCGCCGGGGACAAGCGGGCGCGGGTTCAGCATCTTGGCCTGGATCTCGCTGCCGGCGAGCTGGGCATAGACCACCGTTTCGGTCCCGAGCGGCTCGGACAGGGTCACTTTCATATCGACATGCGCCATATGGGCGGTGGGGGGCAGCGCGTGCCCCTCGGGCATGATATTGTCGGCGCGGATGCCAAGCTGCACGCGGCGCCCATCCGCCAGTTTCACCCCCGGCGGCAGCGGGATCACTGTGCCATCCGAAAGGCCCAGTTGATCGCCCTTCACCACACCTGACAGCAGGTTCATCGGCGGCGAGCCGATAAAGGTCGCGACGAAGGTGTTGACCGGGTTTTCGAACACATCAAGCGGGGTTCCGACCTGGACGATATGACCATCGCGCATGATCACGATGCGGTCGGCAAGGGTCATCGCCTCGATCTGGTCATGGGTGACATAGATCACCGTCGAGCCGACTTTCTGATGCAGTTTCTTGATTTCGACCCGCATCTGGGTGCGCAGTTTGGCGTCCAGATTGGAGAGCGGCTCGTCAAAGAGGAACACATCCGGGTGGCGCACGATGGCGCGACCCATGGCGACACGCTGGCGCTGGCCACCGGAAAGCGCGCCGGGTTTGCGATCCAGCAAAGGCGTCAGCGCGAGAATTTCAGCCGCCTCATCCACCGCCTTATTGATTTCCGCCTGCGATTTCTTCGCGATTTTCAGCGAAAAGCCGAGATTTTCGCGCACCGTCATATGCGGGTAGAGCGCATAGTTCTGGAACACCATCGCGAGGTTCCGCTCGCGCGGGGGCAGGTCGTTGACGACGCGGTCGCCGATCAGGATCTCACCGCCGGAAATATCTTCGAGCCCCGCAACCATGCGCAAGGTCGTCGATTTGCCGCAGCCCGAGGGGCCGACGAGGACGACAAACTCGCCCTCGGCAATCGAGAGGTTGATCGAATGCACGACATCCAGCGCGCCATAGCTTTTCTTGACGTTTTTCAGATGGACCTGGGCCATGGCTTATCCTTTCACGCCGCCGAAGGTCAGGCCGGCGATCAGATGTTTCTGAACGAGGAAGGTCAGGATCAGCGCAGGGATGATCATCAGGACCGCAAGGGCGCACATGCCGCCCCAGTTCAGGGTGAATTGCGAGGTGAAGTCGAGAAGTCCGACCGGCATCGTCTTGGACGACACCGACCGCGTCAGCTGCGAGGCCAGGGCATATTCGTTCCACGACGTCAGGAAGGCGAAGATGCCGGCGCTTGCGATACCGGCGCGGGCGACCGGGAATTCCACCTTCCAGAAGGCCTGCCAGCGGGTGCAGCCGTCTATCTCAGCAGCCTCGGCCAGTTCTTTCGGCACCTGGCGGAAAAATCCGTCGATCAGCCAGATGGTGAAGGGCACATTCATCGCGACATAGACGAGGATCATGCCCAGATGGGTGTCGATCAGCCCGGTGCGGCCGAAGATGATGAACACCGGCAGCGACAGCGCCACGCCCGGCACCGCGCGGGTGGCCATCAGCATGACAAAAGTCATGCCCTTGCCTTTGAACTTATAGCGGGCAAAGGCGTAGCCCCCCGCCATCCCCACCAGGAGCGCGATCACGGTCGAGGTGACCGAGATGATCAGCGAGTTCGTAAAATAGGTCCAGACCGGGATGCCACCCTGCCCCGCGCCGCCGAACATGGCGCGGTAATGATCAAGGTTCAGCTCATTCGGGATCCAGACCGGCGGCTTCGCCATGATCTCGACCGTCGGGCGGAAAGAGTTGAGCACCACCCAGAGGCCGGGAATGCAGATCACGCACATCGCAAGGAAGAGGCCGATGAAATGGCCGGTCTTCAACAGACGTTTGCGCAGACGGTGTTGCGAGGCGGATGCCATATCAGTCCCCCATGCCCAGCTCACGCCGCGCGCGTTGCAGCTTGAGGAAGAAGTAAACGGTGAAGGCAATCGAGAGCAGGATCGCGATATAGCCCATCGCATTCGCATACCCCATGCGGGCATCGACATAGCCGGTGCGCCCGATCATGGTCCATAACAGCTCGGTCCGTTTGGCCGGGCCGCCGCCGGTCATCACCTGCACGATGTCATAGGCGCGGGCGACGTCGAGCGAGCGGATCGCCATGGCGATATAGATGAAGGGCATCAGGAAGGGCAAAGTCACATAGCGAAAGCTCTGCCAGGGTGTGCAGCCATCGACTTTCGCGGCTTCCAGCGGATCCTGCGGCAGGGCGAAAAGGCCCGCAAGGATCAGGATCGCGAAGACAGAGGTGCTCATCCAGACTTCGGCACAGATGATCGCGAAGAGCGCCAGGTTGCCATCAACCAGCCAGGGGATCGCGGTCGAGGCAAGCCCCATGGATTGCAGCGCGTTGTTCACGAGGCCAACGTTGTCGTTGAAGATGAACTTGAACATGAAGCCCACCAGAATGGGCGAGAACATCATCGGGAACATCATCATGGTGCGCAAAGTGCGCTGGCCACGCCGCACCTTCGCCACCATCAGCGCAAGGCCAAGGCCCAGGAGCATCTCAAGGTTCAGCGCGATGGTCAGCAAAAGGACCGTGCGCCCGAAGGCCTTCCAGAACCCCGGATCGGTCAGCGCCTTCTCATAGTTGAAGGGGAAGTTGATCTTCCACAGCGTCTCGGGACGGGTCAGGTGATAGGGCGTGAAACTGGAATACAGAGACAGCAAAAGCGGCACCAGCACCACCGCCGCCAGGATCAGGAAGGCGGGCATGAGCAGGAGAAGCCAGGGTGGAAGCTTGGCGCGGGTCATGGTTTTTCCGGGCTGAGCGTCCCATCGCGGGGACTGTTATAAAATGCGGGCGGCACCCCTCAGGCGCCGCCCGCAAGGAGAGTTCGGATCAGTAGACGCCGTTTTCCTGCATCAGCTCGTCAACCGCATTCGAGGCATCTTCCAGCGCCTGGTCCACTGTCTTGTCGCCAAGGATCGCGGCCTGCAGTTCCGGGAAGATCAGGTTGCCGGATTCGATCCAGTAAGGCGTCGGTGGCACCGGGAAAGCGGTCAGCGCCGTTTCCTGGAAGGCGGCAAGAACCTCGGACTTGTAGGGATCGTCCTTGGCCTGCTCGATGATGTAATCCCAGACCGCGGTGCGCGACGGCAGCGGGCCGGGCGCGGATTCCAGCTTCTGGCTGTCTTCATTGGTCAGGAAATCGACCAGCGAGGCTGCGGCCTCTTTATTGGCGCAGGTTTCGGTGACCGAGAAGCCGTGGAAGCCGGACCAGCCGGTCCGCACCCCTGCCGAGCCTTTCGGGGCCGGAGCAACTCCGACATTGCCCGCGACTTTCGAGGCCGCAGGATCATTGAAAAAGCCCGACCAGCCCGGCCAGTCGAGATTCAGCGCGATGGTGCCCGAAGCAAACCCGTTTCCGAGATCGTCCCAGAGATAGTTGGTGGTGCCCGGAGGAACCGCACCGGCCTTGTAGAGATCGACGAACCATTGCAGCGATTCTTTGCCTGCATCCGAGTTGAAGGCGGGCGACCAGTCATCATTGAATATCTTACCGCCATTGGCGACGATCAGCTCATAGAAACGGCCATTGATCGCCTCATCCTTGCCCGCATATTGCGTGCCATAGAAATTCGGCGGATCGGCAAAGAATTCGGCCTGTTCGCGGAACTGATCCCAGGTTTCGGGCGGGGCAAGATCATAGCCGTATTTCGCCTTGAAGGCCTCGGCTTTGGCCGGATCGGCATAGAGCGATTTCTGGTAATAAAGCGCCGAGACATCGAATTGCGCCCGCGGCAGCATCACCAGTTTGCCCCCGATGGTGGCGGCGGTGATATTGGCCGGCACGAAGCCTGCGATCGCATCTGCGGCGATCAGCGGCGTCAGATCAGTGAACAGGTTCGGATATTGCGAGGCAAAGGACGAATGGTTCGACCCCACGCACCAGCCGGTGGTCCCGGCGGCGATATCGGCCTTGTATTCTTTATCCAGCTCGAAATGGTTTTTCTGACTGATGATTTTGACCGTGGCCCCGGTCGCTTTTTCCCAGTCGGCAATGCGGCTGTAAAGCGCCTCATATTGCTGGCCTCCGATCAGCTTGGCCTCGACCGTGACGCCGGCGAATTCGCCCTCGGCCATGGCAGCCGGTGCGAAACCGAAGCCTGCGAGCAGTGCCAGTACAGAACCGGCCCCGAATCCCTTCATGGTATCTCCTCCCGTTATGATGTCCCCGGGCCGCCTCCAGCAGCCATACGATTTCATATTCAGAACATCTTTTCATAGTTAAACGTGACATGCCAGAGTGAGTCAAGTAACACTGTCGCACTTGCGCCGGATTCCGTCGCATGAAGACCCCGGGCGCCGCCGCGCGACGCGGAAGAGGAGGAAACGATGATCTTCGACACCCATCTTCACCTGCTGGACCGCAGCCGGCTCTGCTATCCCTGGCTCACGGGGGCACCGGCGCTGGACCGCGACTGGAGCTATTCCGATTATGAGACCGTGGCGCGGCGCAGCGGCATCACCGATGTGCTGCATATGGAAGTCGATGTGGCCGAGGATCAGATCGGGGCCGAAACCGCTTTCGTCGCGGATCTGATGGCGCGGCCCGACAGCCTGATCCGGGGCGCGATCTCTTCGGCACGGCCCGAGGCTGCGGGCTTCGCCGCCTGGCTTGACGCCCGGGACCGGCGGGTGGTCAGGGGGATCCGCCGCGTGTTGCATGTGATGCCCGATGATCTGTCTGAGCAAAGCCTCTTTCGCGAGAATATCCGTCGTCTTGGCCCCGCCGGCCTGCCCTTTGATCTGTGCCTTCTGGCGCGGCAATTGCCGCTGGGCGCGCACCTCGCAGATGCGGCGCCGGAAACCATATTCGTGCTCGACCATTGCGGCGTTCCCGATATCGCGGGCGGCGCCTTTGCCCCTTGGGCGGCGGCGATCACCGATCTGGCCCGGCGGCCGAATGTGATGATCAAACTCTCGGGCATCACGGCCTATGGCCCGCCAGACTGGAGCCTCGCGACCCTCACCCCCTGGGTCGATCATGTGCTGGAAACCTTCGGCCCGGCGCGGATGGTCTGGGGGTCGGACAGCCCGGTCTGCACACTGCAATCGGGGCTGGCGGAATGGGTTGCGGCAAGCCAGGCCCTGCTTGCTGGGCTGAGCGGGGCAGAACGCCACGCGATCCTTGCCGGCAATGCGCGGCAGATCTGGATGTCAGACAGCGGCAAATAAGACCCCGCTTTCGGGAACCCTGCTGCCCTTCCATTCTGCCTTCCTCCCCTCAGCAACGATCCGCCCCGACAATCCAGATCGCGGCCTGAACCGGAGTGGAACACAGTGCATCTGATTTTGCCCGGTGGCCGTGATCATGTCATTCGGCTATGCCACTGGCAGGACCTTAAAGAGCGATGAGCAAATGACTTCCGGCCTTGCCACCAGGACATTCGACACAAAGCGTTTCACGATGCGGGCGCTTGTGCGCTCCGATACGGCCGCTCTTTACGGGACGCTTTCTGACGAAGCCCAGTGCCGATACATGTCGCAGCCGCATTTCACCTCTCCGGAGGCCCTGGCCGACTGGCTGACAGACAGCGAATGGCCCGGACGGACATGGGTGGCCATAGACAAGACAGATGGCACGCTCGCTGGTCGCTTTGTCGCCTTCCCGGGGCGCGACGCGGGGGTGCTTGAGCTGGGCTATATCACTATAGCAGAGCGTCAGGGGCATGGTGTCGCGACAGAATGCGTGACGGCGCTGGTGGATCACCTCTTCTCCGAGGGGGACTATCGCCGCCTCTATGCGGAAATTGACGCCGAAAACGAAGCCTCGGTGCGGCTCATTGAACGTCTCGGCTTCACCCGCGAAGCTTACCTGCGTCAGCACGAAGTCACGCATAAAGGCCTGTGCGACCTGGTGATATACGGGCTTTTGCGCGATGAATGGACCGGCGCGGTAAAATAAGCCGCGACCAGCCATGGCCCGACCGGGCTTTCGCGCAGCACGGGGTCAAAGCGCCCATATTCAGGCTTTGCCCCCGGAACAGAGTGTTGCGCGAAAGTCAGTGATCCGGCCGCAGGCGTCAGGCCTGTTGTGTGGCGCCGCCATCCACATAGAGATCGGCCATGGTGACGTGACCTGCCTGATCTGACAGCAGGAACATCACCGCATTGGCGACATCATCGGGCTCGGCGATCTTGCCAAGCGGGATGCCGGGTTTGAACTGCTCCTGGATGCCCGCAATCACCCGGGCCTCGCCGCTGGCATCGGCCCACATGCCGGTCTGCATCGGCGTGCGGGTCGAACCCGGCGCGACGATATTGCAGCGGATGCCGAGCGGCGCGAGCTCCATCCCGAGCGTGCGCATATACATCGTCGCGGCCGCCTTTGACGCGGCATAGGCCGCCATGCCATAGCGCGGCACCCCGGCGGCGTTTGACGAGACCGCGACCAGCGCGCCCTCGCCCCTTGGCCCCATCACCCGCGCCAGCGCGCGCGTGAGGTGGAACACGCCGTCAGTATTCACGGAAAACACCCGCCGCCAGTCGGCATCGGAGGTCTCGGTCACGAGGCCGGTCGCCAGCACCCCGGCAACCGAAATCCCGAACCGCACCGGGCCGTGCCGGGCTTCGGTTTCGGCGACCAGCCGTCCGACGGCGGTGGCATCCGCGACATCAAGCGAAAGGCAGCTGAGCCCCGGCTGCGCCGGCAGATCGGGCGCCGCAAGATCCGTCGCCACCACCCGCGCCCCGGCATCAAGCAAAAGCTGCACCACCGCGCGGCCAATGCCGCCGCCCGCGCCCGTCACCAGCGCAAGCGCGCCCTCAAACCCCGTGAGCCGCATCCTATGCCCCTTTTCCCGAGGTGATCGCCGCAATCAGCGTTTCGGTGTCCTGCACCACGCCACAGCGCCCCGCCACCCATTTCAGGGCCATGTCATGGTCCTCGCGGCTGAAATCCGCAAGCGCATCGGCAGCCATGAAGGGTTCGATATCACGCTGGAAGGCTTCGCCTGCGGTCATCATACAGCCGATATGGGCATAGACGCCGCAGATGATCAGCTGGTCCCGCCCCCGGACCCGCATCAGCTGCTCAAGGTTCGAACGCTGAAAGGCCGAATAGCGGTGTTTGACCAGCACGAAATCCCGGTCTTCGGGCGCAAGTTCCGGGATGATCGCCTGATGGTCGGGCTCTGCCGACATGCCAGGCCCCCAGAGATCGGCCTGAAGGCCACGGTCGCGGCGGTCCTGATTGCCGTGCTGCGCAGTATAGAAAACCGGAAGACCGGCGGCACGGGCGGCGGTGGCGAGTTTTGCTATATTGGCGATGGCGGGCGCAATCGGGCTCTCCCCCGGCGCATAGGGACGCAGGAAATAGCGCTGCATGTCATGGATCAGAAGCGCCGCACGGGCGGGCACCAGCTGCCAGGGCCCGCGCGAGGGCGGGATCTCCGCGCCATACGGCAGCGGATAGGGTGCAATCTGCGGCAGGCCGGCCATGGTTCAGTCCCCGATGATGATCTCGCCGTCCTGCCCGAAAGCAGCCAGCATTGCCAGAAATTTGGCATGGGTTTCGGCCTCTTCGGCCTGAGGATCAGAGCCGCGCACGATGCCCGCGCCGGCGTAAAGCCGCGCCTCGTTGCCTTCGATCCCGGCGCAGCGCAGCGCAAGATACCAGCACCCGTCGCCACCCGCCTCAAGCCAGCCGACCGCGCCAGCATAAAAGCCCCGCGCATAGCCCTCAAGTCCGGGGATCGCCGCGTCGGCCGCGTCGCGCGGCAGGCCGCAAACGGCGGGCGTCGGATGCAGCGCGGCCAGAAGCGTTGCGCAAGGGGTGGAGGCGTCGCGCAGTACACCCTCGATCCGGGTGCCCAGATGCCACATCCGCGCGGTCGCGCTGAGCGTCACACCCTCGGGGGCGGCAAGGCGCGCACAGAATGGCGCCAGCGTATCCAGCACCATTTCCGCCGCCATCGCATGTTCGCGCAGGTCTTTGTCGGATCGCAAAAGCGCCTCGCCCGCCGCACGGTCGCGCGCCGGGTCTGCCGCGCGCCGCGCCGATCCCGCCAGCGGATGCGAGGCCACAAGGCCCCCGCGTTTTTCCACAAGCAATTCCGGCGTGGCCCCGATCAGCCGATGCGGCACCCCGGCCTGACGTGGGGGCAGCGGAACAGAGAACAGCGTCGCCAACCCGTCCTGGCGCAGCATCTGCAACAAAAGCCCGGGGTCATGCGGACGCTCTGACGTCAGCACCAGGCTGCGCGAGAGCACGATTTTCGAGAATTCCCCTTCGGAAATGCGCCTGACCGCCGCCGCGACCGCCTCGCGGTACTGACGCGGAGAAGGCTCGGCCCGGATCCGCATCCCGGCCTGCGGCGCGACCATCGCGACCGGCGCCGCCGGCATGTCGAGCACCGAACCGGGCTGGAACAGGCAATCCGTCGCCTCGCGATCATAGGGCAGCGCTCCGGCCAGCAGCTTCGGCCCGTCATGACCGGCGGCAAAAAACGCCTCAGACCGCGCAGGCAGGCTCACCAGCGGCCCTGGCGGCAGATGGCGCCGCGCGGGGCCAAGCGCCATTGTATGGCGCGGGCCGGAAATCAGGAAATCAGCCGTATCTCCGGCGGGCGTCGCACCAGCGGGGCTGGTTGCGTCACGAATGGCAGCAGTACGGGCGGTGACAGTCATCAGGCGATCTCGCATCAGCTTGGCCGCGACAGGGCGGCGATCCGGATCGCTTGGGCAGCATTTCCGGAGAAAAGCTGCACCTGGCTGACGTCTCTTACGTGTTCCGGCCCGCCTTCCGTCGCGCCAAAGCCACAAAATGTCAAGTTTTCGCGCGAGGCGGCCTGCGGGGCTCGCCCAAAGGTGAAGGCGGCGGTCAATGCCCGCCCCCGCCTCCCCCTCCGGCCCGGGCCGGAGGCCGCATCGCCAGCGCCATGACGGCAAGCCCCATAAATAGGAAGGTCAGCAGCGTGAAAATGTCGATGAAGGACATGATCGCCGCCTGGCCCGCCACTTTCCCCGCCATCTGCGCCAGCGCGCCATCCGGGTTCAGCCCATTGGCGACAAGGTTCTGACGCATCATCTCAAGCTGGCGCAGCGCCTCGGGATTGGCCCAGTTCACCGCCTCGTCAAGCCGCGCCGTGTGCAGCGCGCGCCGGTCGGTCAGGATGGTGTTGATCATCGCAAGACCCACGGCGCCGCCGAGGTTGCGCATCAGGTTGTAAAGCCCCGAGGCGGATTTCATCTTGGCCGGCGGCAGCGTGCCAAGTGCCAGGTTGTTGATCGGCACCATGCAGATCATCAGCGAGATCCCCCGCAGCACCTGCGGCCAGAAAAGCTCGTTGAAATCCCAGTCGGCGGTCATATGGGTCAGCATCCAGGACGAGGTGCCAAAGCCGATAAAGCCCAGAAGCAGCATGACCCGCAGGTCGATCTTTGATCCCAGAAACCCCGCCAGCGGCGCGGTCATGAACATCGCAAGGCCAGACACAAATACTGTCTCGCCGATCATCAGACTGTCATAGCCCCGGACCGAAGACAGGTAGAGCGGGTAGAGATAGGTCATGCCGTAAAGGCCGATCCCCATCACAAAGGAAAACACCGACCCAACCGCGAAATTCGTGTTGGTAAAGGCCGAGAAATCGACCACCGGCTCGTCGCGGGTAAAAGCCCGCCAGAAGGTGGTGATACCGCCCACGACCATCACCACGAAAAGGATCGCGACCGCCTCGTCCTGGAACCAGTCATTGTTCGGGCCTTCCTCCAGCACATATTCCATCGCACCGAGGAACGCGGCCAGCGCCACCAGCCCGGTCCAGTCGAATTTCTGGAACAAAGACCAGTCGGGCTCGTCGAAATCCACGAGCGCAAGCACGCCAAGCGTCACCGCGATCCCGGCGGGGACATTGACGAGGAACAGCCAGTGCCAGGACAGCGCATGGCTCAGATAGCCGCCCACGGTCGGGCCGACGGTCGGCGCAAGCGTCGCTACAAGCCCGATCATCGGCGAAACGATATTGCGTTTCGAGGGCGGGAAAATGGTGAAAGCCGCCGCGAAGACCGATGGGATCATGCCGCCACCCAGGAAGCCCTGCACGCCACGCCACAGGATCATTTCATTGATCGAGCCTGATGTCGCACAAAGGAACGATGCGGCCGTGAACCCCGCCGCCGACAAAGCAAACAGATAACGTGTCGACATCATCCGCCCGAGGAACCCGGACAGCGGGATCATGATCACTTCGGCGATCAGATAAGAGGTCTGCACCCAGGAGATTTCATCCGACGAGGCCCCGAGCCCGGCCTGGATCTCGGGCAGCGAGGCCGAGACGATCTGGATGTCGAGGATGGCCATGAACATCCCGAAGACCATGACCAGAAACGCCGCGACCCGGCGCGGCGTCATCTCCGGCTCTGCCGGGATTGCGATGGGGGCGGACATCACTCGGCTCCGGCGACTGCGGTTTCCTGCGGCCCGGTGCGGGTGTCGATCGCGATCTCAACCGAAAGCCCGGCGCGCAGGCCCGGGGTGCCTTCGGGCAGTTCGATCCGGACCGGCACGCGCTGCACGATCTTGGTGAAATTACCGGTGGCATTATTGGCCGGCAGCAGCGAGAAAACCGCCCCCGTGGCAGGCGCGAGCGAGACCACGCGGCCCTCGACCTCATGCCCGTCCAGCGCGTCGATGCCCACCTTCACGCTCTGGCCAACGCGGATCCCGGCCAGTTGGGTTTCCTTCAGATTGGCTTCGACATAAAGCCCGTGATCAGGGATCACCGCCGCCAGTTTTGCTCCGGCGCTGACCAGCTCACCCTGTTTGATCGCGATATTCGCCACTGTGCCGTCAAAGGGCGCGCGCATCAAGGTGAAATCCAGATCGCGCTGCACCTGGGCCACGCCCAGTTCCAGCTCGCGCCGGGTCGAGGCGGTCTCGGTCCGCTGCGCTTTCAGCACCTCGACCTGGGCTTTCGCACCGGCAATCGCGGCGACGGCAGAGGTACGGCTGGCCTCAGCCGTTGCCAGCGCCTCATTCGCCTTGTCGAGATCGGCCTGGCTGCTGACCCGGCGTTCCGCGAGGCCGCGCACCCGTTCGGCATTGCTTTTCGCCGCCGTCAGCACGGCGTCAGAGGCCACGCGCTGCGCCTCGGCCTGGGTGACAGTGCTTTCGGCCGCCTCGATCTGCGCGTCGATCCGGGCAAGCGTCGCGGTCAGCTCGGTCAGCCGGACCTCGGATTGCTCCAGCGAGATGCGGTAATCGCCATCATCGATACGGAACAGCACATCGCCCATTTTCACATGCTGATTGGATGCGACTGCAATCTCCGAGACGTAACCGGTGATCTTGGACGAAATCAGCGAGAGATCGGCCTGGACATAGGCGTCATCGGTCGTGACCATAAATCGCCCGTTGGTCCACCAGGACCAGCCCTCATAGCCGCCGGCGAGCAATGCGATCAGCGCCAGCCCGCCCAGCACATATTTCTTGCGCCCGCCCTTTGGCGCTGCGGCAGGAGGCGTCACAGGAAGAACCGGCGAGGGCGCAACAGGCGCAATTTCCGGCTGATTGGTTTCGGGACGTTCGTGACGGGACATGATCGACTCACCCGGCTGAATTTCATTGAACCCAACGGTTCGATGCGCTCAGATAATCCTGTCTTTCGCAAATTTCAATATTCCATCGAACCGCACGGTTCGATTATATTGCCGCCATGAGCAGCCCCACGCCCCCCTCGCCCGCTTCCCCGCCGCCGCGCGCAAAACGCCATGCCGCCGGGACCGATCCGCGCAAACGCGACCAGATCCTCGCAGGCGCCTGGGAAGAATTCCGCGCCCATGGCTTTGACGCCACCACGATGAATGGCATCTGCCGCGCGGCTGCGGTCTCGAAGGGCACGCTCTATGTCTATTTCCAGGGCAAAGAGGATCTTTTCGTTGCCCTTGTCGAACAGCAGCGCGACCGGCTGACGGGCCAGCTTGGCTTTGCGCTTTCCGGCCCCGGGGATGTCGCAAGCCGCCTTACCGCCTATGCGGTGGCGCTGGTGCAGGTGCTGACTTCGGATGAGATGCTGCGCGCCCAGCGGATTGTTGTTGCCGTGGCCGAGCGGATGCCCGATCTGGCCCAGCGGTTCTACGATGCGGGCGGGCGGCATGTGCTGGGGCGGCTCGGGCGCTGGCTGGCCGAGGCCTCTGCCGCCGGGGTGCTGGCCATCCCCGACCCGCCCCGCGCCGCGCAGCAGTTCAGCGAGCTTGCCATGGCCGGGGTCTGGCGCCAGCGCCTGTTCGGTGTGCTGCGCGAACAGCCGGAGCAAAGCGTGATCGACGCCCTCGCCGCCGATGCGGTGCGGGTCTTCCTGGCCGCCTATGCCGGAACGGCACCGCATGACAGCTGGGACGGCGCGCCTGGCTTCTGAGCCGTGCTCCGACCATCCCGCAAGTGGCGCCGCAGCCCAAAGCGTACCAGCCGCCGGTCACCGGTGCACGGGCCAGAGCGGGCCCAGAGCGGGGCCTGTCATTCTGACGTCAGCTTCTGTATACATACTGTCGGCAAATAGCGGCGCGACCTGCTCCGGCCCTGGCCGGGGCCAATCCGGGCGCTCCGCTGCGATCTGGAGAGAGGCTTAAATGACGTATACCCCACATGGCAAACATCTGATCGCTGGCGAATGGGTCTCGGGTTCCGGCACCTTCCGTTCGGAACCGGCATATGGCCCGGCCTTCGATTTCGCACTTGGCACTGTGGCGCTGGTGGACCGCGCGGCCCAGGCCGCCGAAGAGGCCTTCTGGTCCTATGGCTGGTCCTCGCGCGAAAGCCGTGCGGTGTTTCTTGAAACCATCGCCGATGAGATCGAGGCCCGCGCCGAAGCCATCACCGAAATCGGCTCGTCTGAAACCGGCCTGCCGACGGCCCGCCTCCAGGGGGAACGTGGCCGCACCACCGGCCAGCTGCGGCTTTTCGCAAACCATATCCGCCAAGGCGACTATCTCGACCGCCGCCATGATGTGGCTTTGCCCGAGCGTCAGCCGCTGCCGCGCCCCGATCTGCGGCTGATCGAGCGGCCGATCGGGCCGGTCGCGGTCTTCGGCGCCTCGAATTTCCCGCTGGCCTTCTCGACCGCCGGCGGCGACACGGCTGCGGCGCTTGCCGCGGGTTGCCCGGTCGTGGTGAAGGGCCATTCCGCCCATCCCGGCACCGGCGAGATCATCGCCGAAGCTGTTCATGCCGCCATCGCGAAATGCGGTGTGCATCCCGGCGTGTTCAGCCTGATCCAGGGCGGCAATCGCGAGGTTGGCGCGGCGGTTGTGCAGCATCCGCTGATAAGGGCGGTCGGCTTCACCGGCAGCCTCGCAGGGGGGCGCGCGCTGTTTGACCTTTGCGCCCAACGCCCCGAGCCGATCCCCTTCTTCGGCGAGCTGGGCTCGGTGAACCCGATGTTCGTGCTGCCCGAAGCTGCGAAAGCCCGCGCCGAAGCGCTCGGCACCGCCTGGGCGGGATCGCTCACCATGGGCGCGGGGCAGTTCTGCACCAATCCCGGCATTGCCGTGGTGATCGACGGGCCGGATGCCGACCGCCTTGTCGGCGCGATGAAAGAGGCGCTGGCGAAAACCGGTCCGCAGACCATGCTGACCCCCGGCATCGCGAAAGCTTACCGCGATGGCCAGGCCCGGCTCCGGAGCCGCAACACCGTCAAGCCGGTCTATGAAACCGTGTCCGAGGGCCGCGAAGCCTCGCCCAATCTTTACGAGACGCGCGGCGAGCAGTTCCTCGCCGATCACGCGCTGTCGGAAGAAGTCTTCGGCCCGCTGGGTCTGGTGGTGCGGGTCGCCTCGTTTGAGGAAATGCGGCGCCTCGCGCGTGGCTTCGAGGGCCAGCTGACCGCGACCATCCACATGGATGCGGGCGATACCGAAGCGGCGCGCAGCCTGCTTCCGGTACTGGAGCGCAAGGCGGGCCGCGTGCTGTTCAACGGCTTCCCGACCGGGGTCGAAGTGGCCGATGCCATGGTTCATGGCGGGCCCTACCCGGCCTCGACCAATTTCGGAGCCACTTCTGTCGGCACCCTGTCGATCCGCCGCTTCCTGCGCCCTGTCTCCTGGCAGAACCTTCCCGAAGCGCTGCTGCCTGACGATCTCGGGGCCTGAAAACGCGCCTGGGCCACAGCTGGCCCAGGCTGATATCCGATCCCGGTCCGCCAGCGCGGGCCGGGATTTTTCACGCTGCCACCCGCGACAGGCCTGTGAACCCGCTGCGGTTGCCTGCCTGGCCCCGGATCCGAGCGACAGACCAGGGTGCCGCTTGACGCCGATCACCGTCGGACTACGCTGCCCTGACCTTAAGGGGAAACCACCGTGACCAAAGCCGCAAATGATGCCCCCTTCCGGGATCCGGGCCTGACCCGCTCTTACGCAGAAACCACGCCGGGCCGGGTGCCGGGATTTCACGATCTGCACCGGATGGCACTGATCCTTCTGTCGCAATCAGCGCCGGCCGAGGCGCGTATGCTGATCCTCGGCGCCGGGGGCGGGCTGGAGCTGCTGGCCTTTGCCCGTGCGCGCCCGCGCTGGTCCTTTCTGGGCCTTGACCCGTCCGAACCGATGCTGACCGAAGCCGCCGCACTTCTCGGCCCATTGGCGGCACAGGTCGACCTGCAACAGGGCGTCATCACCGACGCGCCCGCCGGTCCCTATGACGGGGCCACATGCCTGCTGGTGCTGCATTTCCTGGACCGGGCAGCGCGGCTTGCCACCCTGACCGCGCTGCGCCAGCGGCTGAAACCCGGCGCCGCCCTGATCATCGCGCATCACAGCCACCCCGAAGGCGAGGCGGAGGACTGGCTGACCCGCTCGGCTCTGTTCGCGCAGGGGGATGCTGCAGATCCTGCCCAGGCCGCCGCTTCGGCCCGGGTCATGGCGGAACGGCTGACGCTTCTCACCCGGGCCGAAGAGGAGGCGCTGCTTTGCGAGGCCGGTTTCACCGCCCCCGCCCTGTTTTATGCCGGACTGTCCTTCCGGGGCTGGGTCGCCCGCGCCCCGGAGTAACGCCGCCTCAGACCAGTTCCTTCATCGCTTCGCCCGAGAAGCCCCGAAGATCGTCAAAACGACCGGCCTCGACCTTGGCCGCCCAGTCCGGATCAGCCAGCAGCACCCGGCCCACGGCGACCAGGTCGAACTCGTCCCGCGCCATCCGCTCCAGAAGATTGCTGATCGGTGCCGCAGCCGAGCCCTGCCCCCGGAACGCACCGAAGAATTCCGTATCGAGGCCCACGGAGCCGACCGAAATTGTCGCCGCCCCGGTCAGCTTTTTCGCCCAGCCGGCAAAGTTCAGCCCGTTATCGCCATCAAGTTCGGGGAATTCCGGCACCCAGACCCGGCGCTGCGAGCAATGGAGGATATCCACCCCTGCCTCGACCAGCGGCGCAAGCCAGGCGGTCATCTCATCGGGTGTCGTGGCGAGGCGCGCATCGTAATTTTGCTGTTTCCACTGACTGACGCGCAGGATCAGCGGGAAGTCGGGGCCGACCGCCGCACGTACCGCACGCACCGCCTCCGCCGCAAAGCGCGAGCGCTCTGCGATGGTCGCGCCGCCATAGCCATCCTCGCGCTTATTGGTGCCGTCCCAGAAGAACTGGTCGATCAGATAGCCATGTGCGCCATGCAGCTCGACCGAGTCAAAGCCCAGCCGTTTCGCATCCGCCGCCGCGCGGGCAAAGGCCGCGACCGTATCGGCGATGTCTTCCTCGGTCATCACCACACCGCGCGGCTCCTCCGGCCCGACAAGACCCGAGGGGCTTTCAACCGGCGCCTCCGGCTCCCATTTGCCGGCGCGGGTCGATCCGGTATGCCAGATCTGCGGGGCGATCCTGCCGCCCGCGCCATGAACCGCATCCGCCACGCCCTTCCAGCCCGCCAGTGCCGCCTCGCCATGGAAGAACGGGATGCCGTAATGATTGCGCGAGGCCGGGCGGTCGATCACCGTACCCTCGGTCAGGATCAGCCCGACATCCCCCGCCGCGCGCCTGCGGTAATATTCGGCATTGGCCGGGCCGGGAATGCCCTCGGGTGCCATGCAGCGCGTCATCGGCGCCATCACGATGCGGTTCTTCAGCGTCAGCGTTTTCAGTGAAAAGGGGCGAAACAGCGCTTCGGTCGATTGCGGTTCAGTGGTCATCATCGGGTTCCGGATCTGGGGTGCCGCGCCCTGAAAGGGGACCGGCGAAAGGTTGGGCAGGTTGTCATGGCCGCGTAAGCGGAATATAAACATGACAGCCATCATGTTTGATTATTCATGATGACGGTCATGTATTTTGTCAACCAGGAAACCGACAAGGGGCGCCAATGAAGGTCAGTCGTGCGCAAATGGCTGAAAACAGGTCCAGAATCCTGGACGCGGCCTGCCGCATGTTTCAGCAAAAGGGCTTTGACGGCGTGACACTGGCCGAAGTGATGAAAGCCGCCGGCCTGACCCATGGCGCGTTTTACGGCCATTTCCGGTCAAAAGAGGATCTGATCGCGCAGATCCTGCAGCACCGTTGCGAGAAGATGCGCGAAACGCGGCCCAGCCTCGAAAGCTTTCTCGACAGCTATCTGTCGCCCGGGGCCTGCACCGACCCGGCGCGCGGCTGCCATATCCCGGCGCTCGCCCCGGCGCTTGGGCCGGATATGGTGCATCACTCGCCCGAAGCGCGCGCGGCGCTGACGGAAAGCATCCGCGTTCAGATCGACCGGCTGGGCGCCGCCTTCCCCGAAACTGCCCCAGGCGAGCAACGCCGCGCCGCGATCAGGACATGGGCTGCGATGGTGGGCGCGCTGTTGCTGGCAAAGGCCAGTGACGACCCCGATCTTGCGACCGAGATCCTGAGTGAGGTGCGGGGGGGGATCGTCTCCGGCAGCACGATCTGAAACGGGTCAGAGACCGCCCTGCCGCAGCCGCAGGACCAGTGATTCCAGCATCGCGTCACAGGCGGCAAGCTGGTCCCGGCTGACATATTCATCGGGCTTGTGGCCCTGGTCCATCGAGCCCGGGCCACAGATCAGCACCGGCAGACCCAGCGCCTGATCGAAAAGCCCGCCTTCGGTGCCAAACGCCACTTTGATCAGCCCGGCCCCGGGCTCCAACAGCCTCCGGAGCCAGGCCACCGCCGGACTGTCTTGCGGGGTATCAAGGCCGGGATAGCCCGAGACCTCGTCAATCGCGATCCGCGCGGTGGGAAAGCGGTTGCCGTGGCGGGCCGCGATCTGGTCGGCAGCGCGGCGGATATCGGCGAGAATCAGGTCGGGGTCATCGGCGGCTATATTGCGGATCTCGAAATCGATCTCACAGAGGTTCGGCACGATGTTCAGCGCGGTGCCCCCCTGCATCACACCGGCATGGATGGTCGAATAGGGAATGTCGTAATCCGGGTCCTGCGCGCCGGTCTCACGCAGCTGCGCCTGGGCCGCGTCAAGCGCCAGGATGAACTCCGCCCCCAGATGCAGCGCGTTCAGCGCCTTTGGCGCCAGCGCCGAATGGCCCTCGACTCCGTGGCAACAGGCTTTCAGCCCGCGTTTGCCCTTATGGCCGGTGGCGATCTGCATCGAAGTCGGCTCGCCGATGATGCACAGCGCCGCCCGGTCCGCGCGCCCCGCCAGCGCGTCGATCAGCGAGCGCACACCGATACAGCCGATTTCCTCGTCATAAGACAGCGCCAGGTGCAGCGGCACCGCAAGGGGGCCGCGCGCCGCGAGCAGGGCCGCGCGGATCGCGCTTGCGACAAAGCCTTTCATATCGGCTGTGCCGCGCCCGTAAAGCCGGCCCTCAGCCTCGGTCAGTGTAAACGGGTCCATCGTCCAGGCCTGGCCCGCAACCGGGACCACATCAGTATGGCCCGAAAGAATAACGCCCCCCGGCCCCTCCGGCCCGATCGTTGCCCAGAGATTGGCGCGGCTGCCATCGGGGGCGGCAAAACGTTCGATCCGCGCGCCGGCGGGCGCCAGCAGCGCCTCGACATAATCCAGCAGCGCGAGGTTCGGCTGGCGTGACAGTGTCGGCTCGGCAATCAGCCGGGCGAGAATATCAGTGGTTTCGGGGATCACATCAGACATCTGGCAGGGTCCGGCAAGGGCAGAAGCAGCGGTCGGGGAAGCGGGAGCCATTGTCCCCGACCGCCCTCAGAGAAAGCAGGGCGCCTCCCCGAAAGCAAGTATCCCGGATCTCCCGTCACGGGTCTCCGGGCACGCCGTAACCGGGCGCGGCCGAAGGGTTCAGCGCACGGGTGACATAGGCCTCCATCTCGGGTTGCCAGCGCGCCCATAGCGCGGCGCATTCGGCAATCGGGTCGCCCTCGGTCCAGTCGATGCGCAGATCCGCGACATTCCAGGACACTTTATCGACCATGACAAGGCCCATCGAATGTACCGGGCCTTCCTCGCCTCCGGCCTCCATCGCAGCGCGCATGGCGCCGAGCAGCCGGTCGCCGAGATGCCCCTTTGCCGCGGTGAAAGCCGCAACCATCGTGGCGGGAATGCTGTCAGAAGACAGCATATTGCCCGCAGCCACCACACCCTCACCCCGCGCCGAAGCGTGACGTCCAAGGGTACGTGCACCGGAATGGCTGGCAGTGCCGCCGGTCCGGTCAACCAGCGCGAGCTGGCGGTAGTCGATATGCGGCGCCTCTGCCATAAGTTGCGCCAGCGCCTCTGCGGCTGAAAGACCGGCGGCCATCAGGTCCAACCCTTTCGGCCCCAGTGACGGGTCGGTGATGTTCTGGGTCGAAACCGCCCCCACCCCGGCCCGGACATGGGCGCAGCGCGCCGCGACCGAAGGCGAGGACGAACTGACCGCGATCCCGAACATGCCGGTATCAGCGCAGCGGGCCGAGATGGAGAAGGTCATGGGATTATGCCTCGTCCGGGATAACGGCAGTGGCCTCGATCTCGACCAGCCATTCCGGGCGGGCCAGGGCCGAAACCACGAGACCGGTCGAGACCGGGAAGACCCCCTTCAGATATTCCCCCATCACATTATAGACCGCCTCGCGGTAGCGGATATCGATCAGATAGATCACCACGCGGCAGATATGGGTCAGATCCGAGCCGGATTCCTCCAGCAGCATCTTGATGTTTTCCATCGCCTTGCGCGCCTGGCCGGCCACATCACCGATGCAGACGCTTTCGCGGGTGTCGAGGTCCTGGCCGATCTGGCCGCGCACGAACACGGTCGCCCCGCGCGCCACAACGGCCTGGCAGAGGTCGTTGTTCAGCTTTTGCTCGGGATAGGTTTCTTTGGTGTTGAAGGGGCGGATCCGCGTGTGGACGGGCATGTCATGCTCCTGAAGGGTAAAGCCTTGGCCAAGATGTAGCGCGCTTGCCCCGGCCAGGGGATGAATATTTGTTGACCCTGTGTTTCAGCGAAACCTATGCCGCAGGCGTCCCCCGCCGCACCGGCGGCAGGGGCCCCGCGACGTGCTATGCGGCAAGGATCGCTCTTGCTGCCTTTTCGCCGATCATCTGGCTGGGCGCATTGGTATTGCCGCCGATCAGCGTCGGCATGACCGAGGCATCGGCGACGCGCAGCCCCTCGATCCCATGCACCTTCATCGAGACCGGATCGACCACCGCCATCGCATCCACCCCCATCTTCGCAGTGCCGACCGGGTGATAGACGGTCAGCGCCTCGGCGCGAAGGTAGGCGAGGATCTCGTCATCGGTGACGACGCCTGGCCCGGGCAGGATCTCGCGGCCCTGAAGGCTTGCCATCGGGGCGGCGCCAAAGATCCGGCGCGAGAGTTTGATCCCTTCGACCAGCACGCGCGCATCACGGAAATCGCTGAAGAAGCGGTGATCGATCTCATGCGTGATCTCATCGCCCTGGCGGCGCAGCCGGATCTCGCCGACCGAACGCGGGCGCAGGACGCAGGTGTGAACGGCGAAACCATGGCCCCATTCGACCAGCCGGCCGCGATGGCTGCGATAGCCGGGGACGAAATGGAACTGCACATCCGGCAGGTCATCCTCGGCCAGAGGCGTGCGGCCAAAGCCGCCTGCGACCACGTAATTCGTGGACAGCATCCCCTTGCGGTTTGCGGCGAAGCGGAAGGGCGCGGCCAGCAGTTTCAACGAGTTGCGCAGTGAAAAGCCCAGCGTCCTGGTCGAATCTGATCGCACCGTGATCATGCCGTCGACATGGTCTCGCAGGTTCTGACCTACACCGGCCAGGTCATGGACCACGTCCACCCCCTGCCCCTGCAAGGCGGCGCCGGGCCCGATCCCCGATGCCATCAGCGCCATCGGTGTGCCAATCGCTCCGGTCGAGAGCACGACCTCCCCCCGGCAATGGATGATCTCGCGGGAACCGCCACGCGTGACCTCGACCCCGGTGACGCGGCGGTCCTGCAGGATCAGGCGCTTCAGATCGGTGCCGGTCATGATGGTGAGGTTCGGGCGGCTCCGTACCGGCTCAAGATAGGCATTATAGGCGGAAAACCGGATGCCGTTCTTCTGCGTCACATCATAGATGCCAAGGCCGAGCTGGCTGTCACCGTTGAAATCCTGGTTGCGCGGCAGGCCGATCGTCTCGCCCGCGCGGATGTAATCCTCGCAAACCGGGTTCGGATCTTTCGGGCGGGCCACGATCAGCTCGCCTTTGGTGCCATGCAGACGCGGATCCTGGCCGACCTGGTTCTGCTCGAGATGTTTAAACAGCGGCAGAACATCCGACCAGGACCAGCCCTGACAGCCAAGCGCCGCCCATTCATCGTAATCCGCAGCAGCGCCCCGGATATAAAGCATCGAATTCAGCGAAGAGGATCCGCCCAGCATCCGCCCCCGGTTGACCGGAATATTGCGGTTGTTCAGCTCGGGCTGCTTCACGCCGGTATAGCCGTAGTCAAAGCGCTTGCGGCCATACATCGCAAGGATTCCGGCCGGCACTTTCACGCGGATATCGCGATCGGAGCCGCCGGATTCGATCACCAGCACCGAGGTTTTCGGATTGGCAGAAAGCCGGTTCGCCAGCACACAGCCCGCCGCCCCGGCCCCGATGACGATATAGTCGAAAGCATCCATCAAAGGGCTCCATATGTGATTTTGCCGGCGCAGATCGTCAGCGCGACAGAGGCTGCGGTCTCGCTGTCGGCGAGGCCTTCCAGGCTGCCATCGATCAGCACCAGATCGGCGTCAAAGCCGGGAACCAGCCGCCCGGCGCGGTTTTCCGCGAAATCGGCATGCGCGCCGCCGGTCGTGTAGGCGGCGAGGCAGTCGTCAAGGCTGACGCGCTGATCGGGCAGATCCGCGCGCCAGGGCTTACGCGTCAGCGCGCAATGGATCGCGTAAAGCGGCGAGAGCGGCGAGACCGGCCAGTCCGTGCCAAAGGCCAGAGGCACATCGCGGGCAAGAACCATCGCCCAGGGAAAGGCGGTGGGCCAGCGCGCCGCGCCCATAATGGTGATCGTGGGCTCCAGCGGCAGGCCCGCCGAACCCGGCGGATGCACCGGCTGCATCGAGGCGGTGATGCCCAGCGGGCCGAGCCGGTCAAGGTCTGCAGGCGTGATCGTGTCGATATGTTCGATCCGGTGACGCGCGTCGCGCGGGCCATTGGCGGCGCGCGCCGCCTCATAGCCATCGATCACAGCGCGCACCGCGCCATCGCCCACCGCATGGGTGGTGATCTGCAGCCCCCTCCGGTCAGCCTCGACACAGATCGCGTTGAACTGATCCAGCGGGATCAGCGGCTCGGATCGGAAGCCGGGACGGTCGGGATAATCGGTAACCGTCAGCGCGGTCCAGGTATCAAACACCCCGTCCATGAACAGCTTTATGCGGGCAAATGACAGCCACCCCGGCACTTCCGGTCCGAATTCATCCAGCAGGTCAATACCCCCGACCCCGTCTTTCGCCTCGAGCATCAAAGGCAGGCTGACCCTGACCGGCATCTCGCCCGCCAGCGCCAGATCGCGCATCAGACCGGCCTGCCAGGCATTGCCATCCATATTCACCGCGCGCGTGATGCCATGGCAGGCGCAGTAATCGCCTGCCGCGCGGATCACCGCCCGGTCATGGTCGCGCGCGCCCTCGCCTTCGGCGCCGGTCATGCGGTAATCCATCGCATCGCGCCCTTGCAGGCGAGAGAGCATCTTCACCCGGTTCATCGCAGCAAATTCGCGCAATTCACCACTGGCCAGCCCGTCTGCGCCCATCACCACCTCGGATCCCGGTCCGAGATCGGCGCCATTGAGGATCCCTGCCAGTTCCAGCGCCTTTGTATTGGCCCAGGCACAATGCAGATCGGTCGCAATCAGGCAGAGCGGACGGTCACTGACAATCCGGTCGAGGATATGGCGATCAGGCCTTTCTTCGCCAAAAATCACATAATTCACCGCATAGCCGAACAGGATGTCATTCCCGGGCTGGCGGGTCGCGAAGTCCAGAAGCGCATCCCGTACCGGATCGAACCCGAAAAGCTCGCCCATATTCAGCATCGAAAGCGAGGCGCCACCCATCATCAGATGCAGATGGCTTTCGATGAAGCCGGGCATCAGTTCGCGCCCGGCGGCGTCGATCACCCGGGTCGCCGGGCCGATATACGCGCGGATCGCGCTGTCATCCCCAAGCGCCAGGATCACACCATCCGCCACCGCAATCGCGGTGGTGCCGGGGACGGCAAAAAGCGGGCGCAGGCGCGCGTTCAGGATCACCAGATCGGCGGTCATCGGTCTCTCCGGCAGAATGGGAAAAAGGGGCCGGGATTGCGCCCGGCCCTCGTCTGAGCAGCTTATTGCAGCAGCTGGGTCCAGACCCGGTTCACCAGATCCTGCGCCGCGGGCGAGCAGGTGCGCGAGAATTCAACCGGCACTTCCGGGTAAAGTTCGGGCGCTTTTTCCTTGGTATAGACGACCTTATCCGCGACCAGCGTCATCGGCGAGGAATGGGCGTAGAAGTTCATCTGCTCGGTCGCATTTTCCGGCTCTGACATGAATTCGATGAACTTGATCGCATTCTCGCGGTTCGGGGCGCCATTCGGGATCACCATCGAGTCAATCCAGCCCACCAGGCCCTCTTTCGGCAGCGCATAGGCGAAAGGCGCGCCATTGACGCGGGCCTTCAGCTCTTCGCCATCCCACCAGAAATGCGCCGCAACCTCGCCCGAGGCCAGACGGCTTGCGATATTATCCGAGGAATAGGCCGCGACCGAGGGCTTTTGCGCCGCCAGCAGATCATAGACCTTCTTCATCTCATCAGCATTTTCCGAGCAGAACGGCACACCGAGGTAAAGCTGTGCCGCACCGACCACCTCATCGGGATAGGATAGCATGGCGATTTTGCCGGCCAGCGGCGCTTCAGGCTCAAAGAAATAGCTCAGACTGTCGAGCGGGCCGGTATATTCATTGGTGTTGACCGCGAAGCCGGCTGTGCCATAGGCGACCGGGATCGAATAGGCCTGGGTCTCGTCCCACCACTGGTTCTTCCAGCGCGGGTCGATCAGCTCATAGGCTTTCAGCGTGTTCGCGCCGTAATCCTGGATCAGCCCCTCATCGATCATGATGCGCAGGAAATGCTGCGAGGGGGTCGAAACGTCATAGCCCGAAGACCCGGCCTGAAGCTTTGTCAGCAGATCCTCGTTCGAGGTATAGCCGTCGACATTGACTTTGACGTCATATTCTTTCGCGAATTTTTCAATCAGCTCAGGGGAAAAGCTTTCCGACCAGACATAAAGGTTCAGCTGGCCTGCGGCATTGGCAGCAGTCGCGGCGCAAAGCGCGATGACAGAGGCAGTGACGAGTTTTTTCATTGTAATTTCCCTTGTTGGTTTGTCTTTTTTCAGGTGTTTTTTGTGCCCCGCCCGGCGACGAGCAGCGCAATTGTGGCAAGGATCAGAGAGGCCAGGATCATCAGCGTGCCGATGGCGTTCAGCTCGGGCGAGGTGCCGGCGCGGATCAGCGAGAAGATATAGACCGGCAAAGTGGTGGTGCCGCCCGAGGCCAGCATGTTCGAGGTGATGAAATCATCCATTGAGATCAGGAAGGCGAGCATCGCGCCGGAAAACACCCCCGGAAAGATCAGCGGCAGCGTCACCCGGCGAAAGGTGGTCCAGCGGCTGGCATAGAGATCCGCGCTGGCCTCTTCGAAATCCAGCGACATGCCCTGAAGCCGCGCCCGTATCGGCAGAAAGGCAAAGGGCGTGCAAAAGGCCGAATGGGCGAGGATCAGTTTCAGAAGCCCGTTTTGCAGCCCGACCAGCGAGAACAGGATCAGGCTCGCCACAGCCAGCACGATTTCGGGCAGCAAAAGCGGCAGGTTCACCACCGTCTCGGACAGGCGCCGGAACCGCACATTCTTGCCCCGGATGATCGCGAGCGCCGCCATCAGCGCCACGGTTGTTGCGACCGCCGTCGCAATCAGCGCCACCAGAACCGAGGTTTTCAGCGCATTCATCAAGGGGCCGTTGTTCAGCGCGGCCACATACCAGTCGAGCGAAAATCCGGTCCAGACACCGGCGATCCGGTTGGCGTTGAAGGAATAGATCACCACGACCAGAAGCGGCAGATAGAGCCAGACGAAGAAGACAATCGTCAGAAGACCAAAGCCCGGATAGCGTTTGACATCATGATGGCGGCTCATGCGCGTGCCTCCATCCCGGCGGTCCGGCCTGCGGCGCGAAGCGCGGTGAAGATCAGGAACAGCATCACCAGACCCATCAGCACCATCGCGATCGCAGCACCAAACGGCCAGTTGCGCCCTCCCCCGAATTGCAGCTGGATCAATGATCCCATCATCATCTGCTTGCCACCGCCCATCAATGTGGGTTCCAGCACCGCGCCAAGCGCAGGCACAAAGACAAGGATCGCGCCCGAGACAATGCCCGGGGCCGTCAGCGGCAGGATCACGCGGCGGAAGGTGGTCAGGCGGTTCCCGTGCAGATCATGCGAGGCCTCGATCAGCGTCAGGTCGAGTTTCTCGATCGAGGCATAGATCGGCAGCACCATCAGCGGCATACAGGTATAGACCATCGCCACCAGCGTCGCGGTATCGTTGAACATGAAACTGGTCCCGGGGGCGAGACCGAAGGTTTCAAGGAACCGCGGCAGCGGACCGTCTTTTCCCAGAATGATCATCCAGGCATAGACCCGCAGGATCATCGAAACCCAGAAGGGCAGCGTCACCAGATAGACCAGCAGCGCACGCATCCCCGGCGTCTGGCGCGAGATATACCAGGCGACCGGCAGCGCGAAAACCAGACAGATCAGCGTCGTAAGCCCCGCAAGCAGATAGGTCCGCCCGATGATCAGAAGGTATTGCGGCGTGAATTCCAGTTCGCCCGACCAGCCCTCGTTAAAGAGGATCTGGCTGTAGCCCGACAGGTTGAAATCCCAGGTGAACCCGCCATGCGAGCCGCGTGTCGCCACCGAGACGGCGGCGATGATCAGGATCGGCAGGATCAGCGCGAAGCCCATCAGCGCCCAGGCCGGCAAAAGCCCCCAGAAAGGCAGATTATTGGCAAGCCGCCTCATGATGCCAGCACCCGCACGGAGGCCGGCAGGAAGCCGATGGTGACATCGTCCCCTGTCCCGACCAGATCGCCCTGGCGCGACGCATTGCGGCGCGAGGCGCGCAAGGACACGCCCCCGGCCTCAAGCGTGTAATGGGTGAAGCCGCCCATGTAATTCTGGCTGATAACCTTTGCCGGAAGGGTGATCCCCTGCGCCTGGTCGCCAAGATTGATCTTTTCGGGCCGGATCGACAGCGTCGCGCGGCCGGCCTGCAGCCGGGCGGTCGCCGGTGCCTCGAAAATGCCAAGCGGTGACCGGACAGTCGCCAGGCCCTCGCGCGTCTCCAGCACATCGACATCAAGGAAATTGGTTTCGCCCACGAAATCCGCCACAAAGCGGTTCACCGGCTCTTCATAAATCGCGGTGGGCGTGCCGATCTGCTGCACCTCGCCCGCGCCAAGGACCGCGATCCGGTCCGACATATCGAGCGCCTCTTCCTGGTCATGGGTGACAAAGACAAAGGTGATGCCGGTATCGCGCTGCAGATTGCGCAGCTCATCGCGCATCGCCTGGCGCAGTTTCAGATCCAGCGCGGACAAGGGCTCGTCCAGCAACAGGATCTCCGGCTCGGGCGCCAGCGCCCGGGCCAGGGCCACACGCTGCCGCTGCCCGCCGGACAGCTGGCCGGGCTTGCGGCCCGCCATTGCCGACATATGGACGCGTTCCAGCATCTCGCCCGCGCGCGCGCGGATCTTAGCCCGTGCCCAGCCAAGGTTTTCAAGGCCGTAGGCGACGTTCTGCTCCAGCGTCATATGCGGGAACAGGGCGTAAGACTGGAACACCGTATTCACCCGGCGCTTATGCGGCGGGATCTGCGTCACCTCGCGCCCATGCAGCAGGATCGCGCCCTGATCGGGGCTTTCAAACCCTGCAAGCATCCGCAAAAGCGTGGTCTTGCCGCAGCCCGACGGCCCGAGCATGGTGAAAAACTCGTTCTCGCCAATGTCGAAACTGACCGATTTCAGCGCCTGGTAGGTGCCGAAATGCTTCGAGACGCCCCGAACCTCAACGGCCTTGTCCGAAACGGCCTTATCCTTGTGCATCACCATTCCTTCAGAGCGGTTCGAGTTCGGTAACTTCGCGGCGGAACGGCAGCGCGTCGCCGATATCGGAGGTGTCGAGCTCGCGGGCATAGCGGTGGCCGGCATAGGTCGCCCAGGCGATAGGCGCGGGCGCCGCCGCATCGCCGATCAGTTTGACCGACCGGATACCGGCATCGGCCCATTCGGCCTCGCGCGCGATAAGGTCGTTGTAAAGCGCATCATCGCCAAGGCGCGAGGCGACCATCACAACGGCATCGGCCGCGAGCTCGCGGCGATGGTCGGTATAGCTGCAATTGACCTCGACCGCGCCGGCGCGCACCGCCGTCATGCCGGTGTTCAGCCGGATCTCAACACCGAGCTCCACCAGCCGCAGATGGATCGCCCCCTGTTCCAGCGTGTTGCGCGTCCAGTCCGACACATAGGCCGAGGGCGTGACCAGGATCACCTTCGCGCCCGCTTTCGCCATCACCTCGGCCATGACGCCGCCCATGTAATAATGATCATCATCATAAACGACGACCGTCCTGCCGCTCAGATCGGCGGGATGTTTCCCCGCCATCACATCATCAGGTGTCCAGACGGGCATGGCCGCATCAATCGCCATCGGCACCACATGCTGACGCGCGACACCATCGGCCCGCCAATGTGCCCCGGTCGCGATACAGATGTTCTGGAAGCCGAATTCAAGGATCTCGGCCGCGCCCAGACGGCTGTCGAAATAGGTCTCGACATTCGGGCGCTGGCTGATCTGGTATTGCCGGTAATCGACCACGCGGCCCCAGGCAGAAAGCCCCGGCAGCAGGCGTTCGCGCGCGACACGGCCGCCAAGGGTCGTGGTCGCCTCGGCCATGGCGACGTCATAGCCCCGCAGGGACAGCGCGCGGGCGGCCTCCAGCCCGGCAGGGCCGGAGCCGACGATCAGCACGGTCGAGCTGTCGCCTTTGGCGTTCATCTTCTCGGGATGCCAGCCCTTGCGCCATTCTTCCATAAAGGTCGGGTTCTGGGTGCAGCGCGAGATCGACATCGTCATATCGCCGGTGATGCAGATATTGCAGCCGATACATTCGCGGATATCCTCGACCCGCCCCTCGTCAATCTTTTTCGGGATGAACGGATCGGCAATCGAGGGCCGCGCGCAGCCGATGAAATCAAGAACGCCCTGGCGGATCATCCGCGCCATCACATCCGGCGAGGTGAAGCGGCCCACGCCGACCACGGGTTTCGAGGACAGCTCGCGGATGCCGGAGACCAGCACCTCCTGCGCGGCTTCCTCTTTGAAGCGCGAAGGGCCAGAACAATCCTCCCATGCCCCCTGAGCCAGATCCCAGAGATCGGGAAGATCGCCGTTCAGTTCGACGAATTCGCGCACCTCGGCATTGGAAAAGCCAAGATTTCCAATCTGTTCGTCAAGGCTGACGCGCATGGTGATCGCCATCGTGTCACCCACGGCATCGCGGATATCCGCGACCACTTCGCGGGCAAAGCGCGAGCGGTTTTCCAGGCTGCCGCCATATTCATCGCTGCGCTGATTGGTGGCACGCGACAGGAAATGCTGGAAAATGCCGAAGCCATGCGCGCCGTAAAGGCAGATCAGGTCAAAGCCGGCAAGTTTCGAACGTTTCGCGGCATTGACGAACCAGCGCCTGAGATCGGTGATGTCGGATTTCGACAGCGCGCGCGCCGAGACCGGGTCATTCGTGAAGGTGCGGATCGGCATGGCCGAGGGCGCCAGAGGCACCTCTTTGGTGTAGAAATTCGGGCCATTGATCCCGGAATAGGCCAGCTGGATCCCCGCCAGCGCGCCATGGGTTTTCATCGCATCCGACATCCGGCGAAGCCCCGGAATGTCTTTGTCTTCCCAAAGCCTTAACTCGATGAAAGGGGTGATTTCCGAACTGTGATGCATCTCGGTCTGTTCGGTGAAAATGACCCCCCAGCCGCCTTCAGCCTTAATGCCACGCATGGCCGCAGCAGCAGATGGATCGCGGTAGCCGCCCCCATTGCAATGTGGCACCTGGTAAAAGCGGTTCTTCGCCACAAGAGGGCCAATGGCCAGCGGCTCGAACAGGATATCATATTTCGGGTCGCGCATCTGGGGACATCCTTGATGCAGGGTCAGGGGGAAAAGCGGGATCTGCCCCATAGGATTGCCGGGGCCTGGCCTGGTAAATGATGGGTTTCGGAAGCCTTGCTTAGACTGCGCCTAATCAGCACCTCACCGGGGCGGGATGCCTGGGCATAGCGCGGTTCCAGACAGCGGAAAACAATACCAATCATAAGAAAACAAACAAGAATTCGCAGGATTGCGACGTTTCAGGCTCGCAAGCGGTTCGGCCCCGCCGCAAGAGGGGATGCGACGGGGGAACGGGCCGGAACCAGGCCGCCCGGCCTGCGCCCGAAAAAGAGGCTTAGCTGCTTAGTATTTGATCCAGATTGTTTTCAGCGCCGAATATTTGTCAAAGCTGTGCAAGGACAGATCCCGGCCGAATCCCGATTGTTTCATACCGCCAAAGGGCGTCATCGCGGAAAGCGCATCCACCGTATTGACTGATACCGTCCCCGCATGGAGGCCATCCGACACTGACAGGGCCCGGCTCAGATCCCGGGTCCAGACCGAGGCCGCGAGGCCATATTCGCTGTCATTGGCGATCTTCAGCGCCTCTTCCTCGCTGTCAAACGGTGTCACGGCCAGGACCGGGCCGAAGACCTCTTCCTTCGCGATCCGGGCGTCAGGCGAAACATCGGCAAAGATCGTGGCGCCGATATAGCAATCCGATCCGTCACGGGTCTCGCGGTCCCCGCCATGCACCAACCGCGCCTCGGCCTTGCCGATCTCGATATATTGCGCGACCTTGTCGGCATGGGCTTTTTCCACCAGCGGCCCCATGCGGGTGGCCAGATCCAGCGGGTCGCCCAGCGGCCAGGCGGCTGTGGCCGCGATCAGCTTTTCGGTGAATTCCTCCTGCACCGAGCGCGCGACGAGGATGCGGGAATTGGCAGAACAGACCTCGCCCGAATTGAACAGGATCCCGAAGGCCGCCATCGTCGCGGCCTGGTCCAGATCGGCATCGGCGAAGATCAGGTTCGGCGATTTGCCTCCGGTCTCCAGCCAGACCTGTTTCATATTGCTTTGGGCGGCATAGTTCATGAACCGCTTGCCGGTCGCGGTCGATCCGGTGAAGACCAGCGCATCGACATCGCCGTGCAGGCCAAGCGCCTGGCCTGCCTCGACGCCGTAACCCGGAACCACATTCAGCACCCCGTCAGGCAGCCCGGCCTCAGAAGCAAGTTCGGCAAGGAACAAAGCCGACAAAGGCGATTGTTCGGCCGGTTTCAGCACCACGGAGTTCCCCATGGCCAGTGCGGGTGCGAGTTTCCAGGTCGCCATATCGAGCGGGAAGTTCCACGGCACCACCGCCCCGATCACGCCCAGGGGCGCGCGCCGGATCAGAGCCAGATCGCGGCCTCCCGTGGGCGCGACCTCGTCATAAAGCTTGTCGATGGCCTCGGCATGCCACTGGAAGAAATGCGCCGATCCGGGAACGTCGATGGTCGAGCTGTCACCGATGGGCTTGCCCATATCCAGCGTTTCCAGCAGCGCCAGTTCCGCGACATTCTCGCGGATCAGGCCTGCGAGCTTCAGCAGCACCTCTTTGCGTGCCGAAGGCGTCTGACGCGACCAGCGCCCGTCGTCAAAGGCCCGCCGTGCCGCCGTCACCGCAAGGTCAATATCCGCCGCCATGCCGCGCGACACTTCGGTCAGCACGGTGCCATTCGCAGGGTTCACCGTGGCAAACCGCCCGCCCGCCTGTGCATCCCGGAACGCCCCGTCAATATAAAGCTGGTTGCGAAAGCGAAGCGCGCCGGCACGGGCGCGCCATTCGGCGGAGGTGGCGGGAAGGGTCATGGTCTTGCTCCTGTCAGGTCTCGGGCGGCACCGAGAGGCGGCGAATTCCGGGATGCACCCCGTCTTTCAGCTTCTCGCTGCAAAATTCGATGAAACGGCGCACGGTCAGCGATTTCGCCGCGTCGCGCATGGTGATGATCCCGAGCCGCATCGGGCGCGGATTGCCGCTCAGCGGGATGTCGATCAGCCGCCCGCCATCCAGCGCCAGATCAATCGCGGGCCGGATATTGGCGATGGAATAGCCGAAGCGATTGGCCACCAGGGCCCGCATCACCCAGATGTCACGGGTCCGCTCGACGATATTGGGGCTGCACCCGGCCTCGCGGAACAGCGAGATGAAATAGCTGGCACTATAGGGCAGATCGAGGAGGATCATCGGGTGTTCAGCCAGATCCTCAAGGCTGACACTGTCACGATCCGCCAGCGGATGGCCCTCGTGCAGGACCGCATGAGGCGGCAGCGCGCCCAGCTCGTGGAACTCCATATCCGACGGGATATCAAGGTCATAGCTCAGCGCGAGGTCAAAGCGCGCCAGCCGCAGGCCTTCGATGATACCCGCATGATCCAGCTCGTTCTGGGCGAATTCCACCTCGGGATAGCTTTCGCAGAAGGTGCGACGCAACGCGGGGATCACGACCTGCGCAAAGGTCATCAGGCAGGCGACATGCAAGGGCCCGCGCACCTGCCCCGTCACCTCATTTGAAAGCGCGTTGAGCGCGGCCGCCTCGGTCAGGATGCGGCGCGCCTGTTCGACAAAGCTGCGCCCGGCCTGGGTCAGCGACAGCCCATGCGCGTGGCGGCGCACGAAAAGCGTGATGCGGAATTCGCGCTCCAGCTGCGAGATGGCCGCCGAAACCGAGGGCGCCGAGACATTCACCCGCTCTGCCGCCTCGGTGACCGAGCCATAATCCCCCACCGCCACCAGATATTCCAGCTGTCTGAGCGTGAACCTGAGCGCCATCCCTGCCCCTTTCCGATCCCCTGTTGCCGGCGGAGCATAGACCAGACAGGGGCCCGACCGCGAGACTTGCGCGGGCCCGGTGGCTGAAACTTTGACGGGGCGCGCGCCAGAGCTCATCCCCCCCTCACCTGCGGTGAGATCAGGGGCCGAGAGGGCCGGGTCAGGTGTTCCGGGCTGAGGATCGTGGCCAACAGCGCCTCGGGCAAGAGCCCGCGCTCCAGCGCAAGCTCGCAGACGCCCCGGCCCGAGGCAAAGGCCTCGCGCGCCAGCTCGGTCGCGTTTTCATAGCCAATATAGGGGTTCAGCGCAGTGACGATGCCGATGGATTGCGTCACCGACTGCGCCAGCGCCGCGCGATTGGCGGTGATGCCCGTGATGCAATGCGCGCGCAGGGTCTCACATCCCGCCGTCAGATGGCGGATCGAGCGCGAGATGGTACAGGCGATCACCGGCTCAAAGGCATTCAGCTGCAACTGCCCGGCCTCGGCCGCCATGGTGATCGTGATGTCATTGCCGATCACCCCGAACGCGATCTGATTCACCACTTCGGGAATCACCGGATTGACCTTGCCGGGCATGATCGACGACCCGGCCTGGCGGGCGGGAAGGTTGATTTCATTTAACCCCGCACGGGGGCCAGAGGATAAAAGCCTGAGATCGTTGCAGGTTTTAGACAGCTTCACCGCCACCCGCTTCAACACGCCCGAGACCTGAACAAAGACGCCGCAATCCTGGGTCGCCTCGATCAGGTCGGGCGCGTTGATCAGCGGAATGCCGGTCAGCGCCTCAAGACGGGCGCGGGCCCGTGCGGCATAATCGGGATGGGCGGTCAGGCCCGTGCCGACGGCTGTCGCGCCAAGGTTGATCTCACATAACAGCGCGCGGGCCTCGCAAAGCCGCGCCTCGTCTTCGGCCAGCATGGTGGCGAAGGCGCCGAATTCCTGACCCAGGGTCATCGGGACCGCTTCCTGAAGCTGGGTGCGGCCCATCTTGAGGATATCGCTGAACTCCGCTGCTTTGGCCGCGAAAGCCTGCCGCAGATCCGCCATCGCGGTCAGAAGCCGGCCAATCGCCGTCCAGGTCGCCAGCCGCAGCGCGGTCGGATAGACGTCATTGGTACTTTGGCCCAGATTGACATGCTCATTCGGGTGCAGATGCGCGTAATCGCCTTTCGTCCGGCCCATCAGTTCCAGCGCGCGATTGGCGATGACCTCATTCGCGTTCATATTGGTCGAGGTACCGGCCCCGCCCTGCATCTGATCGACCAGGAACTGATCGCGCAGCGCGCCCGCCATGATCTCACGGCAGGCGGCGATGATCGCGGCGGCATGGGGCCCCTGCAGCAGGCCAAGATCGCGATTGGCCTCGGCCGCGGCCAGTTTGATCGCGGCCAGCGCATGGATCAGATCGCCCTCTTCGCCGATCACCCGGCCCGAGATCGCGAAATTCTCACGCGCCCGCAGGGTATGGATGCCCCAATAGGCCGCACCCGGCACCTCGCGCGGGCCAAGCAGATCCTGTTCGATGCGGACGGTCATTGCGGCTCCGGCAAGCGGGGTCAGTCCCGGGCGACGACCCGCCCGGGGGGATGTTACGGCAAGGCCTAGATCAGGCCGGAACCGCCTGCTCTGCCGCGATATGACCGGCAAGCCGGTCAGCATCATGCCAGACCCCCCAGATGAAAGAGGAGCCGCGCATCGACAGCCAGGGCAGACCGAGGAAGTAAAGCCCCGGCACCGCCGAGACGCCGCCTGAATGCGCCGGGCGACCGCGTTCATCGAAGATGTCGGCCTTGATCCAGCTGAAATCCAGCGCATAGCCAGTGGCCCAGAGGATCGTGGTGATACCCTCTTTCGCCAGATCCAGCGCCAGCACGGGATCGGTGAGGCAGGCAGGATCCGCGCCGATCAGATGCGCCTCGGGTTCCTCGGGCAAATCGAGGCCCTGGCTTGCCACATGGGCATCGGCCTGCTGCAAAAGGCCGAGGTAATTCGCATCGCCCTGCGCCACATTCTTCGCCAGATCGGGCGCGAAATGCATCACGCCATTCTCATAGCGCGCGGTCATCCCGACAAGCCCCATGCCTTCATTCGCAAGGCGGCGGAAATCGACGGTCTGCCCCCCCCGCGCGCCGCTGACCGCGATGGTCACATGTTCGGTGCCGGGTGTGGGCGTGGTCGTGTCCCAGATACCAAGTGCGCCCAGCCACCAGACGAAATCCTTGCCGCGATAGCGCCGCGGCGGGCGGTCATGCGCCCCGACCGAGAGCCAGACTTTGCGGCCCGCGCGCCGCAGCTCATCGGCGATCTGCACCCCCGAAGACCCGGCACCGACCACAAGCACGCCGCCTTCGGGCAGCTGATCGGGGTTCTTATAGCCATGCGAATGCAGCTGATGCAGACCGGCACTCGCGGGCACCACCGGCGGGATCACCGGTTTCTGGAACGCGCCGGTGGCCGCCACAACATTCTGCGCCTCGATCACGCCTTCGGAGGTCTCGACCCGGAAACCCGTCTCAAGCGGCTGAACAGAAGTGACCGTCACGCCGCAGCGCACCGGCGAGTTGTTTTGCGCGACGCAGGCCTCGAAATAGGCCGCAACCCGGTCGTGATGGGCAAAAGCGTCGGGGTCGAGCTCCTCGAAGGTCAGCGTCGGGAAACGGTCATGCCAGACCGGGCCATTGGCCACCAGCGAATCCCACCGCGCCGTGCGCCAGCTTTCCGCGATGCGGTTCTTTTCCACCACCAGATGCGACAGGCCGCGCCGGCCCAGATGCTCGCTCATCGCGACACCGGCCTGGCCGGCCCCGATCACGAGAGTATCGACTTTTTCGACAGACGTTTCGGCGGACATTTCGGCTTCCTCACGCGGAAAGTGACAGAGGGTGACCGCCGGATCGGCCGGTCGCCTGAGGAAATGATGCCGCTGAAAAACCTGATTTGCCTATGAGCGTTTCTTGCAGCCCTGATTAGGGCGGCGCTAAGCCGCATCTTCGCGGCCGGTCACAGGAGGATGTCCGGAAGAGAGGGCGGCCTCAGCCGCAGGGGCGTTTCCAGTCGAAAAAGCCCGGACCAGCGCGGCCCAGCAGATCACGCGCAAGCCGCGCGCCAAGCGCTGCGGCCTCTGCGGCGGGGCAGCTGCCCTCGACCGAGATGCGCTCGGCGCCATTGGTGCGCAGGATCTCGCCGCGGAAATGGAGCACATCATCGCTCAGCCGTGCGAGGCCCGCGATCGGGGTCTGGCAGCTCCCTTCCAGCGTCCCGAGAAAGCTGCGTTCGCAGGCCATTTCACGTTCACAGACCGGATCATGCAGCGGCATCAGCAGATCGCGCACCCAGAGATCGCCCTTGCGGCGCTGGACCGACAGCGCGCCCTGACCGATGGCGGGCAGCATCTCTTCCGTCCCGATCACCGTCCAGTCCTGCGCGGAGATCCCAAGCCGGTTCAGTCCCGCCAATGCGAGGAAGGTGCAATCCGCAAGGCCCTGCTCAAGTTTGGAAAGCCGCGACTGCACATTGCCCCGGAAATTCACGATGCGCAGATCGGGGCGCACGAACAATGTCTGCGCGCCACGCCGCATGCTGGATGTGCCGACCGAGGCACCCTGAGGCAATTCCGCAAGGCTGCGATACTTATGCGACACCAGCACATCACGCGGGTCTTCGCGCGGCAGGAAGATATCCGAGACCAGCCCCTCAGGCTCGGCCACCGCCATATCCTTCACACAATGGACCGCAAGGTCGATGCGGCCATCCAGCAGCGCCTCTTCCAGTTCCTTGGTGAAAAGACCTTTGCCGCCGATCTCTTTCAGCAACTTGTCGAGCACCCGGTCAGCCGTGGTTTTGATCACCACGATCTCGAAGGCCTCGACCGGCAGACCATGCTCTGCGCGCAGCCAGTCCCGGGTCTGGAATGCCTGTGCCAGCGCCAGCGGCGATCCGCGCGTGCCGATACGAAGGGGAGTGCTGGCGTCAGGCTGTCTCATGGGGCTTCCGATAGGCTGGCAAAGCTGCGCTGGCAACTGGAATCAGTCTCAGACGGCCAGATTGACGCGACGCGATTTGTCGCAGCTGGCGGCGGTTTCTGCGGGGCTCAGGACGATGGTCCCGGCGGGATCAGTGCGGGGTCGGGGCGGCCGCGCGCATGCGGCCCGCTTCGCTGTCATGGTCGATCAGATTGCGCATCAGCATGACGCCCCCCATGAACTCGACTCCGCCGGCCATGGAATCCATGATCACCTTGACCGTCTCATCGGCGCCGATCGCATTGCCGTCCAACGCGATTTCCGACGGCAGTTCCACCACGCCAAGCGTGGTCATCGTCTTATAGGCCTGGCTCAGATGCGGACAGGACCATTCCATATGCATGGTCAGCGGGCATTTGATGAAAAGGCCGGGCTTTGTGTGCCAGAGCTTCAGCTCGTTGCGGTCCTCCAGCGCGAAGGACAGTTCCACCGCGCTGTTAAGGCGGAATTCCTGCTGGAAGATGCGCCGCGCCACCTGTTCACAGCCCGCAAGCAGCGCGTCGAAATCGGTGGCGTCAAGCGGCTGCACCACGTCACCGCTGCCATTGCCGGTATAATGGACCCGCAATTCCCGTCCGCCATCGGCCGCCGTCACGATCTTCGCCGAGGTGATCGAAAGGTTGTAAGACTGGACTGACATGGCGGAATCCCTGATATGCGTGCGCTCAATATAGGCTGTGACGCGGCGTCTCACAACGGTTTCTCCAGGGATTTACCCGCGCCCTCAGCCTTTCCAGGGGCCGGCCAGACCCTCCTCACGCATCAGCCTGGCAAGCCTGTTCGCGGCCAGCATCAGAGCCTCGCCCGACAGCGCACCGGCTTCCGCCCCTGCAAGGGCATCGGCCAGTTCCCGCGCCGCAGCCGGAAGCCCGCCTTTCGCAAACCGCGCCAGATCCTGCGGTGTTACGCCCCCCAGCCCCGCAGGGGTCAGCGGGCCGCCATCGCTGTAGCCTTCGGGCAGATCGCCCTTCAGATTGCGCACCACCCCGGTCGAAATCGCATCAAGCAGCTGATCCGCCGCCTGGATCGCACCCACAACCCGGGTCGGGTGGTCGGTATCCGCCGCCGCATGCGGCAAGAGCGAAAGCTTTGCGCCATGCCGCTCCACAAGACCCAGATAGGGCGCCATCGGGCCCGAAAGCACGCCCGCCGCATCGACGAAGAGATCCGCATCAATCGCCGCGAACCCGACCTGCCCGGCGCTCAGCGCGCTCTCCAGCGCCGCGATATCGACCAGCTCGCCCCGGTCATAGTTCAGAAGCACCGCCCCCGGCGCCAGCGCCGCCAGCACCGCCTCATTGATCAGCCCCGCATTCGCGAACCCGTCAGGCCCCTTCGGCCCAAGGCCGAGATGGACCGACAGAGCATCCGCCCCGTGCGCGGCCTCTTGCGGGGTGGCGGCATAGTGAAAGCCCTCGCTTTCGATCCAGATCCGGTGGCGCGGGCGAGCATGGATCACCACCTCCATCCCGAAGGCGCGGGCCAGCAGCGCCACTTCACGCCCGATATTGCCATAGCCGATCACCGCGAGGCGCTGGCCCTCGAGTTTGCGCGTCGGGTAGCGCAGGAGGTCGCGCCCGGTATCGAAACGGCCCGCCACCACAAGGTCATGCAAGGCCCCGACCGGCAGATCGGGGCGCTGGCCGAGCAGCGCTTTCATCACCATCTGCGCCGTGGCGCGGGCATTGATCCCGGGCGTATTCATCAAAGGCGCAACGCCGCCCAGCCCGTCGCCGCCACCCCAGCTTGCCGACCCCATATTGCCGGTTCCGGTGCCGATCCTGACGCCACCAAGGTCAAAGCGCGTCTCGGCCGGCAGGAAGGTCGCCGCGGCGATCACCGCATCATAAAGCCCGTCACCGGCCTCGGCGATCAGTTCCTCCCGGGTCGAGAGATGCGGCAGGTAGAAAAAGGTCGCCCGCCCCTCATCGGGCTGCACTCCGCGTGCCGAACCGATGTGAAACCGCCCGCCCCGGCTTTCGACATGGGCGCGAAACCCTGACGCATCGGGCGCTCCGGCCGCATCAAACGCCAGGCCGACGAGGTCGGCCACGAGGATTTTCGGGCTGTTGCGGTCCATCGGTCAGTCCTTCGTACAGGAGGGGCGTCTTGTTTTTGCGGTCTCGGCCCATGACAGAGCCGGGTCAGGGCATGGCTGCAAGCGTTTTTTTCACCCCTGCGCTGCGCCAGCGGCGAATAAAAATCCCCGCCGAAGCGCAATATGTTTTCCCCCCGCGGTCGGAGCAGCAGAGCAGAACAACCTCCCCTTCCTGCCAGGGCGAGGAATGAACCGGCTGTTTTTGACCATATGGTCTGAATTCCGGAGTAATGCCCTTGGCTCCTGGCGAAAGAAACCCACTGCGGTTTGGCCGAATTTGGAATGGCACAGGGCGGTATTCGGGCCTTATCACGACGGTACTTGTCGGGATTGAGGAAAGCTGTATGTCCGAACTTCATATCGTGGGTCTTGCGGGGAATATCACCGCGCCGTCGAAAACGCGTGCGCTGGTCGGGCAGGCGCTGGATCTGGCCGGGGCCGGGCTGCAGGCGCGCACAACCCTGTTCGAGATCGCCGATTTCGGCGAGGATCTGGGCCGGGCGCGGCGCGCCGATGACCTCAGCCCGCAGGCGCGGCACAATCTCGATACGCTTTTGCAGGCCGATGCGCTGATCGTTGCGACCCCGATCTACAAGGGCTCTTATCCCGGCCTTTTCAAACATCTGATCGACCTGATCGACCCGGCCGCGCTGCTCCGCAAGCCGGTGCTGATCGCCGCGACCGGCGGGGGCGAGAAACATGCGCTGGCGGTGGAACATCAGCTGCGGCCGTTATTTGCCTTTTTCGAGGCCCGCGTGCTCTCGACCGCCGTGCATGTCTCGGACCGCGATTTCAGCGAGGGGCGGCTGGTATCGGACCCGGCGCTGAACCGGCTCGCCCGCGCCATTGACGAATTCAGCACGATTTTCCCCGGCGCCGCGCGGATCCGCGCCGCCGCCGAATAACCCGTCTCGCCGGATAACCCGTTTCACAGGACAACCCGTTTCACAGGGGCTGCATATGACCTCCGATCCCGTCAAATTCGCCTATTGGGTGCCCAATGTATCGGGCGGCCTCGTGATCTCGGATATCGAACAGCGCACCAGCTGGACGCCGGAATATAACCGCAGACTGGCGCAGATCGCCGAAGCGGCAGGCTTTGACTATGCGCTGAGCCAGATCCGCTTTACCGCAGGATATGGCGCTGAAAATCAACATGAATCCGTCTCGTTCAGCCAGGATCTTCTGGCCCGTACCGAACGGCTGAAGGTGATCGCGGCGCTGCTTCCCGGCCCCTGGAACCCGGCGCTGGCGGCAAAGCAAATCGCCACGATCAGCCATCTCTCGGGCGGGCGGATCGCGGTCAATGTGGTCTCGGGCTGGTTCCGGGGCGAATTCGCGGCGATCGGCGAGCCCTGGCTGGATCATGATGAGCGCTACCGGAGATCCGAGGAATTCATCCGGGCGCTGCGCGGTATCTGGAGCGAGGAGAGCTTTACCTTCCGGGGCGATTTCTACCGCTTCAGCGACTATAGCCTGAAGCCCAAACCCGTTGATCCGCAACCGGAAATCTTCCAGGGCGGTTCGTCACGCGCGGCGCGGGATATGGCGGCACGGGTCTCGGACTGGTATTTCACCAATGGCAATACGCCAGAGGGGCTGCGTACCCAGGTCGAGGATATCCGCACGAAAGCGGCGGCGAACGGGCATAAGGTGAAGGTCGGCATCAACGCCTTCGCCATCGTGCGCGAGACCGAAGCCGAGGCGCAGGCAGTGCTGCAGGAGATCATCGCGAAGGCCAATCCCGAAGCCGTCAGGGGCTTTGCCGGACAGGTGGTGAATGCCGGCCGCGCCAGCCCCGAGGGCGAGGGCAACTGGGCGAAATCCTCCTTCGAGGATCTCGTACAATATAATGACGGCTTCCGCTCGAACCTGATCGGCACGCCCGACCAGGTCGCCGAACGCATCGTCGGCCTGAAAGAGGCCGGCGCAGACCTCATCCTTCTCGGCTTCCTGCATTTCCAGGAGGAGGTCGACTATTTCGGAAAACACGTCCTCCCCCGCGTGCGCGACATCGAAGCCCGCAAAAAACAAACCTTCGCTGCCGAATAAAGCAGCGCCTGCCCTCCGGAGACAGATATGACAGGCCTTGCCCTGAGCGAGCCGGCCCTGCAGCCGGAGCGGCGCAGCTTTGCGTCCCGGATCGCGCCCTCGGGGCCGGTCACGGCCAGCACCACGCCGGCCCTGCAGCTGAGCGGCATCTCGCTGGCCTTTGGCGGTATCCGCGCGCTGAAAGACGTGTCCTTCGATGTGCGCCCCGGCGAGATCCGGGCGGTGATCGGGCCGAATGGAGCGGGAAAATCCTCGCTGGTCAATGTCATCAGCGGGCTGTACCGCGCCGATAACGGCCGGATCGGGATCGGCGGCGAAAGCTTTGCCCATGTTCCGCCGGGGCGGTTGCCGGGCCTTGAGGTGGCGCGGAGCTTTCAGAATCTTGCACTGTTTCCGGGGCTGAGCGTGGCCGAAAACATCGCCTCCGGCCTTGTTTTCCGCAGGCGCGCCTTTGCCTGGCTGCCCTTCTTTCCGGCCTCACGGCGCGAGGGTCGGGAGACTGCGGCCCGGGTGCGTGAAATCGCGGCCTTCCTGGGCCTTGAGGCGCATCTGCCGCGCCTGGTTTCAACCCTGCCCTTCGGCTTGCAAAAACAGGTGGAACTGGCCCGCGCCATGATCGCAGATCCGCGGCTTTTGCTGCTGGATGAGCCGATGGCCGGGCTGACCGGCACCGAGAAAGCCGCGATGGCCGCCCATATCCGCGCCATCCGCGACCGGCTTGGTCTGTCTGTGATCCTGATCGAACATGATATCGCCGTCGTGATGGGGCTTTCCGACCGTATCGTCGTGCTCGACCATGGCGAGGTGATCGCCGATGGCAGCCCCGATGAGGTGCGCCGCGACCCCGAGGTGATCCGGGCCTATCTCGGCAGCGATGCCGCGCCGCTGGCGGGGGCGGCATGATGGACTGGTATGAATTTCTCTTCGTGATCGAGGTTGCGGTGGGCGGCCTGTTGTCTGGGGTGATGTACAGCCTTGTCGCCATCGGTTTCGTGCTGATTTACAAAACCTCGGGCGTGCTGAATTTCGCGCAAGGGGCGATGGTGCTGTTCGCGGCACTGACCTTCGTGAGCCTGGTCGAGCGCGGGGTGCCCTTTGCCTTTGCCCTTGTGATCACGCTTTTGATCATGGGGCTGCTGGGGCTGGCGATTGAGCGCGCGGTGCTGCGCCCGCTGGCCAATCGCCCGCCAATGACCCTGTTCATGGCGACGCTGGGGCTGGCCTGGGTGATCGAAGGGGGCGCGCAACTGATCTGGGGCACCCAGGTCCATGCACTGGATCTTGGCATCTCGAATGCGCCCTTCGAGATCGGCGGCATCTTCATCTCGAATTTCGACCTGGTGGCGGCGGCTATTGCGCTGGCGCTGGTCGTGGCGCTGACGAGCTTTTTCCGCTTCACCCGCACCGGGCTGTCTTTCCGCGCCGTGGCCGATGACACTTTCGCCGCCATCGCCATCGGGCTGAAACTGAACCGTATCCAGGCGGCGGTCTGGACCGCAGCCGGCGTGGTCGCGCTGGTCGCCGGCCTTCTCTGGGGCGCGCGGCTCGGGGTGCAGTTCTCGCTGTCGCTCGTCGTGCTGAAAGCGCTGCCGGTGCTGGTGCTGGGCGGGTTCGACTCGGTCCCCGGCGCGATTGTCGCCGGGCTGATCATCGGCGCTTCCGAGAAACTGGCCGAGGTCTATCTTGGCCCCTATGTCGGAGGTGGGATCGAGGGCTGGTTCGCCTATGTCGTGGCGCTTGCGGTGCTGCTGATCCGGCCACAGGGCCTGTTCGGCCGCAAGATCACCGAGAGGTTCTGACCCATGTCCCTCGCGGTTACGGCGCCCGCGCGCGCCCTTTTCACCGGACAGAGACTGTCGGTCCTGGCCCTTTTGGCCCTGGCTTTCCTTGGCGTGCCGGCCTTCGCCTCGCCCTGGACGATCGAAGCGATCCTGCTGCCGTTTCTGGCGCTCTCGCTGGCGGGTCTGGGGCTAAATCTGCTCACGGGCTATGCGGGTCAGGTCTCGCTGGGGTCAGCTGCCTTCATGGCGGTCGGTGCCTATGCCGCGTTCAACATCCAGCTGCGGCTTGGCCTGCCTTTGCCACTGACCTTCCTGTTCGCCGCGACCACGGCGGCGGCGGTGGGGGTGATCTTCGGCCTGCCATCCCTGCGGCTCAGGGGCTTTTACCTCGCCGTCTCGACCCTGGCGGCACAGTTCTTCATCCAGTGGCTCTTCAACAAATTCGGCTGGTTTTCGAATTACAGCGCCTCGGGCGTGATCTCGGCCCCCGTTCTCAGCTTCGCCGGCATCACCTTTGATACCCGCGAGAGCCGCTACCTGCTGGCGCTGACCACCGTCACCCTCATCACCATCCTTGTTCATCGCCTGGTGAACGGCCCGGCCCGCATCAACCTGATTGCCGTGCGCGACAATGAGACCGCCGCGAAGGTGATCGGCGTCCCGGTTCTGCGCACCAAACTCGCCGCCTTCGCGCTGTCATCCGCGATTATCGGCGTCGCGGGGGTTCTCTGGTCCTTCACCTATCTGCGGACCATCGAGCCCGAGGGCTTCAACCTCGACCGGTCCTTCCAGATCCTCTTCATCGCGATCATCGGCGGGCTGGCGACCATTCGCGGCGCTTTCCTTGGCGCCGGACTGATCGTGGTCTTTCCGCTGCTGCTCTCACGCGGCTCGGCCTGGATCTTTGACGGCGGGCTGGATGCCGGCTCGGTCCAGCTGACGCAGCGCATCCTCCTTGGTGCAACGATCATCACCTTCCTGATCCTCGAGCCAAACGGCCTCTCCTCCATTCTCGACCGGGTCACCACCCGGATCAGAAGCCTCATGGGCCGCACCTGAGCCGCGCGCCCTTCCCCTTTCAAACCGGAGCAATCATGTCCTTTTTCCGTCGCCTCGCGCCTGCCCTTCTGGCCGCAACCATCCTGACGGGTGCTATTGCCCCCGCCCATGCCGATGAGCAGTTCTTCCCGCTGCAATCCTACCGCGTCGGCCCCTATGCCGCCGGCGGCACCGGGTTTTTCGGCGGCTTCATCGACTATCTGACGCTGATCAATGACCGCGACGGCGGCGTGAATGGTGTGAAACTGACCTGGGCCGAGGGCGAGACCGAATATGAGGTCGAAAAAGGCGTCGAGGTCTATCAGCGCCTGAAATCCACCCCCGGCATCGCCGCCTGGAACCCGCTTTCGGTCGGCATCGCCTATGCGATGATCGACGGCGTGACCGAAGACAAGGTGCCGCTTCTGACCATCAACCATGGCCGCACCGATACAACCGATGGCCGGGTCTTTCCTTATGTCTTCCCGCTTCTGCTGAACCCCTATTCGGAAAGCTCGGGGATCATCAATTACATCGCCGCGAAGGAAGGCGGGGCAGAGGCACTGAAGGGCAAGAAGATCGTCGTCCTTTATCACGGCTCGCCCTATGGCAAGGAAACCATCCCGATCTATGAGCTGCTGGCCGAGAAATACGGCTTTCAGCTGATCCAGATCGAAGTGCCGCATCCGGGATCGGAGCAACAGGCGCAATGGCTGCAGATCCGCCGCGAACGCCCGGATTACGTGGTGCTGCGCGGCTGGGGTGTGATGAACCCGGTGGCGCTGACCACCGCACAGCGCAACGGTTTCCCGGCTGACAGGATCATCGGCAATGTCTGGTCGAATTCCGAAGAAGACGTGCTTCCGGCGGGTGAGGCCGCGATTGGCTATACCGCCATCACCACCCAGGCCTCGGGCCAGGAATATCCGGTGCTGAAAGAGGTGATCGCCGGGGTCTATGACAAAGGCCAGGGCAACCTGTCAGACAAGGCGCGCATCGGTTCGGTCTACCACAATCTCGGCATCGTCAACGGCATCCTGAATGTCGAGGCGATCCGCATCGCCCAGGCCAAATTCGGCAACCGCACCCTGACCGGCGACGAGGTCCGCTGGGGGTTTGAACATCTCCGACTGTCCCCCGAACGCGTGAAGGAACTTGGCGCCGAAGGGCTGTTCCATTCGATCAACGTCACCTGGGACAATCACGAGGGCGAAGGCTACGTCACCTTCCAGCAATGGAATGGCAAGAAATGGAACGTGGTCTCTGACTGGATCGCGCCGGACTGGGCCTTGCTGCGCCCGATCATCGAGGCATCTTCCGAAGCCTATGCCAAAGAGAAGGGTCTGACGATCCGCACCGAGGCCGATGTCGACACGGTTATCGGCCCGAACTGACCCCATGGCGGCCCCGGAAAGCCGGGGCCGCCTTTCCTGAAAGGTGCCGCCATGTCTGACGTTATCCTCCAATTCGACGATGTGTCGGTGCGCTATTGCGGTTCGATCACCGCGCTGAGCGGGGTCAGCCTGACGGTCCGCCAGGGTGAGATAGCGGCGCTTCTGGGCGCGAATGGCGCGGGCAAGACAACGCTGTTGAAAGCGGCATCGAACCTTTTGCCGGCCGAACGCGGCCGCATCACCGGCGGGCGTATCACCTTCCGGGGCGAGGATGTGACCCGCAAAAGCCCCGATGACCATATCCGCAAGGGCCTCGTTCCGGTGCTGGAGGGGCGGCGGCTCTTCAAATCGCTGACCATCGAGGAAAACCTGATCACCGGCGGCATCGGCGCCGGTCTGCGCCAGCCTGCGATCCGCCAGGGTCTTGATCAGGTCTATGACTTCTTCCCGCGCCTGAAAGAGCGCCGGCTTTCCCGCGCCGGCCTCACCTCGGGCGGCGAGCAGCAGATGGCCGCCATCGGACGCGGGCTGATGGCGCGCCCGACGGTTTTCCTGCTTGATGAGCCTTCGATGGGGCTTGCGCCGCTGATGGTGGCCGAGATTTTCGCGACGCTGGCGCGGCTGAACCGCGAGACCGGGCTGACGATCCTCGTGGCGGAACAAAACTCCTCGGTCGCATTGAAACACGCGCTGCATGCGGTGGTGATCGAGAACGGGCGTTCGACCATCTCCGGCCTTGCTGCCGATCTGGCCAGCCGCGATGAGATCCGCGAGGCCTATCTCGGCGGCGCGGCCCGCGCCTCCTGACCACCGCGGCGCATCCTGCTGCGGCCTGACAACGGGCGGTCCTGGAAATTCTCCAGGTCACAGGCCCGGCACAATTTCGGATCACAGCGGCCAGTTAGCCTCTCATCTCGCCAGATCGGGCACATGGGAGACCGGGATCCCGATGCGCCCTGCCCCGGAGCAAGGCCAAAGAAAAAGGGCAGCACCGGCGACCGGCACTGCCCTTCCCTGTCTCAGCTGACCGGATTTCCGGTCAGAAATGAACCGACCGTGCCAGGCCCGGCTTTTCCAGCGGCGGTGCGAAACGGGTCAGGTCGATGCCCTCGACCGCTTCCTTATATTCCTCGGCCGAAGGCGTGCGCCCGAGGATCGCGGCCAGCACCACAACCGGGGTCGAGGCCAGCAGGCTCTCGCCCTTTTTCTCGGCGCTGTCTTCGACCACACGCCCCTGGAAGAGGCGGGTCGAGGTCGCGAGGACAGTATCGCCCTTCTCGGCCTTTTCCTGGTTCCCCATGCAGAGGTTGCAGCCCGGGCGTTCGAGATAGAGGATATTCTCATACTCGGTGCGGTTTTTCGTCTTGGGCAGCAGGTCGTCGAATTCAAAGCCGGAATAGCGCTGGAGGATCTCCCAGTCGCCCTCGGCCTTCAGCTCGTCGATGATGTTATAGGTGGGGGCCGCGACGACCAGAGGCGCTTTGAACTCCACCTTACCCTTTGCTTTCTCGACGTTTTTCAGCATCTGAGCGACGATCTTCATATCGCCCTTATGCACCATGCACGAGCCCACAAAGCCCAGATCCACCTTCTTCGTGCCGCCATAGTAAGAGACCGGGCGGATGGTGTCATGGGTGTAGCGGCGCGAGACATCGGCATTGTTCACATCGGGGTCGGCGATCATCGGCTCGTCGATGATATCCAGATCCACCAGCACTTCGGCGAAGTATTTCGCGTTTTCATCCGGGGTCAGCGCGGGCTTCTCGCCCGAACGGATCTCGAAGATCCGCGCATCGGCCCTGGCGATCAGACCGGCCAGCACCTGCGCCGCATTGTCCATGCCCTTGTCGATCATGATCTGGATGCGCGATTTCGCGATCTCCAGGCTTTCGATCAGGGTCTCGTCTTCCGAGATACAGATCGAGGCCTTGGCCTTCATCTCGGCCGTCCAGTCGGTGAAGGTGAAAGCCTGGTCCGCCAGAAGCGTCCCGATATGAACCTCGATGATACGGCCCTGGAAGACGTTGTCGCCATGCTGTTTCAGCATCTGGGCCTGGGTCGCATGGACCACATCGCGGAAGTCCATCCAGGGCTTCATCTTGCCCCGGAAGGTGACTTTCACCGATTGCGGGATCGGCATGGTCGCCTCGCCCGTGGCCAGAGCCAGCGCCACGGTGCCACTATCCGCGCCAAAAGCCACGCCTTTCGACATGCGGGTATGACTGTCGCCACCGATGATGATCGCCCAGTCATCCACGGTGATGTCGTTCAGTACCTTATGGATCACGTCGGTCATCGCGTGATAGACGCCTTTAGGGTCGCGCGCGGTGATCACCCCGAAGTTGTTCATGAATTTCATGAGCTTGGGGATATTCTCCTGGGCCTTTTTATCCCAGACCGATGCAGTATGGCAGCCCGACTGATAGGCGCCATCGACCAGCGGCGAAATGACGGTCGCCGCCATCGCCTCCAGCTCCTGCGCGGTCATGAGACCGGTTGTATCCTGGGAGCCGACGATATTCACCTTCACCCGCACGTCAGATCCGGCATGCAGGATCTTGCCCGGCGTCACGCCGACCGCATTGCGGTTGAAGATCTTTTCGACGGCGGTCAGGCCCTGGCCCTCAACGCTGATCTCTTTGTTCGGCGCGAAGACCGGCACCGCCTCGACGCCGAGGGTCTGGGCGGCGAATGTCTGCAGTTTCTTGCCGAAGACGATAGCGTAGGAAGACCCCGCCTTCATGAATTCCATCTTTTGCGGCGTGAAAGACCCTGCCACATCGACCAGCTCATCGCCCGAAGCCGATTTCAGTTTACGGTTCTTCACATCAATGTTCAGAACCGTACCGGTCTCGACCGAATATTTCTGTTCGAGGATCGGGTTGCCGTCATTGTTCAGGATCGGCTTGCCATTCTCATCGGTCTTTTTGACCCAGTTCTTCAGGTTGATCCCGATGCCGCCGGTCACATCGACCGTGGTTGCGAAAATCGGCGAGATCCCGTTGGTTCCGGCCACGACGGGTGCGAAATTGACGAAGGGCACATAGGGACTCGACTGTTTACCGGTCCAGAGCGCCACATTGTTCACCCCCGACATCCGGGAAGACCCCACGCCCATGGTGCCTTTTTCCGCGATCATCATCACGCGGGCATCGGGATGCGCCTTTTGCAGCGCGACGATCTCGGCCTGGGCGGCCGGCGTGATCATGCACTGACCATGCAATTCGCGGTCGGAACGCGAATGCGCCTGGTTGCCCGGGGACAAGAGGTCAGTCGAAATATCGCCTTCGGCGGCGATGAAGGTCACAACCTTGATATCATCTTCGACCGGCGGCAGCTTGGTGAAGAATTCGGCCTTCGCATAGCTTTCCAGCACCGATTTCGCGACCGGATTACCCGCCTTATAGGCGTCGCGCAGGCGGAACATATCGGCGTCATAGAGGAAGACCTGGGTCTTCAGCACCTCGCCCGCTTTCGCGGCAATGGCGGTATCGGTCCCGAGCGCCACATCCAGCAGCACCTCGACCGAGGGTCCGCCCTTCATATGCGACAACAGCTCCAATGCAAAATCGGGGCTGATCTCGGGAACGACCGTCGCACCGGTCACGATCTTCTTCAGGAAGGCCGCTTTGACGCCTGCAGCACTCGTGGTGCCGGGAAGCGTGTTATAGATGAAAAATTGCAGGGAATCGGCCCGATATGCATTGCCCGGCGCTTCGATCTGGGTGATCAGCTCGGCCACAAGTGCACCATCATCGATGGGCTTGGGGTGCAGCCCCTGGGTCTTACGGGTTTCGATCTCGGTTAGGTAGTCTGTGTACAAGCTCATGACGATCCCTGCGATTCCATGGTGCGACAAGCTGGAACACCGGTCTCTCAGAAGTTCTCGCAGAAACTCTGGCAGGCGGCGGCGAGCTCATTGTATGCAATTGTATGCCGAACATGGTCCGGTTTCAAGCGCTGTTATTCTGCCAGTGCGAAAGACCTTTCCGCAAGAGCAGTATGGGGCCTTTGGCATGGATGCTGCGGATTGCTGGCACTGGCGGTGGTGTTATGCCAAACCTGTGGGCCAGACATGAACCAACGCCTGTCCCCGACCTGTACCTGACCTGAACCCGGACCCCGCCAGATGCCCTTCGCAAATGACCAGAGCCCAAAGGCTGACGGCTGGCAACTCCGGCTCTGGCTCTGGCTCAGGCCGCTTTTGCAGCCCATGATGCGCCGGATCCTGCGCAGGCGCCTGGCGCAGGGACGCGAGGATCCGCAGCGGATGGGCGAGAAGCTTGGCCAGGCCACCCTGCCCCGCCCGCCGGGGCGCCTCGTCTGGCTGCATGCGGTCGGGCTAGGCGAGGTGATGGCGCTGCGCCCGCTGATCGCGCAGATGCAGGCCGATGCCCCGGATCTGCGGTTCCTGATCACTTCGACCGCGCGGTCTTCGGCGGGGGTGATCGGGCAGAACCTTCCCGAAGGCGCGGTGCATCAGTTCCTGCCGCTGGACGGGCCGGAGTTCGGCGCGCGGTTTCTGGATCACTGGCAGCCGTCGCTCTCGGTCTGGTCGGAACAGGATCTCTGGCCTGGCCTTATCTGTGACACCGCCCGGCGTGGCATTCCGCTGGCCTGGGTCAATGCGCGGATGAATGATGCGAGCCTGAAAAAACGCCGCCGCATGCGCGGGCTTTACCGCGATGTCATGGCGCGTTTCGCACTGGTCGAGGCCCAGGATGCCCGCAGCGCCGCGAACCTGCGCAAGCTGGGCGCGGCTTTCCCGCGCGAAGGCCAGTCGCTGAAACCCGCCGCGGAACCGCTTGGTGTCGACAAGGCCGCGCTGACCACGCTGCAGGCCGCGCTCGCGGGGCGCAGCATCATCATCGCCGCCTCCACCCATCCCGCCGATGAGGCCGTGCTGTTCCCCGCCTTCCGCGAAATCGCCGCGCGGGATCCTGCGGCGCTGCTGATCCTCGCCCCGCGCCTGCCCGCACGCGCGAATGAAATCGCCGCCGCGCTTGACGCGGCTGGCCTCAGCCATGCGTGGCGCAGCCTGGGCGCGACGCCCACGCCCGCCACCCGGGTCTGGCTTGCCGACACTTTCGGCGAGCTGGGCCTCTGGTATCGCCTCGCGGAGCGCGCCTTTATCGGCGGGGCGATGGGCGAGACCGGCGGTCATAATCCATGGGAGGCGGTCTGCCTTGGCCTGCCCGTGATCCATGGGCCGAATGTGGCGAATTTCGCCCGCGACTATGCCGAACTTCACGCCGCTGGCCTTGCCACCGAAGTACCGCCCGATCCGGTTGCCCTGAGTGCCGCCCTGGCCGCGCCCCTGACGGACGCCAGCGCAAAGGCCGAAACCCTTGTCAGCGAGGCCCGCGCCGCGCTGCAGCCTCTCGCCGCCGATCTGGTCGCGCTGATCGGAGACCGCACATGATCCTGCATCTCTTCCTGATCCTCTGGCGGCTTTTGTGGATTCCGCTTTTGCCGCTTTTGCTGGTCTATCTCTGGCGGCGCGGGCGCCGCGATCCGGATTACACCCGCCATCTGGCCGAGCGTTTCGGCATCTATTCCCGCCCGCTGCCGAAGGGCGCGATCTGGTTTCATGCGGTCAGCCTTGGCGAGACGCGCTCGGCCACCGCGCTGATCCGCCTGTGTCTTGCGCGAGGCGATCAGGTCGTGTTGACCCATTTCACCCCCGCCGGGCGCCGCGAATCCGCCCGGCTTTTCGCACCCGAGATCGCCTCGGGCCAGCTCGCGGCGGTCTGGGTGCCGCTGGATATGTTCTGGTGCTGGCGGCGGTTTTTCCGGGCCTGCCGCCCCCGGATCGGGCTGCCCCTGGAGATCGAGATCTGGCCCGCGATGATCTTCGCCGCGAGGCGCGCGGGCGTGCCTTTGTTCATGTGCAATGCGCAATATCCCTCGCCCTCGCTCGCGCGGGACAGCAAGGGGCTCAGGCTGCGCCAGCGGGTGATCCGGGGACTTGCCGGCGCCTTCGTGAAATCCGATCTGCAAAAGGCGAGGTTCGAAAGCATCGGCCTGACAAATATTACCGTCACCGGTGAATTGCGGTTCGACCAGCCACTCCCCCCCGGGCTGGACGCGGTGGCGGCCTCGTTCCGCCACTGGCTGGCGCCCGAGGGCCAGATTATCACCATCGCCAGTGGTGTCGAAGTTGAAGAGCCGATCTATGCACATGTGATCAGCGAAATGCGCGACGCCGCCCGGGCAAAGGGCCTGCCGCCCCCGCTTTTCATCTATGTGCCCCGCGCGCCGGAACGGTTCGATGCGGTATATGAGGGGCTTGTGGCCGAGGGGCTGAGCGTGTTGCGCCGCAGCACTGCCCTGCCACCGGGCGTTGCCGGTTTCACCCATCCCCCCGCCGGTCACGCTTTGGGCGATGTGGATGTCTTTCTCGCTGACAGCCTCGGCGAGATGTTCTTTTGCCTCGCCCCGGCGGATCGGGTTGTCGTTGGCGGTGGTTTCAACCCACGCGGCGCGCATAATATTTCCGAGGCGCTGATGCTGATGAAGCCGGTGGTCACCGGCCCCTGGACCTGGACCATCGAATTCCCGTTCGAAGAGGCCGCCCTTGCCGGGGTCGCGGTCAGTCTGGGCGACCAGACCGACCCGCCTTCCGCACTTGCGGACAGGCTGGCCGCCGCGCTGTCGCAGCCCGACCAGACCGATCCGGCACAGATCCGGGCCTTCCTCGACCAGCAGCAGGGCGCCAGCGCGCGCACCCTTGCGGCGATTGACCGGGTGCTGGCCACCGGCACAGCGCGTCAGGCCGGATAAATCCTCTTTCCCCCTGCTGCGGGAGTAAATTTCACCTGTCCGCCCCCCGCGAAGCGCCTGGGATATTTTCTTGCGCGGCGGGGGCATGGCCGCAAGAATGGCGCGTCGCGCGGCGTGAGGCCCGCATCAGCCGATACCCAAGCCAGATGGCCAGGAAAGAGGATCCGACCATGCTTCCGCCCCCCCAGCCCCCCACCCTGAGGGCGCTGTTTGCCGCCCTGACCTTCGCCACAATCGCCGCCCCTGGTCTTGTGCTTGCACAGGGCACGGTATCCGAGGCCCAGATCCTCGCCGGTCCCTGTGCCAGCTGCCATGGCCCTGCCGGCCAGTCGCCGGGCGCCATTCCCTCGATCGCCGGTCTGCCCGAGGCCGAACTGACGGCGAAACTGACCGCGTTTCGCGACAGCCCGCCCGCCGGTACCACCGTCATGACCCGCCATATGAAAGGGTATGATGACGACCAGATCGCCGCCCTGGCGAAGTTTTTCGCGGAGGTAGAAGGATGAATACGACCCGCAGAACCCTGCTTGCAGGCCTTGGCGCAGGCGCCGCCAGTTTCGCGCTTCCTGGTCTGATCCGGGCGCAGAACGCCTCGGCTCATGTCGTCGTCGTGGGCGGTGGCTTTGGTGGCGCCACTGCAGCCCGCTACCTGCGCCGCTACAGCCCCGATCTGAAAATCACCCTGATCGAGCCCTCGGAAACATTTGTAACCTGCCCGTTCTCGAACCTCTATCTCGGCGGGCTCCGGACCTGGGACAGCATCACCCACAGCTACGCTGCCCATACCGCCGAGGGGATCGATGTCATCCATGCCTCTGCCGAACAGATCGACGGCGCGGCGCGCAGGGTGACGCTCTCGGATGGGACGGTGCTGGATTATGACCGGCTTGTCCTGTCGCCGGGCATCGATATCAAATGGGGCGCGCTGGAGGGCTATGACGAAGCCGCGTCAGACCGCGCGCCGCATGCCTGGAAGGCCGGGCCACAGACGCAGCTGCTGAAATCGCAGCTCGAAGCGATGGAGGATGGCGGCACATTCGTGATGTCGATCACCGATGGCGCTTTCCGCTGCCCGCCGGGGCCCTATGAGCGTGCCTCGCTGGTGGCGCATTACCTGAAAACCAATAAGCCGAAATCCAAGATCCTGCTTCTGGACAGTAAAGAGACCTTCTCGAAACAGGGCCTGTTCAAACAGGGATGGGAGGCGCTTTACGGCGATATGATCGAATGGATCAGCGCCGATAGTGACGGCAAGGTCGCAAAGGTCGATGCCGGCGCCCTGACGGTCGAAACCGCATTTGGTGTGACGCATAAGGCAGATGTGCTGAATGTGGTGCCGCCGCAGAAAGCGGGCTGGATCGCGGACCGCGCCGGGGTCACCAATGACACCGGCTGGGTGCCGGTGAATGGCAACACGTTCGAATCCGCGCAGGTGCCGGGGATCTATGTGGTGGGCGACGCGACCATTGCCGCCCCCATGCCGAAATCGGGCTTCTGTGCCAATGCCCAGGGCAAGGTCGCGGCCGCCGCGATCATCGCCGATCTGGCGGGCGCCGAGCCGGCACCAGCGAGCTTCGTGAACACCTGCTACAGCCTCGTGGGCCCGGAATGGGGGATCTCGGTCGCCGGGGTCTATTATTTCGACGGCGAGAAGATCGCAGAGCGCGAAGGGTCCGGCGGGGTCAGCCCGCTGGAGGCGGATGCCAGCTTCCGCCAGGCCGAAGCGGTTTACGGCGCGGGCTGGTATGCCTCGATCAGTGCCGATACCTGGGGTACGGTATGAGGGCATAAACAGGTTAAGGGCAGCTCAATGGATGCGGTAACTCTCGGTCTTGGTCTTGGCTTTGTGTTCGGGGCCGCGGCCAGAGCCGGGAAGTTCTGCCTCCTGCGGGGAATGAAAGGCCTGATGGGCGGGGGGGATCTCTCGCCCCTTCGCGCATTCGCCCTGGCGCTGGCGGTGGCGATTGCCGGCACCCAGGCGCTGAATTTCCTGGGGCTGACCGATCTGTCGCGCGCGCTGCCGTTGCGGGGGTCGTTTGCAGCAGGCGGGCTGTTCATCGGCGGCGCGATTTTCGGGCTGGGCATGGTGCTGGCCAATGCCTGTGGTGCGCGCTCGCTGGTTTTGCTCGCGGGGGGCAATCTGCGGTCGCTTCTGGTGCTGTTATGCCTTGGGCTGGCGGCTCAGGCCAGCCTGACCGGCGTATTGGCTCCCTGGCGCCAGGCGCTGCAACTGGGTCAGATCAGCCCTGAAGCGCTGAGCCTGACCGGTCTCCTGCGCGGGTTTGGCCTCTCGCCGATAATCGCGCTCGTGCTGGCGGCGGGTCTGCCGGTGCTGATCCTGATCTGGTTCGCCCGGCCGGTCTTCAAACGGCCTGCAGAGGCATTTTCCGCCCTGTTGATCGGGCTTTGCGTGGTCGCGGGCTGGTGGATCAGCTTTACGACCGATGACCCGTTCGACCCGAAAACCCTGTCTTCCATCAGCTTTGTCGCGCCCGTGGGCGAAGGTCTTTTGTGGCTGATGTTGTCTTCGGGCCGCGCAGTCGCCTTCGGCCTTGCCGTGGTCGGAGGCACTCTTGCGGGGGCCTTCCTCATCGCGCTTATCACCCGCAGCTTCACCCTGGAAAGCTTCACCTCGGGAAGCCATTCCCTGATTGCCGCCCTTGGAGGAATTTTGATGGGCTTTGGCGGCGTTCTTGCAATGGGTTGTTCTATCGGGCAAGCTTTGACCGGTGTCTCGACACTTTCGCTGGCCAGTCTGGTCGCAAGCGCCGGTATTCTCGCGGGGATTGTGGCTGGTCTGGCTGTGATGCGCCAGACAACTCTCGGGAGGAGTTCCAGCCAATGATGAAAGCCCCGCATTTCACCCGCCGCAAGCTGCTCACCGCCGCGCCGTCGCTGGCGCTTCTGACCGGGATCGGAGGGACCGCCCTGGCCGCGCCCGAAGGTCTTACCTCCGAGACGCTTCTGATGTCGCGCCAGGGCAAGGGCCCGCGGATCGTCATTTGCGGCGGTGGCTGGGGCGGGCTTTCCGCCGCGCGCCATCTGCGCGAAGAGCTTCCCGAGGCCGAGATCATTGTTCTGGAGAGGAACCCGATCTTCTGGTCCTGCCCGATGTCGAACAAATGGCTGATCGACGTGGTCGATACCGCCTTCCTGACCCATGATCTGCTGCGCCCGGCGCAGAAATGGGGCTATTCCCTCGTGCAATGCGAGGTGACGAATATCGACCGGGCGGCAAAGACCGTCCATACCTCAAAGGGCAAGGTCGATTACGATTTCCTGATCCTCGCCGGGGGGATCCGTAACGCTTATGAAGCCTGGTTCGGCGAGGATCAAAAGGCTGCCGAATATACCCGCCAGAATTTCGGATCGGCCTATATCCCGAATGCCGAGCACCTGGCGCTGAAGAACAAGATCCACAATTTCAAAGGCGGCACCATCGTGATGACGCTGCCACCGCCACCGCATCGCTGCCCGCCCTCGCCCTATGAACGCGCCTGCGTCATGGCCTGGCATTTCAAGGTCAATAACATCCCGGCAAAGATCATCATCCTTGATCCGAAACCGAAAATCGCCCCGATCGGCGCGGGCTATCAGGCGGCGTTTGATGAACTTTACCCCGATATCATCACCCATGTACCGAATGCGAAGGTGAAAGAGGTCGATCCGTATAACAAGCGGATCATGACCGAGGCCGGGGATTTCGACTTTGACGATGCGATCTTCATGCCGCCGCATCAGGCATCGGACATGGTCTGGTATGCGGATCTGATCGGCAAGGGCGAAGATGGCAGGCCGACCGGCTGGGCCGATATGGACCCACGTTTCTTCACCGCGCGGGGCGATGACAGCGTCTATATCATCGGGGATTCCATGGGCGCGATTTCCCCGCATTTCGGCCATTACCCGAAATCCGGTCATGTCGCGAATTACATCGGACGGATCGTGGCCCGCAATATCGGCCAGCGGGTGCGTGACGAGGATGTGGTGGCAGAGTTGCCCGATAACCTCTGCTATATGCTGGTGAATGGCGACCCGCAGGAGGCGATTTCGGTCGAGTTCACCTATGCGGTCGGTCAGGACGGTCTGGTGCATCAGACGCAGTTCGATATCGACGTGCGCACGCCTGATCTGATGGCCGAAGACCTTGTCTGGGTGGATGGGATGTTCAATGACTTTCTGCGCTGAGATGAATCGCCGTCAGGTGATGATCATGGGGGCGGCGCTTGGCGCCTCCCCTTTGCTTGCTAATGCTGCGGGGGCGCAAAGCTCCACCGCAGCCGCGCGGGTCGATACCGCTGAATCTGATCGTATCGCGGCGGAGTTCATCGGCGCATCTGAAGCGGTGAGCGAGGGCCTCGCGCTTGATCTGCCGGCACTTGGCGACAACCCTTCGGCGGTGCCGGTCCGGGTGCATGTGACGGAAGCAATCACCGATGACAGCTGGTGTGAGGAACTGATCGTGCTGGCCGAACTGAACCCGATGCCGCTGGCCTGCCGGTTCCGCTTTTCACAGGCCAGTGGCGCGGCGGATGTGGCGGTGCGGCTGCGGCTGATCGAGACGATGCATGTGCGGGCGCTGGCGCGGATGAATGACGGGCGGGTGTTTGACACGCGTGGCCAGATCACCGTCGCCGCCGGCGGCTGCGGCCTTTAAGGAGGGCAAAAGGATGGCAAATCCCCCCCGGATCTGGCTGAGCAATGAGACACCTGCAAAAGACGAGATCGTCCGCGTCCGAGCCCAGGTCGTGCATATCATGGAAAGCGGCTTGCGCCTTGATGCGGCAGGCGCCCCGATCCCTCGCGACACGCTGATGCGGTTCGAGGCCTGGCTCGGAGAAGCCCTGGTGCTGGACTGGCTGCCGGAAACGGCAATCTCGCAAAACCCCTATATCGAGTTCACCTTCAAAGCGCGCGAAAGCGCTGTTCTGAAAATGACCTGGACCGATCAGAATGGCATCCTGGCAGAGGTCGAACGCCAGATCACCACATCCTGACGCCGCGCCCTGCGCCAGACCGGTTTCTGCACAGAAACCGGTCCCGGAATTTTACTTAAAATTCCGCTCGCGCGGGTGACGCGGTCACGCTTTTTCGACAAGCCGGCCGAGGACGCGACCGCCAAGGATATGCAGGTGGTAATGCGGCACTTCCTGCATCCCAGAGCTGCCGGCATTGGTGATCGCCCGGTAGCCTTCCGGCCCGGAAAGCCCCAGATCGGCGATCACTTTCGCGACCGTGCGGTGGAAATCGATGATCTCGGCCTCTGACGCCTCAGCGGCGAAATGGTCGAAATTGACGTAGGCGCCTTTCGGGATCGCCAGCACATGCACCGGCGCATGCGGCGCGATGTCATGGAAGACCAGCGTATGCGCACTTTCGACCACGGTCTTGTTCGGGATCTCACCGCGCAGGATGCGGGCGAAGATGTTCTGCGGATCGTAATTCCAGCTCATGGGCAGGCTCCGGTTTGGGAAAATTGCGGATCTTCAGTCCACAAAGAGATAGGATGTGCCGGCGATTTCTTCGGCCTCGCTCAGCGGGATGCCGAAGAAATCCTGCAGGGCCCGGGCATTCTCTGCCGCCGTGCCGCGCTGACGGATGCGGTGGAAGTCGGGGAAGTCACTCTCGCGGAGACGGTCGCTCTCGAATTTCACATCATAGCGGATGGTCGGCAGCAGGCGTTCCAGCGTCCCGCGCGGCGAGCCGGTTCCTGCCAGCCCCACCCGTTTCGCATGTCCGATCAGATAGTCATCGGTGAAATCGCAGTCGATCTCGAGAAGCTTGACCCGCGCCGTGTCATTGTAGAAATCCTGCATCAGTTCAACCGAGGCCGGATCGATGCAGAAGACCAGCCGGTCGGTCTGCCAGTAGTCATAGAGCATCCGGACGAGCGCACGCCGGTGCCGCGTGCGTTTCTCCAGCGTCGACTGGATGCCCCCCAGATCAGGCAGGGGCGTGCCGTCTTCGTTGAAGAGGTAATCCACCGCCCGGAGGCTGCTGACATTCCGCGCGCGTTCAACCAGGCGTTTCGCCACATGCCATTTCTTGCAGGTGACCATCATCAGCGTGCGTTCACGCCCGAGGCTGGACTCGGCTTCCCAGAACCGCTGGGCATAGCGCCGCCCTACCCTGCCGCGCGCGCTCAGAAAGCGAAAAAGACTGCGCCCCTCATCCGAAATCTGAAAGGTTTTGCCTTTTTGCGCATAAAGATCGCCAAGCCGCGCCCTCAGATCGGTGGCTTCCGGGCTGACCTTGCGCGCGAAGAGATAATCCTGGCTTAAGAGCAGGTCATAATGGTCGTTATAGAAGACCACCGGCATCCCGTAATCGGTGAACAGAAGGAAGGTCAGTGTCCGGGTGCGGATCTCGTTTTCCGGCACGATATGATGCACGAGGGTCTGGAAGAAGGTCTCATCCGGGATCCAGGTCGTGCGGAAAAACCGCATCACATCCCGGCGCCTGCGAATGAATTCCAGCAAGGCCTCGACGGTGCGGCGGCGCAGGCACCACCATTGGCTGCCGATCTGCATCACCAGATCAGCGGGGATCTTGCGTTCCAGCCCAAGCCGCTTTTGCCAGGCCAGCGACCGGTAGAACCAGGTCTTGCTGCTGCGTTCATTGAACCAGTGGCGATAGATCAGCCGCTCTTCCCTGATGCCGGTCTTGATCCAGTCCGAGCGGAAAAAATCGAAGCTCTCGATATAATCCACATCCTCGCGGCCGAGGACATCATGGGCATATTCCGCCGTCTTGACCGGCATGCAATCGCCCGAGAGCATGTAGAAATGCGTGGCTCTGGGGAATGCCTCAACCGCCGCACGCAAGGCAAGCAGCGTGGCCTCAACAAGGCTCCATTCGCCCCAGCCGCAACGGATGCGCCGTTTCGCGAAAACCACCAGCGGATTGCCGGCAAGCGCCGTGCGCAGCTGATTGAAATCGGCCTGAGGCGAGCGCGCGTCGAAATGAATGGCGATGCAATCCCCCGCGGCCGTCAGCCGCTCTGCCTGGGCGATGATCCCGGCAGGATCCTTGTGACATAACAGGATATAGGCAATCGTCGCCATGGGTCTCGTCTTACTGTGCCGCCGGCTTTGCGGGCCGGCGCTACGCTCTTACCAGACTATCTGATAAAGGGCTTCATACTTCCTTGAAAAGGTCGGATTTCTTTGCTTTTTCCAGACGACGCTCTTGTGGTACACCCCGGCGCCTGGCACGCATGCCTGCAGGGGGTATATGTGTTGGGGCCGGAACAGGGCATCGCGCTGCCGTTCGGAAAAAGGATGATGTGAATGGGCTTTCCAGGCACCTGGATGACCGAAAGTGAAAGCGTGGTTTACCGCGTGGTGCCGAAATGCGCCTGCTCGACCATTGGTCAGATCATGTTCTATTCCGATCATGGCCGCTTTTTTGACGGCGATATCCATGATGCCACCGCCGATATGCATAAATGGGCGATGGAGGCGAGCCAGCCTAAGATCGAGGCCAATGTGAAGGCGCATAAAAGCTATGCCTTCACCTGTGTCAGAAACCCTTATACCCGGATCCTCTCGTCGTTTTTCGACAAGATCTGCGGCATTCAGCGCAATGGCCGCCGCTACCGGGGCAATCTGGTGCCGCTTCTGATCCAGAAATACGGGATCGAGGTTGGCGGCGAGGACGGCAAGCAGGAGTTCGACCAGATCAGGAGCTTCCGCCGCTTTCTTCTGTTCGCGCGCGACACCATCCGCTGGAAAAAACCGATGGAGCCGGATATTCACTGGTCGGCCATGTCCGGCCATGTCTCGACCTTTATCGTGAATGGCGGGCGCTATGACCGCATCTTCTTTACCGAGAAATTCAACGAAGGCATGCAGGACGTTCTCGACAGGATCGAGGTGGCGCATCCGATTGATCTGAAAACAATCCCGCGCTTCAACGAATCAGAGGGTCACGGGCCCAAGCGCCTGCACCCCGTCGAGGATTATTTCGACGATCTCTCGATGCATCTGATCTGGGAGATCTACAAACGCGACTTCCAGCTCTTCCGCTATGATTTCGAAAATCCCGGCAACAAGATGCCAAAGGGCGAGGTCGATCTCGACGAGGTTCACGCCAGGCTGGGTAACTGAGGCACGGCGGTCCCGGTGAGGGCCGTCCTGTGACCGCAATCCGGAATGTAAGGCGAGGACGGTAGCTGATTTCCGCATCCTGACTCGCCTGAGCCGGTTCGCGGCTGCCATCGCGAAGCTGCGGATGACTGTGATACTCTCCCTCCGAGAGCGCCCGATTGCTCTGTGCTGCTGCCCGCATAAACGCCGCTCTGGCTATCTGGCTCCCGTGCCCGTCCGGTACGATCCGCGATCCTGACCGCCAGCAGGCAAGGCCCATGCCCCCCCTGCGCCAAAGGGTCAGACCGGATCGGGCAACCTGGCTGCGGCCCGGTACCAGTCGATGATCCGGTGGCGCTCTGCCTCCTCCATATAGCTCAGATTGCCCGGCGGCATCGCATGGGTGACACCGGATTGCAGATAGATCCGCCGGGCCTCATGCGCGATCTGTGCCTCGCTTTCCAATACGACTGCTTTCGGGGGCCAGAGCATCCCCTCCCAGGCGGGTTCCGCAGCGTGACACATCGAGCAGCGCCCCTGCACGATCGAAACCACATCCCCGAAGCCGGGCGCGCTCGCATAGCGCAGCGCCTCGCCTTCCAGCGCGGCCTCTTCAGGCTGCAGCCGCAAGGGCGCGGTCGAAAGCCAGGCGATGATCAGAAACAGAACCACCGTCACGCCCCAGGTCCAGTGCGGATTGCCGCGCCCGGCATGGCGGGTGTTGAACCAGTGACGGATGGTGACGCCCATCAGAAAGACAAGGCTCGCAATGATCCAGTTATATTCGGTCGCGAAGGCCAGCGGGTAGTGGTTTGCCAGCATCAGGAACAGCACCGGCAGCGTCAGGTAATTGTTATGCGTGCTGCGCTGCTTGGCGATACGGCCATATTTCGGATCGGGCGTGCGGCCCGCCTTCAGATCCGCCACCACGATCTTCTGATTGGGGATGATCACCAGGAAGACATTGGCGGACATGATCGTCGCGGTGAAGGCGCCAAGATGCAAAAGCGCCGCCCGGCCAGAAAAGACCGAGGCGTAGAAATACGACATCGCCACCAGAACGCCGAACAAAGCCAGCATGACAAGGCTTTGATTGGATTTCACAAAGACCCGGCAGATCGTGTCATAGGCCAGCCATCCGAAGGCGAGCGATCCGACCGAGATCGCCACTGCCTGCCAGACCTGCAGCTCCATCACCCGGGGGTCGATCAGGAAAAGCTCGGCGCCCAGGTAATAGACCAGCACCAGCATCAGGAAACCCGAAAGCCATGTGGCGTAGCTTTCCCATTTGAACCAGACCAGGTGTTCGGGCAGGCGTTCGGGCGCGACGAGGTATTTCTGGATATGGTAAAAGCCACCACCATGAACCTGCCATTCCTCGCCATAGGCACCGGGCGGCAGGTCGGGGGATTTCCTGAGGCCCAGATCCAGCGCCACGAAGTAAAAGCTCGATCCGATCCAGGCGATGGCTGTGATCACATGCAGCCAGCGCGCCGCCAGTTGCATCCAGTCCCAGAGTACTGTGAAATCATACATAGCCGCCGCCTCTTCTGCCTGAATCCCAGGCTATACCGAAGCCGGCTTTCCTGTTAACCGGGATAATCTCTCGGCACTTTCAAACAGGGCCGAACAATCAAATGCTGACCGCTTCTGCGCCAATCCGGGTTTCAGGATGAGCTATGTCAACAATCTGAGGATGTTCGTCAGGGTCTATGACCTTGGCTCGATGTCGGCGGCAGCGCGGGATCAGCGCTGTTCGCCCGCCGTCGCCTCGTCCAGGATCTCCGAGCTGGAAAAGCATCTTGGCACCCGGCTTTTCAACCGCACCACGCGCTCGCTGCAACCGACCTCGAACGGGCGGCTGTTTTACGACGGCGCGCTTACGGTGCTTGAAGCGATTGCAGAGGCCGAAGCGGCACTGATGACCGCGACACAGAACCCGCGTGGCACCATTGTCATCTCGGCGCCGCTTGGGGTCGGGCGCCGGCTGATCGCGCCACATGTGCCCGCCTTCAAGGATCTCTGGCCGCAAATCGAGCTGCGGCTGCGGCTTTCGGACCGGCCGGTGGATATCCTGGCTGAGGGGATCGACCTCGCCTTCCATCTTGGCATGCCCGAGGATTCCTCGCTGAAAATGCGGCTGATCTCAGGGGCGCCGCGGGTGCTTTGTGCCGCGCCGGACTATATCGCGCGGCGCGGAATGCCGGCGGATGGCGCGGCGCTGATCAGAGACGGGCATGACTGCCTGATCCTGCGCTATCCGGGCGTGCGCGAATATCGCTGGACGCTGGAAACCCCTGACGGGCCGCAGCAATTCGCGGTCAGCGGCCCGTTTGAAAGTGATGACGGCGATGTGCTGACCGGCTGGGCGCTGGACGGGCGGGGCATTGTGCTCAAACCGCTGTTTGAGGTGGCGGCGCATCTGCGCGAAGGCCGGCTGGTGCCGGTGGCGGTGGCCACGCCGCCGCTCGACACGCAGCTCGCGATCCTGATGCAGCACCGGCGGCTGAAAGACCCCAAGCTGCAGCTCTTTGCCGATTACATCGTGACGCATATCCGCGAGGCGATCCGGCGCGAGACCGATGGCCCCGCGGCCGCCCTTCTGTAAACCGCGTTCCCGCAACTGCATCCCCCAAATGCAGAACGCGGCCCCGAAGGGCCGCGTTCCGGTTTGTCAGCCTATGGCCGCAGCTTATTGCAGCTGCTGGCCATTTGCGAAAATGCTGAAGCCTTCTTTGAACTCGATTTTCGAGGTCAGGCTGTCGGGCTCCGAGCCCGGGACCATGAACATGCCCATCATCATCCGCGCGCCCATTGCATCCTGTTCCGCGAGGACACCGATGGAGATCAGGCCGTTGATCAGCTGCTCTGCCCCGGTGAGGTTCACATTCACTTCGCCCAGCGGAGCCGGGAAGCCGATGCTGTTGTCGAAGGTCAGCGCGCCGGTTGCGTTAAGGGCGGCACCGGCCAGTTTCAGCGCGGCCTGGGTGATGTTCAGCGATTCCGGCTCCGGGATCACCGGCTCACCGCCGGTTTCATCTGCAACCGCCATCGCGATCCAGTCGACTTTCGCCTTGCCGCTGAGATCAAGCGCCAGATCGATCGGATCACGCTTCAGCGCGGCATTCGGGTCAAAGAGGCCCCAGCTTTCGTCATTCAGCGTCAGCTGACCAAGGATCAGCTTCAGGCCGTAATCGGCAGCGGTTTCCCCCGACATGACCGGCGAAAGCAGGTTCATCTCGACATCGGCGATGGTGATCTTTGCCGGAGCCGGCAGACCATCAGAGGTCACGACGATCTCCATGCCGTCATTGCCTTTCGAGGCAAGGCTGAAGACATCCTTGTTGAACAGCACATCTGCCGTGGCCGGGCCGGCCTTCATATCCATGTCAAACGACATGAACATCGACTTCTCACTGGATTTGCCCGTGGAGGCGCCGTTGGTGGTGTTCAGCTTAAGCTGGAGACCCTGTTGCAGCGCGGTGCCGAAATCAGCCGGCGACTGGATCTCGCCAAGGGTGATGGTGCTCGGCAGGGTGAATTCAGCGGCCAGCGCAAGATTGACGGATTCGCTGTTCGAGGTGCTTTTGCTGTCGAATGACGGCTGGTCGGAATTGATCGCATAGATCAGCTTCGCCGTCTCAAGCGCCACCGAGAACACGCGGTTGGTGCCCGGGATATCGCTGTAGCTGCCCTTCAGCCCTTCAAAGGTGAAATTGCCATTATCCTTGCCCGGCTCCGGGGTTTCATCTTCGCCGTAAGCAAAGCCCGGGGTGGTGAAATCATAGGCAATATCGAGCTTTTTCGCCGAATAGTCATAGATGATGCCACCATTATCGCCTTCGCGGGCGATGATGGACAGGCCGTCATGGGTCAGTTTCGCCGTGCCACCCTCTTCGGCGGTGCCGGTCTGGAAACCGATCGCGTCGCCTGGGGTGATGGTGACGGTGCCATCGCTGTTTTCGGTCAGGGTCAGTGCCGAAACGGTCAGCGGATCGGGCGCGTCTTCCGGAGCGATGCTCAATCCGTTGAGGGTCAGAGTGCCGCCCGAATTTGCTTCGGTCGCGACATTAATGGTCAGCCCGATCAGGCCGGCGCCGTCCTTCCAGGACTGCCAGACCTGATCAGCGGTCAGCGCCGCATGGGCGCTTCCACTCATCAGAACGACCATTGCGGGAACGGCAAAGCCATGCCTCAGAAACGCCATGTGATCTCTCCGGAACAATGCAATTACGCGAGTGACATGCCAAGGTTAGCGGCAGACTGCAAGTCAGCCTTTCCCGACCGGCGGAATTCTACGTAATTCGTCGGGCCCTGCAAAACTAGCATCCGCAGGCGGTGCAATCCAGGGAAAAAGGCCCGGCGTTCAGCTGCCCCGATAGGTGGAATAGGCAAAGGGGCTCAGGAGCAGCGGCACGTGATAATGCTGGTCCGGATGCCCAATTCCAAAGCGGATCGGGATCTGGTCAAGAAACAGCCCCTCGCCCTGCGCCTGGCCGCTCTGGCGCAGATAATCGCCCGCTTCAAAGACCAGCTCATATTCCCCGGCCCGCATCGCCTCCCCCGCCAGCAGCGGCGCATCGCAGCGGCCATCCGCATTGGTCACCACCCGGGCAAGCAGCGCGCGCGCGTTCCCTTCGATGCGCCACAGGCTGATCGCAAGCCCCGCCGCCGGCTGGCCCCGCGCGGTATCCAGCACATGTGTCGTCAGCCTGCCGCCCATCTGCCGCCCCTCTCCTGATCAGTGCCGCCAGCAAAGCATGACAGCGCTGTGCAGGCGAGTCTCCTGCAACAAGGCCCGCAAGACCAGGAAGGAGTTTCGCGCAAAACAGAAAAGCCTTGTCGCTTGCCACGCGCTATTCTGCCCCGTGACAGCACTGCCGGAGCCCGTATCCATGACCCGCTACCCCCGCGATTTCCGAGGCCATGGCCCCAATCCCCCCGATGCGGCCTGGCCCGGAGGCGCGAAGATCGCCATCTCGCTGGTGCTGAATTACGAAGAGGGCGGCGAGAACAATATCCTGCATGGTGATGCCGGGTCAGAAGCCTTCCTCTCGGACATCGCGGGCGCGCAGCCCTGGCCTGGCCTGCGCCACTGGAATATGGAATCGCTTTACGATTACGGCGCGCGGGCGGGGTTCTGGCGGCTCCACCGCCTGTTCACCCGGCGGGGGATCCCGGTCACGATCTACGGCGTCGCGACCGCATTGGCGCGCAACCCCGAACAGGTGGCCGCGATGCAGGAGGCGGGATGGGAAATCGCCAGCCACGGGCTGAAATGGGTCGAGCATCGCGATATGCCCGAGGCCGACGAGGCCGCAGCGATTGCCGAAGCCTTCCGCCTGCATGAAGAGGTCACCGGGGCGCCGCCTTCGGGCTGGTATACCGGACGCTGCTCGATGAACACGGTGCGGCTTACCGCAGAGACAGGGCGCCTCGCCTGGATTTCCGACACTTATGACGACGATCTGCCCTGGTGGCTGAAGACCGGCGACCATGATCAGCTGGTGATCCCCTATACGCTCGAAGCAAATGACATGCGCTTTGCCACTGCGCCGGGCTATATCACCGGCGAGCAGTTCTTCACCTATCTGAAAGACAGCTTTGATGTGCTTTACGCCGAAGGCGTCGCGGGTCACGCCAAGATGTTTTCCATAGGCCTGCATAACCGGCTGATCGGGCGGCCCGGAAAATTTGCGGGCCTGCAGAAGTTTCTTGATTACGCGCAAAGCCATGAGGGGGTCTGGTTTCCCCGCCGCATCGACATTGCCGATCACTGGCGGCGCACCCATCCACCGGTTGCGCAGGAACGCCCCTCACAAATGTCGCGCGCGGCATTTGTCGCCCGGTTCGGCGGCATTTACGAACATTCGCCCTGGATCGCGGATCAGGCATGGGAGCTGGAGCTTGGCCCCGCCCATGACAGCGCTGTCGGGCTGGCCTCGGCACTGGCCCGCGCCTTCCGCCGTGCCTCGCCCGAGGCCCGGCTTCAGGTGCTGCGCGCCCATCCCGATCTCGCCGGCAAACTGGCCGCCGCGAAACGGCTGACGGCGTCAAGCACATCTGAGCAGGCCTCGGCAGCGCTGGACGCCCTGACCGATGCCGAGCGCGCCACCTTTCAGCGCCTCAATACCGCTTACACCGCGCGTCACGGCTTTCCGTTCATCATCGCGGTCCGTGACAATACCAGGGCCTCGATCCTCGCTGCGTTCGAGGCCCGCCTCGCCAATGACAGCGAGACCGAATTCAAGACCGCCTGCACCCAGGTGGAACGCATTGCCACCCTTCGCCTGAAAGACCTCCTGCCATGACGACACGCAGCTATTACGCTCCCGAAGGCGGCCTGCCCCCCCAGACCCGGCTGATGACCGGGCGGGCCGTGTTCACCGATGCCTATGCGGTGATCCCGAAGGGCTGTTTCTCCGACATCCTCACCAGTTTTCTGCCGGGATGGGATAAAACCAGGCTCTGGCTGATCGCCCGCCCGATGTCGGGCTTTGCGGAAACCTTCAGCCAATATGTGATGGAGGTCGCGCCCGGCGGTGGTTCCACGACCCCCGAACCCGATGCCGGCGCCGAGGGCTGGCTCTTTTTCACCGGAGGCCTCGCCACCCTGACGCTGAACGGCGTGGGATATGAGATGGAGGCAGGCTCCTACGCCTATATCCCGCCCGGCGCCTCCTGGACGCTTTTAGCCGAAGGCCGCAGCCCTGCGCGTTTCCACTGGATCCGCAAATTGTGGGAGCCCGCCGCCGGCCTGACGCCCCCCGACCCTGTCGTGATCAATGAGCGCGATATCGCACCGACGCCGATGCCCGACACGGGCGGCGTCTGGGCCACCACCCGTTTCGTCGCGCCCGACGATCTGCGCCATGACGGCCATGTCACCGTCGTCACCTTCCAGCCCGGCGGCCTGATCCCGTTCGAAGAGACCCATGTCATGGAACATGGTCTCTATGTGCTCGAAGGCAAGGCGGTCTATAAACTCAACCAGGACTGGGTCGAGGTCGAGGCGGGCGATTTCATGTGGCTGCGCGCCTATTGCCCCCAGGCCTGCTATGCCGGCGGCCCGGGCCCGTTCCGTTACCTGCTTTACAAAGATGTCAACCGTCACGCCAAACTGCGCGGCCCCGGCGCCTTCGGCAACCCGTCCGGGCGCTGAAACCCGCCCCTTTTCATCTGTCTGAAAATATCCTCGGGGGTCCGGGGGGCCGAGGCCCCCCGGCGCTCACCACAAGCGTAAAGGCTGCCATGCAGATCCACCCAGAACCCCTGACACCCGAGGCCTTCGCCCCCTTCGGCGACGTTCTTGCGGCAACCGGCCCCCATCGCCTGATCAATGACGGTCTCTGCCAGCGCCATCATGACCTTGCCCGCCTCGATTTCGGCGAAGACAGCTCTCCGCCCGGCCGCGCCGGCATCTCGGTTTTCAAGGCCGCACCCCGCGCCCTGCCCTATGAATTCGACCTGATCGAGCGCCACCCGGATGGCTCACAGGCCTTCATCCCGATGTCGGATCAGCCCTTCCTGGTGATCGTCGCCACAGGCCCGGACATGACCCCCCGCGCCTTTCTGACCAATGGTGCGCAAGGCGTGAACCTGCATCGTGGCACCTGGCATGGGGTGCTGACGCCGCTCGGCGCGCCGGGGCTGTTTGCGGTCGTGGACCGGATCGGTGAAAGCCGCAATCTCGAGGAATACCGCTATCCGCACCCCTGGCTGGTGGTGGAGGCGGGGCTCGCCCCCGCAGCCCGGGGCATTTAGGCCAGGAGGAAGATCAGAGCCCCGGCATCGGGAGGCCCAGCCTCGCCGCAAGCGCCGCGAGGGTCGCGGTCTGATCAGGCGCCCAATCCGCGTTGCGGGCCAGGAACAGGGTTGCCTGGCTTTGATGGATCAGCCCCTCCGGGAGGATCTTCAGGTGGTTGGCGCGCAGCGTCTCGCCCGACGAGGTGATATCGGCAATCGCCTCGGCGGTAAGGTTCTTCACCGTGCCCTCGGTCGCGCCCTGGCTGTCCACCAGCGCGTAATCGGCAACACCATTGGCGGTCAGGAAATCACGCACCAGGCGGTGATATTTCGTCGCGATCCTGAGGCGAAACCCGTGTTGCGCCCGGAAGGCGCTTGCGGCGGCATCCAGATCATCCAGCGTATCGACATCGACCCAGGCCTGGGGCACCGCGATCACCAGATCGGCATGGCCAAAGCCAAGCGGCTGCCAGTCGGCCACCTGGGCGTGCCACGCCGCCAGCTTGTCACGCACCAGATCCGATCCGGTCACGCCCAGATGGATGCGGCCCGCTGCCAGCTCGCGCGGGATTTCGCCGGCGGAAAGCATCACCAGTTCCACCCCGTCGATCCCGTCGATCCGGCCGGAATATTCCCGTTCATTGCCGGTTTTCGCCATCGCGAGGCCGCGCGCGCCGAACCAGTCGAAGGTCTTTTCCATCAGCCGGCCCTTGGACGGCACCCCGATCTTGAGCATCAGATTGCCCCTTTCAGTCGCGCCACCAGTTCGGGGCGGATGATGCCCCCCACGGCGGGGATCGAGCCACCCTGGCCCAGATGCGCCGTCAGCGCGTCATAGCGCCCGCCCGACGCCACCGCCGGCAGGGCCGGATCAGCGGCCGCCAGGGTGAAGACGAAACCGTCGTAATATTCCAGCGTGGTGCGGCCATGGCTTGCCTCGAAAGGCAGGGTTTCGACATTGACGCCGCGCGCCTTCAGCGCTTCGAGCCGCGCCGCAAATCGTTCAATCGCCGGGGTGATCGCGGGCAGCATGGGCGCAATCCCGCGCAGATGGGCGAGCGCCGCCAGCGAGGGCGCCTGAAGCGTCAGCAGATCATAAAGCAGCGCGGCTTCGGTCGCAGCGATGGGCGGCGTGGCCGCATCTTCGATCAGCGCGGCTGCGCGTCCGGCGATATCTTCGGCCGAGCGCAGACCGACAAGCGGGCCTGCGGCCTCGATCAGCGCCTCTGGCGCATCGGATTTCAGCCGCTCGAGCAGCGCGGCCCGGGCCGGAGACGGCGCGGCACGCCCCGCGAAACGGTCAAGCAGCGCACGAAACCGCTTCGGGCGCCAGATATGGCGCAAGAGCGCGGCCTTGCGCCGGTCCGAGGTCGACAGCCCCCTCACAGCGGCCATCAGAATCCCAATATCGCCGGTGGCCGGGCGCAGGTTCAGGGGCGCCAACAGGTCGGAGAACAGTGCGAAAACCTCGGCATCGGCCTCGGAGGCGGCACGGTCAAAAACCTCAAAGCCAACCTGGAGATATTCGCGGGCGCGGGCGTCAGGGTCTTCCTGACGGCGAAAGACCTCGCCCATATAGGCATAACGCGCGGGCTCGGCACCGTCCCGCATATGGGCCTCGACCACCGGCACGGTGAAATCGGGGCGCAGCATCATTTCGCCAAGGGTCGGATCGGCGGTCACATAGGCGCGGGCACGGATATCCTCGCCGTAAAGGTCCAGAAGCGGGCCGGCAGGCTGCAGGATCTCGGTCTCTACCGCCACGGCACCGGCGGCGAGAAGCTGCCCGTAAAGCTCATCGGCAACTGCGCGGATCGCGGCCCTGTCACTGGCGGAAAGCATCATTGCCCCAGCATCTTGCGCACAGAGGCCACCAGATCGCCGCGCGCGGTTTCGACCTGGGCGGGGCGGTCTTTCCATTCCTCAAGCGTGGCGTTTTCCGCGATTTTCGCGCCAAGGATCAGGTCTTTCAGCACCACAACACCGCGCGCCGCCTCGTCCGAACCCTGGATCACCGCAACCGGGCTTTGCCGTTTATCCGCATATTTCAGCTGGTTGCCGAAGTTCTTCGGATTGCCGAGATAGACCTCGGCACGGATGCCGGCATTTCTGAGATCCGCGACCATCGACATGTAATCGGCCATACGGTCACGGTCCATCACGGTCACCACGACCGGGCCGGTCGTATCCGCCGCCACGCGACCTTTCGCATGCAGCGCCGCAAGGAGCCGGTCGACCCCGATCGACACCCCGGTCGCAGGCACCGCCTGGCCGGTGAAGCGTTTCACCAGATCGTCATAGCGCCCGCCGCCCGCGACCGAGCCGAACTGGCGCTTGCGGCCCTTTTCGTCGAGGATTTCAAAGGTCAGTTCCGCCTCGAACACCGGTCCGGTATAATAGCCAAGGCCGCGCACAACGCCCGGGTCCAGCACGATCCGGTCAGGCCCATAGCCCTGGGCATCCAGCAGCGCCGCGATGGTTTCCAGCTCATTGACGCCTTCGGCGCCAAGGGTCGAGGCGCCGACCAGTTCGCGCAACCGGGCAACCGTCTCCGCGCCACTGTCGCGTTTCGCCGAAACAAAGCCCATCACGACCTCGGCCTGTTCCGAGGAGAGGCCCGCGCCTTTGGTGAAATCACCGGACTCGTCCTTGCGGCCCTCGCCCAGCAGCGCGCGCACGCCCGCATCGCCCAGCCGGTCGATCTTGTCGATGGCGCGCAGAACGATGCCACGCTCGGCCTCGAACCTGGTGGCATCCGAGGGATCAAGGACGCCCGCGACCTCCATCACCCCGTTCAGCACTTTTCGGTTGTTCACCTTGACCACGTAATCGCCGCGCTGGATGCCGACCACTTCAAGCGCATCCGAGAGCATGGCGCAGATTTCGGCATCCGCCGCCACCGACCCCGTGCCGACCGTATCGGCGTCGCATTGGTAGAACTGGCGGAAGCGGCCCGGGCCCGGCTTTTCATTCCGCCAGACCGGCCCCATCGCATAGCGGCGATAGGGTGAGGGCAGATCATTGCGATATTGCGCCGCGACCCGCGCCAGCGGCGCCGTCAGGTCATAGCGCAATGCCATCCAGGCCTCATCCTCATCCTGCCAGGCAAAAACACCCTCATTCGGGCGATCAACATCGGGAAGGAATTTGCCAAGCGCCTCGACGGTTTCCACCGCCGATGTCTCCAGCGCCTCGAACCCATAGCGATGATAGACCCCGGCAATGGCGTCCAGCATGGCTTTACGTTCGGTGACCTCGGCCCCGAAATAATCGCGAAATCCCTTGGGGGTCTCGGCCCGGGGGCGGCGGATCTTGCCTTCGGACATGGGTCTTGCCTTCGGATAGAGGAGCGTTTGCCGGTGATTGCGGCCCGGCGGCAGTTGCTGCATCCTCTAGCGGATGGGGCAAGAGGCGACAAGCGGCGGATAAGATGACGACTGAGAGAAGCGACCGGGATGCAGCCCTGGAAGAACGGATCGCGCATCTGATCCGGGCAATGGATGATCTGTCGGATGTGGTGGCGCGCCAGGATCGCGAGATCACCCAGCTGAACCGCCGGGTGCATATGCTGATGGAGCGCGAGGCCGAACGCGAGCAGATGGCGGGCGAAGCCCCGGCTGCGAACCAGCCGCCGCCGCATTGGTGACGGCTGATTGGCGCAGCTGCTGATGCGTTTCCCGACCCGGTCGGCGTGAAGCCCCGAAGGCATGATCCCGGTGCCAGGTGGCGCCGGGGGAGCAGTGTCAGACCTCTTCGACCATCACCACGCCCTGCATCGCCTTGATAGCGCCCCGGATCTGCGGGCTGACCGGATAGGGGTCGGGCAAGAGAAGGTCGATCTCGCGCCCCTCTTCGTCGGGAACACAAAGCGTGATGCGACCGCGCATCCGGCCCTCGGATTTGCCGAGAAGCATGGCGATCGAGGTGACCGCTTCGGGCCGGTCAATATGGATGCGGATGTCAGCCGCCTCGGATTTCGCCGCCACGCGGTCGATGGGTTCGACGCCATTGGCCAGAAGCTTCACGCCCTCGCCATCCGGGTCGACCTTGACCGTCAGCACCACATTGCTGCCCGGCTCCAGAAATTCGCGGCAGGCTTCCAGCACATCCGAGAAACAGGTGACCTCATAAAGCCCGGTCGGGTCCGAGAGCGAGACAAAGGCGAATCGATTGCCCTTGGCCGATTTCCGCTCCTGCCGCGCCGAAACCGAGCCCGCGATCTTTGCGATATAAGGGCCTTTGGCCAGTGCCTTCCTGGTGATCTCGGCCAGGGTCTCGACCTTCTGGCGTTTCAGCGCCGGCATGTAATCATCGAGCGGATGGCCCGAGAGATAAAAGCCCACGGCCTGATGTTCATGCCCCAGCCGTTCGACCGGCAGCCAATCATCGCGGAAGGGGATACGCGGCTCGGGGATATCCGAGCCCGAAGACCCGAAGAGCGAGACCTGGGCGGAGACCGCCGCCTCATGCACCGCCGCCGAATAGGCGACCAGCCCGTCCAGTGCCTCGAACATGCGGGCGCGGTTGGGATCAAGCTGGTCAAAGGCCCCGGCGCGGGCCAGCATCTCCATCGGGCGTTTGCCGATCTTTTTCAGATCCACCCGGCGCGCGAAATCGAAGATCGTCGCGAAAGGCCTGTCACCACGCGCATCGACGATAGACCGCATCGCCTCGACACCGACATTTTTCAGCGCGCCGAGGCCGTAGACCAGTTGCTGATCTTTGACCGAAAACACCGCGAGCGAGCGGTTGACGCAAGGCGGCACGACCTTGACCTCCATCCGGTCCAGCTCGCGCTTATAGACGGCGAGCTTGTCGGTCAGATGGATATCGCAATTCATCACACCGGACATGAATTCGACCGGGTGGTTCGCCTTCATCCAGCCGGTCTGGTAGCTCACGACCGCATAGGCCGCAGCGTGCGATTTGTTGAAGCCGTAATTCGCGAATTTCTCCAGCAGGTCAAAGACCTCGCCGGATTTTTTGGTGTCGATCTGGTGGGTGGCGGTGCAGCCCTCGATAAATTTGGGCCGCTCTTTCGCCATTTCCTCGGCGATCTTTTTCCCCATCGCGCGGCGCAACAGGTCGGCGCCACCAAGTGAATAGCCCGCCATGACCTGGGCGATCTGCATCACCTGCTCCTGGTAGACGATGATGCCCTGCGTCTCTTTCAGGATGTGATCGATGGTCGGGTGGATACTTTCCAGCGCGCGGGTGCCGTTTTTCACCTCGCAATAAGTCGGGATATTCTCCATCGGGCCGGGGCGATACAGCGCCACCAATGCGACGATATCCTCGATACAGGTCGGCTTCATGCGCCGGAGCGCATCCATCATGCCAGAGCTTTCCACCTGGAAGACAGCAACCGTGCGCGCGGCGGAATAAAGGTCATAGGTCGCTTTGTCATCAAGCGGGATATGCCCGATGTCGTTCTCAGCACCCTTCGGTGGCTCGTAAAGCTGCGTCCCGTCCGGGCCGATATGCAAAGGCCGCCCGGCTTCCAGCACCTGGCGGATCGCATCCTTGATCACGGTCAGGGTCTTCAGCCCGAGGAAGTCGAACTTTACCAGCCCCGCCGCCTCGACCCATTTCATATTGAACTGGGTGGCGGGCGTGTCCGAGCGCGGATCCTGATAGAGCGGCACCAGCTCATCCAGCGGCCGGTCGCCGATCACCACACCGGCGGCATGGGTGCCGGCAGAGCGGTAAAGCCCCTCGACCTGTTCGGCATATTTCAGCAGCCGCGCGACAACTTCTTCTTTCGCCGCCTCGCGCAGACGCGGCTCATCCGCCAGTGCCTTGGTGATCGAGACCGGCTTGACGCCTTCGACCGGGATCATCTTCGCCAGCCGGTCCACCTGACCATAAGACATCTGCAGCACACGCCCGACATCGCGCACCGCCATCTTTGAAAGCAGCGCGCCGAAGGTGATGATCTGCGCCACTTTGTCATGGCCGTATTTGTCCTGCACATAGCGGATCACCTCCTCGCGGCGATCCATGCAGAAGTCGATGTCGAAGTCGGGCATTGAGACCCGCTCGGGATTCAAAAACCGCTCGAACAGCAGCGCATAGCGCAAAGGATCAAGGTCGGTGATCAGCAGGACATAGGCGACAAGCGAGCCCGCCCCCGAACCCCGCCCCGGCCCGACCGGAATATCGTGGTCCTTGGCCCATTTGATGAAATCGGACACGATCAGGAAATAGCCGGGGAAACCCATGCGCTCGATGATCGAGAGCTCGAATTTCAGCCGTTCCTCATATTCTTCGCGCGGCGCGGCGAGCGGAATCACGGCGAGGCGTTTCTCCAGGCCGTCCCAGGCCTGGCGCCGCAGTTCCTCGACCTCATCTTCTGCGAAAACCGGCAGGATAGGTTTGCGCTTATAGGCCATGAAGGCACAGCGGCGCGCGATCTCGACGGTGTTTTCCAGCGCCTCCGGCAGATCGGCAAACAGCGCGCACATCTCGGATTCGGATTTCAGATAATGCTGTGGCGTCAGACGTCTGCGCGGCTCCAGCTGGTCGACATAGGCGCCTTCCGCGATGCAGATCAGCGCGTCATGCGCCTCATACATGTCGGATTTCGGGAAATAGACGTCATTCGTCGCAACCAGAGGCAGGTTCAGATCATAGGCCAGCTCGATATGGCCGCGCTCGGACAGCGCTTCGGCCTGCGGCAGTCGCCCGCCCTCGCCCGGATGGCGCTGCAATTCGATGTAAAGCCGATCGGGATAAATCGCCGCCAGCCGTTCGGTCAGGGCCCGGGCCTTCGGCATCTGCCCGCCCTGCAACAGCCGCCCCAAAGGCCCGTCCGGCCCGCCGCTCAGACAGATCAGCCCGGCGCTGTGCGCCGCCAGCTGATCCACCGTCACCTGCACCAGCTGCCCCGCCTTGCCCAGATAGAGGCAGGAGTTCAGCTTCATCAGATTCTCATATCCCGCCTCGGTCTGCGCCAGGAGCACAAGCGAGGCCGGCAGGCGCGGCTTTTCTCCCGGCGCCGCCGGATCATATTCCAGCGCCACCTGGCAGCCGACGATGGGCTGGACCCCGGCATCCTTGCAATGGCTGGAAAATTCCAGCGCGCAGAACATATTGTTGGAATCGGTGACCGCGATGGCCGGCATCTCGGCGCCCGCCGCCAGTTTCACAAGCTTCTTGACCGGTATCGCGCCTTCCAGCAGCGAATGTTCGGTATGGGTGCGAAGATGGATGAATTTGGGGGCGCGTGACATGGTGCCAGTCTAACCCCGCCCCGCTGCGCAAGGAAGGGTCGAAAGACAGGCGCGGCGGCCCGCGCAGAAAACCGGCAGCCGCTTTCGCGTCTCGAGATAAACTCTTTCTATCATCCGATTAATAATTTTTCTTGCCAGCCCATCCGCAGCCCGGCTTGATGAGGGTATAAGCAAAGGGGCGCACCGCCCGGCCCTACGCCGCATCGGGCCGGCAGGCACAGACCCCGCCACAGGGAGTATCGCGGCGGATTGAAGAATGACCGGTATCAGTTTCTGGCTGAACGGACTTGAAACCCACATCCCGGAGGCCGAAAGCCCCACCCGGACGCTGCTCGACTGGCTGCGCGACACAGGCGGCCTGAAAGGCACAAAAGAGGGCTGCAACGAAGGCGATTGCGGCGCCTGCACCGTCATCCTGCGTGACGAGACCGGCGCCCGCGCGGTCAATGCCTGCATTCTCTTCCTGCCGCAGCTCAAAGGCAAAGCCATCCGCACCGTCGAAGGCATCACCGGCCCCAAAGGCGAGATGCACCCGGTCCAAGCGGCGATGATCACCCATCACGGCAGCCAATGCGGCTTTTGCACGCCGGGCTTCATCGCTTCGATGGCCGCGGCCCATCTGAACGGCGACCGGAGCCACGATGACAGCCTCGCCGGCAATCTCTGCCGCTGCACCGGCTACGCGCCGATCCTCCGCGCCGCCCGGGCTGCCGAGACCGCCCCCATCCCCGACTGGCTTGAAAAAGATGCCGGTTTCATCTGTCCGGAAATATCCTCGGGGGGTGAGGCCAAAGGCCGAGGGGGGCAGACAGCCCCCCTGACCCCGACCACCACAGATGCCCTCGCAGCCCTTTATGCCGCGACGCCCGAGGCCACGCTGATCGCCGGTGCCACCGATATCGGTCTCTGGGTCACAAAACAGCTGCGCTCCCTCTCACCGGTCATATTCCTCAACCAGATCAAAGACCTGCAAAGCATCACCGATACCTCCGAAGGCCTGCGCATCGGCGCCATGGTCACCATCGCCCGGCTGCGCGCGGCGGTGAAAACCAGCCATCCCGGCCTTGCCGAGCTCCTGCGCCGCTTCGCCTCGGCCCAGATCCGCAACGCGGCCACAATCGGCGGCAATATCGCCAATGGCTCGCCCATCGGCGACGGCCCGCCCGCGCTGATCGCCGCCGGCGCCAGGCTGCATCTGCGCCAGGGCGACACCCGCCGCAGCCTCGCGCTTGAGGATTTTTTCCTCGATTACCGCAAACAAGACCGCCTGCCCGGCGAATTTGTCGAGGCGATCACCCTGCCCGCCGCCCCGGATCTGAGCTGCTACAAGGTCTCGAAACGCTTCGACCAGGATATTTCCGCGCTTTGCGGCTGTTTCAATATCACGCATAGCGAGGGCCGCATCACCTCCGCCCGCATCGCCTTTGGCGGCATGGCGGCGATCCCGAAACGCGCGCGCGGCGCAGAGGCGGCGCTTATCGGTCAGGACTGGAGCGAGACGACGATCCGCCATGCGATGCGCGCCATGGCGGAAGATTACCAGCCGCTTTCCGATATGCGCGCCTCGGCCGGCTACCGGCTTGCTGTCGCGCAAAATCTCTTGCTGCGCTACTTTCTGGAACGCTCCGGCGTTGAAACCTCCGTGCTGAAGGTGGCGCCATGAGCATCGGGAAACCCCTCCCCCACGATTCCGCGCCTTTGCATGTGGCGGGAACGGCGCGCTATCTGGATGACACTCCCCTGCCCCAGGGCGCGCTGCATCTGGCTTTTGGCCTGGCCGGCATAGCGCGCGGGAGGGTCGAGAGCATCGACCTAGCGCCCGTGCTGGCCGCGCCCGGTGTCGTGCGGGTGATTACGGCGGATGATCTGTTCGCCGCTTTCGGCGCTATGCCCGATTGTTCCCCTTCGACCCATGACGAGCCGCTGCTGAGCCCGGATGCCATTCATTTCCACGGCCAGCCGCTGTTTATCGTGCTGGCGGAAAGCCATCTCGCGGCGCGGCGGGCAGCGCGGCTGGCCCGGATCGACTACCACGAAGAAACCCCGATCCTGACCATCGAAGAGGCGCTGGAAGCAGACAGCCGCTTTGAACAGGGGCCGGTGATCTGGGCGCGGGGCGATGCGGCGGCGGCGATTGCAGCTGCGCCGCAGCGGATCGCGGGCCGCTTCCCGGTTGGCGGGCAGGAACATTTCTACCTTGAGGGCCAGATCGCAGCGGCGCTGCCGCAGGAAGACGGGATGCATATCCTGTCCTCGACCCAGCATCCAAGCGAGATCCAGCACAAGGTCGCCCATGCCCTGCATCTGCCGATGGCCGCAGTCCGGGTCGAGACGCGGCGGATGGGGGGCGGTTTCGGTGGCAAGGAAAGTCAGGGCAATGCACTGGCAATCGCCTGCGCGGTGGCGGCGCGCCTGACCGGCCAGGCCTGCAAGATGCGCTATGACCGCGATGATGATATAGTCATCACCGGCAAGCGCCACGATCTCGAGATCCGCTACGAGGCGGGGTTCGATGAAGAAGGCCGGGTGCTCGGGATAGCGGTCACGCATCTTTTCCGCTGCGGCTGGAGCCAGGATCTGTCTTTGCCGGTGGCGGACCGGGCGATGCTGCATGCGGACAATTGTTATTTCCTGAAGGACATCCGCATCGAGAGCCATCGGCTGAAAACCAATACAGCATCCGCCACCGCCTTCCGGGGCTTTGGCGGGCCGCAGGGGATGATCGGGATCGAGCGGGTGATGGATCATATCGCATTCGCCCTCGGACGCGAGCCGCTGGAGGTGCGGCGGATCAATTTCTACGAGCCGACCATTGCAGCAGAGGAACCGGGTGGCCAGCCCCCCGGCGCGTCACGGAGTATTCCGGGCAGGAGAAAGGGCGCTGTTCAGACCACGCCCTATCAGATGCCGGTCGAAGATTTTGTCGGGCAGGAGCTTGTGGCGCGACTGGTGCAAAGCTCGGATTACCTGGCGCGAAAGGCAGAGATTGCGTCCTGGAATGCGCGATCACAGGTGCTCAAGCGCGGCATCGCACTGACGCCGGTGAAATTCGGGATTTCCTTCACCCTGACATGGCTGAACCAGGCGGGGGCGCTGGTGCATGTCTACCAGGACGGCTCGGTGCATCTCAATCACGGTGGCACCGAGATGGGTCAGGGGCTGAACCTCAAGGTGGCCCAGGTGGTGGCAGAAGTCTTTGGCCTTGAGGCAGGCGATATCCGCATCACCGCGACTGACACGGCGAAAGTGCCCAATACCTCGGCGACGGCGGCCTCGTCAGGGTCGGATCTGAACGGGATGGCATCGCGCGAGGCGGCTTTGGTGATCCGGGGGCGGCTTGCCGGATTTCTGGCCGAAAAGCATCAGGTGGCGGTGGAGGCGGTGCGGTTCCAGGACGGGATGGTGCGGGTGGCGGGCGAGGCCTATCCCTTTGCCAGGGTTGCGGCCTGGGCCTATCAGGCGCGGATCTCGCTGTCTTCGACCGGCTTCTACGCCACGCCGAAAATCACCTGGGACCGGATCAGGGGTCAGGGCCGGCCGTTTTTGTATTTCGCCTATGGCGCGGCGGTAAGCGAGGTGGTGATCGATTGCCTGACCGGCGAGAACCGCATTTTGCGCACCGACATCCTGCATGACACCGGATCGCCGCTGAACCCCGCGATTGATATCGGCCAGATCGAGGGCGCCTATGTTCAGGGCGCAGGATGGCTGACCACCGAAGAACTGGTCTGGGACCGCAAGGGCCGGCTGATGACCCATGCGCCCTCGACCTATAAGATCCCGGCCTGTTCCGACCGGCCGCGTATTTTCAATGTGGAACTGTGGAACCGGCCAAATCGCGAAGCGACGGTTGGGCGCTCGAAAGCGGTGGGCGAGCCGCCTTTCATGCTGGGGATCTCGGTCCATGCCGCTTTGTCGGCGGCGGTCGCCGCCTGTGGCGCAGATTGTGGGGATGGGCGGGTCTGGCCTGATCTGGTGGCGCCCGCAACGCCGGAGGCGGTGCTGGCAGCGGTGGAAAGGGTCAGGCGCGATGTTTGACGCAGAAGCCCTGCGGGCGACACTTTCGGAACATGGGCCGGTGATCCGGGTGGTGATCGCCGGACATCAGGGGTCTTCCCCGCGCGAGGACGGGGCGGCGATGCTGGTCTGGGAGAACGGCCAGAAGGGCACGATCGGCGGCGGCGCGCTGGAATATCTCGCCGTGACGGGCGCGCGCAAGATGCTGGCAGGCGCCGGGAATGGCGGGCTGACACGCCATGCGCTTGGCCCGGGCCTTGGGCAATGCTGCGGCGGCTTGGTCGATCTGGTCAGCGAACACTGGGATCAGGCGCGGCTTGCCGGGCTGAGCGGCCCGGTCGTTGCGCGACCTGTCAGCCCGGAGGCGGGCGCGATGCCGTTCCGGATCCGGCGTGCACTGGCGCGGGCCCGCAATGGCCGGGCCTGGGAAGGCGGCCCGCTTTGCACCGGCGGCTGGCTGGCGGAGCCCCTGAGCGCGGCGGCCAGCCCGCTCTGGATCTGGGGGGCGGGCCATGTCGGACGGGCCCTGGTCGCGGTCCTCGGCCCGCTGCCGGATTTCGCGCTGACCTGGATCGACACGGCGCGCGCCCGCTTTCCTGACACCCTGCCCGAAGGCGTCGACGCGCTCTGGGCGGCGGACCCCGCGCAGCTGGTGCGACATGCGCCTGCGGGCGCCGGGCATCTGATCGTCACCTTCTCACATGCGCTGGATCTGGAGCTTTGCCACCTCCTGCTGGGGCAGGAGACGGCGGGAATCGGGCTGATCGGATCGGCCACTAAATGGGCCCGGTTTCGCAGCCGGCTCCTCGCTCTGGGGCATCCGGGGGGTGAAATATCGCGCATCACCTCGCCGATTGGTGATATGAGCCTTGGCAAACACCCACAGGCCATTGCGATTGGGGTGGCGGTGCAACTATTGAAACGGAAACGGGAATCCGGATTGGCCTCCGGGTCAGCAGCGGTGGAAAGAGCGGGGATCACGGATGACAGCCGGTTCGGATGAGCTTCTGCGGCTGGAGGGTCTGACAAGGGCCTATCCGGGTGTCATCGCCAACAGCGATGTGTCTTTCACCATCCGGGCGGGCGAGATCCACGCGCTTCTGGGCGAAAACGGCGCCGGGAAATCGACGCTGGTCAAGATGATCTACGGCCTGGTGCGGCCCGATCAGGGACGGATGACCCTGCGGGGCCAGCCCTATGCGCCAGCGCGCCCCGCCGAGGCGCGGCGTCTGGGTGTCGCGATGGTGTTTCAGCATTTCAGCCTGTTCGAGGCGCTGAATGTCGCCGAGAATGTCGCCCTCGGGATGGAGGATCCGCCGCCGATGCGCGCCCTTTCCGCGCGGATCCGCGAGGTTTCCGAAGCTTATGGCCTGCCGCTTGATCCGGGCCGCAACGTGGGTGATCTTTCTGCCGGGGAACGGCAACGGGTCGAGATCATCCGCTGCCTGCTTCAGGATCCGAAACTGCTGATCATGGATGAACCGACCTCGGTGCTGACGCCGCAGGAGGTGGAGATCCTGTTTCGCACGCTGCGGCAGCTGGCGGCGGCGGGGACCTCGATCCTTTATATCAGCCATAAGCTGGAAGAGATCCGGGCGCTCTGTGATGAGGCAACCATCCTCAGGCGTGGCCGGGTGGTGGCAACCTGTACGCCGCGCGAACGATCGGCACGCGAGATGGCGGAGCTGATGGTCGGCGCATCGCTGGCGGTGCCGGCACGTCGCAAAGGTCAGAAGGGCGATATCGCGCTGGAGGTGAACGGGCTGTCACTGGCCTCGCCGATCCCCTTTGGCACCGCCCTCAAAGACGTGGGCTTCAGCGTGAGAAAGGGCGAGGTTCTGGGGATCGCCGGTGTTGCGGGCAATGGCCAGGACGAGCTTTTGCTGGCGCTGTCGGGGGAAATGCCGGCCCCGGCAGATGCGATCCGGCTCGGCAGCACCGGGATCGGCACGCTCGGCCCGGCCGGGCGGCGTGCGGCAGGGCTGGTGGCCGCGCCCGAGGACCGCTACGGCCATGCGGCGGCACCGGATATGAGCCTGGTCGACAATGCCTGGCTGACCGCATCGGTGCGAATGAACCTCTCGGATCGCGGCTTTATCCGCCGCGCGAGAACGCGCGACTTCGCCGAAGAGGTGATCCGCGATTATGATGTGCGGACACCGGGGCCGGATGTGGCGGCGCGGGCGCTTTCGGGGGGGAATTTGCAGAAATTCCTGATGGGGCGCGAGCTGAAACAGGGGGCCGATGTCATCGTCATCAACCAGCCGACCTGGGGGGTGGATGCCGCGGCCGCAAGCGCGATCCGGCAGAAGATCCTCGATTGCGCGGGCCAGGGTGCGGCCGTCGTGGTGATCAGCCAGGATCTCGACGAGCTGATGGAAATCGCCGACAGCTTTGCAGTGCTGAATGAAGGCCGTCTTTCGGTGCCGCGCCCGGTTGAAGGGCTGAGCACCGAAGAGATCGGCCTGATGATGGGCGGGGCCCATGGGATGGAGGAGGCGCATCATGCGACCTGAAGCGCCGGCATCGGCCAGAGGACCGATTTCTGTACAGAAATCGTGCCAATTCCTGTGCAGGAATTGGTCGGCGCGGCAGGCGGGCGGAGGCGTCCCATGCTGAGGCTCGAGCGGCGCGCCACTCCGTCGCAGTTCTGGCTGTGGTTCACGCCGGTTCTGGCCGTTTTCCTGACCATGGTGGCGGGGGGGCTTTTATTTGCAGCGCTCGGCTCAAACCCCTTTACCGTGATCCGGACCATTTTCTGGGAGCCGCTCGCGGGGGCCAATGCCTCCTATTTCCGCGCCCAGCTTTTCATCAAGGCCGCCCCCCTGATCCTGATCGCGGTCGGCCTTGCCATGGGCTTTCGTGCCGGCATCTGGAATATCGGCGCCGAGGGCCAGTATATCATGGGCGCAATCATCGGCGCCTCGGTCGGCCTTGCCTTCTACCCGACGGAAAACCGGCTGATTTTTCCTGTCATGATCGCGGCCGGCGCCTTTGGCGGCTGGGCCTGGGCCATGATACCCGCCATCCTGAAGACGAAGTTCAACACCAATGAGATCCTCGTCTCGCTGATGCTCGTCTATGTCGCCCAGGCAATCCTCGCCAAGGCAGCGTTCAGCTTTCTGAGAAACCCGGACGGCATGGGCTTTCCCGGCAGCCGCAATTTCTCGGGCTATCCCGCCGCGCGCAATGTCGATCTGATCGAGCGCAGCGGATTCCACTGGGGTGCGGTCGCGGCACTTGGCGTGGCGGTGGCGGCCTATGTGCTGCTGACGCGCCACGGCATCGGCTTTCGCATCCGCCTTGCCGGTCAGGCACCGCGCGCAGCCCGGTTCCATGGTGTAAGCCCTGCCCGGCTGGTGATCTTCTGCCTCGGCCTCGCCGGCGCATTGGCCGGACTGGCCGGGATCTTCGAGGTCAGCGGCCCCTCTGGCCAGATCACCGATAAATTCGCGACCGGCTACGGGTTCACCGCCATCATCGTGGCCTTCCTTGGCCGGCTGAACCCGCTGGGGATCATCCTTGCAGGGCTTCTGATGGCGCTGACCTATGTGGGGGGCAGCCTGGCCGAATCGCGGCTCAACCTGCCTGCCGCCTCGATCCAGGTCTTCCAGGGGATGCTGCTCTTCTTCCTGCTGGGTGTCGATATGCTGACCAATTACCGCATCCGCATCGGCCGGAGCCTTGGGACAGGAGCAGGCGCATGATCATCGGTGGCC